>NZ_JBCEBQ010000017.1:0-54478 GCF_049472505.1 Rhizobium sp. HT1-10 | reverse complement strand
CGAGAGAGGTCAATCCGCTGTCTATCACCGAGAGCGATCTGGTCGAGATCTGCAACAGGCTAAACTCAACGCCGCGTAAATGCCTCGGCTACAAAACGCCCGCAGAGGTCTTTCGCCAGAAAGTTCTCGCCCAGATCAGGCGAGCGGGATAGCATTGGGAATGCCGCAAGTCGCGGTTCACCGTGAACTCACAGATATAAAATAGATATTTTAAAAATGTTGTGCTATCAACCCTGCGATCCTTCAAGGATTGACTCTTGCCTCGAAGGATCCGACCAAGGGCTTTGAGCCCTTAGTCTATCCCTATACATGCCGGTGGCGCTGAGCCTACACGAGACGATCAGATGTATGGCGCTAAAACCGATGCGGTGATGCAGGCTTGTTTCCGACAATGGTGTCTATCTTAACGAGAACCTCGGGCGTCAGTTTGCTCTTATGGGCGAGCGCTGCGAGGTTGTCTTCCAGCTGGCTCATTCGCGATGCCCCAAGGATGACCGTCGAAACATTCCGATTGGAAAGGCACCAGAGGAGAGCCAGGTGCGTGATAGAGATGCCGATCTCGTCTGCAACGCCGGCCAACTGCTTGACCCGTGCGAGCTGAGCACGACCCGTATCGCTGCCCCATTTTTCCTTTAGCCACTCATAGCCCGGCAAATTCATCCTGCTGTCGTTCGGCATGCCGTTGTTGTATTTGCCGGTCAAAACTCCCGATGCAAGCGGCGACCAAATCGTCGTACCGAGACCCATGAGATCGTAGAGTGGCAAATAGTCGCCCTCGACCTTCTGACGTTCGAAAAGGTTGTATTGTGGCTGTTCCATTGTCGGAGGCGTGATGCGCATATCACGGGCTACGGCGTAGGCTTCTGTCAGTTGTTGGGCGGACCATTCCGACGTGCCCCAATATAAGATTTTGCCTTGGGTGACGAGGTCATGCATGGCCCGGACTGTCTCCTCGATCGGCGTGTCGATGTCGGGACGATGACAAAAATAGAGATCGAGGTAGTCCACCTGCAACCGCTTGAGCGCGGCATGGGCGGCATCCGTCACGTGCTTGCGAGACAGACCACGTTGGGTTGGCTTCTCACCACCCCAGAACACCTTGCTTGAAACAATGAAGCTGTCCCGGCTCCAAGCCAGTGTCTTCAAGGCCTCGCCCATGACAAGTTCGGATTTGCCGCTCTCGTAACCCTCAGCATTGTCGAAGAAATTCACGCCGTTGTCATAGGCGTGAGCCATCAGACTGACTGCGTCGCTTCCGTCTACCTGCTTGCCGAACGTCACCCAGGATCCAAACGAAAACTCGCTGACCTTCAAACCGGACTTTCCGAGACGGCGGTATTCCATGATGCTCTCTCCCTGCAAATCATGGATGGGACATAGGCATCTCCTGGCAGTAAAATCAATTATGCGATTATCGATGGACCCGCGATGGTTGGCTGCGATGAAAGCGGGAATGGCTATTCCGGTTTGAACCGAGCTAAAAAGTTCTTAGCGCGACGAAAAAACCCGGTAGGGGCTGAATGAGACTGTTCCAGCGTGGCAACCGGCCCGTCCAAGTCATGCGACGCTGAGGTGACAAGCGGGCTGGCTTGGCGGGATGGCAGCACAGAGCCAGGGGCATAGAGTTCGGTGTTCGTGCGCGTTGGAAGCGTTATTTTCGTCGTGACCTGCTCATCGGCCGTAACACTGAAGGTTATATGTTCATTATCGCATATATCGCCATACACTTTCGCGGCAGCGCTTGCTTCATCGTCGGCCTCGACCAACGCGCTGTGAGAGACCAAGAAATACGGCATTCGCCACCTTTTAAGCGTGCTTTCACGGATGAGTAGTCGGCAGGAGTGTTGGTGGCTAGGAATGACCATCGGGGAAGCGGGTACTTCCAAATGGGCGCAAACGTTAGTTAGAAGTCACTTTAACGAGGGCGGACGCATTAATGTCTCCTCCCAAGACCGCCGAGCACTGCTCCACAACCATGTTGCCAACGTCTCCCGTCATTCAAACCGCTCCAGCATTTGCTTAAGCTGCGCATTTTGTTGCCACAGGTATTCTGCATACAGCTGCCTAAGGCGGAGATTTTCTGCATCGAGGAATGCCAGTTCATCATACTGCACCTCGATGACATCGTTCGCGGACATAACAGGAGGCATTTCCCTAGCATCCGCGGCAATAGAAGCGCGGCTTGTTCGAGGATTTTTGACCGTCCTGACTGTGTGGTGTTCCAGCTTGGGTACCGCCACCTTTGAGACTTCGCTCTCAGTGGAGACCTCTTCGTGCTGACGCCGCTCGGTCTGGTCGGACACCGTCAACGGCATCACGCTAGGCCGTTCTTCACCACCCTTGCCGAGATCAGCAACTTCGATCTGCTGTTTGGTTTCGAGCGGTAGATTGCCACGGTCTACCGAGATCTCCGAAATTGCGTTTTGCATAAACGGAAGCGTTGCCTCGGTATCCCGAATAAGGGCTCCAAAATCAGTGTTGGCCCAGATCGATTTCGACTGAGTTTTTAATCGACGGCGTGCCGATTTGATTTCAACGACGAAACTGCGCTGCTGTGTTCTCATTATTTATTCTCTGTTTATCGCTTTGCGTGCTCAGGATTGGTCGAAGCGCTTGAGCATTTCCCTGAGCTGGGCATTCTGCATACGTAGCTTTTGCGCCAGCAGATCCTTGAGGTATTTGATGTCTTCATCCAAACTTTTTGCGTCGTCAAAGAGTCGGTCTGGGGTCGAAGATGCTGTAGTAACGGGCAAGTCCTTGACGGTGCCCGGAAATTCGACGGGCGAGCCGGTTGGCTCTTTCTTTGCGGTCTTCAACCTTGCCTGCCGAAGCTCCGGCAACTGAACAGCAACCTCCCCCGTTGGCAGCTGCTCGACCGGGTCGGGGTTGGCTTGCTCTTTTTCCTGTATCACCTCGGCCTTACCTGCTGAGGTGAAGTCCGGCCGCAGACCGGGCGTCTCGGGATCAATTACGCTGTCGATCGCCAACGGCGCCGTCACGCGATCTTCAGGCTTGCCCTCACTCACTCGCGCGGTTTCGGAGGTAGCTTCCGGCGATGAGAGCAGGATAGTCGAAGCTGGCCGCAGCTCTATTTCGACAAGCCTGCGAGCGCTAATAGGCTCACTTTTTTCACCCGCTGTCTCGGAGGATCTTTGCCGTGACACCAGTTGCGCTAGATATTTCCAAGGTGACTTCATAATGCTCTTTCTGAGCGACAGATATGCATCAATCTGGCAGCTCCATCCTGGCTCGGAAGCCGAGCCAGGATATTTTAAAAACTAGGCTTTTAGATAGTGACGGAGATCGATTGCGCGAGCAGCAAACAACCTCCCAGCGAAATCAAACGCCCAGGCGCTTGCGCAGATCAGCATTTTCCGCACGCAATTTTTCGGCCAAGGCCTGGCGAAGTTTCTTGTTGTCTTCTTCAAGCTGAAGAAGATCAGCCATCTCATCACTCGCGGTGACAGGCGCTGGCGACGTTGCCGGGTGACTACCAGGCTTGGCATTTGCTAGGCCCTTGGCAGCCGTTTTCTTCGTGGCAGCACGTCCGGTCGTTGCTGTGCTCACTGGTGCGACTTCCGCTTGGGCAGTCCGCTTCTGGCGAACCTTTGGTGACCTTGCAGCTGCGGCTGCGTCAATCTCGGCTCTGGAACGACGAGGCGCTCGCTGCTTCTTTGACACAGAGGCCTCTATTGGAGCCTCTGCTGCTACAACATCGATTTGCTCGCCTGTTTCGGTTTCGTCAGCCATTATCATCTCCATGTGCGGGTAGATTCTTTTCGACTGCACGACAGCTGGTGTCAACAGAGTCCGCTGTATTGCTTTCTGTTTAAGCTGATCCGGCCGAAATTCTCATGGAATGGGCGATGGCCGTTTCGGCGTCTGGGGTACACGTTGCTTTTCGGCGGGGGGTGTTCTCGTGGAATTCTGTCGCGAGAACCATCCTGCAGGCACAGACCAACTCAGCGTGCTGCACTAATGATATTACAAATTCCCTTGCGGACAACATCCTTGCTGGTGAGCTGGCCGGCCTGGATGTCAAAGACGACATCTACCCTGACACCTGAGCCTTTTTGGCGTGCGACGACGCGGAGCGTTTGAACTCTACCACTGCCACTGGTTTCCTGAAACGCGTCGATCGACGAGAGTTCCTTATTGGTCTTGATGCCCGAAAAGCCCTCCGCCGCTACACCCTGTGCCAATCTCTTCAAAATCACTGGCGCGCTCGCTTTTGGATACTCTTGCCATGAGCGGTAGCTGAGCGCCGTGAGCATAGGCACACCCGACACCGTAAAATTACCTTCGCATGAAGCTGCCTGTACAAGCGTTGTTTCGCCAAGTAGCAAAGCTATCATTATCACCACAGTCTTCATCAGTTTCCTCATCGGTGAGCGTGTTGATTTCCACTAAGGGCTGACCCGGCTTCGGAGGGAACTCTCAGTCTGGGAAAAAGAGGCGCCAAAATTAAATCGCCTGTTCAGGCGAGTTAGGTTTCAGAATCCGAAGCCGAGGGCCGATTTCAGCATCTTTAATTGTAGACTGCATCAGCGAACCTTGGCAACCGCGTCGGCGACGTCGTGGCGATTGGCAACCTGTCCCCCTGGCCAATACCCTCCAATGAGACCGCGGAAAGTCTGTCCAAGTCGGGTGCGGTGACGCTTTGGTTGACGGTGGAACCAGGTAACGGCAGCCGGCTTAGGCCCCGCACGCACCCAGTTTGAAGTGCTCCGCGCAACTGGCGCGAGTCTTTCGGGCGGACGTTTTCAACACAAGACTAGTGCCGCTCCGGGAGGCGCTCATACTTCCCTATCCGACCAGCGCTCGCTTGCCGGCAGGAATGGTCATCGCTGCCACTCCGACGATGACGCAGGCCAGACCTATCCAGACGGTAGAGGTCATTGTTTCACCTAGAAACAGGATCCCAATTCCAACGCCGATCGGAACGCGCAGGTATGCCTGGGCGGTCGTTCCGACCGAACCGAGTGTGCGAACCAGCCTGAAATAGATGACGAACGCCAGGGCCGTCGAAAACACCGAGAGGCCAAGCAGGGCGAGGATGGATGCCGGAGATGGAATCAACGTCCAAGGATGATCGACAGCAAGACTGACCGGGATGAGGATAACCGCACCGCAGATCAACGACCCCGCCGCCGGCATCATCGGATCAAGCCCTTTAAAACCCCGCCCGAAGATAGCGGCGCCAGCATAGCACACCGTGGCGGCCACGATGGCAAGTTGTGCCGGTAGTTCTTCCCAGAGCCCATGAAATGCCTCGATGCCGATGATGAGACATGTGCCGGCAATGCCCGCGACGACGCCGACAACCTTGCGGCCGGTCACCTGTTCATGGCGGGTGATGAGGACAGTCAAGAGGAACGTGAAGATCGGCGTGAGATCAAGGATCTTATCCGCAGTTCCTCGGCCGAAGTCCAAAGCGGGGTTAAGCTTGTTAGCGATACGGGCGAGGCGCTCAAGACGATCGAAGGTTACATCGTCACGGTTAATCAGCACATGAACTCGATCGCGACATCGGCAAAAGAACAGTCGGTCGGGTTGGCCGAGGTCAACACCGCCGTCAACCAGATGGACCAGGTGACGCAGCAGAATGCGGCAATGGTCGAGGAAACCAGCGCTGCGGGTGCGTCGCTTGCTAGTGAAAGTGGCAGATTGCGGGAACTGATCTCGCAGTTCCAGCTTGGGCATGCGTTGCGCCAAACGGCAACCGTCATGGCGGCGGCCCCGATGCATCGTCCGGCCACCTCCCCGGCTAAACGTCTGGCGGGGAAGGTGGCAAAAGCTTTCTCCTGCAATGCCGCGGTCAAGGAAAGCTGGGAGGAGTTTGATGATCAGTTCGGGTTACAGCGCGATCGATGCTGGCGAGATGCTTGAGATCATTGCCTTCCGACTACACGATCAAAAGTTCTGCGTCCGCACGAAAACCATCCGCGAGATACGCGGATGGGGTCCTGCCACTCCGATCCCGCATGTGCCTGCAGATGTAGTGGGCGTCATGAATCTACGCGGAACAGTCATTCCGATCGTTGACCTTGCCAATAAGCTTGGGATGAAAAGCACCGAAGCGAACGAGCGAAGTGCCATTGTCGTTGCGGAAGTTAACGGAGTGGCCATGGGGTTGATCGTAGATGGCGTCTCTGACATCCTGACGATCGAGGCAAGTTTGCTCCAACCCGTTCCCGAGGTTAGCATCTCCAGCGGTATGCGCTATGCCGACGGTATCATTGCACAGCCCACCGGTATGATCTGCTTTCTCAATTTAGAGCGCATGTTCGAGAAGATCGAAGCACCAGGCCTCCTCGCCGCATAGCGCTCGGTTACGGACATCATACCGAGATCGGGGCCCTTCCACTCAGAGCTTTACGATGGGTCAGGCTGCCTCCATTCGGCAGCCGCCTGGCATATTGTCAACGGTCGCCTCTCTACCGGATATGCGGATCGCTGTTTCGCTTGCTTCGCTCGGCCATAAGGGCGCCGGTTTCAGGCACCAACAGATCATGCCTTTCCGCGAAAGCGACGAAGACCGCCCGCGCCGTCTGCGCGTCAATATCACCGATCAAGGCCGCCCGACAGGCCTTCAGCGCCAACTCGCGGGCCGGGTCATGTTGATTTCGCCAGTCCATGAGAACCTGGTAGGCGTGCATGACCGAATTGACCTCTGTTGGGATACCGAGCCCTAGAAGAATATGGACGGGTTTATCGAACATATAGTGTTTCATTGGCTGCTCCCTTCTTTGCCCGAATGTCTTTGGGTGAAACCGGGGAGCGCCGAGTGCACTCCCCGCGTGCGATCATGGCTTGGCAATCAGAGATGGCTGCGACTGCAGTCTTTCGCATGCACAGGCGATGAGTGTGCCTTCAGCACGCTTCGATTTCCGGCCGCGACGCCTTCTGATTTCCACGACGAAGTTTTTTACCAGCCGCTTCGTCATGACAGATGCCTTACGCGACCTGACGCTCTGCTTCGATCTGCAGCGGCGCTGACTGCTCGCCAGCCGTTCCGATTGTGATCTTGCGCGGCTTCATGGCCTCGGGGATTTCGCGCTTCAAAGCGATGCGCAGGAGCCCGTTGACCAGAGAGGCATCTTCCACTTTCACGTGGTCGGCCAGTTCGAAGCGGCGCTCGAAAGATCGGCCGGCAATACCGCGGTGCAGATATTCGCCATCCTTCGCCTCAGCCTTGCTTCCTTTGACGACGAGAACATTTCGTTCCTGCATGATGTCGAGATCGGCATCCCCGAAGCCGGCTACCGCCATTTCGATGCGGTAGTCGTCGTCACTGGTCTTGACGATGTCATAGGGTGGCCAGGTATCGATCGCCTGCAGGCGCTGGGGGTTGTTCAGCAGATTGAACACGCGGTCGAAGCCAACGCTGGAGCGATAGAGTGGTGCAAAATCAAGGTCGTTTCTCATAACCAAATCCTCCGTAAAGCGAGATGGAATGGAGACGCGGAAACTCGCGTCCGCGGTTGTGCCAGTCCCTGCCGGCGACTGACGAAAATGATCTAATTTTGAGAAAATCGAGTTTCAAGATTTCGGTGCAAATTTTTTCAGATGGTTTCGGCCACCCGCTACAGGACAGCAGTATGGAAGTGGCGTGTCCGTCCATCGCGCTTCTTGTCCGTTTTGGCTTTAGGTGCCCGCGTAGGCAGAAGATCTACGGAGCGTTTTCGCCGGGGTAGTCGATCCCGCGTTCCGGTTCGCGGCGCTATGCTTAGGCTTCTGCGGCTACACGTCTTCCGGCGAAACCGCCGCGAGAATTCCCGCTTTCCCGTCCTGCTCGGCCGGCGCTATGCTGGAAGCTCCGATACTCTCTATTGTCCATCATGAGATCTTGCGCCCGCTCGCGACGCAAGAATGCACGGCGGTCGATTTCACGCCGCCAAGCGGATTGGATCGGCTAACAGTGTGACCACGAGGCCTTCCTCCGCCCAATTGTAGCCTATGGATTCGCTGAGATGTCCCCTGACGCTTCGCTCCACCAACTACTCCCATCACCGCCCATGCCTTCGGGTGCCTTATCATTGCGGATTGGACGAAGGCGAGGCTCGTGGCCGAGAAACGTTCGAAATCCTTGCCATTCGACGGTTTATGCCGAGCCACGCTAATTTAGCCAGCTCACGCCAAGTGAACACTGGTTCGGCTGAATACCATAACTGTGATCAACAATGCTCATTGTAGCATCCGGCTCATATGTCCCCTGGATGATAGCCAGCTGATCTGCCGTCCACCAGCGACGGCGGCGCTCAGGGCCGGACAGGACTGTTATCTTAGGACTATGACTGTTCATGATGCCCACATTACCTCGCACACTTGTTAAGTGGGGGACCGTGTCGGGAAATTTATGCGGCCACTCCAAACTCCGTCGGACGCGGAGACGACGTCTATGAGACATTGCTTTGAAACAGGAATGGTTTAAAACTTCCATGACTTGACATTGATAGAGGTTTTCAATGAACGCCCTCATAGAAGTTGAATTCTTTGGCTACAAAGGCAATCTTGTCGAGACCTATTTTATTCCAATCCATCAAATTTGCGGCATTCGAAATAGTCGAAATGGATGTTGGATACATGTTGTTGGTATGGTCGCCAATGCCAAGCCAATGGCATTACGGTCAAAGATCGATTTTGCGGAGCTCAAGTCTCTTTTCGACAAAACCTGAATCAGACGCGAAAGGCATAACTCCGTATATACACTTGCCCTCACCACGTCGAACGCGTTCCATAAATGGGTGTTACAACGGAACTTCGCAACGACGGTCTTCGTTTGCAGTAAAGCAGCGTAATGAGTGGTTATCAAACGACGAGGCACTTCAAATGTTCTATTTCTCAATAGCTGCCATCTGGGCGGTTGCGGCGATAACGCCGGGACCGAACTTTTTCGTTGTCGTCCGCACCGCCCTCGAGGGATCGCGGACCGCCGCCCTTGCGGTTATTGCGGGTGTCATCCTTGGGACTTTTTTCTGGGGAATGGCGGGGTGGCTGGGTATCAGCGCGCTGTTTGCGGCTGCGCCGCTTGCTTACGCCCTATTGAAGGTCGGAGGCGGGCTATACCTCCTTTACTTGGGGGGTAGGCTGCTCTGGCAAAGTTACGCAAACAGCGGGCAGTCACCCACAAAAAACCTTGAGCTGGCCATCTCTCCCAGGCAGGCATTTTACTCGGGTCTTGCAACGAACTTGGCGAACCCCAAATCAGCTTTCTTCGTGGCGAGCCTATTTGCGGCGGCGTTACCCGCCAGTTACTCCTGGCAGCAGGGGATGGCAGCCGTGATAATCATGGTTGCAATTTCCACTCTTTGGTACACCTTTGTGCTGACCATCATGCGGAACGCGTCCGTTGTTGCTGCGTATACGCGTGCCAAGAGAGCAATAAACGTCTTTGCGGCCGTAGCGTTCATGGGGTTTGGAGCCAAGATGCTGGCATCCGCAAGGTAGATTTCCGAATGGCACCGTGATGCGCACCGATCAGGAAGATGTCTGGCCAGGTGTGATAAGCGTCAACCATCCGCCTTTAACCGTGCTGTTCAGGAAGACAATTGAGTTCAATGCCGAAGCGCAACTCAATAAGATAAGAAGGTCGGCGTGGCCAAATCATCATCTACAAGAAGCTATTGCCGTGGCAGGCATCTTCGCGAAATCACCCGATGTCGTCATGGCTGCGTTGCAACCGCGACTTTGCCGACTCGTGTCGGCGAATAGCCCGTGACCCGCTTGAAGGCTGTGCCGAAGGCGTTCTCAGACTCATATCCTAAGGAACTTGCAATCTCGGCAAGACGTTCGGTCCCGGATTTAAGGCGCTCAGTCGCAAGCAACATCCGCCAACGGGTAAGGTAGGCAATCGGTGTTTCGCCCGTCCGCTCGCAAAACCGCTGTGCGAAAGCCGACCGCGACAACCCAGCACGAACTGCAAGCTCGGGCAGCGTCCAACTGTGACCCGGTTCGGAGTGCATTGCTTCAACTGCTTTTGCAAGCCGCTTGTCCGACATCGCAAAAAGCACACCGGTTCGGGTTTCCGTATCCCTGGAAAGATAGAGGCGGAGTGCCTGCAGGAGGATCAGGTGGGCCAAGTGGTGTGCGGCCAAGAAAATCGTCAAGAAGGCCGCTCGACGTTTTTGCTTGGATCGGCACGCTCCTGACAGCGACCTGCCGACTTGTGCCACCGTCGATGCTCACTATCTCTGGTATGGCCTGAACTGGAGCATCGAAATGGATCAAAGCGCGGCCGATATGCTGTCAAAAGTCTGTATCGAAATTTTCCCACCGGAGCGAGAAGATACGGTCATTTCGGACGCAAAAACCTGTCCCTGCTGTCAAAAGTTGCGCCCGGCATCGAGCATGGACGACGACGGCTGTGGGATCTGTGACGAATGCCTGGCGCCCTGACCTCCTGCCGAGAAGCGCCTCCTTCTGTTCCTGCCTCATTTGAAGCCGCGCTTGCCAGACTACTCGACGGCTATGTTGACGGAAATTTTGGCGGTCGAGCATGGGGCGTGACCGTCAAGCGGTCGCCGGATCTCAAACGGACCTGGCTCTATGGCGAGGAGCTTGGCGGAACAGATATCGTTAGCTTCAACCTCTATCGATTGATTGGGTCGGGGCCGATGCTGAAGCCGTGCGAGATGTCATCCGCCAAGGTGATCGAGTTCGTTCTCGGTTTCGAGCCCAGCATAGAGAGAGCCGCTTCTCAACAGTAATGGTCGAAAATTAAGCAAAGGATTCATATCGCATTGCGGCAGATGCATGGCTGAACTGCGATCTAAGCGCTAGCGGTCGGGGCAGCCTCTGATATCTTCGGATCAACGAAGCGATGCACCTCCTCCCGCAAAGCTTCGTGTTATCGGGCGACCCACTCCTCCTCCCAAGGGAAGCCTGATCGAACAGCGGCACTCCTCCTCCCAGCCGTTGTTCAATTCTTTCGAAAAGCCTGCCGCACCTCCTCCCGCGGCAGGCTTTTTCGTTTTCCGATACAAGCCCGCGATTCAGGCGTCAAAGCAGACTGCCCTGTTCCACCAGCTCTCCGGATTTCGAGACGATCGTGGATCCGTACGGTTCACGTGAGGAAATGATCAGCGCATCGTTCGGAAGCGGGCGAGCCAATTTCTTTGCCTCCTCCCAAGGCGCCCGCATCCACGTGTCCGTTTCTTCTTTCGTCAGCAGCAGGACGGGCATGGCCTTTTCATGGATCGGCTTCACGAGGTCGTTGGGATCCGTGGTCAGAAAACCATAGAGGTCGTCGGTCGTGAGCCCGTCCCGAACCTTCCGGACACTTTTCCATTGCGGCACATGCGTGCCGGCGAAGAACATCAACGACTTCGCCTCATCGCGAGCGAACCAGGTATTGGCCACATTGCCTCCCTTCTGTTTGCTCGCCGGATCCGGCTCGGCGAAACTGGTGACAGGGACAAGGCATCGATGCGCCATGCCGAACCATCGCTTCCAATGTGGAAAACTGAGCTTGCGCACATTGGTGGTGCCGCGATCGGGCTCCACGCGGATCAGTTCTTCGAGATCGAATGGCTTGCCTTTGGCCGCGAGTTTCTCGGCTTTGGCCCTGGCGCCTTTCTCAAGCGCGAAGCGAGGGGAGGGCAGTCCCCATCGTGCGTGGACTAACTGCTTCTTGCCGTCAGCCGTATTCCGGACGATCGGCCCCATCTGGTCGGGGTTCATCTGATAGGCCGGCATCAGGTTGATCAGGCTTTCCGCATCCCGGGCCCATTTCGAGATCCAGTCCTTGTCTTCCATCCGATAAAGATTGCACATGCCGCCTTCCCTTCGCTCAGGTCGTGGATGACAATCTAGCGGACGCCACTGATTTCGCTAGTCGAGCTTGAACACGTCGGCATTGTCCTGTCGTTCCCGCAAGCCCTTGTAGGAAGCATGACGCAATTTGCCGTCTCCGGTCCAGGCCCGAAACTCGATCTCGGCGATCAGCGTCGGCTCGACCCAGACAATGTCTGTTTTTCCGGAATGGGGCACCGGCGGCTGCTTTCGTTTCCAGCGCAGCTTGTCCAGCATCTTGCGTACCCTGATCATCTCGGCTTCCTTGAAGCCCGTGCCGACGTTTCCGACATGGACGAACTCATCGCCACGATAGGCAGCAAGCACCAGCGAAGCGAAGCCGGCAGGCGACACGGTCGATGGCTCATAGCCAATCACCATGAAGGCTTCGCTCTGGACACGTTTGACCTTCACCCAATCGCCAGTGCGGCCGGAGCGATAGGGCTGATCGAGGTGCTTGCCGACAATGCCTTCCAGACCGAGGCGGCAGACATTCTCAAGCAGGGCATTGGGTTCGGCGTCGAGTGTCTCCGACAGGCGGATGGCGCCGTCTTTGCCATCGAGCGTATCCTCGAGAAGATGCCGACGCGATCGGTATTCGACACCGCGTAGGTCATGGCCATCGAGATAAATCAGATCGAAGGCGTAGAGGACCGCATCAGAGGCACGATTGCCAGCCGTCTTGCCGCTTGCCCCCAACGACTGCTGCAGCAGCCCGAAATCCGGCCGTCCCTCGTCATCGAGCACCACGGCCTCGCCATCGATGATCATCGTCGCCGGGCCAAGGGCTTGGGCAGCCTGTTCGATTGCCGGAAATCGATGCGTCCAGTCATGGCCGCCACGGGTGAGGATCCGGATACCCGTTGGCTCGATATGGACGGCCAGTCGATAGCCGTCCCATTTTAGCTCCCAGCTCCATTGGTCACCGCTTGGCGGACGCGCTTTCAATTGTGCGAGGGCCGGCTCAACGCGATCAGGCATGGGGTCGAACAAAAGCTGTGGCTGCGCGGGGTTGCGCTTCCGACGTGGCTTCGAGCGGATCGGGGCTTCGGTATCGCGAAGAAGCGGCTTTGATCTCGGGGGCTCCTCAACGGGGGTGCCGCGCGCGGCTTCCAGGCTGACCGTCTGTCGCTTCTCCTCAACAATCAGGAGCAGTACGTCGATGACGGTGAATTGAAGGTTCTCCCAGCTTCCGCAGTCAACGTTGGGGGGATCTATACCGCCTTGCGCAATGACATTGTAAACTCCGGTTCGACCGTCGCGGGATTCCGGGAGGCGCTTGAGCTGACGAAAAAAATCGAAGCCGTGCTTGCCGCCCGTGTTTTCACCGACTGAGCCTTGTACAAACGCGCCTTGATCTGGCTATAGCCATTTGACCGGTCAATGCGGCGGTGGCATCTTCGAAGAGCTTAGTGGCTCGCTTGCCATGTTTCATACCTACGGAGAGACGTCGATGCCAAGTCCACAGCGTTCCGTCCTAGCATCCCTCTTTCTGATTGGTGCAGTGGTCGGATTTAGCGCTGGCTCCTTTGCCTACACGGCTGGGTGGCTCTCCCCCGGCCGCCTGACATCCACCAAGGTCGTCGACGCTTTGGCACCTCCGGGCGGTCCAGCTCTTGGGCACCGGCGAAATCACGCCAAGGGGATCTGTTTTGCCGGTACCTTCGAAGCAAATGGGAACGGCATCGCCATATCCAAGGCGCCCATGTTCGCCGCCGGCCAATATCCCGTCCTTGGCCGCTTCAATCTTGCAACACCGGATCCGAACGCGGCTGACCCGACAGTTCGAGTGCGCGGGATTGGCCTGCAGATTTCCGCGACTGACGGCAATGTCTGGCGGATGGCAATGATAGACCCTCCCGTATTTGCGGTCTCGACTCCGCAAGGGTTTTACGATCTGCTCAAGGCGTCCGCGAGCAAGGATCCTGAAGCGATGAAAAGTTTCGCCGGTGCCCATCCGGAGTTTGCGGCGTTTGGAGCCTGGGCAAAGACGGCTCCGTGGACCGCCAGCTATGCCGAGGTAGCGTTCAACAGCCTCAACGCCTTCGTCTTCACAGATGGGTCGGGCGTCGAGCACGCCGTGCGATGGTCGTGGCGACCGCAGGCCCAAGTCGTGCCGATCACAGCTGAGGATTTCGCCAAGCTTGGACCCAACCACCTCGAAGAAGATATAATGGAACGGGTGGCACATGCACCTCAGCGTTGGACGCTGGTGCTGACCATTGCCGACCCTTCAGATCTTACGTCTGACCCGACCAAGGCATGGCCGCCGGAGCGGCGTACCGTCGAAGCCGGGACCTTGATCGTTCAAAAGATCGAGGAGGAAGCCGACGGACCCTGTCGTGACATCAACTTCGACCCGACCATTCTCCCTGACGGCATCCGGGTCTCCGACGATCCGTTCCCGGCAGCTCGTTCCGCTGCCTATGCCAGATCCTACGATCTACGGACATCGGAGGCGGGCAGCTATCCTCGAACCGGAGCGAGCGTGAAGCCATGACGGATGGTAGCAAGAGAATACGGTTCACTGCCGTTCAACGCCTGCTGCATTGGCTGATGGCAATCGGCATTCTGTCGATGTTGTTCATCGGCGTGGCAATGGTTTCCACCATTGGTCGACAGTACGTGCCACTGCTGCTGACGCACAAGACGCTGGGGATCATTCTCCTCATCCTTGCGCTTGTTCGCCTCGCCATCCGTTTTATGTCCGGCGCTCCGCCGTTGCCGACGGATCTTCCAGAGCCGATGAAGCTTGCTGCCCGACTGTCCCATGTCGGCCTGTATATTTTGATGATCGGTATGCCCTTGATCGGTTGGGCGATGCTGTCGGCGGCGGCATACCCGATCGTGCTGTTTGGCGGCATTCGGTTGCCGGCCATAATGCCACCAAGTCCGACGCTCCACGCGTGGCTGTGGGATGCGCATTCCTACCTTGGCTTCGCTTTCTTCGCGCTCGTTCTGATGCATTTGGCGGCGGGACTGTTTCATGGGCTTGTCCGTCGCGACGGCGTCCTCCAGTCCATGTTGCCAGGCAGATAAGACTGTCCGTGCAGCCTCGCCTGCGGCCGAAGCCCTGGTACCTGAGGGCGCGCATGGATCGGGACGTTCGACGTCATCGGCTTTGCCGCAGTCTTCAGCTAACCCTCAAGATTTGGGGATCGTAAAGACTGATGAAGCGTCGCGCGCCGCCCGAGGACGCTTCACGTCAGACTGCTCGCTCGATATGAAACATCAGGAGTTCGTGAGGCGGCAGTCCGCAATGTCAGCCGTCGCTCGCCTGTCCGTTGATCTGATCCGGGAATTTAGAAGATGGCCGACCGGCTGACAAAGATAATTGCTTTCGTCAAGACAGCGGAATTGGGGTCCTTTTCCGCGGCCGGTGCGGCGCTGGCGGTGTCGTCACAGATAATCGGGCGGCACGTTGGTGAATTGGAGCAATCCCTCGGCGTGCCACTCCTGATGCGAACAACCCGCACTCAAACGTTGACCGAGGCCGGACGGCTTTATCTCGAAGGGTGCAAGCGTGCGTTGGAAGCCGTGGATGCGGCCGATGCGATCGTAGCCGAAACGGCGCAGGAACCTCGAGGAACGCTTCGGATAACAGCACCTGTCGAGATCGGCGCCGCAGTGCTGACCCCGAAGCTGCCAGAGTTTCTGACAATGTATCCGCAGGTCAGGGTCGAGCTGGTGCTTGACGACCGAGTTATCGACCTCGTGGCCGAAAATTTCGATGTGTGTATCAGGATTGGGGAGCTACGGATTCAGGTCTTATTGCTCGCGCGCTGACTCCGTTTCGCCTCGTGACGTGCGCGTCGCCGGACTACCTCCAAAGGCACGGCGTGCCGCGGGCCGTGGATGATCTGCTCCGTCACACTTGCGTCGATTATGCCTTCCATAACTACCCGGCGCCTTCGAATTGGACGTTTACCGAGGCGGACGGCGAAGAACGAGAGATCCAACCCGACACCCGGCTGACCGTCAACAACGGCCACGCTCTGGTTGAAGCAGCACTTGCCGGAGGCGGGATCATTCGAGCGAGCGAGTTGGCGGTTTTGCGCTATCTTGAATCCGGTCGGCTTGTTCCGATCCTGAGGGAGTTCGCGTCAGGCGATCGGCCTATGCACATCGTCTATCCCGGCCAACGGATTCGACTCCCGAAGTTGCGGGCTTTTTTAGACTGGGTGGTCAAGTCAATTCCGGCAAGCGGTTGAGGTCGATCGGATTGCTGTTGGCTCAAAGGCAATCCGCAAGCTCTACCATCAGGGCGGACTTTGTTAAGACGCCACGCACCAAGGGGATGCAGGTCGCTCCCGGGGAGGACGATCCGGTGCGGAACAAACCAGCTTTGCTTTGAGGGCGTCAGCGGTTTCGATCCCTCATGACAGGTGCGCTCTCCGCCCGGCGTTTTTGATAGGCTTGCTGGCCGCAAACCACCTCACATGCGGGCCGCCGCCAGTACGGCGAAGATGCACCGCCCGTGACAGGCGGCGCATAATTCAACATGCTAGCCTATTCCCGGAAGTCGGTGCTGCGTGTGACGTCTTCCCACGCATCTGTCTCGGCGCGGATCTCATCGAGCTTCTTGCGCAGCTGGTCGAGTGCGTCGCCGCCGATCAGTAGGTGAACCGGGGGACGCTCTGCTTCGACGGCCTTGATGATGGCCTCAGCGCCGCGGGCGGGATCGCCAACCTGTTTGCGATGTCCTGCCGCGGTGCCTTCCCGGGATTTTCCTGCAGTGTCCTTGTAATCATCGATCATGGTCTGCGAAAACTTCATCGATTCCGGCCCACGGAAGTCCGTCCTGAACGCGCCTGGCGCAACGACCGTGACCCCAATGCCAAGACCGGCGACCTCTTTCGCCAAGGTATCCGACATGGCTTCAAGCCCGAATTTGACCATGTGGTAATACCCGACCCCAGGATAGGTAATATGGCCACCGATCGAGCTGACGTTGACGATGTGTCCGTGACGGCGTTCACGCATGCCGGGTAGCACGGCCTTGATCAAGTTCACCGGCGCGAAGAGGTCAGTCTCGAAAATGGCGCGCATTTCGGCGTCTTCACCCTCCTCGATCGCGCCAACGTAGCCGTAGCCGGCGTTATTGACGAGAACATCGACCATACCGAATTTTGCGATCGCCGCTTTGTAAGCTGCATCGATCTGGTCCTGCTTAGTGACATCTAAAGGCGTCAGAAGCACAGCGTCGCCATGTTCGGCAGCAAGGTCTTGCAGCTGATCAATATTTCTTGCCGTCAAAACGGCACGGTAGCCGGCAGCAAGTACCTTCTCAGCGATTGCACGGCCAAGGCCTCTGGAGGATCCCGTAATCAGCCACACGGCTTCATTGCTAATCATCTTATCTTCTCCGTAGATTGACCATAGCAATTTAGGCGCTGATAACGCGTGTGATCAGGTGGGACAGATTGTAAGGCCCGTTGAATGAGATTGAACGATCAGGAAATGAAGCTGGATGACATGGCAGCTTTTGCCCGCGTTGCGCGTTTGGGAAATTTTACACGCGCAGCTGTGGCTCTCGGCATGTCGACCTCGAACCTCAGCCATACCATCCGCCGTCTCGAAACGGCGGTGGGCCATCGACTTCTTCAGCGCAATAGCCGAAGCGTCTCTGTGACCGAAGCTGGTCGAACCCTTCTGGAGGCACTCGAGCCTTCTCTCGCAAACATCCATAGCGCGTTAGATTCTCTCGATCGGAAACGGGATTTGGTCTTCGGAACCCTGCGGCTGACCGCAACACGCCAAGCTTATGAGGCTGTCGTCAGACCCATCTTGGTCGCCTTCAGCAAAGCCTATCCTCAAGCGACGATAGAAGTCTTGATAGACACGGCCTATCGCGACATCGTTGCCGACCAATTCGATGCCGGCATTCGGTTAGGAGAAAAGCTGCAGCAGGATATGATTGCCTTGAAGGTTGGGCCAGATCTGGCCATGGCCGTCGTGGCATCACCAGACTACCTCCAAAACAATCCTCCGATCACTCAACCAGCCGATCTCACGGCCCACCGCTGCATCAACTACAAAATGGTTTCAGCCGGATCGTTATACGCATGGGAATTTGAAAAAGACGGAAAGCCGCTAGAAGTGAGCGTTTCCGGGCCGCTAACCTGTAACGAGCCTGAAATCATGCTCAGCGCTGCGTTAGACGGGACCGGCGTAGGCTACCTTCTTGAACATGAAGTGACGCCCTATCTGGAAAGCGGAAAGCTCGTCCGTCTTCTCGTCGATTGGACGCCCCCGTTTCCCGGTTTTCATCTCTATTATCCGTCAAGACGCCAGATGCGGCCAGTCCTGAGCGCATTTCTGTCGACCGTTCGCCAACACCGGTCGGGTGCGTAGGGTCGAGGGGAGAAGCTGGCCAAATACTTTTCCTCTGCTCCTCCGCCGAAACTCTTTAAGGCGAGAAGGTCGGACCGATAGCGGGTGCCGATAGATTGGCCTTCAAAGCTTTTTGGCGAACGCTTTCACCGCCTCTGCTTCCGCCTCCGTCAACGGAGCCAGGTATTTTTTGACCATAGACAGTCCCGGCGGGCGACATTCCTTCACGGGAAGCGGCAGGCTGAGAGTTTGATGCGGCTCAGAGCAAGTGAACATCCTGGCTTTTCCAAAACACTACACGTTCAACCCATTCCGCCTTGTCCAACCGACAAGCCGGTTAGCACGAGTTTTAACTTTCCGGCTCAACCCTCTCACCGACCAGCGCGCTCGGCCGATCCCGCTCGGAGGCCTAAACGGTGTTTCCGAATGGGTCGATCCATGAAGGGCAACCTGCCTGAACGACGCGCCGCCCCGGACAGTCCTGCATTAGCCAGCTCGATGTATCCGCAATACCTCTTGAATGACTTCTTCCAGTTCCGCGCGCGTGGCACCATCTCGAGCCTGAACAGACATGCCCTGAAGAACGACGACAAGCATGCGGGCAAGGGATTTCGATCTGTCCGGATCAAGCCAACGCCCCAATGCCTTAGCAATCGCGTCCCGCATCGCGTCTCGGCGCTTCGACACGGCAAGCGCGAGGGGGGCGTGTTCTTCGGCGCATTGGAGCATGCCGCTTGAGACCATGCATCCTCTTTCACCCCCCGGATCGGTCACGGCATCAGCGCCTTGATGCAAGATCGTCGTCACGACTTCATCCAGTGTTGATACTGCATCGAGGTTGAAAAGCGCACCCGGAATTCCGGCATATAGATCCAGAGCCTCACGATAGAGCTCAGCTTTGCTCCCGAACGCAGCATAGAGACTGGGCGGCGCGATCCCGATCGCGGTTGTCAGATCACTGAGCGATACGCCTTCGTAGCCGTGCCGCCAGAACAGCCGCATGGCGATGTCGATCGCCTCTTCCCGATTAAACGTACGCGGCCCGCCGCGCCGCTTTTTGCCCTGCTTATCCATAGCGATCACTAAAGACCGCTTGACAGAAGAAATCAAGCATCTAGTGTGTAGTGATCGCTACACATAGCAAATCAGGAGAAGCTTGTGACCGCATATCGTTTCGTAAGGATAGCAAGGCACGTGTTTGCCGCCGTCGTGATGCTGGCGGCGGTGTCGGCTGCTGCGGCTGCCGACGGGGAATACACCGTCCAATCGTCCGATGGTGTGGTTATCGCCGTTGAGGAGAGCGGAAATCCCACCGGCCAACCCATTGTGTTCGTCCACGGCCTGCTCGGCAGCCGCATTAATTGGGACAAGCAAACGAGCGACCCCGCTCTCCAGAAGTTTCGGCTGATAACCTATGATCTCAGGGGGCACGGGCTGTCGGGGAAACCGGATGACGTCGACGCTTATAAGGATGGTAACCGCTGGGCAGACGATCTCGCGGCAGTTCTGAAGGAAAGCAGAGCCAAGAACCCCGTTCTGGTCGGTTGGTCTCTGGGGGCCGTGGTACTCTCTAATTACCTTGCCGCTCATGGCGACGCCGGGATTGGCGGTCTCATCTATGTCGATGGTGTCATCGAGCTTAAGCCCGACCTCATCACGCCACACCCCGAAGTTTATGCAGGACTGGCGTCGCGGGACCTTCGGACGCATCTCGACACGGTGCGGACCTTCCTGGCTCTCTGCTTTCAGACGCAGCCAGACCAGCCAACATTCGAACGGCTGCTTTCCAACGCGGCCACGGCTTCATGGATGATGACACGCGCGGTTCCCTCGATGACAGTTCAGGCAGCAGAGGGGCTGCCCAAGGCGAAGGTGCCGGTTTTGTTGATCTATGGTGGCAAAGACGACCTCGTGCGGCCTGAGGCGAGCATCGCCCGCGCAAAATCTCTCAACGGACAGATCAAGTCGAGGATCTACCACGACTCCGGTCATGCGCCTTTCCTCGAGGAAGCGGCCAGGTTCAACAAGGATCTCGTCGACTTCGCGACATCGACCCAAGGCAGCAAGTAGCACCGGGAGGCGTCAAAGCGCGCCGCCTCGCTTTGACGTCATTCTACGACCCACCAAAAAATCGGGAATGTCGCCCAGTTACTCCTTCGTGAAGGTGATCAGATGAGCAATCGTGAAAACGTCGGAAATCGCCTCTTTTACCCGGGTCATCGGCCATTCGAGATGGAAGCGGATGGCGTTCAGTTCCATGGAGTGGTCGGTGGATCTGGGCGGCCGCTCCTTCTTTTGCACGGGTTCCCTGAAACACATATTGCCTGGCGTCGCATGGCGTCCACTCTCTCGCGCGAATACAGCCTCGTCATTCCAGACCTTCCGGGCTATGGCGGGAGCGAAATTCTAGACCCCTCAGAACGGTTCACCAAACGCCGGGCAGCACGGGCGGTGTCGTCGCTCATGACCGCCTTCGGTTACAAAACCTTCGGCGTGGTCGGTCACGACCGCGGCGCCCGCGTCGGTTATCGCCTGGCGCTCGATCATCCGGACCAGGTCAGGGCATTTGCGTCACTGACCGTCATTCCCACTCTTAATGCCATGGCGTCTGTCGATCACGAATTCGCCCTCAAGAACTTTCACTGGTTTCTGTTCGCGCAACCGGATGACCTTGCTGAGCATCTGCTTGAGTTGGATCCGCGCGGTTATCTCGAGCGCGTTCTGGCAAGGATGACCGAAGGGCGTGATTTCCTGGAGAAGGAGGCCACCGAAGCTTATCACGAGGCCTTCGGCCGACCGAGCGTGCGACACGCCATCATCGAAGACTATCGATCTGCAATACAGGAGGATCTGGAACATGATCGGGCGGATCGCGGGGAAGGCCGCAAACTTCGCTGCCCGGTTCTCGTCTCCTGGCCCAAAGGTAGTGCGCGATCCGACCGCGGGAGCCCGATCGAAGTCTGGAACCATTGGGCGGAAGACGTCACAGGCGGAGCAACATCGGGTGGTCATCTGCAGCCGGAAGATGCGCCTGAGGAGCTTCTTGCAATGCTGATACCTTTTTTGAGGAAGTGCTTTCTACCTGATCGCGCTTAACCGCAAGTTACCGGACCACGCGTAGTACAGCGCCGTGGGTAGAACATAAGAACTTCAATCACTTTAGCGATTTACCGCGATCGGCACGGGTTCACATCCCTTCAAGGCGACGCCTGTGAAGCCTTCGCCGAGGGTCCGGCTATCCACCCCAATTTTGCTTCAATTGCCATGAACTTGGAGGTTGATCTAAGCTGCAAGTGCGTCCTTAAATTGCCAAAGGGCGCTTTCTTGAATTTGTGGGGAGAATTCATGTTCGTTTCAAAGGCAGGTTTTTCAGCCGTTTTCCTGTCACTCACAGCTTCAACCGCATTTGCCGGGGCTAGTGGCCCTGTCAAGTCGGTCACTTTGTCATCCGGCGGCTTGGCGGAGATCGTTCGTTCTGCCACGGTCGGCCAGAATGCCGAGATCAACATTGACGTCCCGCTGGACCAGGTCGACGACATCCTCAAGAGCATCGTCGTTCGCGACGAGAAAGGCCATGTCAAGAGCTTGTCCTTGGCTGGCCCCACTCCGGTCGATGAGACCTTCAAAACACTGCCGTTCAAGCCATCCGACCTGACGTCCCTGCCAGCACTGCTGAATTCCATCAAAGGCAGCCGCATCCAGGCCGGCGAGCAGCAGGGTGTTGTGCTTGGCGTCACCGAGATCCCGGGCAATGCCCAGATGCCACTGAGCTGGCAGCTCTCATTCCTGCGTGACGACGGCGCGATCGCGATGGTCCCAATTCCTGGAACCCAGATCACGATTGTCGATCCCGCCATCAAGGACAAGCTCAAGGGCGCCATGAGCGTCATCTCAAAAGCAAGCGTCGATAATGCTCGAGCTATCACCATCAAGCTGGACGGGTCGGATAGCCGCGATGTGGATATTTCCTATGTCGTTCCCGCTCCGATCTGGAAAACGTCCTACAGGCTGGTCCCCGGCCAGGATGGTAAAGTCCGTCTGCAAGCGTGGGCCATTTTCGAGAATGCCTCAGGCGAAGACTGGCACGACGTCGGCATCACCCTGTCATCCGGCAAGCCGGTCACGCTGAGGCAGCGACTGCATAGCCTGTTCTGGAAGCAGCGGACGGAGGTGCCTGTCGACACCACTTCTGTTGCGGTCACTCAGGCCATGGCGGCGAAGCCACTGGCCAGTAGAAGTATGCCAGTGATGACCATGGCGGCACCGCCCCCGGCGCCAATGATGGAAAAGAGCAGCGATGCCGCAATGGCGGAACCGGCTGATCCCGTCTTGACGGAGGAGGGCTCTGTCACCTCCACCTTCGCGCTTTCCGGCACTTACGACGTTAAAAATGGCGACACGCTGTCTGTTCCGATCCTGGACAAGGGCATGAAGGCCGAGATGGTGTCACTCTACCGTCCTGAAGCGGGGAGTGAGCACCCGACGGCCGCCGCCATGATCGACAACGACAGCGGCATCAGCCTGCCTCCGGGCATCGTTACTGTTTACGACGGCAAGCAAGGATATGTCGGGGACGCTGAGACCACAGGACTGCCAGCAGGGCAGAAGCAGGCCGTCGGCTTCGCACTCGACCAGAAGGTTTCAATAAGCTTGGATCCCCGGTCGGAAACGACGATCACCCAGATCAAGGTGGTCGATGGAATGATCAACACCGCATCGATTACACGCGAGGATACGGTCTACAGGATCGTGGGTGCCGGTGACGCATCGAGAACTGTGCTGATCGAGCAAATGAAGCGGCCGGGCTGGACCTTCAAGGCAGACGACATGATTGATGACACGCCGACTAAGGACCGCATCAAGACGGTTGTGAGGGCCGGAGAGACCAAAGTGGTGATGTCCACGCTCTCAATCGTCAATCAGGAGAGCTTTGCCTTGGCGAATGCTGGATCGGATGAATTGGTCCACTGGCAGGACGCAGCCATCGACCCTGCGATGCGGGAAAAACTCGCTGACCTTGTGAAGGCAAAGGCCACTCAAGATGCGGCGAGGCAGACGCTTGAGGATCTGGACCAACAGTTCACCCGGGGCGAGGCGGATCAGCAGCGTGCCAGGGCCAACCTGCAATCGGTCGGCAATGGCGACACCAGAGCAAGGTTCGAGAAGTTGTTGAACGGTGCGGAGGACAAGCTGGAGAAGATCGAGGTAGCCCGGGCCGAACAGCGAAAAATCATCGAAACCGCAAACGAGAAGGTCGCGGCGGTTATCAGATCATTTTGAGATTGCTGGATCGCCGGTTCGTATCAGTACAAGCCCAAGTTGTGATCTCAGTCTCTTCCAAGCTTTCCTATCAGCACACGATTACCCTCTCGGTTACCGCAGGTACACCGAAGCTTGCTACCCATGTACTTAAGGTGTTGATTTCCATAGCGCTGGATAATTGCGCCTTTGTCCAGCCAAACAGTCTTCCCGCATATTCCGCATTTGGCTCCCAGCACTTCCCATTCCTTCAAGATCCGGATGGTGTCATAATCGTAGCCATCGAACTCTCGAAAAATTGCAGGTGGAAATGGTGCCAACTCAACGCCGCGACGGTGTCTCATTTTCAAGCCTCGCGCTGGAAGTGGGGATGCCATTCTTGAGCGAAACAGCTACTGAGGATGCTGGGCGCCGTCGGAAGCTCGTTCTGTTCGAACGCGACTTCCTCAATCACGGCGCGAAGCGCAGCGGTCGCATCGCGCCCGTAAGCGGCGACCAAGCTTCTCACCAAGCATTCTTCGGACAAATCAATATCATCATGGCAAGCAATAGCTGACACGTCGGCACTCCCCAAAATGTGAGACACAATCCCAATCGCGGAATATGTTCCTATTTTGTTCTATGCCGCTGAGTTAGTCAATCGAGTTTGGAAAAATGTTTCGGCACCAATCTTTCCTAGAGGTCCGACAAGATTTCCCGACATACCGGTGCATCCGTTCACATAACCCTGACGCAAAGTGGCCTCTGCAAATCCGACGACCTCGTTCGCATCACTTCGGGCAACGAACGCGAGGCTACGCTCATAGAGCTGTTTTCGCCATGGGGGAGCCAGTTGTTCGGTCATGGAGATATGAGGAACATTTTGGCGGTCAAGCAAGCCAGATCCCGGGATCGAAAGGGAGAAGAGAGATCTGCGACGGTCTGCACGTTGGTTGCCGACATGCAAAACGGCCGAACGTTTTTGATCGGGCAAGCTCGGCAAGCCGAAGATTATAGGCTTCGTACTGGATGCGGTAAGCGGCCATCAGTTTCACGTCCACCGCCTTGCAGGCATCGATCATCGCCTTAGCATCCTCGGAGGTTGTCGCCATCGGCTTTTTGGTAAGCACGTGTTTTCCGGCGCGGGCTGCCCGTTCGGTGAATTCCCGATGCATGCTGTTCGGTAGAACGATGTAGACTGCTTTGATCTCGGGATTGTCCTTGATGCTGTCGAAGTTGTGGTAGCTGTAGCAGGCGATTTCTGTGATGCCATATTGGCTGGCAACGACCTTGAGTTTCTCCGGCGAACCCGAGACCGGCGCCACGAGGTTGGCTTTCTTGCTCTCGGAGAAGGCCGGGAGGATTTCCTCAAGGTTCAGCCTTCCAAGGGCCACGACCGCGAAGCCCACACGCCTTTCAGAAGGAAGAGGAGCGGGGGCGGGGACGACGGCATATCCGCTTTCCCGCGCCATTCCGGGAACTTCACCCTGCCGTCGCTGACATTGCCACGGTCGACAGGAGAGAGCGGCGGCAGATCATTGGATCAAGTAGCGGTGCCAGGCCTGCAAATTCCAAACCTCCAATCTTGAGTAGGCCTCTACGTTCGATCGAAGTGTTGGTCATAGTCGTCCCCGGCTCTGTCTGGAGATGAAAATGCTAGTCGCGGTAAAGTTTCGTAGGGTGCATGGGCAGAGGCGGACTTTGTTATGCAATGACGATCCGTTTCCGCATGATGTCGACGAGGGCGGGCAAAGGCACCGGCTTGGGAAAAAAGTGCATGCCCCTCGCCAGATCCTTTCGGGCAAGCCGGATCATTCCAGATGCAATCACGACTTGCGTCCGAGGCCAGAGCGCCCTGACCTTCGAGGCCAGTGTCACCCCGTCCATGGAGCCGGGCATCACGATGTCGGTCAGCAGTGCGTGCGCCGGACTGTCCTGCATGATCGCTAGGGCATCGCCGGCGTTTTCCGCCTCGTATGTGTTGAAGCCGGCGCTCTCCAACGCGTCGATCGTATCCAGACGTACGTAGGGTTCGTCGTCCACGACTAGCACAGTCGCACCCGAGGCGGCGACGGCCCGCCTTGCCAGCTCTTCAGCGGCCAGGCGTCTTGCGACGATCTCGCTACCATCATGGGAGGCCCTTGTCGCTTCCAGGAGGTCGCGTTCCAGGCTGGCTTGCCACCAATGCTGGTGATCCAAACCCCAAGGCTTTCCCTGTTCCTCCCAGATGCCGTATGCGCGTGCTTCAATCCACTGGATTCGATCGTCCGACATCGATGTATCCTCCTGATGGCTGTTCAACGCTGAAACCGTGCGGGGGTTCCTCTAATTTTTGGGTCTTATGACTGACCGGCACCCCAAGCACTTTTTGAGTCAGAGGGCCGGCGACGAGGCCGTTGCCGTCAGGGCTGTTCTCACTTAGCTCTGAGCCATGGAGATCTACAGCAATATGGAGCAACTGCTACCAGCCGGGCCCTGTAGTTTGGTAGAGCTGCCATGAAGGCGTGGACTTCGACCGCTCGAAACTCGTTATGTCATGCGCATCAAAGTTATTTTGGCACCTGCTCCATAATGCTGGAGATCTACGAGCGCGATGCCGAGATCAGGCTGCTTCCTACTAAGAAGCCCCACTGCGCTCTTGTAGATGACGATCTCAAGGGTGGAATGGGCTGTCGCGTCCAAGAGGCGTCCGCCTTTCGGCGACCCATCGAAAGGCCCAGGACGACATGGACATGCGGGCCGCGTTGCCATCGTCTTGCACTAGGGCCACCTACGACTTGCCCGTCAGCTTCCACTGTTTGAACGGCGCGAGAAGCTGGCCGGGAAAACGGCTCTCGATCTCCGTCTCGACGAGCGCGATGCGTGCCACGATGTCGGTGTCCGTCCGGTTGCCATCAGCCTCGCTGGCCTGCTCCAGCGCGACCATGAGTTCAAAAACGTCTTCATCCGACATCTTTTCGACGTTCGTAGCAAACTCGTCGATATCCATCTTGGGTGCCTGTGCCAAAGCGTCGATCTCCTGTTTCGATGGAAGGCAACTGTGTCTGCCGGCACTTGGTTCCCGGTGGAGCCCTTCGGTGCAACCTCATTCCTTGCTTGACGTTCTGTACTTCCAGGCAAATGAGAGGACGATATTTTGGCAGTGTCTCCGGCAACGTCATCGCAGCGGCTTGTCATCCTTCTCCACGGCCTCGGCGGCACCGGCTCGATGATGATGCCGATCGCGACACCATGGCGCTCCCAGATGCCATCGACACGCTTCGCGGCACCGGACGCACCGTTCGCATCGCCACACGGCGGCCGCCAGCGGTTCGGGGTCGACGGGCAGGCACTGCGGCCAGATCGCATTTCGGTGGTTAGGAGGGCATTCGACGAGCTGATAGCCGAGATCGTCGATCAGGAAGGGTTCTCCAACGCACTAGGGCAGGTGGCTTTTCTGGGTGTCTCGCAAGGTGCCATCATGGCTTTGGATGCGGTTGCGTCAGGTAGATGGAAGATCGGGGCGTTGGTATCGGTCGCTGGTCTGCTGCCGATACCGCCTATTCCGGCCCCGACAAGGATGCCGGTTCTGCTGATACACGGAAAGGAAGACCAGACCATTCCAGCCATGGAATCTGGTGCCGCTGCCGCGCAGTTGAAGGCCGCCGGCTACGACGTAACTCTCGATATCCAGGCCGGCGTCGGGCACACGATATCGATCCAAGGTGCTCAGGAAGCGCGGGTCTTCCTCAAAAAGCGGTTTTTGGTCTGAGCTGGTGGGATTTCTGGCGGCGCTACTGTCACGGCCGACAGAACATATCGCGCGGTCAAAAACGCCAGCTTTGCTTAGACCCCACAGAGCAAGTAGCATCAGGACCTCGGGCGCGCTCACGAGCTTGGGATGCAAGTGGCTAGTGCGCGGTCAGCCTGAGCAGGCTGTTCTTCGTTCGCCGGGGTGACGAAGACCCTTGCGGCTGTCATCGCACTTTGATGAGCCGCTGCAACTCGTCTGACTGCTTTCTGAACTTCAGGCCTTTCCGAGCTTCAGGCCATTGAGCATTTGGGCAATCTGACTGCTTACGAAAGGCTTCTGGAGAACCGGCGACCCTCTATAGGGGTCGACGAGGCCGGCAGCGCCATAGCCGCTGGCAAACATGAATGGGATACCGCGTGCAGTCAGCTTGTCTGCGACAGGAAAAGACTGCTTTCCGGCCAAGTTAATATCCAGTATCGCAAAATCTACATCTTCGTTCTCGGCAGCGATGAGGGCGGTTTCGAGACGCATTGCTGGTCCCAACACCTCGTGGCCGAGGTCGGCCAATGTGTCTTCCATGAGCATTGCCACAAGAATCTCGTCCTCGACCACCAGTATACGCGCCACTAGTTGCCGCTCCCGGTGGGACGGTCAGTAACTGCTTCAATCGATGAGACAAGCTTGAAGACAACGCCGGAGGCGTCGTAGTCGATGGATGTCGTTCCGCGAAGTTCGAGGGGAAGCACCTGGAGGATGAGGCGCGATCCGAAGCCGCGCCGCTCACCCTTGACCACGGGCGGGCCGCCTCGCTCAGTCCAGATGAGATCGAAGACGTCATCATTGCTGACAGTCCAGACGACATCCACAGTGCCGGAAGCGGACGAAAGCGCTCCGTACTTTACCGCGTTCGTCGCAAGTTCATGCAGGGCGAGTGCTATCGAGAGCGCGGCATGCGGTCCAAGTCTCAGGGAAGGGCCAGCAATATTTATAGCCCTACGGCCCGGCTGTTGAAACGCTTCCAATGCGCTTTCGACCATGGCCTGAAGGTCGGCACCATCCCAGTTCTCGTCTGTCAGCACATTGTGAGCGCGCGAAAGGGCAAGAATGCGGTTGCCGATTGCGACCGACGCTTCTTCCTTCGACTGAACGCCCCGAAGAGTCTGGCTTACAATCGACTGGATCGATGCGAGCGTATTCTTGACGCGATGGTTTAGCTCGTTGATCAGAAGGCGCTGATGCCGGTTTGCCAGCACGCGCTCCGTCGTCTCCACGACGATCGCGATCACCCCGGCGGGATTGCCATTTTCGTCATGAACGGGAGAATAGTCGAGATCCATCCAGACCTGCTCCGGAACGCCCTTGCGGTAAAGCGTCAACTCCTGGTCACGATATGCCAATGTTCGGCCAGCCAATCCGACTTTCATGACATTGTCGTTGAAGTCCGCGATCTCGGCCCAACCCTCGCGCACCTTGGACCCGAACAGCGCTGGATGACGATGGCCGGCGAAACTCGAGTAGGCATCGTTGTATATCATCACGCCGTCTTCCCCCCACAGCAAGACGATCGGAATTGATGACTGGAGAAGGAGCGAGGTTGCTGCCCTTAAGTTGGGCGACCATTCCTCCACCGCACCAAGCGGAGTTGAGGTCCAATTGAATTTGCGGATGATCTGCGCAACTTCTCCGTCACTGCCCAGAAAGTTGAACGGATCGCCTGGTGTCTGAACCTGGGTCAATCAATCTTCCTTCAGTTTCCCATGGCCACGGCCATCTCCACGGCCAGTGAGTGCACGGTGATCGGTTTTCGGACGACGGGTACGTAATTGAACTCGTCGGGGATGGAAACGCTGTCGCGATAGCCGGTTGCAAAGACGAAGGGGACGCCGCGACGCGTCAGCTCGAAGGCGACCTTCTCCGAGGTCTCCTTGCCGAGATTGAGGTCGAGAACCGCACAGTCCGGCTCACGCTCCATGATCGATTGCAGGGCAAGAGCGACGTTCGGCACCATGCGTACTTCCTTAGCTCCGAGCGTCTGGAGGACGTCCTCCGTATCAAGCGCGATCAAACCCTGATCTTCCACGAGCATGACCGTCATACCTACCAGCGGCTGGCCGACCGTAGCCGCCTCTGATTCCTGCGCCTTCTGGGAAGTGACCGGATAGTGGTGCTCCGCCGGTATGACGAACTTGGCGTTGAGCCCGCCTTTATCGAAGGTGAGTTCTGCAGAGCCGCCAAGGTCAAATTTGACAGTCTTATCGATCAAAGTGCTGCCAAAGCCCTTCCGTTTCGGTTGCCTGACCTTTGGGCCGCCGGTTTCCACCCACACGAGTTCGCAGTCGCCAGCCGGATTGAGCGTCCAGCTTACTTCCAAGCGGCCATCTGGAACCGACAGGCTCCCGTATTTGGCAGCGTTGGTCATCATCTCGTGGATGACGAGGGCGAACACGCCAAATGCACGCTCAGTGAGGCCAAGAGGAGTGCCATTAAGTTCGATCCGTTTGCGTTCGCCCGAACGGTGGATGGCAGCTTCGGCTTCAAGCAACGAAGAGAGTTCGCCGCCGTCCTTTGCAGAGAACGTCTGGTCATGAGCGAAAGACAGCGCGCGAAGCCGGCCGTCAAAGGATTTCGTGAACTCCTCGATATCTAGAGCGCTCGCGCCCGTCTGAGTGGCAATAGATTTGACGAGTGCGAGGATGTTCTTCACTCGATGATTCATTTCGGCATTTAGAACACTGCGGCGCTCGTCGTCCTTGGACCGTTGCTCTTCGGTCCGGTCGTTGTGGTGGAGCAGGATATCGCGGACGTAACTGCGGATGGATTCCGCCACGGCGAGATCTTCCTTCGTCCAGGGCGTCGAGCGATGGCGGACGTCCTCGCGCCAGGCTTCGAAGCTGCCACGTGGCGTCAGACGATCACCGCTCGGTCCGGAGACCGTGGCCTTGCTAGGCTCGCCCGCCCATTCGACCGTATGTGCCTCTTCACTGCGGAAGAACAGCAGGTAGCTCTCGCGCGATACCGATATCGGAATGGCGAGCAGCCCGGCCACGTCTTCGCCATAGCCCTTGCCGGGAAAGGCCTCGCTCAGGAAATTGTCGTGCCAGATGACGCCTTCAGAGTGCTTTCGCGCATGCGCGATAAGTTCATCAAGTCTGCCTTCATCAGGGGCAAGGCCAGTTCGGCTCCATTTGCCTCCGCTGCGAAGAGCGGAACCGTCGCAGTCAAGCAGGGTCGAGAAATCGCGCAGTTTTACCTTTAAGCCGCTCTCGATATCGTCGGAAGCGTTGATCGTCGAGGTGATCGCGTCGAGCTTGATACGAGCGAGCGAGGCCGCCGACTGTTGTGCCCTTGTTTCCGCAGCACCGAGATGAAGCGAGAAGTACTGGGCAAAGAGTTCCGTCGCCACCCGTAGCGGGCTGGATAGAATTTTCGGACTATTGTGATGACAGGCGATCAGTCCCCAAAGCTCGCCGTTGACAACGATGGAGATTGACATGGAGGCGGCGACGCCCATGTTACGGAGATACTCGCAATGGATGGGAGAGACACTCCTGAGGTGCGCAAACGACATGTCGATAGGCGGCTCGCCCGCCAACAAGTCAGGTACGACTGGTATGGGCACGAAGTTCACGTCGCCGATCACGCGGATCCAGTTCTTCATATAAAGGTTTCGCGCCTGGACCGGTATATCCGAGAAGGGGAAGTGTTGCCCCAAAAAGCTCTGGAGAAAAGTGTCCTTTGCCTCTGCAACGACACGACCTGCGCCATTGTGCAGGAAGCGGTAGACCATCACCCGATCGTAGCCAAGCATGGCCTTCACGAGGCGCGATGCCGTCTTCACCATGGCATCGACCTCTGTCACGTGGTTGATGCGTCGCACAAGCGACTGCGTCAGGCTAAGGGCCAGCTCGGCGTCGCCATCGGACGCCGACCGTTCGAGCTCCACGAACATCCTGTCGTCGAAACGGTGCACGGTGATGTCGGTAGGCTGATGGGCGATCCGTATTCTCGGATTGAGGAGTACGGCGGCTACATGGCCGTTCCCGGCGCGTGCCGAAGCGTTCGCCAATTCGTGAGCGATCTGGCTACCAAGGACGTCCGACAGTGACTTGCCGACAATGTCGTCGTTAGCGGCCAGATAATTCTTGATATTCGCAGAAGTGTGCGTGATCGTATGGCCGTCGGGTCCGATAACCAGCATCGAGCCGTGGGGCTGGATAGTTCCTGGGATGTGAATAGGCTCACGGTCGCAATTCGTGAGGTTCACTTCCGATCTGTCATAACTCATCTAGGATCTTTCACGGTCGTCCGGCAGTGGGGCTGCCTTGTGAAGGAGTTTGTTTAGAGGACATCTAGAACATCGTCGAGTTTTTGCTAGTCCATGCCATTACGAGCAAAAACTACGATTTCCGGGTGTTTCGGATCACGCAGCCCCCTAGTCTCGCTTCTGGCCGTAACCCTCTTCTATCGAACAGATTTGCTGCAACACAAGGGAGGCGATCGTCTAGCCTCCCATCACCCCAACCTGCGGCGACAAACGCACGAGTGCATCGCCGATAGGGATGAGCGATTTCAGATTCGAACGCTTTGGCAATCTAACGCACCAGGATCTGATGGTCTGGCCTATCCAAGGCGGCCCGATTGTCCCGTCGTTCCAGATGAGCAGAGCAGAGCTGGCCGGCAACCTCCAGACAGTTAAGCTGCTCATGAAACCATATGTAGCGGAGCAGCTTGAAACGAGTTCGTTCCACGGGCTACCCGCAGATGCAATATCCCGCCCATTGATCTTTCCCGTTAGCGACTGGACAGCTCTTTTTTCCTAGTGGGCGTTGCCGTCCTCACTGACAAAAGACACGTTGGCCGTTGTTGCGAGAGACGCGAGCGAAAGATCTGCACATTGATCGGAACAACGACAGCCGGCCGAGGTTGAGTAACAGATAGTGGGGGTGACTTTGCGCACGGTTCTGGTTGTCGAAGACGATGTATTAATCCGCCTGACAGTGATCGACGCGCTTGAGGACGCGGGATTTGAGGTGATCGAGGCGGGGTCCGCTGATGAAGCGCTGGAGATACTCAACGAACAGACGATCCATCTGCTATTCACTGACATTCAGATGCCAAGTATGTTGTCGGGTGTTGATCTCGCAAACAGTGTCGCAACTCGGTTCCCGAATGCTGGAATCGTCGTGGCGTCCGGCAGGCTTACTCCGACTGACATTAATCTCCCGCCCACGGCGGAATTCTATTCCAAGCCCTACGACCTCGCGATAATCGTGACTCGTCTTAAGGCAATGTCCCGCGTTGATATCTGAGTCACGAATGCGGTATGCTTCGCGCCCACATGGTGCAGTATCACACGATGCTGTCGATCCATGGTCAACGCGGCAACCACTAAAGGCTAACCTGTGAAAACCGACATTTCGGCAGATGGTGTCTCCTCCCGCGAACGGTTTCTCGAAGCGATTGTCGAGAGCGCGATCGACTACGCCATCATATCGATGGACCTCGACGGCCTGGTGACGAGCTGGAGCGAGGGAGCTCGGCAGATTCTGGGTTGGACGGCAGAGGAGATGATAGGTGTGCCGGCCACCGTGTTCTTCACGCAGGAAGATCGGACGCAGGGCGTCCCTCAACAAGAAATGATATCGGCCCTCACAAAGGGCAGAGGCAGCGATGAGCGCTGGCATCTTCGTAAGGACGGCACGATGTTCTGGGCATCCGGGGAGATTATGGCTTTGCGAACCGATGACAATACCGTCATTGGTCTGATCAAAATTCTCCGTGACAAGACCGAAGAGCGGGAGCAGGCCAATAGGCAGCGCTTGATTATGCACGAACTCGGGCACCGAATGAAGAACACCTTGTCTGTCGTACAATCCATTGCCACCCAGTCCCTTCGAGGAGCCTCCTCCCTGGAAGATGCATCGGAAAAGCTCCACTCGCGTATTTCCGCATACGCCAAGGCTCACGACATCCTCCTCCAGAAGGACTGGATCAGCGCGACCCTCGGCAACATCGTCGAAGCGGCTGCCGTTAGCATCGGAATGGAGGGGAGCGACCGTATTAGATGGACCGGACCCGACGTCCAGCTCGGACCGCAGGCAGCGCTTTCGTTCTCAATGGTCTTGCATGAGCTTCTGACGAATGCTTGCAAGTATGGCGCTCTGGCCAATGCCGATGGATATATCGATATCAGGTGGGCGGTGGAAAATAGAGAGGGCCTGCAAGTGCTAGTGGCTTCTTGGCGGGAGATAGGTGGGCGCTACGTAGGAGAGCCTACCCGCAAGGGCTTCGGTTCACGACTCATCCTCTCCAGCCTCAAGGCATACGGCGACGTCGACATAAACTTCGGTGCAAGCGGCGTCGTTCTCAATACGACGATGCCGCTAGAGAAGATACAAATCCACGCCGATTTTTCCGAGATCGACAAACAGCGACCATGAACTCCGAGCTCGTGGAGCGATTCTAACGATTTGCGGCGTAAGCCTGACGACAACGATGTTCGTGCTTGCCTCGGAGGAGGACTCCGTCGCAAATTTTGCAAGGTCTACAGAAAGAGCTATCGCACAGTTATGCAGCGAGCGCCGCGAATTGTTGAAATGCGGATTGGCAACTGGTTGAAAATTGCCGCTGATCGTGTGATCCCACCAAGACTGGTTCATCCCCAACACAGCGGCTATGGAGGCAATGCTTCGGAGTTCGGGCTTTGTCTCTGCCGGCTCGGGAGCCTGCACTACGCCGTCGAGGCCGCCTCATGTATCCTGAAGGCCTGCCGGCCGAACCTTAAGCAGGTCGGCCGGCGCTGATTTTGGCATTCATGCCGTCCGAGTGCGCTTTACATCTGTTCCGACTGTGCGCCGCTGTTTGGCTTTGCCGGACCAAGCACCGGCTTTTCGCCCATCGGGGCGAGCGGCATGGTCGTGAACGTGCCCTTGCCGTCGATCGAGGAGCCTTCGGACCAGCGGCCCGGAGCAGGGGCGCTGCCGTCCTGCTGGAAGCCGAGTAAGTGTAGCTGAATTCCTTCATTTCCTGCTCCTGCGGGAAGCTGTTCGGAATCGGGAATACGGAAGCCGATCCGCCGAGTTCGGCCAAGGCAGCCAGCCATTGGTTCTGGTGCATCGTGTCGCGGGCGATGAGGTAGGACAGCATTTCCTTCATGCCTGGATCGGCCGTCAGGTTGTAGAGGCGCGTCGCGAGCACGCGGCCCGTCGATTCCGCCGCCACATTGGCGGTCATGTCGGCAGCGATATTGCCGCTGGCATAGATGTGGGACATGTCGAAGGATACGCCGTCGGAATCGACGGGCATGGCCGACAGGCCGGCAGACAGCAGGTTCTTCATGTTGAGACCGCCCAGAACGGCGCTCGACACCGGATCGGCCGAAATCTCATCCTTGATCGACACCGGAGCGCCTTCGAGGTTGAGGGCCACCGCGGTCGCGAGCATCTCGATATGGCCAAGTTCCTCAGCGGCCGTGTTCATCAAGAGGTCCCGGAACTTAGGATTTCCGCGCGCTCCGCAGGCCTGGAAGAAGTATTGCATGGCCACGCGGATCTCACCCTCGACGCCGCCGATCGCCTGTTGCAAGGCGCGAGCGAACTGGGGATCTGGTGTTTCGACCCGGACCGGGAATTGCAGCTTACCATCTGTGTAGAACATTATTCTCTCCTGTGGTTGGTAGCCGTCCCAAACTTGAGTTGAAATGGAATGTTCCTGGAAAATGGACGGGTAAATTGGCTGAACTTGCCGGAACCGCTTGTTGCAGTCTCGCCCTTGGAAAAAAGTGCCCCGGGATATGGGCGTCAGTCGTCGAAAAGCGGCGCCACTACCGTGAACGCCGCAATTTAGGTGATGCAAGCCCGGAGAGGCGGGCGTCAACTAGGCCGTGGTCACGGCATTGGAGAACGTCGTTTCGCCGAGCGAGACCATCAGGGAGTTGCGGGCGCGCGCGATGCGGCTCTTGATCGTGCCGAGTTCGCAGCCGCAGGCTTCGGCGATGTTCTCGTAGCTCACGCCGTCGATCGCCATCATCAAGACCTGCCGCTTCGGCGCATCCAGATCGGAGATCGCCTTTGCGACCTCAGAGGCGCGCAGCGTCCATTCCTGCGTCGACGGCATCAGTTGCTTGCCGCTCACCATCTCGACGTCGCCGCACAGCACGAAGCGCTTGTTGATCTTGTACTTGGAGCAATAGACGTTTCGGATAATTGTGAAGAGCCAGGACTTCATGCTGGTGCCCTCGTGGAACTGGTGAAGATTGCCCAGCGCCTTGACCACGGCATCCTGCACCAGGTCCTCGGCATCGCTCGGCGAGCGCTCGAAGGTCCTGGCAAAACGGCGCAAGGCCGGCATCAAGGCAACAATTTCTCTCTCTAACCCTGCAGTCGATCCGAGTTCACTCATCGTCGTTCTCCCCGTTATCATCCCCAAGACAATGACAGCCATCCCTCTCCGTTCCGGCCTTCGCGAGAAGCGTCCGGTGGCGTACGGGGAGACGAAATTGAAGAGGACGAGAACGTCCCGAGGGGCCAGGGGAGAGGGTTTCTGTGCCTGCAGGGGGATTTGGCGGGACAACAGACCGAGTGGTGTAGCCCAACAATGGCATTGTGGAGCGTCTTCAGACGTCGGTCGCTTAGCGGAGAGCCTCTTCCGCCTGCCTTTCAGTCTGCTCGCTACGCTTGGCAGCAAGGCCCTCGGCCTGAAGGCGCCACATGCGCTCGAACATCGTCCCGGGGCGGCGAAGGTCCGCGAGAGACCCATCCTCGACGACCTTTCCTTGATCGATGACAACGACACGGTCGAAGGATGAAAGGGTGGAAAGACGATGAGCGACAGCGATGACCGTCCGGGCCTGCCTGATATTGACCGGCGCCCGCTGCACCTCAATTTCAAATTCCGTATCCAGCGCCGACATCGCTTCGTCTAGAATGACGATCGGTGACTCTCAGCAAGGCGCGAGCGATCCCGATGCGTCGCCTCTGGCGGCCGGACAGTTTCGTGCCGCGCTCGCCAACCAACGTCTCGTAGCCTTGCGGCAACCTGCGTATTAAGCGATCGCAGAAGGCGGCCCTTGCTGCCCAGAGGATACCTTCGTTGGTGGTCTCGGGCTTTGCAGAGCGAAGATTGCCATCACGCTCCGAAGCAGGGTGATTTCCTGTGGCACCACCGCCAGTGACTTGCGCAAGCTCTTCTGCGCTAGCTCAGCGATGTTCTGCCCGTTGACGTAGATGCCTCCGCTGTCGACATCTTAGCGACGCTGCAAAAGATGCATCATGGTGGATTTGCCGGCTCTGGAGGGCCGACGAGCTTCTGGCCTGCCGGAATGTGGAGGTCGATATCCCTGAGCGCGGTGTTTCCTATCGAATAGGGGAAAGGCATGTTCCGGAACTCGACCCATCCGCTGTCCTAGACAAGTGACGGCGCGGAGACCACATCGCGGACCGTCCGCGGCTGCCCAATGACCTTCAACATATCGTCGCTCAGACCATAGTGCTGGACCAGATCGACTAAAGGCAGTGCCATGTCCCTTGATGTGTGCAGGCGTCGAACAAAAGCGGGGGGAATGGTCCCCGGCTCGCTGAGTTTAACGGCTCACTCGGTAGATTGTCGAGCAACTTTTCCATTCGTCGGCGGTTATGACCCTTCGACAAGCGCAGGTGCGACGAACTTCTTTTGGTCTGGTCATCACCAAGCGCTTCTGGAATTTGCAGATTAGAGGTGAATCATGAGCGGTCGCGCCCCGAACTTTACAATTGAGCGCAGCCAGGCAACGCCCGAAAAGGACGCTAGAAATACCCACGCCACCATTGTTCCGCCTGCAAACGGCCCCTTCGAGAGGGGAGAGCGACCGCGTATCGTGATCATCGGTGGCGGGTTTGGAGGGTTGGCCTGTGCCCAGAAACTCGGCAATTCGGATTTCGAGGTCATCGTCATCGACCGCCGAAACCACAATCTCTTCCAGCCTCTCCTCTATCAGGTGGCAACCGCTGCACTCTCTCCAGCCGACATCGCGGAGCCGATCCGCAGGACGTTGGCGCGCTACCGGAATATCGAAATGCTGATGGCCGAGGTCACCGGCATCGATGTCGCCCATAAGCAGGTACTGCTCGCGGACGGGCTGCCGGTGCCTTACGACCTTCTCGTGATCGCGACAGGCTCGGAATACAATTACTTCAGCCACGACGAATGGCGCGAGCGCGCACCGGGACTCAAATCGATCCATGAGGCCCGCCAAATCAGGCATAGGCTGCTGCTGTCTTTCGAGATGGCAGAGCGGGCGACAGACCACGCCAACAAGGAGGCCCTTTTGACAACTATCGTGATCGGCGGCGGCCCGACCGGCGTCGAGATGGCAGGCGCTATCTCGGAACTGGGTCGCTTCATGATCAACCGCGATTTCCGAAACCTGCAGCCCGACCATTTTCGTGTCATGCTGGTCGAGGCGGGGCCGCGCATCCTGGCAGCGTTTCCTGAGAAGCTTTCGACCTATGCCGAGGGCTATCTTAAGAAGATAGGTGTTGAGGTGCGTACCGGGAGCAGGGTCCTCGAAATCGCAGACGATGGCGCCAATATCGACGGCACGTTTATTCGCGCTGGGTCGATCATCTGGGGCGCAGGCGTCAAGGCTTCCCCCGCCCATGCATGGCTCGGCTTGACCGCTGTTCCCGGCGGTCGCATTCCCGTCGATCAGCATCTGCGCGTCGAAGGCTTCGAGGATATCTTCGCGTTGGGCGACACGGCATCGCTGGCCGGCACCGATGGAAAGCCGCTACCGGGCCTTGCCCAAGTCGCCAAACAACAGGGCGACTATCTCGGGGCGTTTTTGCGCAGCGGCTCGGACGCCGCCGGATTCAAGTTTCACAATCGCGGCAATACGGCCGTCATAGGCCGAAATGCCGCCGTCTTCGACTTTGGCCGCTGGACGCTCAAAGGCCGGCTCGCCTGGCTTCTTTGGGCTTTCGTCCATGTCTACTTGCTGATCAATTTCGAGAAACGGCTCCTGGTCAGCATTCAGTGGATCTGGCGTTACCTCACCCGCCAGCGCGGTGCCCGCATCATCGATGAAACTGCCTATAGGCAGGCAGCTTCTGCTCCCGAAAATGCCTGGATGAAAGGAAACTGACATGGACCAAGGTTCGCCCCCCAGACTGTTCCTGGTCTACGTCGCTGCGGTCCTTGCCGTCGCAGTGCTGATCGCCGTCGGATCGCTCACCTTCTGGCAGATGAGCGGGCGCGCCCATGCTGCTCCTGACGGTCGCCCTCCGTCGAGCATGGCACCAACGGAGGCGAACTGACATGGCCGATAAAAGAAACCCGACAGCGGCGCAGGTTCGCGGCCAGATCCAGTCGGGCGAAAGCGGCGACATACGATCCGGCTTCGATCCGGCGATGGCGCCGATGGAAACGGATGCCGAAGCGGGCGGGCAGCCGACCACACCCGAGCAGGCGCAGATAGCGCTGGACACGCAAGCACCCGGAAAACCTGACAAGCAGGGCAGCTACGACGTCGCAATGCGCCAATCCGGATCGAACGACACGACCTCCCAGACGGGCCCACTGGCACGATACATCATCATCATCGTCTGCCTGATAGTGCTCCTGATCGGCCTCTTCATTCTGAGCGGGCTACTACCTGGCGCACACACCCCGTTCTAGTTCGTCGGTTTTTTCGCGCGCGTGAACGGCATCGGGGGTGATTTCTGCGCCAGTCCTTAACGAGATGGCCCGCGAGCTTGGCATAGACGCGCCTACCGAAGGCGATATGAAACAGATGCTGACGACAGGCAAGATCGCGCTGGCAGACCTCATGGGCGACTCGGCGGTCCTGAAAGCCATGAAGACGAACGAAGATGATACCGTGACTGCGTACGAGCGAGCATCGCGCCACGAAGATGCCATTCCTCAGTCAAAGGCATTCCTCACGAAGGCCCATGAAAATGAGCTTCGACATCGTGCCTGGATGGAAATGACGGCCAAGGCAATGTGATGCTGAAGATCCCGGCGATGATCCGCATCTAACGATCAGTTCGCGAACAGACCACAGCCTGCGGCGATCGATGGTTGCTGTGTGACGGGATAACGACGGCGCTCCCCGCAAGCGGGTTGGGCGCCCTTACATTGTCAGCCAGCGACGTTGTCAGCCAGCGGAGTGAGGAAGCTCAGGTTGTATCCAGGTGCCAGTTGTCCGCGACGTTGCCGTCGCGGACGCGCAGAATTGTCGGTGGCTATGAAGTCGACCGTCTGGCCGGTGCCGGCCTTGCCATTGAACGTACCGCTGAGGTGTCGGGCGAAGTGAAGGCGGGAGACCACCCGGTCACCACATCAGCCCCGGTACCCTAAGCAGTGGCGGCGTTATTTTCGCTTGGGCCGCGGCGGGTGATGGCAATTTGTGGATGTTGAGAAAGAGCCATGGCTGCCGCCCTCGTTCCGCCTCCGAAGCGTCGCGACCTACGTCGAAGCGTCTTGACGGCGTTCGATACTGACACATCTCACGCTCGAAGGGGGATTGCCGATGGACGAACAACCGAAAACCCGAAAGCAACTTACGAAAGAGGAGAGGAGGCTCGAGGCAGAGCGGGCGACCCTTTATGCCCAGGAGCGGGCTCAAATACTCAAAAGGATCAGGGACGAAAAGACTGCAAGGCTGAGAGCACTTCGTCTAGCTGCCGGGCAGCAGCCTGACGCTTAGGGGTCAGGTTCCATCGCAGGTTCTTCGGGATCGAGGTTTAGTATGCGCCGTTGACCGGACGCCCATGACCGCGCGTGTCGCTCTGAAGTGAATTCTTCAGCATGTTCGATCCCAAGTTCATTTACTCGGACGACCCACATAATCCCGTCGAAAATAATGTCTACAGTTGGTTCACCTTCACTGGGTTTCATCGGGGTTCTCATGGGACTTTTGCTGCAGATGATCTGCCTGGCCAATCCCATCCCAGTACCACAATTCCTTAACGCGTTGCCTCCTCCACGTGTTCAATGGCGATGATCTCCGGGGATATCATTTCCGCGAGGACCTCGCGGCTGAACACCTCTGCCAGTAAATCGCCCTCGGGGTTGAGGATGCGGACACTAATGAGGTCGAACTCCTTTCCTTTTGAAGCTCGCGGCAACAAGCTCCACGATGATCGCTTTTGCTTCCGTCTTGGCTTCGTCATGTCCATCGAGTTCCGTGACCTCTTGTTCAGCAACATCCCTGGTCGCATAATGAAGCTGAAAGAAGTACCTGTGCATGCCAGCTGTCCTCTAATCTGCGATGGTTACAAACCAATAAGTGAAACAAGAGTTGCCTCGAGGTCGGGCAGGTAACGCAATGCCGAACCCGCTCGCGCAGTTTCGATCCTTTGTCGCTTGTTGTCCGCAAATTTTTTGATCCATATTTGCGGTGCGACGGATTTGATGTAAGCCTCGTCACCTGGATTGGTGGCGAGGTCTTTTTTCGTTTTGTCTGAAGAGCCGCAGGCCCGTAGCCGGCAGACAGGATGAAGGAACGGGCCTGCCCTAGAAAGGATTGCCCAATTCAACTAAGCGGTGGTTGCTACCTCAGCATGGCGAACAGAGCGACTCAATCAAGGGTGGCCTTATGATATCTAACACAACGCAAGCTCGTTATTGCTTAATATCGAAAAGAAAAAGCCCCAGACATAAGCCGGGGGCTCTCAACAACTGGCGGTTACTTATTGGCAGTTTGACGTCTGGGCGCCTGAAGAATCCGACTTCATATTTGTAGTGTTTTTGTTGGTCACAGTCGCGTTGCAGTCCTGTGATTTGCCGCTACCGATGGCGCCGCCGCTGTTATTAGTTCCGTTTCCAGTCGTGCCGCCAGCTGCGTTGCCGGTATTCGAGGTGCCGTCGGTACCGGTAGAGCTAGAAGGGCTGCCAGTGCCGGAGGAGCCCCCAGAGGTGCCACCGGAGTCGGTGCCGTTGCTGGAGCCTGGCGATCCTGTGCTGCTGCCGCTACCTCCGCCATTGCTGCTACCGCTGCCAGAACCGGAGCTTTGAGCCATAGCTGAAGTGGCCATTGCCACGGCAAGAGCACTCACTGCGATCATCTTCAGAAACATTGTCATCTCCCAAGGTTGGTTTGGACGACTATCCAACCAGTATTTTTGGAAGATGTTCCAGCTATCGGCACGTTTGCAACAAGCATCCCCCTCCTGGCGAAGCGGCTGCGCGGCCAGCTATCAGTAGCGGAAAAGATGGACCGATGCTTCCACTAAAAAAGCCAGTCGAGCCCGTGCCCGACTTCAAACAATGCCCAGGCCAATCCGCAAATCCATGCGACAACTATGGCTATGAGCGCGGTGTCGCGTATCGATTTTCTCATTTCAGCTTCTCCGAGCCGGATAATGTTTAAAGTCGATGATAAGTTTCGCCGACAAATACGCGGAAAGGCAGAGCTACTCAGTAGCGCCGTTGCTGGCTGTGGTAGACAAACGGTGCAAACCCGAGCGAGTGTTATGACGGTAGTCATGAGAGATTGAGACCACCAGCGACCGGAGCTGCAAGCTTCTCATCGCGCCTCAAAAATGTCAGCGAGGAGATCAAGCACTGCACATACCTCACTCGAGGAGCAGGAATAGTAGATGTTTGTGCCATCTCGGCGCGTGGTGACAAGTTTAGCCCAGCGAAGCTTCTTGAGCTGGTGCGACACTGCGGATGGGGACACCCCGAGCGCTTCAGCTAAGTCGCTCACCTTTACCTCACCCTTCCGTAGCTCCTCAATGACACGGAGGCGGTTTCGGTTTTGCAGATGATGTAGTAGAGTTGCGCCCTCGCGGAACCCGTCGCCGGATTGACCTTTCGTTTTTCCCATATCTTTCCCGGTTTCTAAAAGCTGCCTTGTACCAACCACCAAGCCACTGGACGGGCGGTTGTATTTCGTTTCAATAGGCGAGCAATAAGATCAACGGATGCCGAGCGACCATAGTTGGCCGCTTTTGCTTTCACGACACAGAGAATTTTATGAACAAAAGCCCCCATGCTGTCGACCTACAAGTCGGCGCCAATATTCGCTCACTCCGCCTTCGAAGCGGTATTTCCCAGGAACTATTGTCTGAACGGCTCGGTATAACATTCCAGCAGGTGCAGAAGTACGAGAAGGGTGCAAACAGGATCAGTGCGAGCCGGATGGTGATGGTTTGCCGAGCTCTTGGTTGCCGGATCGACGACCTGTTCGACGGCACAGAAGATGTCAGCCTCGGCTCGGGCGCGGACGTCGCCCTTCTTCCCTCTAGCGCGCGGCAGTCTCACGCCTCCATGAAGGCAGGCCAGTTACTAGAAGCACTCCCGCGCAAGCAGCGGGCTGCTGTGCTGTCGCTGCTCCGGGCGCTTGCCGTGTCTGGGCTGGCGGACGACGACGAGGATGAGCTGATCGACCCAAAATTGCCAGGTCGGTAATACGATCCGCTCAGCACAATCTTTGGCAGGTACGCTCCGCCTCGGGCTTTTATGCCTAACGACCGCAAGCAACTAAATGGCGCTGACTTCGCGCCAGCTGTTTGCGCCTAAGTCGGATAAGGCTATTGAGCGATATGCCTTTTCGTCGAGCCCGCCTTTAGGATATCCGTCGTCCCATCCTGAAATGCAGTGCCGGTCTGTTTGGCGTCTCTGGCGACACCCCGCGCCGTGTTTGCGCAGGATGACAATGACAAACAAGCGCTCACGAGCGCAATCGCAAAAATCTTCATCGTTGAACTCTCAAGCGGATCCAGGGAAACATTTGGGTCAGCAAGGACGTCTTTCAAGGGGAGCACTGACGATCGCCAGACACAGTTTTTGAGCCTAACGATAACGTGTGCTCGGCGTCTTATTGATCGGCTGGAAGCCTGCTGAACGGGGCGCTTTCGATAAACGCGCGCTTGAACTAGATGGATGGCCCGCCGGCTAAAGCGCTGAAAATTCTGGTTAAGAACGACGCCAATATACCTCAAGCTCAGGAGTTGGGTCGCCTGGACGAGAACTGCGCGACGGTGCGGGCGGGGGTTGAACCTACCGTCGACGATTAAACTAGGGGCTGCTAGCAGGGGACTCGCGCCATAGGGTGAAAAAATTTCGGCGCTCCGCTCGTGACCGAATCAAATGCTGCTTTGGTAGACCAAATAGAAAGCTAAAAACCACGCCAACGCTGTCGCAATTCCCAAAAGGACTAGCCACGATTTCAATTCTCCCTCCGCAACTTTTGACTTCGAAGATGCGGATACGACCCTGATTGGAAGATAGTTTCGGTACTCAGCCGTGAGCTAGCTTCCGGCCGGTGTTATTTCCATGTTCCGCCGGCCGAGGCCGTAGCGTGCGCCGCAGTTCCGAAACTTGTGATCGGCGTTGATGCTGCTCACATCGTGCATGGTGGGGTGAACAGATAGGTCGTCTGGACTACCAAAATTTAGCAACCTACATAGGCCCTACGGGGCCAGATATCCCTCCACCACCGACTTTGATTTTCGGCAGAAGTTCCTCGACGCTAGAGAGAACGCGTTCTTTTCGAGCGAATATCTCCAGTGTCTCCCGAGCAGCATCAATTGGGATTTTGCCAACGTAAGCTTCGTCGCACGCCTTGACCGCCATTTCGTAGGTCATGCCTTTTTCGGCGTCCGGCCACTCATCCAGAAAATCCATCGCATCTTCTAGATCGTTTATCTCACGGGTAATATTGCCTCTTTTCAAGTAAAGAGGCTTGTCAAACATCCTGCTAAGCATGAAGATCTCCCTGTGTGCAGTGTCGACGGTGCTATGGTGCCATGGCCTTTGCGATCCTGCAACGGGTCCGTGGGTACTTTTAACTGTGAGTGTCAGTCGGTTTGCTCGTGGCTTATAAGCCGTAATATCGATAAGGTGGTTAACGACCCAGAGAATGGCCATCGGTAAGAGTTCGGCGCATCTCGCGTCCGGACACCACATAGTCGTTTAGATGGCGTCCATGGCAAAACCACTGCGTGCGCTTTGTACGCCTGTTTTCAAATCCCCATTCGCCCCATTCTACGCATCCAGCGTACTCGCAGTAATACTCATACATTGATGGGGCTACGTTGCTCATCGGATCGCTCATTTTGATGCCCTTTTGCTCGCGACCAAGCGGTCCCACCGCAGAAACTCATGAGCCAGAGCCTGACGCCGAGCCCCTCGTTCCGCTAGTTCATTCGCCTTGCGCTCGGCCTATGTTGGACGCTTCGGCTTTTCTGGAGGCGGCATGGTCACTACCTCTTTTGGCTTCCTGCCTGGCGCTGGCTTCTTCTTTGCCGGTTGGAAGCGCACTCAACATTATCCGGCGAAAAGCCGAGGCTCGGATCGATGGGCTCCAGCCGGCGACGACTGGCCCAGATTGGCGTGCGGTCCCACATGTCCCGAACAAAGCGATCTTTCGACGAACGCCAGTGCTCGACTACAAAGTCGCCCGTGGCAATCATCCGTTCATATTGCTGAGTGAGAAACTTTGTCGGAAGGAACCCGACGCGAGCTAACCACCTTTATTGGCATGAACTGGATAACCCAGCGAGGTCAGTTTCATGCCAAGTCCACATGTCTCCATAGCTTGGAAGGATCCCAATGTATAAATTAGGCCGCGTTATCGACCATGTTCATTTGCGGGTTTCCGATTTAGAGGCGAGCCGCAATTTTTATAGGGCAATATGTAAAGCGCTCGGCTTGGAAGAAGCCTTTCAGGATGCGACCGACCACTTTGTCATCGATGAAATCTATGTCGATGCTGCAGATGACTACGTCTCTCGGATCCACCTCGCTTTTCAAGCGCGCTCGCAAGAAGATGTTGACACCTTCCACCGCCTCGCGCTCGAAGCCGGAGGCCAGTCGAACGGCGCCCCTGGTCTGAGGCCGTATCACGACAGTTACTATGCAGCTTTCGTACTTGATCCAGATGGCAATAACATCGAGGCCGTATGTGACGCTCCAACCGCGCGCAACGTCGATTCAGTAATCGTGGAGAGAACGTAAGGTGGGGATCATCGTATCGTCCACACGGGCGGGCTTGGCCTGTCACCGAAACATCCTCCCAGACCCAAACTTCACCGGCCAGGTTCGAATGAGAGACCAAGGGCAGGTGGTTCAATCCTACATCGCTTCAACTACCCGCGGTTACCGACTATTTTCCCCGCCGCGGTTGCTAGACACTTAACCACGGGCGTCTGGCGGAGTAACCGTCGGTATAGGACAGACTGCATGGCAGCCGCCAGGAGTTGATCACGATCGCGCATGCCTCGGTTGTAAAGGCTGGCGACGGATGCTGTCAGGCTTCCGATCGCGCCCAGGTCTTTAACGATACCTTTTGCTCGAGCAATCTCCTTGACGACGCCAGCACTCAGACGCGCATCTCCCTGCGAAATCGGTCCAGACGTCATTTGTCCTCGAGAAATGGCCTGCCCCACGAATGGGGCAGGCCACAGCTTAGTTAGAAGTCCATGCCGGCGCCAGCGGGTAGAGCCGGGGCGGCTTCCTTCTTCGGCTTCTCGGCGATCATCGCTTCGGTCGTCACCAGGAGGCCGGCGACCGAGGCCGCATCCTGCAGTGCGGTGCGAACCACTTTCGCTGGATCGATGACGCCCTGGGCATAAAGATCGCCGTATTCGCCGGTCTGGGCATTCCAGCCAAACGACAGATCGGTCTTTTCCCGGAGCTTGCCGACGATGATCGAACCTTCGGCCCCGGCATTCTCTGCGATCTGACGCACAGGCGCCTCGATCGCTCGGCGGACGATGTCGATCCCAACCCGCTGATCGTCGTTGGCTGTCGGCAGACCGTCCAAGGCCTTCACCGCGCGAAGCAGCGCCACGCCACCGCCAGGCAGGATACCTTCTTCGACGGCTGCGCGGGTCGCATGCAGGGCGTCATCGACGCGGTCCTTCTTTTCCTTAACCTCGACTTCGGTGGAGCCGCCGACACGAATGACGGCGACACCGCCAGCGAGTTTGGCGAGACGCTCCTGCAGCTTCTCTCGATCGTAGTCGGACGTCGTCTCCTCGATCTGCGCGCGAATCTGGGCCACGCGGCCATCAATTTCGCCCTTGGAACCGACGCCATCGATGATGGTGGTGTTTTCCTTTTCGATCGCCACCTTCTTGGCACGCCCGAGCATGTTGAGCGTGACGTTCTCCAGCTTGATGCCGACATCTTCGGAGATGACAGTCCCGCCGGTCAGGATGGCGATGTCTTCGAGCATGGCCTTGCGTCGATCGCCGAAGCCCGGAGCCTTGACGGCAGCGATCTTCAGGCCGCCACGAAGCTTGTTGACCACGAGCGTCGCCAGCGCTTCGCCTTCGACGTCTTCTGCGATGATCAGCAGCGGCTTGCCGGATTTCACAACGGCTTCCAAGACTGGAAGCATGGCCTGCAGGTTGGAGAGCTTCTTCTCGTGGATGAGGATGTAAGGTTCCTCGAGCTCGACCCGCATCTTGTCTTGGTTGGTCACGAAGTATGGGCTGAGATAGCCACGGTCGAACTGCATGCCTTCGACGACTTCCAGCTCGGTCTCAGCGGTCTTGGCTTCCTCGACGGTGATCACTCCTTCGTTGCCGACCTTTTCCATCGCTTCGGCCAGATACTTGCCGATCTCCTCGTCGCCATTGGCAGAGATGGTTCCGACCTGGGCGATCTCCGAATTGCTCGTAATTTTGCGGGCGTTGGCCTTCAACTCCTTGACCACGGCATCCACGGCGATATCGATGCCGCGCTTCAGGTCCATCGGGTTCATGCCCGACGCAACTGCCTTGGCGCCTTCCTTCACGATTGCCTGGGCGAGGACAGTTGCCGTCGTGGTGCCGTCGCCGGCCAGGTCATTCGTTTTCGACGCCACTTCGCGCAGCATCTGCGCGCCCATGTTCTCGAACTTGTCTTCCAGTTCGATTTCCTTGGCGACCGAAACGCCATCCTTGGTGATGCGCGGCGCGCCGAACGACTTGTCGATGACGACGTTGCGGCCCTTCGGACCAAGCGTTACTTTTACCGCATTGGCGAGGACGTCGACGCCACGCAGCATGCGTTCGCGGGCATCGGTGTTGAATTTGACTTCTTTCGCAGCCATTTGTTCACTCCTTCAATAGGCAGCTTTTTGACTGATGGGCGGCAGTGCGTGATTACGCAGCCTGCTTCTGCTCGGCCTGGGCTTCGATAATGCCCAGGACGTCGCTTTCCTTCATGATCAGCAGGTCTTCGCCGTTGATCTTGATCTCGGTGCCTGACCATTTGCCGAACAGGATGCGATCGCCGGCCTTGACGTCGAGCGCCTGGATTTGGCCGGCCTCGTTGCGAGCGCCAGTGCCGACGGCGATGACCTCGCCCTCCTGCGGCTTTTCCTTGGCGGTATGGGGAATAATGATGCCGCCCTTGGTCTTTTCCTGGGATTCGACCCGGCGGACGAGAATGCGATCGTGAAGTGGTCGGAACGACATGTTTTCCTCCATTGGACAAAAAAGATGACGCAAAATCCCCTGCCGGACTGGATGACCAGTCCGGGCGGGTGCAAACCTCAATCGAGCGTTCGCGGGCAAAATTTATTTTTGAGATTTTTCGATTTCAAGAGGGCTACTGAGAAAATTAGCACTCAGTAGTGGCGGCTGCTAACATTCTGTAAAGGAACAGAAAACCGATATTCTACGGTCGAAACGTGTTGATGGCGGCAAAGTTTTGCATCACCATCATCGTGTCACGAAACGGAGACGAAGTATGCAATTCTCATCGGATCTCGAACGCCAGCTCAATGGCTATGGTCTCACCACCGCGCATATCCTCTACCGCATTCCGGACTTTGAATCCGTGCTGCAAACGTATGTCTGGCAGGATTACGATCTCGCCCCGGACTTCCCTGAAATGCAAAAATTCCTGGATTTCTGGCAAACAAGCCTCGACGGGCCGCTGCACTCGGTTCGCTACAGCCACCAGCGCTTGATCGGGCCCAACGAATGGCGCCGTGTCGATGGCGAATTCAAACTGCACTGAGGCTTGAAACTGGCTTATTCACTTCCTAGCTCACCCGGCGATCGGGGCTTCACGAGCCCGATCGCTTTCCACGTCTGTATGGAGTGAGACCACATGGAAGAGAACATCAACATCATCAAGAGCGCCAGCATCCCGGAAAGGGAAGAGATCATCGTTGATTTCGCCCGATGGCTCGAGACCACCTCACAGGAGGCTCTCGTCTATGGTGAGGGGCGTTTCGCTGTGATTTCTGCCAATATGGCGGAAGCGATCCGTGTCAATGCCGATGAACTTGCTCGCGACAAGCCCGAGATGACGGAGCGGGTCTTGCAGCAAGCATCCGCGATGATATCGCAATTCAAGGCAGCCTATCCGCATCGGGTGATCAGCCGGTCTGTCCATTGAACAGGGGCGCTTTGCGGATGACCGACCGCGGCCGTACGTGCTCTACGAACATTTCGGTACAAGGCACGCTCAGGCGCCGACACTTAACCCTGACAGTGCGTCATTGATGTTTCGAGAAACCCAAATATAACGGCAAAGCATCTTTCGAGCGATGATGCGTGCGTTCAGTCGAGAAACGCGCTAACGATTTTTTGGAAGATGAAACATGCCGAAACGAAAAACGCCTGCGGTTGTCAGCACTGGCATTACTGGGTTGAACCAGATTCTTCGGGGCGGCCTTCCGGCGTCCAATCTCTATATGTTGCAGGGCGCGCCCGGGTCCGGCAAGACGACTGCAGCGCTGCAATTCCTTCGCGCCGGGGTGGAGGCAGGTGAAAGCTGCATCTACGTGACGCTCTCGCAGACCGCGGCAGAGCTCGAAGCGATCGCCATTTCACATGGCTGGACGCTGGATGGCATCCGGGTAGAGGAACTCTCTACCTCCGGCTCGGTCAGCGAGGCTGACGACCAGAGCATATTCCTGACCGCTGACCTACGGCTCGACGAGACGCGAAAGGCGATCGAGGCGGCCATCGAAGAACATAAGCCGCGGCGGCTGGTTTACGATTCACTCCTGGAAATCCGCTTGATCACCGGTGACTCCCCGAGGTTTCGTCGAGAATTGATCGGTTTCAAGTCGTTCCTGGCCAAGCGCAATGTCGTCGCCCTTCTTCTCGATACCCAGACGCCCGGGTATGACCGTAGCGGTGAGGAGGTAGAGGGGCTGGCCCATGGGGTGATCCGCCTCGATAAGGCGCTGGAGGAATATGGCGGTGTACGTCGGCGTGTCGAGATTTCCAAGATGCGCGGTGTTCCGGTCGCTGACGGGTATCACGACATGGCGATCCGCGAAGGCGAGGGGGTGGTTGTGTTTCCACGGATCACGCCAAGCACCGCGTCGGAAACCACTAAACCCCAACTGATTAAGTCCGGTGTCGCCGCACTCGATGACATGTTCGGTGGTGGCCAGGAGGCCGGAACCACGACGCTCGTCATCGGCCAGTCGGGCACCGGCAAATCGACCATGTCGTCGCTTTACGCGACCGCAGCTCTAGAACGGGGTGAGACGGTAGCGCTCTTCCTGTTTGAAGAGCGACTTGAAACATTCTTTCGTCGTTCCGAAGGTTTGGGCATGCAGCTCCGGCAATTTCACAAGGATGGCAAACTCATCCTGCGGGATTTCAATCCGAACGAAATCTCCCCCGGCGAATTTGGCCAGATCGTCCAGGACGCCGTTACGCGAAACGAGGCCCGCGTTGTCGTGATCGACAGCCTGACCGGCTACCTAAACTCGCTGCCGCATCGGGAAAAGGCGGTTCGCGATATTCAATCGCTGCTGAAATTCCTCGCTCGTTCCGGCGTGCTGACGATGTTGATCGTAGCCCAACATGGCCTGCTCGGCCAAAATGTCGGCATTGACGTCGATGTCAGCTTTCTCGGCGATACCGTGCTTTTGCTGAGAATCATGGAGCATGAAGGCCGTCTGCGCCGCAACATCACGGTTGTTAAAAAGCGCCACGGGCCGCATGACCTCAACGTTCAGGAACTGCTAATCGAAAGCGGTAGCGTCACCGTCGTCTCCTACAATCCTCTTCCTGACCGGAAATGAATGAGGCACCCGGCGAAAATGAGCTGGATTGGGTGCTCATCCTGGCCCCATTCCGTAGGGACGCCGACTATATTGCGGCCTCCCTACGAGAGCAGAATGTGGCTGTGCGGCACAGCGAAGGTGGCGAGGGCCTGTCCAATAATTTGTCGCTTTCGCCCGGCGTCATCATTATCACTCACGAAGCGTTGACCCCGCCGGTTGTCGCTATCATTGGCGACCATCTCGCATCGCAACCGGCTTGGTCGGAAGTCCCGGTCCTCGTCCTACTTGAGAAGACAGCGCCGATAGCGCGGATCCGTAGCCAGCTTGAAGGGTCCTGGCCGAGCGCTCGCCTGCTGTTTCACAGCCGGCCAATCGCGCGATTGGAGCTGGTCAACAGTATCCAGACAAACCTTCTCGTGCGGTTGCGCCAGAAACAGGTGCGTGATGCCATCGCGCGAGAGGTCGAGTTACGGTTGGAGCTCAATCATCGCATCAAGAATATTCTCGCGAGCGTGACCTCGATTTTCCAGATGACTCGGCGCGGCGCTTCGACCGTCGAAGAGCTCGCAGCAGACTTCACAGGCCGCCTTCATGCGTTGTCCGACGTCCATACCGCAGTCTTCGAGGCAGGCGGAGATGAAGTTTCCCTGTCCTCTGTCATCGCCGTGACCGTTGCGCCATATAACGGGGAGGGGTTGAGCCGGATCAACGTCAACGGCCCCGATGTCATCGTCAATCGGACTTCTGCGACGACAATCGCTCTCTGCCTTCACGAGTTGACGACCAACGCCATCAAATATGGTGCGCTGTCCCAACGCGACGGGAGTGTCGATGTCACATGGTCAGTCTCGGAGGAAGCATCGCCGGTCTTTTCGATAAACTGGGTTGAGACGGGCGGACCGGAAGTCGTTGAACCGACACGGAAGGGGTATGGCACGAAATATGTCGGCTCGGCCCTTGCATCGTTGTTGGGGACACCGCCCGCCATCACGTTCGATCGGGATGGGCTTCGATGCCGTGCCGCTGGTCCCCTGGCACGGCTTCAAGTTGGCGATTGAAAGCGGCGGATAAGGTGACAGAGCAATCCGTATCAATAAGCTGCTGAAAAACAATCTGAAACGATGGATCTATATCGCCCTACGATCGTTAACGACGTTCTGGTCTTTTATATAATTTAAGTGAACCACGATGGAGCTTGGGGATGCGCTACAACGGCGTAACGGTTCTTGTCGTCGAGGACGAGATTGTTGTGAGGATGGATATCGTCCAGTCGCTGGAGGACGGCGGTTTCAATGTGCTTGAAGCGTCGAACGCAGATGACGCAATTATCCTTCTCGAGGCCCATCCTGACGTTCGTTTGATGTTCACCGATATCGACATGCCCGGCAGTATGGACGGCTTGAAACTTGCAGCGGCGGTTAGGAATAGATGGCCGCCGATCCAGATTATCGTCACATCCGGCCATCGTGCGATAAGCGACGACAACCTTCCTGTGGTCGGGCGATTTTTTAGCAAGCCGTACGATCCGTCACGCGTCATCCATGCAATACACGAAATGATCTAAGGCAACGCGAGCGCTCAAGCCGTACCATTTGAAGCTTGCTCGCAGTCTTAGGAAGCGCCACGACTATAGATGGTCATGGTCGCTCCACCCGCTATCTAACGGAGCGATCATGATACAGTGGACGCCCGAGACTTTATAAGTCAGTTGTACCTGGCCCCCCAGCTGACCCGCCGACAGGGCGTGGATCAATCGGGTCCCGAAACCCTTCCGAGTGGATGGAATGACCTGCGGCCCGCCGCTCTCTTTCCAGGAGATAGTCAGCTGAGAGTCTGCGGGATAGATATTCCAGGACACTTCCACCTTTGCGGTAAGGACGCCCAAGGCGCCGTACCTTGCAGCATTGGTCGCAAACGGCGTGAAGGGAAACCGCCTCAGTCTACGACGTTCAATTTTTTGGCGCGCCTTTCGGGAGGCAACTGTCATTTAAGATACGGTGCTGTCGGCTGTCTCGTGCAAGGGCGACTTGCTCCGGCGTTCTGCTTACGACGATCCAGCCGCCTTTATCTCTGCAACTGGCCCGATGTCGATGACCCAATCGCTGGCCGCAGCGAGGGCAATAGCCGCTTATCAAGAACCACAGTTGCCGAAGTCGACCCACTTTGACTGGTTAGTAAAAGTAGTAGCCGGCGAACGGCTCGCATCACCGCTCCAAAAGACGGATGGGACGACGGTCGGCGCTGCTACTAAGTCTTCCAGCCTGTCACGGTCCGGAAAGGGCGCGGATTATTACGCGCTGAAGCAGCTAAAGCTGTGAAATATCGATGACGCGCTAGCTGGCGACAAGACAGCTCCACTCCGAATCCGCCTGTGGGGCAAGCAAATCAGCGATGGTCCGGAATGGAACCGGCTTACCGTAGCGGTATCCCTGGCCGAACGGACATCCCAGTTCGATGAGCGCCCGTTCCTGCTCCTCGGTCTCAATCCCCTCGGCGATCGTTTTGAGCCCCATTTCGTGACTTAAGCCAATCAACGCGCGAGTAATTGCCAGGTCCGACGTCTTAATGTTAATGTGCTGCACGAAGCCCCGGTCAATCTTGAGGGTTGTCAGCGGATAGCGCTGCAACGAGCTGAGCGAAGCGTATCCCGTGCCAAAGTCGTCAAAGGCAATGCCCACTCCCAGCTCACGAAGCGATGTCATCGCTTCAAATGAGTGACCATCATTTGCGAGCACGATGGTTTCCGTCACCTCTAGTTCGAGCCGCTCCGGCTTCAGCGAATGGCGCTGAAGAACGTTGGCGACCTTATGAATGAGATTGGCAGCGCGCAGCTGGCCAGGAAATAGGTTGACGCTCACCTTGATGTCATGCCCGTCCGCCTGCAAAGCGCCGGCGCGCGCGGCGGCTTGATCGAGCGTCCACCAGCCAATTTCCAGCGCGAGAGCGCTTTGGTCCAACGCCGGTAAAAACGCGCCTGGGGCAAGCAAACCCCGTTGCGGATGGTTCCAACGCAACAAAGCTTCGAGCCCGACGATCCGTCTGTCCAGAAGGTCGACCTGAGGCTGATAGAACAATTCCAGTTCTCCGCCCCGGAGCGCCCGAAGAAGCTCGTCGCGAAGCTCTCGGCGGGCAGCGGTTTCGCTGCGCATCGTCGCATCGTAAATTCGAATGACATTTCCGCCTTCGGCTTTTGCTCTGTACAATGCGAAATCCGCACTGGCGATCAGCTCCTCAGCCTCTTTTCCGTGAGCTGGAGCAAAGGCTATCCCGATACTGGCCCCAAGCTCCAGCACGTGGCCTCCCACATCGAAGGGCTTGCGGAATGCTTCAAAAATGGCTTGCGCCTGGGCGTGGGCTTCAAGAGGGTCATTGACCCCGTGTAGGAGCACGGCAAACTCATCGCCTCCGATGCGAGCAATCTCTGCATTTCGGCCGAGCAAGTAGGGAAGGCGAACGCCGATCGCCTGTAGAAGGCAGTCACCAACCAAATGCCCGTGGGTGTCGTTAACCTCTTTGAACCCATCCAGGTCGAGGAGAATGATGGAAGCCGCGCTACTCGAAGCAAAGCATTCCGTAAGAACGGTAGAAAACCGATGACGGTTTGAAAGGCCCGTCAATGTGTCCTGACTGGCCAGTCGCAGCAGCCTACTTTCCCTTTCCCGTCGATCGCTGATATCGGTAATGACGGCGCCTGCGCAAAACCCGTGCTTGCCATTCCAAACAGAAAGGGTGATTTCGATGGGAAATTCCGTGCCGTCTTTTTTCAGGGCGAAGACCTCGACCGGCCGTCCGCCGAGGTGAGGAGCCTGCCCACCTGCCACTTTCTGCAGACCTGCCATATGGGCACCTCGCATCCGCTCAGGGATGATGATCATGATCGGCTGCCCGATCATCTCGGACTGCCTGTAGCCGAATAACTTGCATGCAGACGGATTGACGAACTCTATGTCGCCCTTGCTGTCGATCGACACCAGAGACAGGTTCGTCGCCTCTGCAAACTTTGCGACGGTGAAAGCTAGGTGCCTGTTGGCTTTCGAGAGATGTGTGTCCGGCATTGGTGCGAATGGCCCCAGGTGAGCTGTAATCAGGACTTATACGGCGTCTTTCTGAAGCCGACTCTTTGGGCTTCCCAAAGCGTGGTGAATCTGAATCTCTTGTGCAAAGCGGAGGTTTCGGATGCGAACAGGAATTTCACTGAGGGCAGATTTTGATGCTGAAGGCCTTCGGCGTCTGGCCCGTCAGAGCAAGCATGCAGCTCAGGCGCGCCGTCTTTTGGCGCTCGCCGCGATCTATGATGGAGGCTCGCGCTCGGATGCTGCACGTCTGGGCAACGTCACGCTCCAGATCGTGCGTGACTGGGTCCTGCGTTTCAACGAACGTGGTCCTGCAGGACTGATCGATGGCAAGGCTCCGGGCCCAAAATCACT
>NZ_JBCEBQ010000016.1:0-67439 GCF_049472505.1 Rhizobium sp. HT1-10 | reverse complement strand
TCTGACGGGCCAGACGCCGAAGGCCTTCAGCATCAAAATCTGCCCTCAGTGAAATTCCTGTTCGCATCCGAAACCTCCGCTTTGCACAAGAGATTCAGATTCACCACGCTTTGGGAAGCCCAAAGAGTCGGCTTCAGAAAGACGCCGTATTACCTTCTACAATAGCCGACGCCCACATTCATCCCTTGACCGGCAGACACCAGATCAGGCCTACTTCAACGCGCTGGCACCAATGATGGTGGCGGCATAATCGAGGCGGAAATCCACTTAGCCAAACGCCCGAAACTGTTCAGACAAACCGAGCCAGCTCTGTCCGCAATAACATGTGCCGGCGAAATGACCGAATGGACGAATCGATAATGAATGATGCGGGGGGCCCAATCGTCGTATTTGACGCCATGTGCGTTCTTTGTTCGGTAAATGCCCAGTTCATCCTAAAGCATGACCGCAATCGCCATTTCCGGCTTGCTTCAATGCAGTATGAGGTCGGCGCCGACCTCTATCGCAGATTTGGAATCGATCCAGCCGATCCGGAATCGATCATCGTCGTCGATGGAGAGAAGTTCTATCGCGACAGTGATGCGGTCCTTGCGATCTATTACAGACCCTTGGGCACGGCGAACATGTCAAGCCGGTCTTTCAGCAGAAGCTCCCGAACGTGCCGGGAAAAAGCATGATAGCTGCGATCGTGACTTACGATCCGAGTGGAAAATCGCCGCCGCATCATCACGCCGGATCGGCTTTCATTTACGCTCAGGTGCTCTCGGGTTCGATCCGCAGCAAGGTTGATGATGCACCCGTCCGCATCTATAAGACGGGTGAAAATTTCTATGAGGCGCCTGGCTCGAAGCACAGCATCAGCGAGAACGCGAGCAAGAAAGTTCCAGCCAGCCTGCTTGCGGTCTTCATCGTGGATTTCGACGACAACAAGTTGACGGTGCCGGATAACTGATAGCCCCCGCAATGTGGGCCTTGCTCTTCAAGTCATCCACTTTCGGTGTTCTGCGAAACGATCCGCAAGCAGATCTATGAACAGGCGAACCTTGGTCGGCAGATGACTGCGGTTGGGGTAGACGGCGTTGATGGTAAACTCGACCGCATTCACGTCAGGCATCATCCGGACAAGCCGTCCTGCGGCGAGATCATCGAAGACGACGAAGCTCGGCGCCAGAAACACGCCCCGCCCTGTCACCGCGAGGTGCCGGAGCGTCTCGGCGCTGTTCGATACCACGTTTCCAGAAATCTTGACGCTCTGTTGACCTCCGTCGGSCCCTTCGAAACGCCATTCCTCTCCGTAAGGGTAATAGGCATAGCGAAGACAWTTGTGTCCCGYTAGATYGGCCGGACTTTCAGGCGCCGCATGCGTCTCCAGATAGGACGGCGAACAGGTGAGAATRTGRCGCCAGGGCGTTAGCTTCCTGACAACGAGGCTTGAATCCGGCGGCGGTATGGTTCTGATCATCAGGTCGTAGCCGTCTTCGACCATGTCGATYGCCTGTTCGCCGATCTTCAAGTCAAGTGAAATCGACGGATAGAGCTCCATGAATTCGCTGACGACGGGCAGCAGAAATCGCACGATCGCCGTGCTGGTATGGAGTTTCAGCGTGCCGCGCGGGGTCGTGGTCAAGGCGCCTGCCGCTCGGTCTGCGTCATCGAGATCTCCCAGTATCTGGGTCGACCGTTCGTAGTAGAACTTACCSGTCTCTGTAAGGCTCACCTTCCGGGTGGTGCGGTTCAACAGCCGCACGCCGAGGCGATCTTCAAGCGCCTGCACATGGTTGCCCACCATCGTCACCGACATGTTGAGCTTGCGCGCAGCAGCCGAGAATCCTCCGCAATCGACCACGCGACCGAACACGATAAGGCTTGTTAGCCTGTCCATTGATGCCCCCGATTATCCGCTGAGAGTGGATGATCCTTCCCGATATCTGCAGATTATCACARGGCGYATWGMRGRGCATTCTCMTTYTCATCGAACAAGCCGGCYCGAGGGCCNGAAAATGAGGAGAAGRACAATGGTCGAAMTACCCCGCGCAGCRGCTTTTGAMGCAGCCAMCCAGACGAGCRYCGCRAAGGTKCAGGATGCACCRKYSRTCARCGAAARCAACMGTGCTCCTGTCGAACCTGCACAGGCCTCGGCCAAGCCAGGAAATGGCCGCAAGATCGCCAAGCGCGGCCTCATCCTGGCTGCTCTCCTTGCCGGSGTCGCCTTCGGGGCGGATTTCGGATACCATTACTGGACAGTTGGACGCTTCATCGAGTCYACCGACGACGCCTACGTCAAGGCCGATTACACGACGGTCGCTCCGAAGGTCGCCGGTTATATCGCYACCGTTTCCGTCAATGACAATGATTTRGTCAGGGCGGGCCARGTCYTGGCCCGGATCGACGACCGCGACTTCCAGACGGCGCTGGCCCAGGCGAGAGCGGACGTCAAGGCAGCCGACGCCGCCATCTCCAATCTCGACGCCCAAATCGAACTGCAGCAATCAGTCATCGGCCAGGCCAAGGCCACGATCGATGCTTCTCAGGCTTCGCTAGACTTTGCGCGCTCTGAGGCCGCGAGATCCGCACGGCTGATTAGCAATGGAGCCGGCACCCAGTCCCGCGCTGAACAGAGCCAGTCGCTGAGCCAACAGGCCATCGCTGCACTCCAGCGCGATCARGCCGCACTMGTCGCAGCCGAGAAGAAGGTCCCGGTACTRCAGACCCAACGGGACCAGACGGTCGCCCAGCGCGACCGGTCCGCTGCCGCCGCAAGCCAGGCGGAACTCAATCTTTCCTATACGACMATAAYAGCCCCGGTCGACGGCGTCGTTGGTGCCCGGTCCTTGCGTGTCGGCCAGTATGTGACCTCAGGAACTCAGTTAATGGCTGTCGTTCCTATACACTCATCCTATGTTGTCGCCAACTTCAAGGAAACGCAGTTGACGAATGTCCGTGCCGGACAGCCGGTTGCGATCAAGATCGACAGCTTTCCCGACCTGACGATCAAGGGCCACGTCGACAGCGTCTCGCCTGCCAGCGGCCTCGAATTTTCTCTGCTGCCGCCGGACAACGCGACCGGCAACTTCACCAAGATCGTCCAGCGCATCCCGGTCAAGATCGTCTTCGACGACGACAGTCTGAACGGCCTCCTGCGGTCGGGAATGTCGGTGGAACCAGACATCGACACCAAACTGACCATCATGGGCGGCAAATGAGCGCCGGAGCGACATCCAATGGAGTTGAAACCATGCTTGACATCGTTTCCTTGAAGGCCATCGTCGGCGAAAGACCTCCSGTCGATAAAGATGCCCTGCTTTCCATGATCGAATGGATATCCGATGAGGGTTGCGAGCAGGAAGACGAGCGGTTGTTCATCGCCGGGCTGGGTGAACRCCTMYRYKSCCTCGRWTTYCCGATMGAYCGYTTGACCTTCCATGTRATGACGCTCCATCCYGATTATGTCGGMCGCRCCGTCGCMTGGGCSCCRGAYGAGGYSGTCGAGGTKCTCGATCGCGARCRGKGCGTWGTRCCGCTCTTCTCCAGGACGCCKYTCTAYARAGTCATGAAGACAGGTTGCTCYCTTGTCATMGGYACYGGKGAKGAAAACKGTGRCTGGCAGGAYATCGATGTCTTTGCCGGYCGCCAGCTCGCMCAGATGATCATCGCGCCGCTSGGMAAGGGAGMCGGACCKGTCAGYGTCRTCGCCTTCGGMACCRYGCGRGCCGGCGGCTTCCTRCCATCGCAATRTCAGGTCATCSACCGCWTGCTTCCCGCGCTSCGSAAYGCSTGGGARCTTCRGGCCCTYCGRCTGGARGACCTCAGYCTGATYGGCGATTRACCCGTCTGGCTTGATGATCYTTCCAATCTTTCCGCAATTATCGCSAGCTYCATCCTGTGGGACTGTCTCGGCATCAGAAGGAGAACGACAATGGCAWCGMTTCAGAYCGCAGTGAACAACAMTTCGGCTTCRGKGCYSWCRACRAAGRCCRCMCAGCCYGCCCATWCGATGAGCCCGCTRCGCATGTGGAGYGCYGTCATCGGCTCKACRCTCGGTGCRTTCATGGCCGTCCTCAACATCCAGATCGTCAAYGCATCGCTCGCCGACATCCAGGGCGCSATCGGYGCGGGTTCRGATGACGGCGGCTGGATTTCCACMTCCTACCTCATCGCCGAAATYGTCGTCATTCCGCTCAGCGCCTGGCTCGCCCGCGTGTTCTCGGTGCGSGYCTATCTGTTRACGAATGCYGTYATCTTCCTGCTGTTYTCKGTCGCCTGCGCCTTTGCCGCCGACCTYCAGCAGATGATCATCCTGCGCGCSATCCAGGGCTTTTCGGGCGGYGTSCTTATYCCGATGGCYTTCACGATCATCATCACGCTTCTGCCCAAAGCCAAGCAACCGATYGGSCTKGCGCTNTTTNGCCCTGTCYGCAACCTTCGCCCCGGCCATCGGACCRACGATCGGYGGATACCTCACTGAAAACTGGGGTTGGCAATACATATTCTATGTCAATCTGGTRCCAGGTGTACTGATGCTGGGCATGCTCTGGGCTTCCCTCGATCGTGCACCGATGAACCTCTCGCTGCTTGCCAAAGGGGACTGGCCGGGTATCATCACTATGTCCGTCGGCCTTGCTGCCCTGCAGACCGTGCTTGAAGAAGGCAATAAGGAAGACTGGTTCGGTTCCGACTTCATCCTTCGCCTGTCGATCATCGCGGCCATTTCGCTGACGCTGTTCCTCTATATCGAGCTGAAGTCCGCCCATCCGCTACTGAACCTGCGCCTTCTCGTTCGTCGCAACTTCGGCTTCGGCATTGTTTCCAACTTCATGCTYGGCGTCGCTCTCTACGGCTCGGTTTTCGTCCTGCCGATCTACCTGACCCGGATACAAGGTTATAATGCAGAGCAGATCGGTATGGTTCTCGCCTGGACCGGCCTCCCACAGCTGCTTCTCATTCCGCTCGTGCCACGACTGATGAARCTGGTCGATATCCGGCTGCTCATTATCGTCGGCTTCGCCCTCTTCGCAGTATCCAACTTCATGAACATTCACATGACTGGTGACTATGCMACCGATCAGCTGTTCTGGCCAAACATCGTCCGCGCCGTCGGTCAGGCTCTCGTCTTCACACCGCTGTCCGCTATCGCGACATCGGGGATAGAGCAGGAAAACGCAGGCTCGGCTTCGGCTCTCTTTAACATGATGCGCAATCTTGGCGGTGCCGTCGGCATCGCAGTCCTGCAGACYTTTCTCACCAAGCGTGAACAGTTCCATTCGAACATTCTCACGAGTTCCGTCTCRGTATTCCAAGATGCGACCCGCGACCGCGTGGCAAAATTGAYGGCCTACTTCATGAGCCATGGCGTCAGCGACCARGCMCTCGCCACACACAAGGCCGTGGTCGGGATCGCTCTGAAACTACGTAAACAGGCAAATATCCTTGCCTTCAGCGATACTTTCTACCTGCTCGGGGTAGCCCTTGTGATCGCACTGCTTGCATCACTCTTTTTGARGAAGCCTGGTCAGGTGTCCGGTGGAGGCGCGCACTAACGCTTCACTGCAACCACTTCGATTYTGTCCCAATCAGTCTATCCCCGACCCGATGAAAAAAGATCCACTCCATCGGTCCCGCTAAAAATACAGCAAACCGAAGTTGCTGGAACCAACTCAAACCCAYCTTGAAAAACAGGAGAACTGAAATGAGCAACACAATGAAAGCCTACCGCGTCCATGAGTTTGGCGGCCCGGAAGTCATCCGCGCGGAGCAGATAGAGCGTCCCGCACCTGAAGCGGACGAAGTGCTGGTGAAGGTGCACGCCGCAGGTGTCGGTCCTTGGGACGGCTGGATCCGCTCCGGGCACAGTGCGCTTCCACAGCCCCTGCCCCTGACGCTCGGATCGGATATCTCTGGCGTCGTCGAAGCCGTCGGGGAGAACGTTCGCTCCTTCAAARMAGGCGACRCYGTCTAYGGCGTCACGAACYCCCGCTTCATCGGCGCTTACGCCGACTATGCCATCGCCAGCGCCGGCATGATTGCTCTCAAGCCGACAACAATTGACGACATCGAAGCCGCTTCGATTCCGGTGATCGCCGTCACGGCCAAACAGGCTTTGTTCGATCAGGCCGGTCTGAAGCAKKGGAGCAGTGTCCTCATCCACGGTGCTGCCGGCAACGTCGGAGCCTACGCGGTCCAACTCGCGCAYAARGCKGGCATCAGGGTCATCGCAACAGGAAGYRCCGGGGACGTCGATGAAATCAAAAATCTGGGAGCGGACCAGGTCATYGACCATCGTGCCAGTCGGTTCGAAGAGCAGGTATCCGAGGTGGATGCCGTCATCGACCTCGTCGGAGGTGAAACTCAGACCCGATCTTTTGCTGTCCTGAAAAAAGGCGGGAAGCTTATATCTGCAGTGTCCAAGCCCGATCAGGAGCTCGCCTCAAAACACGATGTCACCGCAGCGTTCTTCCTGGTCGCTGTCTCGACAGCTGAGCTGGATGAAATCGCTGCATTGGTCGATGGCGGATTTCTGAAGACCAACGTCGGCGACGTGCTGCCACTGTCAGATGCGATTGCTGCTCATGAAATGTTGGAGGGGAAGAGAGTGCGGAACAAGGGAAAGATCATCCTCAATGTCTTGAGCGACTAGGCAGCCAGTAAATAGCTAAGCAAAGGGAACGCTTTATCAACTCCAGTGGCGACCTAACCGGTCGCCGCTATTCTACGTCCGCCCTGCGGAGCTGGCTGCGACCATGCCCTCATACCAACGAGCGCTGATCACGACCTATGCGCCCACTGACGATGCCCGATGGACATGATTTTCCACGGCTGGTCGACGAGCTTGTTCCAGGCTTGGCAGCAGTGCGCGACGATGTCGTCATAATCCTTGAAGATGCGGTTCGACAGCCAGTTGTCGCGCATGTACTGCCAGATGTTCTCCACCGGGTTCAATTCGGGCGATCTCGGCGGTAGAAACATCAAGGTGATGTTATCAGGGATCTTTAGCTTCGGCGTCGTATGCCAACCCGCCTGGTCGAGAATGAGAACGGCATGTGCTCCATTATCGACGGCAAGGCTGATTTCGTCGAGATGCTGCTGCATGGCATCTGTGTCGCAATAGGGAAGAACGAGACCTGCCCCCTTGCCTTTCTTGGGGCAGATTGCGCCGAAGATATACGCCCACATGGTGCGCTGATCGTGCGGTGCTGAAGGCCGGGTTCCCCGACGTGCCCAACGGCGCGTGATCTTGTTCTTCTGTCCTATGCGAGCTTCATCGGCCCACCAGATTTCGAGATCCGTGCCGGGCGGGCGTTTGGCCCGGATCTCTGCAAGCGCGGCTGCAAAGTCTTTTTAAAAACGTCGCCCTCCAGCTCATTCTGCGCATAATGGCGGGGACGAGCAGAGATCTTGGCAAAGCCCAGAGCCTTCAGCTCTCGTCCGACCGTCGTATCGTCCATGGAGACACGGAATTCTTCGAATATCCACTGCGCCAGATCTCTGCGCCGCCATCGCACGACGCCATCGACGGCCGGAATAGGCCCCCGTTCCACGATCTTTGCTAATGCCTGCCGCTGGGTATCAGTGCGCGAAAGCGATCAAAAAGGCATGGGCGTCGCGATCAATCGCATGACCGCTCCGCTTCAAGATACATTGCTCCGGTTGCTGTCCTTGTTGGATAGCCCGGCAGACATTCCCGTTCTCGGCCCGATGATCGAGCGCGAACTGCTCTATCGGTTGCTACAAGGTCCACAGGGACGATTGATGCGCCAGATCGCACGGCCTGAAGGTGCCTTGGACCGCGTCCGGCGCGCAGTCACGTGGATCAGGGATCACCCCGACACACAGCTCCGCATCGATGCCCTTTGCGATGCCAGCGGCATGAGCCGCGCAAGCCTGCATCGCCATTTCCAGGCGATCACCGGCTTCAGTCCTCTTCAGTATCAAAAGCATCTCAGATTGCAGGAAGCCCGCCGGCTATTGCTGGCAGGCGGCCATAGCGCGTCAGATGCCGCGTTCGCCGTCGGATACGAGAGCGCGTCGCAGTTCAGCCGTGAGTTTCTTCGACAATTTGGCGCACCACCAGCGCGACATGTAAAGGAGATGCGTCAAGCGGTTGAAGACCCGAAGATGGCTTAATTTCTTCGCCTTGAACCATATCGAACGCACGACCCGCCAGTTTAGCCAAACGGGCGCAAAGCCAGGACTTGGAGATTTGGCTTTTCTTGAGTTTGATTGGCACTTAGATGCAATACCGCCAGTGCCACGTTCGAACCGTCAAGTGAAACAGGCGCGGTTATTCCGAGAGCCGAGCCTGCCAGTCGCCACTCTTGATCCTTCCAGCCGCCTCTTCCTCGATCTCGTGACGGACGGCTTTAAAGGTTGGCGACGTCATCAAGGTACGCCGTTGGGCAAGGCAAATGCCTCTCTCGAGAGCCGGACGGATCGGCTTGGCGGCAAGAAGACGCGGGTAGATCTCCGCCCCCAGTGCGCAAGGGGCCAGGATGCTGTACCACTTGCCAGTTTCTACCAGTCTGAGAAGGTGCTGACCAGCATCGATTTCCATTCGGACATCAAGGCTGGCGCCCGTCTTCATCGCGTAGCTGTCGAGCAACGTTCTGATCGCGTGCAGCGCCGTCGGCATGACGAGCGGATAGCGATGCAGTTCGGAAACATCCACATGGGTAATCCCGAGCAATTTTTCGTTGCGACCAATGAGATGCAGGGCTTCGCGACCGAACTCCTTGCATTCGACTTCTGGTGTCGATGTTTTGTCAAAGACGATCGCAACGTCTAGCTTGCCCTCATGTAGCCATTGCCAGAGATACCCCGAAAAGGCCTCCACCAACCTTAACGTTACGCCGGGATAAGTTTGCGACACCCGCTCGATCAATGGCAGCGCGAGAACGGCAGCCGTCGATGACGTGAGGCCGATCGATATGTCGCCCTCTACGATCTTGCTCCGGTCCTGCACCTCGCTGAATGTCGATTCGGCCAAACCGATCATATCGTATGCACGTTGCAGCAGCAGTTTTCCTGGCGTGGTGGAAACAACGCCCTGGGCTCCCCGTTCCACCAACTTGACGTCCAATGCCGCCTCGAGCTTCTGCAGCGTTACGGTAAGAGCGGATTGCGCGATCGATAGCCGGCGGGCGGCGGCTGATATGCTTCCTTCCTCACAGATGGCGATGTAGGCCATCAATCGGGACAACTCAAGTGCACGAGCGCCACGGTAGTTCATCTAGTTAGCTCCCATAAGATAAGCGCGTAGCCATCTTCCTAGGCGATGGCCATATCACTAAAACATATTTTAAGTCGATGGCAGAATGCTGTACGAGCTCGTGATTGCAGGGGCGGTTCGTATACCCAAACGCTTCAGCTGATTGTCGAACGGGAGGTAAAGACAGTGGAAACGGTTACCACACAGACGGAAATGCGCAGGGCGGTGATGCGAAAGCTTGCCTTTCGCCTCATGCCTTTCCTCACCCTGGGATATTTTGTCGCTGGTCTAGACAGGGTGAACGTCGCCTTCGCCGCCCTGCACATGCAGGAAGTCCCGGGGCTGACGCCCTATATATATGGATTGGGCGCGGGCGTTTTCTTCGTCTCATACTGCGCGTTTGCGGTGCCTAGCAACATGATGATGGTCAAGCTCGGCGCCCGGCGATGGCTTGGCATCGTGATGGTAACTTGGGGCATCATATCCGCCCTCATGGCAACAATGAATGGACCTGTCTCTTTCGTGACTCTCAGGTTTCTGCTGGGCATAGCGGAGGCGGGATTTTTCCCCGGCGTACTGCTGCTGCTGACCTCCTGGTTCCCGAAGAGCTATAGAGGCCGTGTCGTCGCGCTTTTTATGATGGCACTACCGATTTCGAATTTCTTCGGTTCTCCCCTCTCGGCAGCACTTCTTTCGCTCGATGGCTTCCTTGGCCTTGCAGGCTGGCACTGGATGTTCATTATCGAGGCGTTGCCGGCGATCCTTATGGGGCTATCAATCGGACTGTTCCTTCCGAGCGATATCTCATCCGCCCGCTGGTTGAGCGACCCGCAGAAGGAATGGCTTTCAGGGCAGCTCGCGGCAGATCGTATCGGTGAAGAGCAGTTGGAGAAGCCTTCGGTCTGGTTTGTCCTGCGACATACGTGGGCCGTCCCGCTTGCCCTCGTCTACTTCGGCGGCACGTCAGTGAACAACGGCGTCGTGCTGTGGCAGCCACAGATCATTAAGACCTTTGGACTTACCGACATGCAGGTCGGTCTCGTGACGGCGCTGCCGTTCGCGATCGGCGCAATTTGCATGATCACCTGGGGTCTATCCTCCGACAGACGCCAGGAACGCGTCCTTCACGTCGCGTTGCCGCTTGCTGCAGCGGCAATCGCGCTCGGCTGCAGTACAGCGACAGGCGGACTGGTAGGGCTCGTGCTGATCCTCTGCGTCACGATCGCGGGGTCCTACAGCTTCCTCGGCCCGTTTTGGGCACTTGTGTCAGAAAGGATCCCACCCGCTAGCGCTGCTATCGCGATCGGTCTGGTCAACTCTCTGAACCAGCTCGGTAATTTCGGCGCGACGTGGATCATTGGCTATGTCCGCACCACAACAGGCGATTTTCGCTTTGCGTTGCTGCCACTCATCGGCTTTGCCACGCTCGGTTTTGGAACAGTTCTTTGGGTCGGCCTTGCCAACCGGCGACAGGGCGCGGCTCTTGGCAAGCCAAACGCCGACAGCGCAACTCTCCATTGACCAAAGACGAAAGTACCATGCAAAATAAGTCACTTTCAACGCCCGATCGGCAGCCGACAACCATCGTAAGCGCACCCGATGGAACCGGTCTGGCGACCCATGAATTCGGCAATCCGGACGGGCCCGAAATTCTCTTCGTTCATGGCTTCTGCCAATCGCATCTGTCTTTCCGGAGACAATATATGAGCGAACTGGCGGAGCGGTTCAGAATCGTGTCGTTCGACCTGCGCGGGCACGGCGCTTCCGACAAGCCGTGCGAAATCGAATGTTACCGCTCGGATTCGATTTGGGCGCAAGATGTCGCCAGCGTCATTGCAGCCAAAGCACTGCGCAATCCGGTACTCGTTGGCTGGTCTATGGGCGGGCGCGTCCTACGGGAATACGTGCTGGCGAACCCGAAAGCGCCGATCGCCGGCATCAACTTTGTCAGCTCACAGGTTATTCAAGACGCTCGGTGTCGGGGACCGGCCGCACCCAAAGTGTTCCCTGAGACCTATTCGCTTGAAGCTGAAATCGAGTGGGCGATCACATTTCTGGAGAATTGCTACGGCAAGGCACCCGCAGAAAGGGATTTCCGGATTGAGCTGGCCTACAACATGAGGATACCGGACCCGATCCGTCGCGCAATTGCAGGCTGGCTCTCGGATCCGGCCAAGGCGATCGATCGGCTGAGAACGATCGGAATCCCGATCATGTTGTCCCACGGTCGAAAGGATCAGGTTGGTCCTTCCGTTTGCCTCGCAGCTAGCAGCCGAGACAATCCCGGCGGCAAAGATCTCGTGGTATGACGAATGCGGGCATTGCCCCTTCGCCGAAGATCGCGACCGGTTCAATAGGGAACTGGCTGATTTCGTTTTGTCCTGCAACCGCGTGATTTGACGTACCTTGATGCTGATCTGATCTTAGACGCGGGTCCCTCCCCCAATCCAGAGAACCGCTCCCTAGTCGCGTATAACGGTACCTTGTTACCTATATGGCAAGCCAGCACACTGTCGCCTTTCTTCTGGGTGGGGGCGTGGTCGGACTGCACGTCGCGGCCCTGCATGCCGAAGCCATCCGCGCCGGCATCGAGGCCGTTCCGGCGTCCACAGTGGAGGCAGCGCGCGGCATTGGTTTCACCCAGTTTGAGATCCTGCGCTTCGTCGAGATGCCGCTTGCCCTTCGCGCATCGCTGCCGGCCATCGTCAACAACCTCATCAACCTGGTGAAACTGACGACGGTCGGCAATGCGATCGCCGGTAGCGAAATCACCTACGCTTCGATCATGGTCTGGACCCAACGCGACCATGTCGTCGCACTGATGATCGTCATCCTGCTGTTCTTCAGCGCCATCAACTTGCTCGTTGCCCGCCTCGGCCGCTGGATCGAGCGCCGGCTGGCCGTTCCGGGGTATGGCCTATGAACGTTTCCACAGTTGCTTCGCGGACCCAAAATCGACTCCGATCCCGCATCGTCGTCGTCGGCGCGCTCATCATCGCCCTGCTACTATGGGTGTCGCTGGACCTCAGCCTTGGGCGAACCACGGTCGAGTGGATCCCGTATCTGGCCAGCGGCTTTCTGATGAACATCGTTATCAGCCTATTAGCCATGACGATCGGCACGGCGTTCGGCGTCCTCCTCGGCGTTCTGCAACTGACGCCGTTCCGGCTGGTTCGCTACCTCGTCGTGACTTATGTGCAGATTTTCCGCAATGCGCCGCATCTCGTGCTGATGTGGGAAGCGTCGAAATCAAGTAACGGCTTAAAAGCACTTCGCACATAGGTGGTTTGCTCTTAAAGGGTATCGAACCTGCGTTTCTCGTACCAGAGCGGGAAATAATTTCCGCTTAAGGCGGCCCCATATATGGGGGTCTTGAACCAATTCGAACCAAAGGCACACCAAACGCCACAGCTCCATACGCGGCGCTACATTGAAATACCTGCCCAATCTTCATGCGCGTGGCGAATTCGCACTACGAAAATTTCCTCTTCGTGTTCAACCCGATAGCCGATGAGATGTGCTTTGAATGGGTGAATTCTGACTGGCGGCTCTAGCGGCAGTGGCGGGCCTGGGTTTCACGCTCACCATCGCCTTAATGACGCTATCGCGGAAAGCGTAACACGCGCCCGATCGAAGCGCCGTCATCGATATGCACGTATGCTGGGGCATCCTCAAGCCAATTTGTCGATCATATCCTGCATCTCGTCACGCGAAATGAGGTGTGGGCTTGTTGCGTTATGAATAGTAACGCCTTCAATTATGGCGTCGATCGATCGTGCTTCGGCAGGGGTAAAGTGGAGTTCTAGGGCTCGGCGGCTCGCTTCCAACCACTCCAGCATGATACCTTTGAAAAACGTGCGGCGAGAAGCGTAAGCGTAGAGCTCAAAGCTTAACACCATTTCCTGTTCTTTGTGCTCAGTTTCATCCGCCAGAAAGTCGACCACGGCGATTTTCGCTTCTTCACGGTTACGCGCATTCGACAAGACCTCATATAACCGTCCGGAAACGCTTTTTGCAAATTTGCTGAAGGCCTCGCCAAATATCTCGTCCAATCCAGAAAAATAATAGGTCAAGGAGCCCAAAGGGACACCGGCTTCTTCAGCGATGCTGCGATGGTTGGTGTCGGAAACACCCAGCCGCGCAATCGTGAGAAGCGCCGCAGAAATTATGCGGTCCCTTCGCCCCGGATCGTTCGGTCGACGCCGACTTTTTTCTGACTTCTCATTCATCCCCGCTCACCTCACCTCACATTATTGACGTTGTGTACTTTTGTACATATATCTCCACTCGCCATTCCGGGCCATGAGCCGTGCAAAAATGAAGGAATAATCGTGAACGAAATCGAAAAAGCCGCTGCGGGCCTGCTGTATGACGCCAACTCCGATCCGGAAGCAATAGCGCAGCGTGATACTGCAAAGAACGCTCTTTTCGAGTTCAATCACACGCCACCGAGCCAGATTGAAAAGCGCCGAAATATCCTCCGGTCGCTTATTGGCAGGACGGGCAAAAGCTTCATTATCGAAGCGCCGTTTCATTGCGATTACGGTTACAATATCTCGTTAGGCGAGAACTTCTATGCCAACGTGAACCTCGTGATCCTGGACTGCGCCAAAGTGACGATTGGCGATAGCGTCTTCGTGGCACCAAACGTCCATGTCTGCTGTGCTGGACATCCCCTTGACGTTGAGCGTCGCAACAAGGGGCTTGAGTACGCCTATCCGGTCGTGATTGAGGACGATGTTTGGATTGGTGCTGGAGCGCAAATTCTTCCGGGCGTCACGGTGGGAAAGGGAAGCGTCATTGCTGCCGGAGCGATCGTGATCCGTGATGTTCCACCAATGACATTGGTAGCTGGAAATCCCGCACGGATCATCAGGAAGATTACCGATGCCGACGTCTTGAAGTATCGCGAATGAGCGTGCCCCAAGAGGGCGATTGCACATCGGCTGACGGAGATCGATCCGGGTATCGCAGAGCGCTTCTATCACTTCAACGCCGTCGCTGCTTACAGATTGAGCGACCAGAAAATGGAATACCTGATGAGCATCGATTTTAAGAATGGAATCTGGCTGAACGAACCTAATGACTGGAAGGCGGACGAAAGCCACTTGACCATGACGACGGACGCCAAGACCGATTTCTGGCGCGAAACCTATTACGGCTTCACCCGCGACAGCGGTCATTTTCTTGGCTTTGCCGCTGGCGACAGCTTTACCGCCACGATCCGCATTCGCGGGGAATTTCGCACGCTCTACGATCAGGCCGGCCTGATGGTGCGCATCGACGACACCAAATGGGTCAAGACCGGCGTCGAGTTCACCGATGGCGAGCTTTTCCTCTCGACTGTTGTCACCGACGGCAAATCGGACTGGTCGGTATCGCAGCCGTTCAAGGAACTTGAGGATTTCTACATCCGCGTCACTGTCAACAACGGTGCCATGCGCATCCGGCTTCGCGCGACGGCAAGTTCTGGCCGCTGCTGCGGCTCGCACACTTCCCGCTCGCGGCACGATATCAGGTGGGGCCGACCGCCTGCACGCCGGAGCGCAGCGGCCTGTCCGTCAATTTCTCCGAATTTACGATCGGTCCGGCGATAACTACCGATCTCCACGATCTGAGCTAAGGATTTCCCATACTGATAGGTATCGACCCCATTCTGAACGCCGATATCAGGCAACACCCTTCTACGGCAATGTCATCATCCGCAACAGCACGGTGAGCCTCGGCAATAATTGACCAAAAGATTGATGAGCCCTGATTCCTCGAGAATTGTTAGAACCCACCATTTAAAAACTGAAGGGAAGTTGGGGCTCAGGTCGATCGGGCTGCTATGGCAGCGATGGTGTATCTTATCTCAAGTGGTTGTTCGTGCCGTTCAATTTCACGACGTATAGGCCGTACTCATGCGCTCCTCGATTTCCCTGCTTCTGCTTGTAGTTATTGCTCTTGGCCTCGTCTTCACTGCGGAAGGCGTGTTTGAAGCCACCAGCAGCGCCGGGGTAACAACAGGCTCCCGTCCCGAACAGGTTATAATTAACGCATGTATCTATAACACACAGCGTGATGCTGTCGTTCCGAGAGGTTCGCCTTCGATCGATACGAACTGTCTCACGAAGGCAATAGTAGTTCAATCGACATCACTTAGCGTTCCAACGGCTTGCCGCGCCATTGTCTTCGGATCCGTTTCGTTGGATTGGTCCAGTTGGACACCGGCCATCCCTGTTCGACCTCCGAAGTCTTTAGGCTGAACGCGCACCGCGCGGAAAAAATACCTTAAACTCCCAGCCCAAATTTGGTCGTAACCCGCCGCAAGCAACTGGCCGGCCGGTCTGTGCGCCTGAAAGGCGCTTTATGAACAGGATCATCAATGTCCAGCCCCACCCCCCGCAACTCACTTTTTATTCCGATGCTCGGAGGTCTCTATTCTCGCCTTGATGCAAGCGCCGAGACGTTACTGCGTGTCATCTGCGGCCTCTTACTCGTCACCCACGGCCTTCCCAAGATGATGAACCCGTTCGGTACCATCGACATGGTCGAAAGCTTAGGTTTTTACCCGGGTACCCTATGGTCGCCTCTGCTCGCCGCCACCGAGTTCTTCGGTGGTTTGTTCCTAGGGCTGGGTCTTCTCACCCGCCCTGCCGCATTGGCGACGACGATCGTCCTTCTCGTCACCGTCTGGTTTAACGGGGTGGTTCAAGGCGGAGGATACTCCGGCTCCGAGACATCGATTCTTTGGGCCGCGATAGCTCTGTTTTTTGCAATCCGTGGCGGCAATAGACACTCGGTAGATGCCTTAATCGGCCGCAGTTTCTAAACCACTGTAACGTTCCACCGTCGTCCTACGTCTTTGCGGCGGCGGTGGAGTGAGTATTTACGCGGATCCTGGCAGAGCGGACGTCATTCCTTCGAGTGTCGTGTGATGCGACGGTCCTATGGGTGGGACCGCTCAAACCAATCAACATGGCAAATTTGTAAATAGACCACCCCGCATGGAGCCAGTCCCCTCCCAAACTATGCGGGGGGCCGGATCCGGAAAACCGATAATTTATCCAAACCGAAATCTTATGGAAATGTAAAAATGAAAACGGTAGCGATACTGCTTATGCTGTCCCTGGTCACCGGCTGCGCCACAACACAGCGGCAAGAATTCACGGCGGATCTGCAGAAATTACGCGGAGATCCGCAACAGACTGCAGTCAAGGTGTTCGGAGAGCCGAATAAAACCGTCAGAAATGGCGGTGGGGCGTCGCTCTACTGGTTGAAGGTCCGTGTGGAGGACTATGCGGGGCCTAGCAACATCAGAACAATTACGGAACAGGACGGCAAGCGTATCGTCAGCGAGACGTATGGGATGAAGATGAAGCAGCATCGGTACGATTGTATCGTGAAAATCGACGTCGACACTGCCTCGGTTATCCAGAATGCCGAAGTGATAGGCGATGTCAGAGGGTGCGAGCCGGAGACTCCGGGCAAGTGAATTGGGCATTGATCGTTCGCTTCGCCTTGGGAGGTGCTTGCGGGTCTCAAAGCCTACGACGCGCGACCAGTTAGGGAGAGCAAATAAGAAAGCCAGTTGTCGAAACGATTTCTCGTTCCTGTGCTGGAATCCGAGGCCGATATGCATAGGTCCGGATTCAACAGGTAAACATCTTTCGCCTTGAACCACATTGGACCGTTGACCAACCAGTCGGCGCGGCGATGTGCAGCACTACAATACGATACACTAAAGTTGATTTCTGAAATATCCGGGACACTTGAGCCGGTAAATACTGCCTGAGAAAACTCAAAAGGCAGGACTGTCATGAAGGGCTCACTGTTGTTTGCGATCGCAATGTCGATCACGGGTGTCGGCATCGCCGCTGCTTACTCAGCAGCCGCAGAACGTCAGCCAGAAAACGCGTCACCGATCTATGGTGTCACGCTTCCCGAGGGTTATCGGGACTGGAAGTTCATCGCGGCTGCGCAGGAAGCGCCTCCTCTGGACGAATTGCGGGCTGTTCTCGCAAACGATATTGCTGTCGATGCCTACAAGAAGGGGACACTGCCCTTCCCTGATGGCTCTGTCCTCGTAAAGCTTGCCTACAAACGCCAACAGTCGACGGAATTCCCGCCGGCAACGGTGCCTGGAACTCCGACCACTGTTCAGGTCATGGTGAAAGACTCGAAGAAATATCCGGACAGCCATGGATGGGGCTTCGGTCGTTTTGTCAACGGCAAGCCCGTTGACGTGGCGCAGCATGAGACCTGTCTGTCGTGCCACGTAGGCAACGTCAAGGATCACGACTACGTCTTCACGCGCTATGCGCACTGAGCTCCTGACAATTTCATGCCATTTTTCATTTGTAAGGCAAAGCGAGCAGAAACACGCGCAGGATGGTGAACCATGGATTTGAACCCGATCACAAAGCCAAACAGCCTTGTCATATCGGGAAATCGTACCCATGCCTCACTTCATTACCCTGTCTCACATCTCATGGTCTACGCCTGACGGTCGACCACTTCTCAAAGATATCAACCTCCGCTTCGGGCAAGAACGTGTTGGTTTGGTCGGCCGCAACGGCGCGGGTAAAACAACGCTGCTCAAGCTGATTTCGGGCGAATTGGCTCCTTCCGACGGCTCGATCGTCATCTCCGGGGCGCTCCATGTCCTTCGGCAAAGCCTTCAGGTCACGGCGGGCGAAACCGTCGGTGATCTCTTTGGCGCGCGTGATGCTCTCGACGTGCTTGCAAAAGCACAGGCCGGACACGCGACGATAGAAGAACTTGGCGACGTTGACTGGCTGTTGGAGGATAAGATTGCTGAAGCGACGTCTCGCTTCGGTTTAGATGCATCGCCTGCAACTCCGCTCTGCGAACTCTCAGGTGGCCAGCGGACGAAGGTCGCGCTAGCCGCGTTGAACTACGTGTCCCCTGATATCATCCTTCTTGATGAGCCGACCAATAATCTCGATCATGAGGGCCGCAGGGCGGTAGCCGAATTCCTCCATGCCTGGCGCGGTGGTGCCATCGTTGTCAGTCATGATCGTCAATTACTCGACACCATGGACGCGATCGTTGAGCTGACATCACTTGGAGCGAGCCGGTACGGTGGCAACTGGAGCCTCTACAGGCAAACCAAGGAGTTGGAACTCGCGTCCGCGCAACGCGACCTGGACACTGCAGAGAAAAGCGCTTCCGATGCCAAACAAAACGCGCAGGATGCCTTGGAACGCAAAGCCCGTCAGGATCGCGCCGGCTCCAGAAAAGCTGCCAAAGGAGACATGCCTCGCATCGTTGCCGGAGGGCGGAAGATGGCTGCGCAACAAACAAGCGGTAAAACTGCAAACAGGACTGCTCAACAGCAGGGCGAGGCAGCGCAGCAGTTGCAGAAGGCGCGCGAGCGCATGGAGATCCTGCAGCCGCTGACCATTAGCCTGCCGAGCACCAAGCTGGCTGCTACAAAAGTCGTTCTCAAGTTGATGAATGTCACGGGGGGCTTTGCGGCGGAAGCTCCCGTCATCCGTGATTTTTCGTTCGAGGTCAGAGGTCCTCAAAGGGTGGCAATTACCGGGCCGAACGGCTCCGGCAAGACGACACTCCTGTCGCTGATCACCGGTGGGCTTCCACCCTGTCAGGGCGAGGTGAGAGTGGGCGTAGATCTGGCGTACCTGGATCAGGATGTGAGCATTCTTGATCGGCAAATGTCGATCAACGACAATTTCCTTCAACTGAATCCGGAAGCGGAAGAGAACCAATGCCGAGCTGCACTGGCCCGCTTTATGTTCCGCGCTGACGCTGCTCTGCAACGTGTCGAGTCGTTATCTGGAGGACAGATATTGCGAGCAGGGCTTGCCTGTGTCCTCGGAGGCCCTGCTCCCCCGCAACTGCTTGTCCTGGACGAGCCGACCAACCACCTTGATCTTGACGCCATTGCTTCGGTCGAGGCGGGACTGACAGCCTATAACGGTGCCTTATTGGTGGTAAGCCACGATGAGGTGTTCCTGTCCAACGTTGGGATCGACCGGCGCCTGGACCTTGGCTGATTTCCCCCGCTCAGCCGCTCCGAAACGGAGCGGCTGAGGTTCAATGCTTTTGCCTGTTGCTACTTCCCGGATTGCCGAGCAGCTTCTTCGATCACATCAGCGACTTTTTCCGGCTGAGACGCGAAGACCGCATGGCTTGCATCGACTTCCGTTACCAGGCTGCCGGCGCGTTTGGCCATATCGCGCTCGAGCTCGGGGTTGATCGAGCGATCCTGCGTTGCAACGATCGACCAGCTCTTTTTCGACTTCCATGCCGGTTCGCCAACCTTTGCGGCGAAAGCTTCCTTAGCTGCGAATACCTGGCTTTTCGCGAGGAAGGCCGCATCCTCCTTAGGCAGATCAGCGGCAAAATCCATAGCGAAGGCTGCGGGATCGAGGTACAGGAATTTGCCATCCTTGGTCTGTTTGATGGAGTTCCCTGCAGGCGGCCTTGATCCGGCAAGGTCGAGGAGGCTTTCGCCCTTTTCAGGCTGGAACGCGGCGACATACACCAGTCCGGCTACATCCCCCCTGTTTCCTGCCTCTGAGATCACCATGCCGCTATAACTGTGGCCGACGAGCAAGCTCGGACCATCCTGAAGATCCAATACCCGATTGGTCGCGGCAACGTCGTCGGCAAGTGACGTTATCGGTTCCTGAACGATGGTGACATTGAAGCCGCGGCCTTCGAGAATTTCCGTAGCTTTGCGCCAGCCGGAACCGTCGGCGAGGGCGCCATGGACAATGACGATATTCTTCACATCGGCGGCCTGTGCCGCAAAAGCGATGATACTGGTGGCGAAGACGAGAGCGAGCGTTGACACGAGTCGTTTCATCAGAGTTCTCCTTAGGTTGATGAGTGTGGTTGATCCGGCTTCAGCCGAAGGTGAAGGCGTAGGCCTGCACGCCAGGATCGAGGAAGCGGATGGCGAAGGTTTTTTCCTCGGCGTCGCCGGCCTGGCGGACGAGTTGATAAAGCCGAGTTGACGAGACGATGCCGTTACCGTTGGCGTCGATATCGGCGCCATGATCGCGACCGGGCGGGTGACCATCGATCGTTACCTGGAACCGAACTGGCTTGCCATCAGCACTTGGCCCGATCACCAGATGCAGATCGCGAGCGCTGAACTGGTAGGTGATCCCGCCATCGGCCGTGTCGAGCGTCGCCGCTTCAGCACCGACTGTCCAGGTGCCAAAGAGGCCCCACTCGTTCAGGCCTGGAGCCGCAATCGAATAGTCCCGGGATTGGTTTGCGCGCAGGCTCTCTTTCGAAGCAAAGCCGGTGGCTTGTTGGTAGCCTATATAGGTCTCGCCGGAGCGGATATGCTTGAGGTCCGGACTGGCTTCGGCGCCTTTTGCCTCCGGAGTGACCGGTGCGCTTGCCGTTGCAGTACTGCCAGCCTCGCGCAGCAGATCCTGAATCGCCTGCTCGGTCTGTTGATAATTCCCTTCACCGAACTGGTGGTAGCGGATCTGACCCTTTGCATCGATCAAATATTGCGCTGGCCAATAGCTGTTGTCGAAGCTGCGCCAAAGCTTGTAATCATTGTCGATCGCGATGGGGAAACCGATCTTGAAGTCACCGATGGCCTTCCTGACATTGTCGACCTTTTTCTCAAAGACGAATTCAGGAGAGTGCACGCCGATGACAACAAGTCCCTGGTCCGTGTGTTTTTCCGCCCAGGCACGGACGTAAGGGATGGTTCGGATGCAGTTGATGCAGGAATAGGTCCAGAAGTCGACAAGTACGACCTTGCCACGCAACTGTTCGGTGGTGAGCGGCGGCGAGTTGAGCCATTCGACCGCACCATCCAGGGATGGTGCGCGGCCCTCAATGGTCAGTTTCGATCTGAATGGGGCAGCGTTCGCAGGAAGAGCATTGGAATTGCTCGCCATTTCAGTCGCCGGCTCGACACCCTGGCCGGCATGAAAACGATCAAGAACAGCTTGTTCGATCGATGCGGTGCTGGCGTAAGACAATTGCGCGAGAGCGCCGGTATCCAGTCCAAGTGCGATAGCCATGACACCCGCAAGAACCGCTACGCCGACGAGCTGTCGGACGCGCTCGCTAAAACCGAGGGAACGCTTTATGCCTGTAAAAACCTTGCCTCCAACCAGCAAGGCTATCGCAAGCGAGGTCGCTGTGCCGCTGGCATAGGCGGCGAGCAACAAGCTTGTTTCGAGATTGGCACCCTTGAGCGCGGCTCCCGTGAGCACGAGGCCCAGGATCGGCCCTGCGCAGGGTGCCCAAAGAAGACCGGTTGCAATACCCAGCACCAGAGAGCCCGCAATGGTCGGGATAGTCCCCGGCCGCCCGGAAGCATTGGCAAGACGGTTGCCCAGCTCGACGATTGGTAGGGTGACGATGCTGGCCGCACGTGGTGAGATCAGGCTGACACCAAAGATCGCAAGAAGCGCGAGAGCGGCAAGCCGCCCATATTCGTTCGCGTTGATTGCCCAGCTTCCGCCCACTGCAGCGAGTGTTGCAATGGCGGCGAACGTGGTCGCCATGCCTGCGAGCATAGGCAACGTGCTGCGAAGAAATGACTGCCCCGCACGTGCAAAAACGAAAGGGAGGATGGGCAGGATACAGGGGCTGAGGATGGTCAGAGCCCCTCCCAGATAGGCAATGATCAAGAGCGTCATCATCTTTTCCTTTGCAAGAAGATTTCGGGGCCCTGGACGGCGATGGCGCTGCCAGCGATGGTGCCAGTCTCTTGACCTCACGTATCTCGAGTGTGTCTGGGGGTGGTGGGATTTGTACCCAAATGTAGAAGAGGCGCCTGGGCGAATGTCCGCGCATGCTGAGCCATCGCCCTTTGTCCCAAGAGGAAGAATTGTATCTGAGTGTATCCGGGGAGCCGGTTGCTACAGAAACATTCACAATCGATCTGCTCAAGACACATCGATGATACATGTGCCAGGCTTCTTGCCCACCGTATCAACATGGATCGGAGAGAACACCATGAGCAATCAGATTGATCTTCAACGCCGCCGCTTTTTCGGCATTGCAGCCATGACCGTTGCGGCCGTCGAACTCGGCGCTACCGGACGGGCTAACGCCAAAGCACCCGCAGCGACGGTTCCAGCAACATCCAAGTCTGGCGGACACACGTCCTTCGGCTCATTGAAACAGATCGACGCCGGGGTCCTCAATATTGGCTACGCAGAAGCGGGCCCAGCTGACGGCCCCGCCATCTTGCTCCTGCACGGCTGGCCTTATGACATCTATAGCTATGTCGACGTCGCACCCATTCTCGCCTCGGCAGGATATCGCGTGCTCATCCCTTATCTGCGCGGCTATGGCACGACCCGCTTCCTTTCGGCTGACACCCTGCGCAACGGCCAACAGGCCGCGCTTGCGGCGGACATGATTGCTTTTCTAGACGCGCTCCAGATTAAACAAGCCGTCGTGGCAGGCTACGACTGGGGTGCTCGCACCGCTGACATCATGGCGGCTCTTTGGCCGGAACGTTGTAAAGCTCTGGTTTCGGTGAGCGGCTACCTCATCGGCAGCCAGGAGATCAACAAGAAGCCGCTTCCTCCCAAGGCAGAGCTTTCCTGGTGGTACCAGTTCTATTTCGCAACGGAACGCGGTCATGCCGGTTACGCGGCGAACACCCTCGACTTTGTCCGCCTGATCTGGGAGACGGCATCGCCGACCTGGAAGTTCAGCGACGAGACCTTCATGCGCTCAGCGTCGGCCTTCGACAATCCTGATCACGTGGCTATTACCATCCATAACTACCGTTGGCGGCTCGCTTTGGCCGATGGGGAGACCAGGTATGATGCGTATGAGCGGCAGCTTGCCAAACTGCCGGTGATCGCAGTTCCGACGATCACCATGGAGGGCGATGCCAATGGCGCGCCTCATCCCGCGCCCTCGGCATATGCTTCGAAATTTTCCGGCAAATACGAACATCGTGATGTCACCGGCGGCATCGGCCATAATCTGCCGCAGGAAGCACCCGAAGCCTTCGCCAAGGCCGTGCTGGACGTTGCCAGGCTTTGATCTTGCCTACGCTCGCGAACCGTTATCTTACTGCGATCTAAAGCGGGTCTGTTCGCGGGCCCATTATAGCTTGGGGAGTGAAAGCTTCGAATGGAACACATCGATCATATTCTTGTCGTTGATGACGACAGGGAAATCCGAGAACTGGTCTCAAGCTACCTGAAGAAGAGCGGTTTGCGCGCGTCGGTAGCCGCCGACGGGCGACAGATGAGAACGTTTCTGGAGGGGAATGCTGTCGATCTCATCGTGCTTGATGTGATGATGCCGGGTGATGACGGCCTAGTCTTGTGCCGCGAACTACGTGCTGGCAAGCATAAAGCCACACCAGTCCTGATGCTGACCGCCCGTGATGACGAAATGGATCGCATCATCGGGCTAGAAATGGGCGCCGATGACTATTTGTCGAAACCATTCGCGGCGCGCGAACTTCTTGCACGGATAAAGGCGGTGTTGCGTAGAACACGAATGCTGCCGCCCAATCTTCAAATCAGCGAGGCTGGCCAGCTCTTGAGGTTTGGCGACTGGCGTCTGGATACCGTGGGCCGACGCCTGTTGGACAACGAGGATACGGAAATCACCCTGAGTGGCGCCGAATATCGCCTTCTCAGAGTCTTCATCGACCATCCACAGCGCGTCTTGAATCGCGATCAGTTGCTCAACCTCACGCAAGGGCGCGACGCCGAGGTCTTCGACAGGTCGATCGATCTTCTGGTGAGCCGCGTGCGCCAAAGGCTGGGTGATGACGCGCGTGAACCGACCTATATCAAGACTGTACGCGCCGAAGGTTATGTGTTTGCGGTTCCGGTCGAGATCTCGGAGCCGCGATCATGACATCTCCTCAAATTGGGCTGTGGCCGCGGTCGTTACGGTCCCGGTTGTTTCTGATCCTTTTTGTCGGCCTTGCCATTGCCTATGGTCTGTCATTCAGCATCTTAGTTGCAGAGCGCTACATGTCCGCCAAGGCGGTTATGCTCGGTACGTTGGAAAGCGATCTGGCCACCTCAATCGCTGTGATTGATCGCCTACCCGCAGACGAACGGCCAGATTGGGTCGATCGTCTTAGCCGTGGCAATTATCGACTGGTTCTCGGGCCCGGGCTTCCGGGTATTTCCGACATATCCGGCCGCGGCGCCGAAATCGCAGAACGGATCGAAGAAGCAGCCGGTCACAAGTTTCCCATAAGGGTTGAATCCATCCCGGGCGACAGCAAACGGCTTCAGGCCCATCTAACGTTGTCCGACGGCGCGCCGCTAACGATCGATGTCACTCCGCGTGGTGTAATGCCGCTGGCCGAGTGGTTGCCGTATGTCTTTGCGGCGCAGATGGCGCTTCTGGTTCTGTGTACCTGGTATGCGGTGCGGCAGGCGATCCACCCTTTAAGCGTGCTGTCAAATGCCGCGGAGGCACTGGATCCGAGTAAGCAGGGATTACCGATGAGCGAAAGCGGACCAACCGAAGTCGCCCAAGCGGCTCGCGCCTTCAACGCCATGCGCGACCGGATTGCCCATTATCTGGAGGAGCGGATTCAAATTCTTGCAGCGATCTCGCATGACCTGCAGACACCAATCACCCGTATGCGGCTACGCGCCGATATGGCGGATGATACACCGGAAAAGGAAAAACTCGTGAGCGACCTGCGTGAGATAGAACGGCTCGTGCAGGATGGTATCGCCTACGCCCGCAGTTCGCATGGCAACGGAGAGAAGACAGCGCGGATTGACCTTGCTTCCTTCATCGACAGTATCGCCTATGACTATCAGGACACCGGAAAGGCAGTGTCGGTGCTTGGCGTTGTAAAGGGTACGGCGACCACCAAACCGCACGCGCTTCGCAGAATTCTGACAAACTTTATAGACAACGCGATCAAATTTGCAGAAAGCGCAGAAATCTCCGTCACAAGGGGTGACGAAGGCGAGGTCATCGTGACGGTGCTTGATCGCGGACCGGGTATCCCGTCCGATATGCTCGAAAGTGCCATGCAGCCGTTCTTCCGGATCGAGACTTCGCGAAACCGCGACACAGGCGGAACTGGTCTCGGGCTTGCGATTGCCCATCAGCTCGCCGCGACCATTGGCGGCTCCGTGCGCCTGTATAATCGGGAAGGCGGCGGCCTGGCGGCTGAGGTAAGCTTCCGTTGATCAGAAGAGATGGAGAAGGCATCCGACCTGTGGCTACGTTTCGATACATTTCCGCAGTTTTGAGAAACATGCCCGATACGCTGGTCCCGCAGAACAAGGGTGTCAACAGCGCCGCCAGGCGGTTAGCGAAAGGAGCCCACTATGACCACCATCGACAAAGTCCTCTATACCGGCAAGACGCACACGACCGGCGGTCGCGACGGAGCGGCACGCAGTGAAGATGGCGCGCTGGAAATCAAGCTCTCTCCTCCAGGGAGTGGAAAGCCCGGCACCAATCCCGAGCAGCTTTTCGCGGCGGGCTGGTCGGCCTGCTTTCTCGGTGCGATGAGCCGGGCCTCCGGCAAGCATCAGGTCAGGCTGCCGGCTGACACCTTCGTTGATGCCGAAGTCGACCTCGGCACGACGGATGGGGAGTTCTTTCTACAAGCTCGTCTTACTGTCACGCTGCCAGGCGTCGAGCGTGACGTCGCGCAGGCGATCATTGCCGACGCTCATCAGATCTGCCCGTATTCGAAGGCGACGAGAGGAAATATCAATGTCGAGTTCAAAGTCGGCTAAGGCAGTGCTTAACCGGCGAGCAATTGTCATTCTCGTGATGGCCGCAGCGATATTTGCAGCACCATGCGTCTACGATGTTGCATCCACAGAGCCCTCACCCTTTGTGGGTATTCTAACCGCCGTATCAGCAATATAAATGCACGGGAGAACGGCTCAACCATAGGCTCAAGCCGTTCTCCTCAGGCATTTTCTCGCCTGACCCCCCTGATCAGTTCGACAAACGTCCTCAACTTCGCCGGCACGTGACGGCGGCCGGGATAATACAGGCACAGCCCCGGATATGGCACGGTCCAGTCTTTGAGCACCCTTTTTAATCGCCCGCTCGCAAGATCATCCGCAACCTGCCACTCATTCAAGTAGGCCAACCCGGCCCCTTCCCTTGCTGCCCGTAACATCAGGTCACTGTCATCGAGCGTGAGCATGCCGGGAACGGCAAGGCTGAACTGCTGTCCCCGACGTTCGAATTCCCAGCTATACAAGCCTCCATTGGCCATTCGCGCGCGGATGCATTGATGAGACTGAAGATCCGCCGGGACCATCGGTAGGCCGTGCTTGTCAAAATATTCCGGCGAGCCGACAATCGCTGGATGAATGCTGTCGCTGATGGGTACGAGAACCATATCGGGAGGTACCGCCTCGCGCACGCGGATTCCTGCATCGAACCCTTGAGCATTGATGTCGATGAGTGCGGCATCCGTCATGATCTCCACACCGACTTTTGGAAATCGACGCATGTACTCGACCACCAGGGGCGCCAATATCATTCTGATCGCGCCGATTGAACTGTTTATGCGCAGCGTTCCCGCAGGCTCAAGCCGATGTTCATCCACTTGATCGATCGCGTTGCGGATCGCGGCAAGAGCCGGGGTGATCTCGGCAACAAACCGCTCGCCGGCTGCCGACAAGACAACGCTACGGGTCGAACGATTGAAGAGCCGGAGGCCGATCCGAGCCTCCAGGGTCATGATCTGTTGGCTTAGCGCAGATGAGGAGATGCCGAGGTCACGAGCGGCGGCACGAAAGCCTCCGCGCGCTGCAACCGCCACAACAGCTTCAAGTTCCGAGAGAGACCCTCTCATCATTGTCCGCAATTCCTTATCAGCCTGTGCGATTTTGATCGTCTTATCTACGCAATCGGTCAAGCTAAAATTGAAGTCAGCAAAAACCCTATTCCGAACATCTTGAGGCCTGATCATGCGATCGATCGAACACATTTACATCAACGGAAAATTCGTGGTGCCCCACGGGGAAGATCGGCTGGACCTTATCAACCCTGCCACTGAAGAAAGAATTGGCGATGTCCGTCTGGGCAATGAAAATGACGTCAGGGCGGCTGTGGCAGCCGCCAAGCGTGCCTTGCCTGCGCTAGCTGGGTCTACAAAGGCAGAGCGGATCGACATGCTGCACAGCCTGCGCGACGCGATCGCTGCCAACCCGGATGAACTCATCCAGACAATGACGGAGGAATATGGAGCCCCCTCATACTTCACGGCCTTTTCGGTACAGAATACTGCGTCGGTTTTTGATGTCATGGCTGAAACCGTTGCTGAGTACGAGTTCGATCGCGTTGTTGGCAAAAGCGCGGTTCGGATGCTACCGCGCGGCGTTCTCGCTGCTATAACCCCATGGAACAGCAATTTCGGCTTCATCGCGACCAAGCTTGCTCATGCGATTGGCTCTGGCTCCCCTCTCGTGATCAAACCGGCCGAGCAGAGCGCTTTGCAGACCGAAGTTCTGGCAAAGCGGCTTTATCAAGCGGGATTGCCTGCTGGTGTCCTTAACATCGTCAATGGAACGGGGCCTGTGGTTGGTGCTGCTCTCACAAGCGATCCTGATGTTGCAACGATCAGCTTTACCGGATCCACTCAGGCCGCGAAAATCATCCAGCGAGCTGCGATCGACGGCATGAAACGAGTTATTTTGGAACTTGGAGGCAAGGCACCGACGATCATTATGCCGGACGCCGAATTGGACAAAGCAATCCCTGTTGCCTTGATGTCCGGTTTTGCAAACAGCGGACAGGCCTGCGTTGCCGGAACCCGTATTCTGGCACCGAGGTCTCGGATGGCGGAAATATCAGAGCGACTGAAGGTAGAAGCCGAAAAACTGAAAGTCGGCGCACCTCGTGATGCCGAGGTGCGAATTGGGCCGATGGCCAGCCGAGCTCAATGGGAGAGGATCCAGATGTATATCCGGTTGGGCATAGAAGAAGGGGCGACCCTTCTGACCGGCGGGACCGGCCGACCCGCCGGGTTGGACAGAGGTTGGTTCGCTCGCCCAACGATCTTCGTGGACGTGCACAGCAATATGCGTATCGCACGTGAAGAGATCTTCGGGCCGGTCCTATGCCTTATTGCCTACGATGATGAAGACGAGGCCGTCGAGATCGCCAATAACAGCGAATACGGGCTCCAGGCATATGTCCTGGGGGCCGATCAAAAGCGCGCTGTACAAATCGCGGAGAGGCTGTTGGTTGGGCGCGTCGTCGTTAACGGCGCGCCCCATGATCCACGAGCGCCGTTCGGCGGCTTCAAGCAGTCCGGCATTGGACGTGAGATAGGCGCGTTCGGTCTCGACGGGTTGCTGGAGCCTCGCGCTATCCTAACCGCGTGAGACGAATGGCACTGGTGAAACAGTGTTTCTGAACCACCCGCAAATCTTAAACCCGACGCCATCATCTGCGCCGAGCAGGAAGCCATTTCCGCGTGACCCGCTACCGATTTGTATCAGCAAGTGTCGCTTCCTGGGAAAGCGACACTGCGTAACACGACAGCGGTATCGAGAAACAGCAGGGATACGATCGCTGCCTAGTTTCGGAATCGCGAGATGGTCGCGAACGTTTGATTAGGAGAGAAGCATGAACAACGCTCGACGAATTGGAAGATGGAGCCGCCGGACCGCTCTTGCCCTTGGCTCCACCTTCCTGGTTTCGGTTGCCTGCATGCAGCCTGTGTTGGCAGAGACAGCGCAATCGCCGGTCTCCAGCGCCGATGATAGTATCCGGCCCTTCCATGTCCACGTGGACCAGGCGAAGATCGACGACCTGATGAACAGGATCAAGAACACGCGTTGGCCGGACAAGGAAACTGTTGGCGATATTTCCCAGGGCATTCAGCTGGCACGCGTGCAGGACCTCGTGCGCTACTGGGGGACCAAGTACGACTGGAGGAAGGCGGAGGATCAGCTCAACGCCCTTCCGCAGTTCGTGACCAAGATCGATGGCGTCGATATTCACTTCATACATGTTCGCTCCCACCATCCCAATGCCCTCCCCGTTATTCTGACCCATGGCTGGCCCGGGTCCATCTTTGAGTTCACCAAGGTCATAGGCCCGCTGACTGATCCCACTGCCTACGGTGGCAAAGCGGAAGACGCGTTCGATGTCATTATCCCTTCGATTCCAGGCTATGGCTTCTCTGGCCATCCAACCGAGCTGGGCTGGGGGCCAGATCGCGTCGCACATGCGTGGGACACGCTTGTGAAGCGTCTCGGCTACACGCAGTATGTCTCCCAGGGCGGCGACCATGGCTCGGTAATTTCCGATGCGTTGGCCCGGCAGGCACCGAACGGTCTGCTTGGCATTCATCTGAACATGCCTGCAACGGTCCCGGGTGCTCTGATAAAGGGCATCAATAGCGGCAACCCGGCGCCGGCGGATCTTTCGCCGGCAGAACGCGATGCATACAATTCATTGAGCGGCTTTTTCGGCAGGAACGCGGCCTATGGTGCGATGATGGTCACGCGGCCTCAGACGATCGGATATTCACTGTCCGACTCCCCGGTCGGTCTCGCATCCTTCGTCTACGAGAAGTTCGTGCAATGGAGCGACAGCGATGGGGAGCCGGAACGGGTGCTCACCAAAGATGAAATGCTGAATGACATCACGCTTTACTGGCTGGCCAACAGCGGGGCGTCCGGCTCGCGCTTTTACTGGGAAAATAACAACAACAACTTCAGCTCGGACGCCCAAAAGACCAAGGACATCAAGATCCCGGTTGCGATTACGGTCTTTCCGAAGGAAATCTATCAGGCGCCTGAAAGCTGGAGCAAGCAGGCTTACCCATCATTGAACTACTATCATCAGGTCGATCACGGAGGCCATTTTGCAGCATGGGAACAGCCTGACATCTTCTCAGAAGAGTTGCGCGAGGCGTTCCGGAAGGTTCGCTGAGTTTTCAATAAGTGAAACGCGGCCCTTGCGCCGCGCTTCTCTATTTTAGGCCTTTAACGTCGACCGCTGAGCACCGCGAAACGCCATGCTTTGAAGTTGCAGTCGACCTGGGAAAGTCCGGCGTCGCGCATCCACTGCAACTGGTTTTCGACCGAGGAGCAACGATCGTGGGTCATGCGTTCGTGCGCCTTTGCAATTTCCGCGTCGGACACTCCAAGCCTTCTGACCTGCTGCAGCCAGATACGAGCGTACCGGGCCTCTACCTCGGGATCATGGCCAAGGACCTGCTCGGCGTTGACGAACAGGCCGCCTTCGGACAAAGCGCCTCGAATGTCACCGAAGAGGTGCCTTTTCGCGGCGTCTTCCAGATGATGGATAGCCAGTGCCGATATGATGAGATCCCACGGACCGCCGAGTTCGGCATCGGCCATGTCGGCCACGGCATAGGTAATGGCCGGATTACCATCGAAGCGTTGCCGGGCCTGCTCGAGCATCTTTTCGGAGGCATCGACGAGGTGTATCTGAGCATCGGGGTGGCGGGCAAGCAGCATGTCGGCGAAAAGCCCGGTGCCCGCGCCAAGATCAAGTATCCGCAGTTTCTCAGCGTCCCGCCAGTCATCGATCAAGTCGAGTGCTGTGCCGTAAAACGCATCGAAACAGGGAATAAGGCCGCGCCGAAGGACGTCGTAGCCGGACGCATCCCGATTGAAGACGGGTAAGGACGAAACGTTTATTGGTGACATGGCGTGGCTCAACCTTTTGGGATCATGATCTACTTCGCCGTGGCGGTGGGGATCAGACTTGGGTTCAATGAATAGGTCGCTATCGCCTCGTCGCTTGCAAGGATGTGGCCAGCCATGGCTTTTTCCACGTCTTCGCCAGTGAACGGCCCCGAAAGGCCCAGTGTCGCAACGTCGAGCGCGACCACTTTGAGGGTGTAGTGGTGGATGCGCTGGTCGTTTATGGGCGGGCAGGGGCCGTCGTACCCGCCGTAGGTACCGCCCATGCCATCAGTTTTGGCCAGAAAACTCGTATAGACATTGGCGCCGCGCAGTCCGTGAGGCGTCATGCCGACTGGCTTGCCGCCCAGCACGAGACCTTCGCTTTCCGCACCTTCGCCGATGGACGTGATGCCGGCGGGAATATCGGCCAGAACCCAGTGGAAAACGGTGATCCGCGGCGCGTCATCCGGAATCATGGTGCCAAGTTTATTGATGAGGCTAAAATCCTGCGGTACGTCCGTATCGGTCATCAGCAACGCATAAGACCTAGTGCCTTCGGGGCCTGCCGACCATGAGACGCCCGGGCTTACGTCCTTGGGCCCGATCCCGGGCGGGCAGAAGGCGGCGGAGTCTGCAAACCGGCCAGAGGCGTAAAGCCCGTCGAACTTTACGGACAGCGTGGAGTCTGCGGCCAGAGTCGCCGTCGCCGAAAATGCAGCCGCCATAGTGACGGCGACCCATATGCTTCTATTCCTGGTCATTGGTCATCTCGCCTGATTGATTTCAGTCGAGCATACGGACCAATGGCAGCGCGGGCGGGCCCGATCTGATCAGGAATGAGCCTGAAGCGGTCAGGCCATTGATTTTTTACGCCCCCTGCGAACACTCGATGGAGCTTGTCCGAAGGCATCTTGGAAGTGCCGCGTGAAGTGTGAACGCGAAGCGTAGCCCGTTGCGGCAACTGCGTCGGCGACATCGGCATCGCGATCCGAGAGGATGAGATAAGCGGCTTGCATTCTTTCGGCGAGCAGCAGCGCGCGGAGCGAGTGGTTTTCGTCCCGAAGTCGCCGCCGCAAAGTGGCCTCTGACATCGACAGAGACGCGGCGACTGCAGCGGTGGACCATGCCCGATCAAGCCGGTGGCGGATCAAGAGCCGCACCGCCTCTGTTACTGAGCCGTCGACATATTTTGGCGTCAATCGCAGCGCCCCCTGTTCGGCCAGGATAAGCAAAACCTCTAGAACACGGTGATCCACGACTCGCCGGGAGAGTTCGAGCGGCCTTGCCAGCGCCTCGCCACTATGGATGATCGCCGAGCAGAGCGTCGGACTGATCGTGATGGACGAGACGAGAGGCACGTCTCGCGTCGTGAGTTGTGGCCAAAGGCGCGCCGCCTCAATGACCAGAGCGCGAGAGAAACGAACGAACAGGGCGCGATAGATACCAGTGTCGGTGTCTGGCTCGTTGACAACATCGATTTCGGAACCGGCCGGCAGTACGAAGGCGTCGCCGGCTTGGTAGATATTGCGTTTCGCGCCCCACAGCACTTCTTTGCGACCTTCGATGACGATGACGAGGCCGGCGGCGGGCATGCTGAGCTCGGAAATGGTTTCCCGGTGACGGGCGACGAAGGCCGAGATGAACGGTGGATCTTCGTTTTCGAGCAGTAAGCGTGTGTCGCGCTCGGCCAGCGGGCGCAATGCATCAATCAAGTGCCGCCCCAGTGTTTTGTCGCTGTCGCGCATTGAACAATGCAATCTCCAACTTGGATCGAGCGTCATTGCTACGTCGAAATCAATTGGCTGTCGATATGCCGGCAAACGGAGCGGAAACCGGAAGGCAGTGTCTGCTACTGGCGACCTTTTGGAGGACTACAGGCTGGCATTTCATGAACGATTGCTTTCTAGATGACGCTGGCCTCTCAACGCCGCATATCCGTTTTTCTATCATCGTCAGGGGGGCATTGCTCGGCTCAACCCGCCGATGGTAGGTTCTACGATGCCCGGGTGCTAAGCTTAAAAGATGAGATTAATGTTGCGGCAGATGATGCTCCAACGCCTTGAACGGATCTAGACCTTCGACCCCATTACGGATCAAATTTTATTCCAAGGAAATCAAAGAAATGAAGCGCAAGGCCGATTTTGGAACTCCACGACTTCTAGCATAAGCCAAAGCGGAGGTCGGTACTGTCGTCCGCAGCCCTTTAACTTTCAACTACCATCCAACCAGCTTACGAGGAAGCCGCTACCATACTGGGTGTTTGCTAAAGTGTGTTTAATGGTGGGATAGGTGGACTTGTCTTCCCACCATTCAACACAAGCGCGTGTTTACGCGGTCAAAAACAGCGGTGACGTCCATATGCGTGCTTGATCACGCTCACGAGCCGTCAGGAAGAGCGCATGTTCGCGACCGGATTCTAAGTTCAGCTCGTCAAGCGCAATCGTGCCCGACACGTCGCGCGAAAGTGCTGCATCGGTGACGCACTCCAAAACGAGATGCAGCTCCACACCCGGAAGGTCAAGCTTTATCGCGCCTTGTTTCAGCAACTCTGCGCCATTTGCGACGAGGTTTGCTGTCGGCGCATGAACGTGTGGCGGCGGCTGCAGGGGATCTCCGACCTTCGTGTATCCATGAATTGCCACAGATACGGCAATCGTAGCTGTGCGGAGGTCGGAAGTTGTCATTTCTATCGTGTCCACGTCACCATGGGTCGCAGTCGAAAAACCGAGCTTGCCCAAACCTTTCCGCCAAACCGTCTGTTCAGGATGGTCGAAGCCAAACCCCTCGACATCGAGGAGAGCTGCGCCCGTCACAGAGATCTCCCCGGTCCAATAAGCTCCACGGTAGCGGTCCTTGATGCGCGCGCCGCCGATCCGCAAGCGCAGTTTCCGCTCGCTGAGGCCCGCCTCCGAATGCAAATGTCTTTCCCAGCAAATGCGATCGCCGTCGTAGAGGGCAATCCATTCCCAGCCGGCATGCCCGAGAAGACGGTATTCGATTGGGACACCACGGTCGGCTGCAATGACCTCGCCCATGACCCGATCGCCGTGGGACAGAGTCGCAACATTCCGTTCGCCGGTTGTCGCGAAGGTCCGTCTTGCTCGCAGAGCCTTCCCGACGCCGGCCCTGTCGAAGCTTGCTGCCAGAACCCCGGTCAGGCCTCCGCGCGAGCCAAATGTGCCGGTCGCGGGCGCACCGCCACCGCAGCGGCCCTGATGTTCGTCGCTGGCTGCGGAAGCACCGACACGATGACCGCGCGCGAGTGCCTCGGCGTAGAGCCAGTGAAACTGCCCCCAAGCCGACCCGATCTCGATCAGCCTCTCCAGTTCCGGATGGCTCCAGTCGAGAATGCAGCGTCTTCCGCCGACATGGGGGATCAGAAGATGACCCTCGGGATCGTCCTCATAGGCAGCAAAAAGCCGATTGACGGGCCAAAGGCTCGGCCTGATCGATCCCGCCGTGTTCTCGTTCCACTCGAATGAGCGAAGCGACTGTCCGCCATCATCGAAAGGAAAGCGCGGTTTGCCGTCCCTTAGAAAGACAACGTTTCGGTCGCCGCCGGCAGCCGAATTCCCGCACCATTCGGTGCCTGGGAAACACACATAGCGGCCGGGTTCGTTCAGGCCGTGAATGATATCGACTGCTGCGTTCCAGTTTGCTTCCGTGATGTTGAAGTCGTTGACCGTATAGCCAACCACGTCGAGGCCGGCTATGTCGCGCCCATATGTGAGATTGTAGGTGGCGTCGTTGGTTCCGACCGTGTCATCAGAGTGAACGTGCAGATCGGCATAGAGCGGCCGTTTTGCCCCTTCCTCCACCTGGAGATAGCCCGTTGCGACAAGTTCGGGCATACCGTCAACCCGCCCGACGATCGTCCATTCCCCGGCTTTTTCGAACGATTGGCCGGCGAGACGGGCAACCGTCCAGCCTTCGGTGGCGAAAGAGACCGCATGTGAGCGCTCGCCACCCGGTCCCTCGATCTTTATCGTGCCGTTCACGTCAAGGTCGCGGCAGGTATTACCCCATCTGTCGTCGACGCGAAGGATGAAATCGAGTTTCTCTCCCGGGCCCGCCAGTCGAGGACCGATCAGACGCAGCGTCGATGGTGCGCCAGGTGTGATGTTCAGCGTGCAATCGCCCGGAACCTCGGCGAATTTCGAACTGCCGAGAGGGTCAATGAACATACGGAACCGGAAAGCGTTCTCGACAAAGGTCTGGACGCGGGTTCCAGCTCCGCCTTGCCGCCGATCGCCGAGCCGGATGACGATCCGGTCGCCGGGGTTGAGATAGCCGTCGACGACATCGATGATGACAGCCTTCTGAAAGGGTCTTTCATGGCCTTTCTGGTCGAAGCGCACCTTCAGTGCCTGCACGCTCGATGGGCTCTGGCCGCTCAAGAGCGGGCCGGCATGATATTCGGCGGAAACGTAATTTGCCGCCGTCGGATCACTGGTCTGGAACAGCGCCCAATCCGAATAGAATTTGAATGCGAGCTTCAGCCATGCGCCGTCGGCAAGCCCTACGGCGCCAACGTGATAGACCAGTTCGAGCTCGGTCCATTCGCCCGCAGTCAGCTCGGTTAGGGAGCATGAGAAATGGCCAAGAAACGGCAACGCGTCCAGCCGTTCGGTAATGCCTTCGGGTGAACGAGACGTGCCTGGTGTCAGGTCGGAAGCGAAATATGTCATTGAACGATCCGTCAGTGTCCACGCCAGCTTTCGTAGCGGCGCTCGAGGCGTTGAAAAACCAGGCTCTCCATGAGCCAGGCGATGAGACCAATAACCGCGATCCCCAAGAGGACCTGATTGGCGTTGCCGATCTGGCCGCCTACGGCAACCATCCAGCCAATGCCTTGCGAGGCCCCGATCATTTCGGCGGCAACCAGCGCGCGCCAGGCCTGCGCAAATCCGATTCTGAGCGCGGATGTCAGAAATGGCAGGGCGGCCGGGAGATAGACATGGATAAGGAGCTGCGTCCGGCGCGCGCCAAGAACGCGTGCGGCCTTCACTTCGCCATCACGAATGGCAAGAACGCCATCCTGGATCGCCACCGCCATCGGGAACGCCGCTGCAATGAAGATCACCACTGCAATCGATAGATAGCCGAGGCCGAAGAAAATCAGCGAAAGCGGTGCCCAGGCGATTGGCGGGATCGCCATGAACAAGCCGAGCAAGGGCTGGGCGAACTCGCGAAACGGCCGATAGATGCCGGCAGAGACGCCAATCACAAGTGCGGCGAGAGTGGCTGCGCCAAAACCGCCTGCTTCGCGCAGGAGGCTAGCCCACACCTGTGGCCAGAGCCGGCCCGTGACGATCCAGCGCCAGGCTTCGGCAGCCACGGCCCAGGGTTCGGGCAGCACATAGGATGGAACACGGCTTGCGGCAATTGCCCATACAGCAAGGAGAACCGGCAATGAGGCCCATCGCCAAGAGGGTCGCAGTCGCCACACGCGTGCTGTCTTTGCGGTAGATCTCTCGTTCATTGCGGCTTTGAACCACCGGATGCGAAGCTGTCGTCGATAATGTCGGCAACATTGATGGTCCGGTCGAGGAAGCCCAAATCGACAGAGTAGCCTATCAGCCGCTGGATAAATGCCCGGTCAGTTTGGCCGATCGTCGCGGACCAGCCAATCCGTTTGCGGGCTTCAGCAACAATCGCTTCGGGTGAAACCTTGGTCCCATCCTTTGCGCTTACCGCTTCGAGATTGAAGTGCTGTGCAATGATCCGGTTGGCTTCTTCCGTCTGCTTCTGCAGGAAGTCGATCGCTTTCGCATGGGCACGCAAGAGCTTTTCGAGGTCGCCACGGCGTGTTTCGATCGTCTTTTCTGGAGCGGCGATGACGTACCAGGGATAGCCCGGCAGTGCCTGGTTGACATCAAGGACAACGCGTCCCGCGCCGCGCAGGACCGACTGGCTGACAAAGGGCTCCCAGAGGAATGCTGCATCGACAATGCCGGTATCGAGCGCGCCGTTCATGTTGCCGACAGGTATCTGCGAGAGCTGAACGTCGGCATCCGGATTCAAGCCTGCGGCTTCCTTCAGCACGTAGCCGCGCAAGAGCACATCCATTCCGCTGCCGCGATTAAGCCCGGCAAGCCGCCTTCCCTTGAGATCGGAGAGGGTCGAAATCGGTCCATCGGCCTTGGCGATAAGAGCCGCCTGTCCATAGTTTACCTTTGCTATGATCTTGGCCTTCAGGCCTCTTGCTGCCCATTGGTAGACCGGCGGCGCGCCGATAAAGGCGACATCGATCTCTCCGCTGGCAACCGCCTGCTGGATCACAGGTCCATCGCCGAAGCTGCGCAGGTCTACCCGCAAACCTTCTTCGGCAAAGAAGCCCTTCTCCTTCGCGATCAGTGCCGGCGCGTTTGCCATAGCCTCCACCCAGCCGACGCGGAGCGGCCGCGTGGCCTCTTGGGCATGAAGCGCCGTGAGCATGCTCAGAGAGGCGATGAGGGCATAGAAACTAAGTTTCATGGGGATCTTTCTTCAATTGGACCGGGATCTGGACGTTGTGACTGCGGCAATCTGCGTCGCGAGCGCGGAGCGCAGTTCCTCAAAACGAGGTTCGCTTCGAGAACGGTGCTGGTCGCGTGGCCGCGGCAGGTCGATGATCAATTCGGCTCGGATTCCCGTTGGTGGATAACCGAGAACAAGGACGCGATCGGCGAGATACACGGCCTCGTCGATGTCGTGGGTAATGAAGACGACGGTCTGGCCGAGAGCTGCCCACAAACGAAGCAGCTCGTCGTTGAGGCCGGCCCTCGTGATAGCATCGAGTGCGGAAAAGGGTTCATCCATGAGCAAGAGACGTGGCTCGAGCACGAGCGCGCGCGCCAATGCAATGCGTTGACGCTGACCACCCGACAGGTGATGCGGCGACTTGCCTGCGAAATCCGCCAGCCCAACGATGTCAAGGAGGTGTTCCGATCGGGCATATTGCTCTGCCTTGGAGATCTTCCCCGCCATCCGCAAGCCAAAACGAACATTCTCAATGACGTTCAGCCAAGGGAAAAGATTGGGCGACTGGAAAACATAGCCAAGCACATCTTGTTCAGGTGCAACCGGTGTTCCGTCGACAGCGATCCGGCCCTCCTCCGGTCGAAGAAAGCCCGAAAGAAGGTTGAGCAAAGTGGACTTGCCGCAGCCAGAAGGACCAAGGACCGCCACGAATTCTCCCGGTGCGACATCGAAGGAAAATCGATCAAAAACAGGCTGGCCGCCAGGATAGCCGAAATGCAAATCGCCAACCTGGAAGGATGCTCCGCGGGTCCTGGATGGGTGTTCGATGACTGACACTGGCATGACAAAGCCTTTGAGATCCTGTACAGGCAATATAATACATTATAATACATGTTGACCAATGTTGGGTTTGTCTCATTTTTTCCCGTATGGAGGAATGAGCTTCCAAACGCGGAGCCTGCTGTAGTCGTTTTTCGCCGGATTCATGATGACCCTTGTTCGCAACAGCCCCGTCAGCCTTTACCAACAGATCGCGGATCAACTACGCGCAGACATTGCGCGTGGCGAGTTCGACCCCGCAGGCCGACTGCCGTCCGAAGCAGAAATGGGGGCGAAATTCGGTGTCAGCCGCGTCACCGTACGCCTTGCTTTCGACGATCTGGAACGAGAAGGCCTGATCGAACGGCGCAAAGGCAAGGGCACTTTCGTTGCCGGAAAGCAGGTCAGACACCGGATCGACACGCTGCGAAGTTTTCACGAGACCTTGAAGATGCAGGGGCTTGAGGCGAAGATGCAGGTGATCGATTTGCGCGCTATAGAGACGCCAGAGGCCCTGCAGCTTCATTTTGGAAAGCGATGCTCGCTGTTGGAACGATTGCATATCGTTTCTAACGATCCGATCGCCGTTGGTCGTAGTTTCCTGCCAATCGGCATTTCCGAGATCGCAAAGAAAGATATCGAGAAACGTCCCACCTATGCCCTGATAGAAGACTATGCAGGCCGGCCGATCGTGAATGCCGAAATTGCAATCGGCGCTCGCGCCACCGACAGGCGCATTGGGTCACTCGTTCAGGCCAATTCGGGTGCCATCCTGCTGGTGATGGAACGAAATTCCTATTTCGCCGATGGGGCCTGTGCGGAGTCTTCGGAGTTCTTTATCAGGCCGGAGCGGTACAAATTCGTGCTAAGCAATCACAACTGACCGGTTTCTATACAATGCTACGACCCTTTTAAGTGTTTGTGATGCTTGTTCACCGCACTCTCGGGCTTGATTGCATTCCACTGCAAAAGACGACTCTCCATGCCAAGTGTTGCGCATTACCGGCGCACATAATCGGCGAGACGGATCACGTTGCATTGATCGCGCAGGCATCGGCCACGCTTTAGCGGGGACGCCGATAACGCAGGGAAGACAGGCTGCCGTCGAGTTCGGAAATCTGCACCAGAAGTTCGTCGGTGGTGCCGTCTTCGCAGTCGTCGCTTCCAAAGCAGCGGCGCGCCTCGTGCATATGCAATCTGTCTTCTGGGCTGTCGCGGCGAGACCGAAGACGACCGAAATAGCGCAGGACGCTCATAGTGTTCTCCTTGTTGGAAGTGGATGTCTCCGCGGAAAAGGTCCTGTAAGACTGTGCCATGAGATCAGTAGACTAAAGAATTGCGGCCCTGTCCTTGTCGCAATTTTTGAAAAAGATGACTGCCCGGTGCCAGCACCCGCTCGCCCATGATAATTAAAGTGTTGTAACCAGCCTGAATGAGCCGGGTGTCCGGGCGGCATCTGTCTAATGATCGTCTCCGTTTTTCAATATCTTATATGCTTGATTACCGCGCTCGGCCGCAGAAAGAATTCGCCGGATCTACTTCGTCTCTCGCGACGCGTAAGGCCCATGAGCCTGCTCCTATTCGATGATCAGAGAAATATTGGATGTCGACAAGATTGATCATAGAAACAAGGCTGCCGGCGACTGCATGGGCTTTCGATATCGCGCCCGCGCCATTAATCCTTGTAGCAAGAGATAGCCACCGTTCCAGCGACCGAAGCCGCTTGCTACATTGATGTGCCCGGCATTGCCGATGTTTTTGACCTCGGTGTTCCAACAGCGTCCAAGCACGGTGAGCCGATCCAAAGACATATAGCAGTCGTTTAGGCTGCCAACGACGATGCTGGGGAAAGGCAATCGCTGCACCGGCATGTCGCCGAAGTCGATCCGACCGGGGTGAAGAAGGTCGGTGGCGCGCAGATCACAGGGAGCAACGAGCAAAGCGCCTTTGACACGAACCGCCGAATCTCGGCCTGCGAGCTTTGCGGCCAGCAGACACCCGAGGCTATGGGCAACGATATAAGCCTCTCCGGCCTCGTCTAGAGCCTCTTCCAATCTTGAAAGCCAATGATCGAGTTTCGGATTGTCCCAATCGTCCTGGACGACACAGCGACTGTCGGGCCGGTCGTGCAGCCAATGCTGCTGCCAATGTCCCTCTCCGGATCCGAACAATCCTGGCAGGATAAAAACTGCTGTCATGTCATTCGTTCCCCCGCAGACCGGCTTCAGATCGCAAGTCATGCCTGGACCGTCGCCTTCTGCCGCCGCTCAAAAAAGCCCTATGACGAAAGCGAAGAGAAATGCGAAGGAGACGATGGTGGCACCTACTTCGGCGCCCCGCACCAGATGTATTTTGAACTCGGCGGACGATCGTCTCTGCAGCCTCCGAGAATATCCATCGACATATGCCATTGACGATGATCCTTAGTACCAGGGGGCAGGCGAAAAGCCCCAATAGTACATCTCATACTCGCTCAGCGAGCGTTCCCGCTCGTGCCCCTCAAAGACAAGCCGGTTTTCCACCGGTCGATCCTGCGCCTGCTGTGCCCACAAAAACTGGCTGAGGCGCCAGGGCAAATGTCGGAAGATGTTTGGCATGATGTTGATCTCCATCTGGCTTTTCACAGCTTTTGGGGTGCACTCAAGCTGGCTGGCGGTATTCGGCGGTGCTGAGAAGACCATTGAATGGGGGGAACGGCCTAAAAAGCGTCAGAAGACGATTCTCCTCCCTCTTTTGAAGCAGATAACGGCGCGCAAAGTCTGGGAAGCTCCAGAGATGGCCATTGTCGAGCGGGCGCTCGGGTCGAGCCAGTGCAACGCCGTTGTCGGAAATCACTGGAGCATCCGTCATTTATCGTCGCCTGGCTCTCATGGACCGCCTGTTTGCAGCAATCCCGACACGTGGAAAGCAACCATTGCCTGCCTCTCTATGCGTCCTAATATTGTCTAAATTGATCGGCTAAAGGAACAGTTACCCAACATTGTCCGCTTGGATGGAAAAATGGTCTTTAGGCAAACGTTTGACGCAAATGAGGGCGAGAATTTTCTCGCCCAACGCGGTGGGAGGCGAGACATCGTCAAAAAGCTTGGTGTCATTTCAGGTTATCCGCGGTGTCGTCGCTGATGCCTGCCCTGCTCCAGTGTCACGGACTAAAGTCCGAGGCTTTAAACGGACACCATAATTCCAATCTCGGAATGCAATGGTACTCAGCTTGCAGAAGCTTCAGCCAATTCATCAAGCCAAACTGTCAGGGCATCTGCCGCAGCAGTGCTCTGCAATACGATTTCTGGTACTAGGTCGATATCTGGAAGGCTTCCCAAACCCAGCGGCCCCATCGCGAATAGACCGGAAAAATGTCCCGTCGAACCAACGGCCCTGCCGCAACGGTCAACGAGAATGCCAAGATCAACCTCGTCACGCCGTACAAGGCCGGCGGTAAAGAGCGACTGGAACAAGGGTGAGGTGACATCCGTCGGCCGAAAACGACAGTCAATCGTTCGATCCGCTGGAACGAGCTCAAGGCCGGCAGCCGTCGAAAGAAGGACGCCGTTGATTGCGATACGATCGACCTTGCCTTTCTTGACGGAGATCCTACCCCTAGCTATTGCCTCGAATAGGCGTCTGTAATGCTCGGGCGGCAGACGGTTGCGATGGCTGTCATAGATTGCTTTGACGTGGCGTTTGAAACGGCTTCGTTCTGCAGGCGTCAAAGCCTGCCAGAGATCGCGGGCGCCTTGACGAAATCCATTCATAATGCCCTGCCATCCTGAACCCTCGGCCTCCGCTACCTTCGCCGCCTCTCGGAGAAATCGAAATGCGCCGCGCAGCGTATGAGGCAATGGATGTCCCGAGGTCACAGGCCCAACGGCTGCGCGCGTGTGGGATTGCGGCAGGAAACCGGAGGCCGAGATTAGCGTCACATGAGAAGTTTCACCTTCCTTCAGCAACCGGAGAGCCCTGTCGACGGCATGAATGCCCCCGCCGATCACCAGCACACTACCACTCCCTTCGGGCGTAGGCGACGCCTTTTCGGCGCAGCGCAGACCGTAACCGGTCGCCAGAAAAACCGCATCAAAGCGTGTCGTTTGCTGGTCGGCGGACGAGATTGAAAAGCCGTTTTCCGGATGCCGGTCAATCCCGGTGACACTTTCAAGCCGGACCTGAACCACCACATCGGTGCGCGCTCTTAACGCTTCCGAAAAGCGGTGATACACATAGGCGCTAAAGATCTCGCCTGGCACAAAGGAGTGTTCGATACTGACGTCACCGGCCCTATGCGTCACTTGCCATCTGTCGTCTTCTTCGAGCCATTTCTGAAAATCATTGGCGGTATTCGGATCGATCGACAGATCCCTCACTCTACTGTTGAGCAAATGCGCCGCTGATGGGCTCGTCCCCTCGCCGCCATCAATTTTTGGATTAGGATCGAACATCACCAAATGGAATGGTCGGTCGATTTCCTTTAGCAAGGAGATCGCCGTCATCATTCCCGTAAATCCCCGTCCGACGATAGCCAACTTCACAAGATGTCTCTGGCCCGTTGGCTGCCAGTTCTCCGGAGAAATGGTTGGGGTAAAGGTCATGGGTTGGCTCCTTTGCGTTAACCCAGTCGATTTTACTCAGGCATTCTCTGGTATCGCTCTCATCGTCTACTTAAATCATAGAAATTCGATTGCGTGACGCAAGGACAATTTTCGCTTTCACCATTGCCGCCTCGGATGGATTAACCATTTCTTTAGATCCTCTATCCGCCGCACCTATGGGAATAGGGCAGTCGACACCTGGGTTCGAGGTCTACACACTCTACCCGTCTCGATATCAAAATCACGACGCGAATGGCTCGTGCTGTCGCCCTTCGTTGGCCCATGTTGCCTACAGCGACGCATCCTATCATTAGTATAGAAATACAAAAATAAGCAGTTGTATCCAACTTTTGTCTATCGATTCGATCTACGATAGAACAATGTTTCTGGTCATGCCAGCAGCACTCAACTAGCTTTGCCCCCGAAAAGGAGCCGTTATCATGCAGTTCGCACAACCTACCAGGCTTGCCTTAGGGCTCGGCTTCGCCCTATTGCTACTGATTTCAACGCAGGCTTTTGCTGACGCCACGCTTGATCGCGTAAAGGGACGCGGTGCTTTGACCGTAGGCGTCATCTTGTCGGGAGCGCCGTTCGGTTACATCGATCCGAAGACTCAAAGCCAGAAGGGCTACAATCTCGATATCGCCCAGGCGCTCGCCGACAAACTCGGGGTCAAGCTGGAGACGGTAACCGTTACCCCGCCGAACCGCGTGCAGTTCCTGCAGCAGGGCAAGGTCGACATCCTGATTGCCAACATGCAATATACCGAAGAACGGGCAAAAATCCTCGATTGGGTTCCTACGCCTTATGACCGCAGTGGCGGCGCAGCCATCGGCCGCAAGGACAGTGGTTTGAAGGACTGGGCCGACCTCAAGGGGAAGCCGGTTTGCGTCTCGCAGGGTTCGAATTTTACCCAGCCTCTGATCGAGCAGTACGGCGCCCAGGTCAAGGCTTTGCCAAGCCAGCCTGAATCAGTTCTTGCCCTGCAAGGTGGCAATTGCGTTGCAGCCGTTCACGTCAGCGCAACACTCGGACTGCTGCTTCAGGACCGCCCCGACGAGTGGAAGGACTACACCATCCTGTTTCCGACCGAGCTCGTTCCGTCGGACTCGGTGATCTGGCTGCGCAAGGGCGACAAGGATACCCAGCAGGCCCTAGATAAGGCGGTCAAGGACCTGCATGCGTCTGGCAAGCTCCTGGAATTCGCCAAAGCCAACAGGCTACTTAACACCACCTATCTCGAAGAGCAGCACAAGACACTTTCCGCGAAATAACGGCTTGATGCCCAGAAAATATCGATATGCAGCATAGCGGTTGGCTCGACGTATTCATCGCATTGATGGACAAGATCGGCCTGAACTACGAGTTTCTTGCGACAGGCTATGAGGCGCAGATCTGGCGTGATGGCTTCGTCACCACGCTGTATCTGATCGCCATCCTGATGCCGGTCAGCCTCGTGGTCGGCTTGCTCTTTGCCGCAGGCCTCAAGTCCGGACGCCCTTGGCTCTCTACGCCGATCCGTGCCTTCATCGAAGTGACGCGCAATACACCGACGCTGGTCCAGCTGATGTTCAGCTTTCTGGTTCTGAACACGTTCATCTCCAACCTGGTGGGCGGTCAGCAGAACAATCCGCTGTCGCCTTTCTTCTGGGTGGTGGCCGTGGTCGGACTGCACGTCGCGGCCCTGCATGCCGAAGCCATCCGCGCCGGCATCGAGGCCGTTCCGGCGTCCACAGTGGAGGCAGCGCGCGGCATTGGTTTCACCCAGTTTGAGATCCTGCGCTTCGTCGAGATGCCGCTTGCCCTTCGCGCATCGCTGCCGGCCATCGTCAACAACCTCATCAACCTGGTGAAACTGACGACGGTCGGCAATGCGATCGCCGKTAGCGAAATCACCTACGCTTCGATCATGGTCTGGACCCAACGCGACMATGTCGTSGCACTGATGATCGTCATCCTGCTGTTCTTCAGCGCCATCAACTTGCTCGTTGCCCGCCTCGGCCGCTGGATCGAGCGCCGGCTGGCCGTTCCGGGGTATGGCCTATGAACGTTTCCACAGTTGCTTCGCGGACCCAAAATCGACTCCGATCCCGCATCGTCGTCGTCGGCGCGCTCATCATCGCCCTGCTACTATGGGTGTCGCTGGACCTCAGCCTTGGGCGAACCACGGTCGAGTGGATCCCGTATCTGGCCAGCGGCTTTCTGATGAACATCGTTATCAGCCTATTAGCCATGACGATCGGCACGGCGTTCGGCGTCCTCCTCGGCGTTCTGCAACTGACGCCGTTCCGGCTGGTTCGCTACCCCGTCGTGACTTATGTGCAGATTTTCCGCAATGCGCCGCATCTCGTGCTGATCTTCGCCACGACCTACATCTTTCCCTTCGAGATCGTCGCCTTCGGCCATTATCTGCCTTTCCCCGACTGGCTCAAGGCCGTCATCGGCCTCGCCATACCGGCCAGCGCCTATGTGGCCGAAATCACCCGCGGCGCGATCGCTTCCATTCCCAATACCCAGTGGGAAGCGGCCCAGGGGCTTGGATTTTCGCGTGCCCAGGCACTGCGTTGGATCATCCTACCGCAATGCGTGCGCCGCTCGCTGCCGCCGTGGATGAACCTGTTCTCCTCGATCACCATGGCGACGGCCCTGGCGTCGCTGGTCGGCGTCCACGAACTTCTGCATGCGGCGACGGACGCGAGCACCTCCGTCAGGCGCCTGGATTTCACGATTATCGCCTATATCGTCGTTATGGCCGCGTTCTTCGTGCTTTGCTACCCGATATCACGCCTGACGCGACGCCTGGAACGGCGCCTGAAGGCAGCCTGAGGACATTTGCGCCATGAACAAAACCGCCAGCAATGTTATCGTCAGCCTGGAGGATGTGCATCTCTCCTTCGGCTCGACCGAGGTGCTCAAGGGTATCGATCTGTCGATCAACCGGGGCGACGCCGTTTCAATCATCGGCCCGTCGGGCTCCGGCAAATCGACTATTCTGCGCTGCATCAACGCCCTGGTGAAACCGCAGAGCGGCCGCATCACCGTCGGCGATACCCGCGTCGATCAGTTAACCACGGAAAAGGAAAGGATCGCCCTGCGTAAGCGGGTCGGAATCGTCTTTCAGCAATACAATCTGTTTCCGCACCTGACGGTGCTCGACAACATCGCGCTCGCGCCCATCCGGATCCTCGGTGTAGACCGGCAATCGGCAGCAAAATTGGGGCGTGAACTGCTTGAGCGCGTACGCCTGTCCGACAAGGCGCAGTCCTATCCGGGACAACTGTCCGGCGGACAGCAGCAGCGCGTCGCCATAGCCCGGGCACTGGCGATGAAACCCGACCTCGTTCTATTCGACGAAGTCACCTCGGCGCTGGACCCTGAGACCGTCGGTGAGGTGCTCAGCGTCATTCGCGACCTGGTGCGGGAGGGCATGACCAGCATCCTCGTCACCCACGAGATGCGCTTTGCCGAAGAGATCAGCGATACCGTCGTCTTCACCGAAAACGGTCTCATCGTCGACCAGGGAACGCCGGAGCAGATTTTTCACCAGCCCGACAATCCGCGCATCCGCCAGTTCGTCAGCGGGCTCGGCGGCGCGCGCGACGCGGTGCGCGACGGCGAAGGAATCTAGGAGATCATCATGACAGCGTCCTCGCACACCCTGACGACCCGCTTCGCCGAGGCGATCCTGTCAGCCGATCCGTTGGCGGACAGCGCTGCCGTCACTGCCGCGCGCACGGCGATCATCGATTATCTTGCCTGCGCCATTGCCGGCGCCGGCGACCGCACCACCGAAATTTTGCGCACCGCGCTCGGCGGCAGCACATCCGGCAAGGCGGTGTTGATCGGCAGGCGTGGAGGCAGCGATCCGCTGACCGCGGCGGTCATCAACGGCTATGCCGGTCATGTGCTCGACTATGACGACGTGCATGCCAGCGTGCGTGGCCACCCGACCGCCGTCATCATCCCGGCCCTGCTAGCCTTTGCGGCCGAACACGAGCTGCGTGCCGATGCTTTCCTGTCGGCCTATATCGTCGGCCTGGAAGCCATGGCGAGACTGGGGCTGTCGATCGGCGTTAAACATTACGAGAACGGCTTCCATGCCACCGCCACGCTCGGAACGATGGGAGCCGCCGCCGCCCTGTCCTCCCTGACGCGTGCCTCCGTCAAGGAAACGGCCGTGGCGCTGGGGCTGGCGGCAACGCAGTCGACCGGCCTGCGGCTGCAGTTCGGCTATGATGCTAAACCCTATCATGCCGGCATGGCGGCTCGCGCCGGCCTGCTGGCTAAGCGCCTCGCCGCAGCCGGATTTGGCGGCGCGTGCGATTTTCTCGACAATCCGGTCGGCTTCTACTCGGCCTTTGCCTTCGGCGCAGCCCAGCCGCCGCTGGTGGTTGAGAACTGGGGAACGCCTTGGCAGATCGTCTCGCCGGGCCTGACACTCAAGGCCTATCCCTGCTGCACCGCCAGCCATCCCGTTGCCGCGATCGGCGTCGACCTGCACCGCGAAGGCACAGCGGCTGACATGGTCGAGCAGGTAACCTTCACCTTCCCGCCGGGCGCCGACGCCGCGTTGGCGGTCACGCATCCGAACACCGGCATCGAGGCGCGCTTCAGTCCCGAATATGTCTTCGCCGCCGCGCTAACCGATGGCGCCCTGCGCCTCGACCATTTCGATGACCGGCCGGTGCAGCCGGGTCTGCTGGCGCTTTCGGCCAAGGCCCGTCGCCGGCACGACGACAGCGCGCCGCGCATGTCGAGCGACCCGAAAACCCGCTTCGTCGTCGTTGACGTCACCTTGCGCGATGGCAGCACGCTGTCCCGCCGCTTCGACGGCCTCCCTGGCGTCACCGACGCGACGACGAAGTTCCGCGATGCGACGGCAGACAATGCTGCTTTCTCCGAAATCCCCACTCTTGTTCGATCGATGACAACCTCCGCGGACCTGCAGCGGCTGCTCCAGCTGCTCGGCCAGAACGCTGACTGAACATACCTCTCGAAGGAGACCGACCATGAGCCGTAAAAGACAAATCCACCTCGGCCTATTCCTGCAAGGTGCCGGCCATCACGTCTCGGGCTGGCGCCATCCGGATGCCGAGGCCGGCAGCGAGAATTTCGAGCTTCTGCGCCGCGTCACGCAGATGGCCGAGGCGGCGAAGTTCGACATGGTGTTCCTGGCCGACGGGCTGACGAGCGGCGTCGATGCACATCCGTCGATGATTGCCCGGTTCGAACCGCTGACGCTGCTCTCGGCGCTTGCCATGGTCACCGACCAGATCGGCCTCGCCGCAACCGCATCGACGACCTACGGCGAACCCTACCACATTGCCCGCGCCTTCGCGTCCGTCGACCATCTGAGCCATGGCCGTGCCGCCTGGAACATCGTCACCACTTCCTACGCGCGGACAGCCAACAACTTTTCCAAATCCCATCCAGAGCATGACGAGCGGTATGCCGTGGCTGGCGAGTTTGTCGATGTCGTGTGCGGCCTTTGGGACAGCTGGGACGACGATGCTTTTAAGAAGGACAAGCAAAGCGGCGTCTACGCCGATCCCGCCAAGGTTCACGTGCTCGACCACGCGGGCAAATACTATTCGGTCAAGGGGCCGCTCAACATCCCCCGCTCGCCGCAGGGTCACCCGATCCTAATCCAGGCCGGCTCGTCGGGTCCGGGCCAGGACCTGGCCGCCCGCACCGCCGACGTCGTCTTCACTGCGCAGCAGAGTCTAGCCGAGGCGCAGGCCTTCTACAAGAGCCTGAAGACACGCGTTGTTGCGTTCGGACGCCGGTCGGAGGACGTGGCGGTGATGCCAGGCTTCCTGGCGGTGATCGGACGTACCTCGACCGAGGCAGCCGAAAAGCTGGCTGAGCTTGATCGTTGGACGGACATCAAGAGCGCGATGCCTCTTCTCGAGGAACGGCTCGGCCATAGTCTGGCAGGCCACGATCTCGATGGTCCCCTGCCCGATCTGCCAATCTCGGATCAGCTGCGCAGCCGCGCCGAATTGCTGACCGAACTGGCGAAACGTGAAAAGCTGACCATCCGTCAGTTGGCGCTGCGGGTTGCTGCGGGACGCGGCCATCACATGCTGGTCGGAACGCCGGTCGAGATTGCCGACCGGATGCAGCAGTGGTTCGAAGCTGGCGCCGCCGACGGGTTTAATGTCATGCCGCCCTTCTTTCCGCAGGGACTGGAAGATTTCACCCAGTTGGTCGTGCCCATCCTGCAGGAGCGCGGCCTGTTCCGATTGGACTACAGCGGTTCGACGCTGCGAGACCATCTCGGCCTCGATCGGCCCGCACTCCCCGCTGCTGCAGGGTGATAAACCGGAAACGTAGCGCGCCGCAGGTGGCCAAGGCGTTTTCGACTGACGCCGACAATACCGCCCCGACGCCGCAGCTTCGACCGAGCAAAACCATTTCCTTAAGGCAGGAAGAAAAAGAACAACCTGTCTTTCTCTGTGGCCGTTTCACGCTTAGATCCATTGTTTGATCGGCGGCGGGGTTATTCGTGAAACGCGTACCATGCAAATCGATTTGCCCGGCGGCTGGACACGGTAGACTCGTATCGAAAGGCACGGCAGGCGGATCGACCGGTCTGCCGGACACTATCAACCCCTCCTCTAGCCCGAAGTCGTTTCATGAAAGAGCCAATATCCGACCAGATTCTCACCGCGGTGGGAGCGCTGTTTTATCGCGAGGGCATACGTGCCGTTGGCATTGACCGGATCATCGAGGAGGCCAAGGTTGCCAAGGCCACCCTGTATCGGCATTTCCCTTCCAAGGACCATCTTGTCGCCGCCTATCTCGAAGATCGCCATCACCGCGTCGTCCGATCGCTTCGAGAGGTTCTTGACGAGGCGGAGACGCCGCGGGATCAGATCCGAATGATTTTCGAACAGCTGCACCAGAAGGCCGACAGTCCGGAATTCCGCGGCTGCGCATTCGCGCTCGCCGTTGCCGAACATGGCGATTCGGCGCGCGTTACGACGATCGCGCGTACGCACAAAAAGACGGTGAAGGATATTTTCCGCGCCGTCATGGCAAATGCCGATCTGGGCCCCGATCCGGCGGCAGCACATCTTTCCCTTCTCTACGAAGGCGCGCTGGCAACGGTCGCCGTCGAGCGCAATCCCGGTGTGGTTCTCATCGCGCGCGATTGCGCCATCGCCGTCTTCGACACGGCCCTTCATTCGAACAGAAAAGCTGCAAAGAGCATTCCATGACCAAGAACATCGACTATTTTTTCGGCATTGGTTCCCCCTGGGCGTTCATCGGCCTTGAGGCCTTTACGGCGCTTGCCGCCAAACACGGCGCCTCGATCCGCCCCTTCGTGATCCCGCTCGTTGAGGACAACGGCGCCATCTATTCGCGCAACCGGCCGGAAGCCCGCCGCGCCTACTGGACCAAAGACCTGAAGCGCTGGGCTGCGGTCCGCGGCAAGGCCCTAGATTTCGACAACCGCTCCACCCTGTCCGATCCCACGCCGGCAGGCTTGATGGTCATTGCCGCAATCAAGCGTAGCGACGACTGGTTGAAGCTGACGGCCGCGCTACAGGCTGCGTTCTGGGAACGCGGTGAGGATATCGGTCAACCAGCGGTCCGCGTTGCCATTGCCGATGCTGCCGGGCTCGATGGCACTGCATTGGAGCAACGGGCCCAGGCCGAAGACGTAAAGGCCACCTGGGAATCGAACCTCGAGATGGCCAGAGCGGGCGGCGTCTTCGGCTTTCCGACCTTCCGCTACGATGGTGAGCTCTACTGGGGGCAGGACAGCCTGCCATTCCTCGATCGGCATCTGAACGGCGACAAGATCGTCGCCTGACGCATTGCTAGCGGGTGATGCGGCATGGCTGCCGCCACCCCCTCACCAACAGCACTGCTGGGAGCAATCCATGCCCGCTACATTGCCAGGTTCGCTCGTGTCCACCGAATGGCTGTCGGCCCATCTTGACCAGCCAAATCTCGTCATTCTTGACGGATCGTTCAAGCTGCCGGGCGTCACGCCGCTGGCATCGGAGGACTTCGCCACACGTCACATTCCCGGCGCCCGCTTCTTCGACATCGACGCAATCGCCGACGATGGGACGACGCTTCCCCACATGCTACCGTCCAGTGAGGCGTTCGAGCGCCATGCCTCGGATCTCGGCATCGCCAACGAGAGCATTGTCGTGATCTACGACACGCCCGGCTTGATGTCGGCGGGACGGGTCTGGTGGACGCTGCGAACCTTCGGCCACGACAGGGTCGCCATTCTCGACGGCGGGCTAAAAAAATGGCTGAGCGAGGCGAGGCCGGTGACCGACGAAGTTACCCGTCCGGCCAGCACCTCGTTCCGTGCCAAATTCGCGCCGGCTGCCGTCCGCTCGAAGGCGCAGCTTCTCGACAATCTGACGAGCCAGGCGGAGCAAGTCATCGATGCCCGATCGGCCGGCCGTTTCACCGCGGAGGAAAAGGAGGCGCGGCCCGGTCTGCGATCAGGACATATTCCCGGAAGCCTCAATCTGCCCTTCAACGCGCTGACCGATCCGCAATCCGGCGAAGTCCGCCCGTTGCCCGAGATCCGCGCGGCCTTCGAGGATGCCGGTCTCGATCTCGCCGAACCTGTCATCGCAAGCTGCGGCTCCGGCGTTACCGCGGCGGCACTCGCCTTTGCGCTGCATCTCGTCGGCAAGCAGGACGTCGCGATCTACGACGGCGCCTGGACCGAGTGGGGACAGCCCGGCGACACACCGGTGGCCACCGGCGCGGCAAAAACCGGAGGCGGCGAATGACGCACCTCTCGACAGGACTTTCCGACAAACTCCGCGCCATTTTCGGCGATCGCTTCTCGACGTCGCCTGCCCTGCGCGAGCAGCATGGCCGAGGCGAATCCTACCACACGGCCGCGATCCCGGACGGCGTCGTATTTGCGGAACAAACCAACGAGGTGGCGCAGACCGTCCGGCTATGTGCGGCCGAAGGTGTGCCGGTGATCGCGTTTGGGGCGGGCACCTCGCTGGAGGGGCATCTGACGGCGATACGCGGCGGAATCTCCATCGATCTTTCGCGCATGTCGCGGATCGTTCGGGTCGGCGCCGAAGATCTCGATTGCACAGTCGAAGCCGGCGTCACCCGCGAGCAGCTGAACGCCCATCTGCGCGACAAGGGACTTTTCTTCCCGATCGATCCCGGCGCCAACGCCTCGATCGGCGGCATGGCAGCGACACGCGCCTCGGGCACCAACGCCGTCCGCTATGGGACGATGCGCGAAAACGTCCTGTCGCTGACCGTCGTCCTGCCGAGCGGACAGGTTGTGCGCACCGGTGGGCGGGCCCGCAAATCCTCGGCCGGCTACGATCTCACTCGGCTGTTCATCGGCTCGGAAGGGACGCTTGGTATCATCACCGAGGTGACACTTCGGCTTTACGGCATTCCGGAGACAATTTCGGCGGCGCTGTGCTCGTTTGCGAGCGTCGAACAGGCGGTCGATACTGCGATCGCTGTCGTCCAACTGGGCATCCCCGTCGCCCGCATGGAACTGATGGACCGTGGGCTCATCGCTGCGGTCAACGCCTATTCCAACCTGACGCTGAAGATCGAAGACACGCTTGCCTTCGAGTTCCACGGCTCTCCCGCCGGCGTGCAGGAGCAAATCGACATGGTGGCGGCGATCGTCGAGGAGCATGGCGGCCGGGATTTCGAATGGGCCAACGCAGCGGAAGATCGAAACCGGCTGTGGAAGGCGCGTCACAACGCATTCTATGCAGTGGTTTCACAGCGTCAGAATGCCAAAGGCTGGTCGTCTGACGTCTGCGTTCCCGTCTCGGAACTGAGCGGCTGCATTCTGAAGACGCGCGCACTGCTGCAGGGCTGCAGCGTCCCGGCCGCCATTCTCGGCCATGTCGGCGACGGCAACTATCATGTCGTCTTCGCCGTCGATCCGGACAACAGGGCAGAGCTCGACGAGGTCGCGGCGATCAACAAGGCGATGGTTCTGCACGCAATCTCGGTCGGCGGCACGTCGACCGGTGAACACGGCATAGGAACTGGCAAGATCGACTACCTGCGCCGCGAACACGGCGATGCCGTCGATCTGATGGCCGTGATCAAGGCCGCGATCGATCCCATGAACATCATGAACCCGGGCAAGATTCTGCCGGAATGAGTTTCTTGGCCTCGGCTGCGTTAAGAGTGAAGAGGGATTCCCGATGAACGACTTCCAAACCCACAGCTCTCATTGGGGCGCATTTTCGGGGCGCTATCGCGACGGCACGCTTGAAATCCGACCCCATCCGGCCGACCCGCATCCCTCGCCTCTTCTTGGCAATCTGCCGGCTATCGCCCACAGCCCGATGCGCATCAAACGTCCGGCCGTGCGGCGTGGCTGGCTCGAGGGCAAGAAAGGCAATGCGCTGGACCGTGGCGCCGACGACTATGTCGAGGTGAGCTGGGCGAGGGCAATCGAGCTCGTCGCGGCTGAGCTCGAGCGGGTCTATGGTGACTTCGGCCCGACGGCCGTGTTCGGCGGTTCCTATGGCTGGTCGAGCGCAGGCCGCTTCCATCATGCCCAGAGCCAGGTCCATCGCTTCTTGAATGTGCTCGGCGGTTATGTCCGTTCTGTTAACACCTATAGCTCCGGCGCTGCAATGGTGATCATCCCTCATGTGCTCGGACCCTACGATCACTTCGACCGCAAGAGCGTCACCTGGGACGCGATCGAGCGGAGCAGCGAACTGATCGTCGCCTTCGGCGGCATGGCTATCAAGAATTCGGACGTCCATGGCGGCGGTAACAGTCAGCACATCGTGCGTGACAAGCTGATGGGCGCCACCACGCGCGGCGCGCGTTTCGTCCTCGTCAGTCCGTTGCGAGACGACTTTCCCGTAGAAGCCAATGCGGAATGGCTGTCCATCACGCCGGGCACCGATGTCGCGCTGATGCTCGCCCTTGCCTATGTGCTTGCCACGGAAGGGCTGCACGACCGCGACTTCCTTGATCGCTATGCCGTCGGTTACGTGTGCTTCGAGGACTATCTGTTCGGCGGTAGCGATGGCCAACGGAAAAGCCCTGGATGGGCGTCTGCCATTTGCGGCATCGACGCAGGCGTCATCGAAGAGCTGGCACGGGCGATGGCGGGGGCGAGAACACTGATTACCGTTGCGCATGCCCTCCAAAGAGCCGATTATGGCGAGCAGCCGGTTTGGATGGGCATTGTGCTGGCCGCGATGCTCGGCCAGATGGGCCTCGACGGGGGCGGCTTCTCTTATTCGCTGGGCGCCCTGGGCAACAACGGCAAGCAGCAACTCGCCGTGCCGCTGCCGACCTTCAACCAATTCCGCAATCCCGTGGCGGATTTCATTCCCGTCGCCCGGATCGCCGACATGCTCCTCAATCCGGGCGAGGCGTTTCAGTACAACGGCATCGATGCGCGCTATCCCGATACCAAACTGGTCTACTGGGCAGGCGGAAATCCGTTCCACCATCACCAGGATCTCAACAGGCTGCGCGAGGCCTTTCGCCGGCCGGAAACCATCATCGTGCACGAGACGGCGTGGACCGCCTCGGCGCGCCACGCGGACATTGTCCTGCCGGCGACGACGACACTCGAGCGCGAGGATATCGGCGCTTCAGCCGGCGATCCGCTGATGGTGGCGATGAAGCGCCTGATCGAACCGGTGGGCGAGGCGCGCGACGACTACGAGATCTTCGCCGCGATAGCGGAACATCTCGGCAAGGCGGAAGCCTTCACGGAAAACCGATCGTCGCGGCAATGGCTCGCCTTCCTGTATGAGACGACCCGCACGGCGCTGGCGGCCGGCGGCCACGAGGCTCCGGACTTCGAGGAATTCTGGCACCGCGGAGAAATCCGCCTGCCGCTGAAAGCCGATGTGGGCGGTCCGGCGCGGGCCTTCCGCGACGATCCGCTCGCATCGGCCCTGCCGACGCCTTCGGGTAAAATCGAGATCTTCTCTGAAACTGTCGAAGGCTTTGGCTACGACGATTGCCGCGGCCATCCGCGATGGTACCCGGCCCGGCACTCAGGCGACGACCGCTATCCGCTGCACCTCGTTTGCAACCAACCGCATCAGCGCCTGCACAGCCAGCTCGACTACGGCAATTTCAGCCGTTCGACAAAGATCAAGGGCCGTGAACCGCTCCGCATTCACCCGGCCGACGCTGCCGAGCGCAGCATTGTTGATGGGGACATCGTGAGGCTGTACAATGACCGTGGCAGCTGCCTTGCGGCGGCGATCCTCAGCAAGGACCTGCGGCAAGGCGTTATGCAGCTTGCGACCGGCGCGTGGTTCGAGCCGGACGACCGGAGCGCCGACAAAGCCATGTGTATTCACGGCAACCCCAATATTCTAACGCATGATATCGGCACCTCAAGATTGGCGCAGGGCTCGACCGGGCAAATAACCCGCGTGCAAGTCGAACGATTTCACGGCGACCCGCCCCCAGTTCGAATATTCGAAGAAATGAAGTTTACCGATGGCGCTCATGGCCCCGATATGAAGAGGGATTGACGGCAATCACCCACCCTTCCTTGCCATCGATTGAAGCTACCGTCCCGTAAGCCTGATCGCCGCCAATCTCGGCGCCCGAAAAAAGCTGACCCCTCCGCACCTCGAAACCGAACAAAATAATCCATTAAATTGATAGAATAAGAATAACTAGTCTTTCTCTGCTCGGCTGCCCTGCATACCCTAAGCGCATTGATCCGCTTGGCAAAATACAGGACACAATATGACCGAACGCTCCGCTTTCTTTTCCCTTTCCCGACGTCGTCTGCTTGTCGGCACGTCCGCGCTGGTAGCAGCTGCGTTTGTGGCGACGGTCGGCATGACCCCGGCTTTGGGTGCCGAAAGCCCGCGTGAAGGCGGCGACATCACCTTCCTCATCGATTCGCTTGGTGACACATGGATTCCCAACAATAGTGCGATTTCCAGCTTCCAGGGCCATATTTGGGGTCATGTGACGGACAAGCTTATCTACGTCGATGCTGAAGGCAAGGTGAGCCCATGGCTGGCCGAAAAATGGGAACAGAACGACAAGGCCACCGAATTTACCCTCCACCTGAAGAGCGGCGTGACCTTCTCCGACGGCACCCCGCTCGACGCTGTGGCGGTCGTGGCCAATCTCGACATATGGTATGCCGGCCGAAAGAAGGAAGGCATCAACCCGATCGGGCTTTTCCCCAAGACCTACGATCATTCCGAAGCAGTAGATGCGGCCACGGTCAAGGTCGTCTTCAAGAAGCCGACGCTCGGCTTCATCCCGACCCTCGGCTACCACGGCTCGATCCTCATCTCTCCGAAGACGATCGCGCAGCCCGCGACTGACCAGGCGGATTTGAGCAAGACCTCCGGCAGCGGTCCCTATGTGGTCGACTCCTGGAAGGAAGGTGATTTCGTCAAGCTGGTGAAGCGCAAGGATTATAACTGGGGGCCTGCCGCCGTCGGTCACACCGGCCCGGCCTATATCGACTCGATCACCTACAAGCTGGTATCCGAGCAATCTCTGCGGATTTCCGCCGTCCAGTCCGATCAGGCCGAAATTGCCTATAACGCTTCGCCGCAGGAGCTTCAGTCTCTCAAGGCGGATGGCTTCACCGTTTCAACGCCGCGCTATCTCGGCTTCGTCAACGGCTGGGCAGTCAACACCAAGCTCGCACCCTACGACGACGTGAAGGTACGCCAGGCTCTACAGGCCGCCATCAATCGCCAGGAGATCATCGACACCGTCTATACGCCGGACTGGAAGCTCGCGACGTCATTCATCCAGAGCAACGTGCCCGGCGCGACCGACCAGAGCGCGCTGCTGGCCTACAATCCGGACCAGGCCGGAAAGCTCCTCGACGAAGCCGGCTGGGTTAAGGGCGCCGACGGCATCCGCGCCAAGGACGGCAAGCCGCTGGTGCTAACACTCTATTCAAACCCCTATCTCGCAACATCGAAGTCGATCGACGAACTGATCGCCCAGCAGCTCGGCAAGATCGGCTGGAAGGTCGATATCCGCGCCTACGACGTGGTCACTTTCGGCCAGAAGGTGGCATTCGGCGGTCCGGCCGTGCCGGCTTACGAGGTGACGCGCAGCTTCATCGATGCGGGAACAGTCGCCAGCATCCTCACCAACGCCAACAACGGCGAGAACTGGTTTGCGCTCGACGAGCGCGACACGAAGCTCAACGATCTACGTGACAAGATCGCGGGTGCAGCCACCGTCGAAATCCGAAAGCCGCTCCTCGACGAACTGCAGAAATACATTCTGGAGCAGGGCTACTTCATCCCGCGCACCCAGATGGTCCAGCGCATCTACGTGCAAAGCCCGAAGCTGAAAGGCGAGACGTACAATGGCGTCGCCTACGCCAGCTACTACACGGCATCCCTGAGCGAATAGCCGAGAGCACGAAGGATAAACGTGAGGATATGATCGGCATGACCAACCCCTACCTGAATTACGCTGGAAAGCGCCTCATCCAGGCCGTTGTCGTCGTCCTGCTGGCCTATGTCTTTACGTTCATCGTCGTCAGCATCCTGCCGGGCGACCCGATCACCAACGTTCTGCGCAACCCGCAGAACGGCTTCACCGAGGCCGAGATCCAGGAGATCATCGCAGCCCAGGGTCTGGACAAACCAGTGCTGGTGCAATTGTCCAACTCCTTCTCGCATTTTATCATTGGCGACCTCGGTATCTCGATGAGAACCAACCGGCCCGTATCGACCCTGATCGCCGATGTGCTGCCCTCGACGCTGATCCTTGCGTTCACCGGTCTCGTCGTGGCGCTGTTACTAGCGATAACCATTGCCTATGGAACACGCTTTCTTCGAAAGGAATTTGGCCAGGGGCTGCTGCGCGGCTTTCCTTCCCTGTTCCTGTCGGTGCCCAATTTCGTGATCGGCCTGGTGCTGATTCACATCTTCGGCTTCCAGCTGGGTCTTTTCCGGGTGATCAAGCCGGACAGCTTCTGGGCGACCTTCTTCGCAGCCCTTGCGCTCGGCATTCCCATCTCGGCGCAGATCGCGGAAGTGCTCATCGCCAACCTCGATCACGAGGCCGGGCAAGAATACGCCGCGGTCGCGCGCAGCCGCGGTCTGAGCCAGATGCGGCTCTTTGCCAAGCACCTGCTCAAGCCCTCCTCTCTGCCGGTCGTGACCGTAATCGCGCTGACCATCGGCGAACTGCTCGGCGGCTCGCTGATCACCGAAGCGGTGTTCGGCCGCAACGGCGTCGGCAGCCTTGTGCAGCGCTCTGTCAGCACGCAGGACCTGCCGGTGCTGCAGGCAATCGTCTCGCTGGCGGCAGTCGTCTTCGTGGTCGTCAATCTGCTGGCCGACCTTGCCTACCCTCTGCTCGATCCCCGCGTGAAACTGCTCGGCTCTGCCGAGCGGCGGCCGGTCACCGCCGACGACAATTCGGCCGTTCTTTCTCAAGCGGTGAAATCATGACCTTTGTTTCCGGCTATTCCAGCCCACGTTTCACCATTGCCGCTTGGCTGACATCTATCCGGATGCCGGCGACCGTGGTGTTATCCTTCGCAATCGTCGCGCTGGTGCTCGCGTGGTCACTCGCCCCCGGCCTGTTCACAAGCGAGAACCCGGCCATCGGAACGCCTGCCCACAAGCTGCTTGGCCCCAGCGCCGCGCACTGGTTTGGAACCGACCAGCTGGGTCGCGACCTCTATACGCGTGTTGTCTATGGCGCAGCCTCTTCCGTCAGGAGCGCGCTCATCGCTGTCGTCATCGGCGTTTTCGCCGGTGGTTTCATCGGGCTCCTCGGCGGCTTCTTCGGCGGCCGGCTGGACACCCTGCTCGCCCGCATGGTCGACGTGCTGCTGGCGATACCGAAATTCCTGCTCGCCGTCATCGTGGTCACCGCAATCGGCTTCGACACCACCAACGCCGCGATCGCCACCGGCGTCTCTGCCGTGGCGATGTTCGCCCGTGTCACGCGGTCGGAAGTCATCAAGACCCGCCAGGCGACCTTCGTCGAGGCATCTTTTCTGCTCGGCGGCTCGCGCTGGCACATCCTCTGGCACCATGTGCTGCCAAATGCCTCGCGTTCGGTTTTCCCGCTGGCACTGCTGCAATTCGGCGATTCCATCATGCTGATCGCCGGTCTTGCCTTTCTCGGATATGGCGACCCGCCACCTGCCTCGGACTGGGGCCTGCTGGTGTCGATCGGCAAGGATTACCTGAAATGGCCATGGCTGGTCTACGCGCCCGCCTTCGTCACGATCGCGACCGTCCTCTCTATGAACAGGATTAGCCGATGGCTCCGCAAGACAGACTAGCTGCAGCATACAGCCGTGCCGATGCCTCACCGCTGATGTTGAAGCGTTCAACGCCGCTGCTACAGGCCGCCGGGCTTTCGGTTTCCTACGGACAAAAGGAGGTCGTCTCAAGCGTCGGTTTCGAACTTGGTCGCGGCAAGAGCCTTGCGCTCATTGGCGAATCCGGCTCGGGCAAATCGACCATCGCGCGTGCGGTTCTCCGGCTGCTGCCCCATGGCGGGCGAGCCAGCGGCCGCATCGCCTTCGAAGGCCAGGAAATTCTCGGCCTGCCCGAACGTCGCTTTCAGCCATTGCGCGGGCGCGCCATCGGCTTCGTTCCCCAGGATCCGGGCAATTCGCTGAACCCGGTGCGCATGATCGGTGTTCAGGCGATGGAAGCGGCCGCCCTCCTCGATGAGCCTGACAAGGCCATCCGCAAGGCTCTGGTCCTCGATACCTTTGCGCAGGTCGGGCTCGACAATCCACAGCGTGTTTTTGACTCCTACCCGCATCAGCTGTCCGGCGGCATGCTGCAGCGCGTGCTGATAGGCCTGGCCGTTCTGCCTCGCCCGACACTGCTGATCGCCGACGAGCCGACATCCGCGCTTGATGTCACCATCCAGAAAACGATCCTCGATCTGCTTTCACGGCTGCAGCGCGAGTTGGACATGAGCCTGCTGCTGATCACCCACGACCTGGCGATTGCCGCGGAGCGAACCGATGCTCTGGTGGTGCTGAAGGACGGCGTCGTGCAGGAGGCCGGCAGCACCGCCGCGGTCTTCTCCTCGCCGACATCGGCTTACACGAAGAAACTGCACGCGGATGTGCCTGTTCTCAATCCAAACCGGTATGCCGCACTGCGCGACCCCGGTTTCCGGCTGCTCAAGGCTGCCGGCGGCAACTCGCCCAAGATCGAGGTAAGCGCCGTCACGAAGAATTTCACCGTCGGTAACAAGGTGGTGACAGCTGTCGATAACGTTTCCTTCAGCGTTCCGGCCGGCACCACGCATGCGCTAGTCGGCGAGTCCGGCTCGGGCAAGACAACGACGATCAGGCTGCTGCTGGGGCTGGAGCAGCCCGATACCGGTCAGATTTCAGTGGCCGGCGAGGAACTCACGGGGCGTACTCAGGCTTCACTGCGCTCTGTTTGGCGCCATCTGCAGATCGTCTACCAGAACCCCTTCACGTCGCTCGACCCGTCCTGGAAAGTCGAGGAGCTGGTTCGTGAGCCGCTCGACCGGTTCAAGATTGGAACACGCAAGGAGCAGGGCGACAGGGTTTTTGCAGCGCTGAAAGATGTGGGGCTGGCCGAAGACTTTCTTTCCCGCAAGCCAGGTGAGCTCTCAGGTGGCCAACGCCAACGTGTGGCGATTGCCCGCGCGCTCGTTCTGAAGCCGGACATCATCGTGCTTGACGAGCCTACCTCTGCACTCGACGTCAGCGTCCAGGCCGGTATCGTCGAGGTGCTGCTCTCGCTGCAGGCCAAGCTGGGCCTGACCTATGTCTTCGTGTCGCATGACCTGGCCCTCGTGCGCCAACTCGCGCACACCGTCTCGGTCATGCAGCGCGGGCGGATCGTCGAACACGGGACTGTCGCCGACATCTTCGACAATCCCCAGCAGCCCTACACTGTGTCTCTGCTGGAAGCGATCCCGTCGGGCGCTGCGAATATCGCACCGGTGCCGCATCTGGAACCGCGGCGGGCCTTCCAAAAGGAAAATATCGCATGAACATCACCGTGCCCTCCAGCACTCTGCCAGCATCATTCCGGGCGAAGAAGCGGCTTGGCTTCAACACAAGGGTGTCTTTCAACGACGACGCCGGCCCGGCACAGGGACTGCGCGACGGGATCGAGCTCTTCAAGGCAGCCGAGCGACTGGGCCTGCAGTCGGGCTGGGCCTACCAAAGGCACTTCGACCACTATCTCTCCTCGCCGCTCCCGTTCTTTGCCGCGACCGGCCAGCACACATCCCATATAACGCTCGGCTCGGCCGTCATCCCGATGCGCTACCAGGATCCGATCCTGCTTGCCGAGGCAGCGGCCACGACCGATCTCCTGATCGATGGCCGTTTGGAGCTTGCCATATCCACCGGTGCGAACGCCGCGTTCGATGCCGTATTCGGCACGGTCGATACCGACGCCCGCACCGAGGCAAAGCGCCGCCAGTCCCGTTTTCTCGCCGCCCTTTCGGGCGAGGTCCTGCACACCGTTACCGAGCCGGGCCTTGGCGCGCCAGAAGGCGCCGAACTGCGCGTCACCCCGCACAGCCCGACGCTGCGTTCGCGCATCAGGCAGGGCTCGGGCAGTTTTTCATCCGCAGTGCAAGCTGCGGAAATCGGTATCGGACTGATCTCAGGCACCGTGCTCCACGACCATGAAGAGGGCGAAACCTTCAGCGAATATCAGGCGCGCAGCATCACGGCTTACCGCACCCACTGGCGCAACATATGGGGAACGGAGCCGCCACCGGTGATCGTGGCCGCATCCATCCTCGTCGGCAATACCGCGGACTTACGGGAGAAATATGCCGCCTACGACCTGGAGCGACGCACGCTCGGCATTGCCGCCTCCCGGCCCAAGGGTGCGCTTCAGCCCGCCGAGCGCGTGAACCAGCCGCCTGGGACGCAGATTTCGCCTGTATTTCATGGCGATCCCGATCAGGTTCTCGAAGCGATTTACAACGATCCCGGCCTCAGCACCGCCGATGAAGTCATTCTTTTTCTGCCGCCGGCATTTGGCCTACAAGAAAATATCCGGCTGCTCGGCGACTTCACGGGCACCGTGGCTCCAAGCCTCGGCTGGTCTCCCAGCTTCTGATCCCAAAGCCTGACCCGACGCAGGGTCGGAACGCCGATTAACTCCACACCGCTGTCCTCGCGCGAATATTTTCTACAGTTTCTATGGAATAAGAATGACCTGTCTTCCTCCCCGGGTTGCCAGGTTCTACTTTCCACCCACGGATAACCCTCAGGGAGACAGGCTCACATGGCCGCAGAATTCATCAGCGTCACGTTTCCAAATGAATCCAATGACCTCAATCCCATTCCAGATGCGCCGGCGGACCCGCTTTTTCTTAAACGATACGCACGCTCTCTCGACGATTACGGCTTCAATTATACGTTGATCCCTTATTCATCATCGTCCTTTGATCCCTTCACCATCGGCGCGACGATCCTCGCCCATACGACAAACATCAAGATCATCGTCGCCCTGCGTCCGAACACCGTTTATCCGACGGTTGCGGCAAAATCGCTGGCCACACTCGATCAGCTGAGCGGCGGGCGCGTGGTCGTCCACTTTATCGCGGGTGGCAGCGACGACGAGCAGGCGCGCGAAGGCGACTTTCTCGACAAGGAGGAGCGCTATGAGAGGCAGGAGGAATACATCCGCATCCTGCGGCAGGTCTGGACGTCGGCCGAACCTTTCGATTTCGATGGCAAATATTATCAGTTCAAACAATTCCGCAGCGCTGTGCGCCCGACAAGGGGTCTCATCCCCATCTCGCTGGGTGGCTCCTCCGATGCCGCCTATCGGATCGGCGGTTCGCTGGCCGATATTTTCGGGCTGTGGGGCGAGCCGCTTGCCGAGACCAGGCAGCAGATCGACCGGATCTACGCCGAAGCCGCAAAGGCGGGCAGAACGGATCGCCCGCGCATATGGGTCACCTTTCGGCCAATCGTCGCCGAGACCGATGAGCTCGCCTGGGTAAAGGCGCACAACGTGCTTGATCGTCTGAACGAGAATCGCGAGAAGGGCCTCAGCCGTTCACCTCTTTCCGCTCCGCGGCCGGCCAATGTCGGCTCGCAGCGGCTGCTGGACATTGCATCCCGCGGCGATGTGCATGACCGCGCCCTCTGGTACCCGACGGTGACGGCCACCAATGCCGGCGGCGCGACCACAGCGCTCGTCGGATCGCCGCGGACCATCGCCTACTCGATCCTCGACTACGTCGATCTTGGTGCCGACCTCATCTCGATCCGCGGCTACGACAATTACAACGATGCCGTCGATTATGGTCGATACATCCTGCCGCTGGTGCGCGAAGGCATTCGTGAGCGGGAAGACTCGAAAAAGAAGGCCGCCGCCTGAATTCTTCGTGAAGCGCGCACCGACGGTTCGCAAATCAAGCAATTTGTCTCGCGGCAGAGAAAACCGCGCTTATCCTACAGTCAGAAGGCCCCAGCCCATGCCCCACGATACAGGCAGTCTCGACGCAACGGTTCGGATTGTTGCAGAAGCCGCTCCCGATGCTGATCGCAGCGGCTCGTTTCCCTGGGCAGGCATTCGCGCCGTGCATGAAAGCGGCCTTCTGGAAACCACCGTCGGCACCCGCTTTGGCGGCAAGGGCGGCAGCCTTTATGATGCAGCCCACATTCTGGCGGCGATAGGGCGCGGAGATCCATCCGTTGCGCTGATCACCGCCATGACCCTTTTCAACCATCTCGGCCAGGCCAGCAGAAACCATTGGCCGGAAGATCTCTACAAGCGCTTGCTGGAAGAGGCAAAAGCACGTCCGCTGCTGCTGAACGCAGCTCGCGTCGAACCGGAACTGGGCTCACCCGCACGCGGCGGCCTGCCGGCAACGATTGCCCGCCTGACAAAGACTGGCTGGGCGATCAACGGTCACAAGCGGTTCGTGACCGGTGCTTACGGGCTTACCCACTTCCTGGTCTGGGCGCATACCGACGAAACGCCGGCGCGGGTTGGAACATTCATCGTGCCTAACGGGCTTCCCGGCATCGAGGTGATCGAAAACTGGAAAAGCCTCGGCATGCGCGCGACAGGCTCCCACGACGTCAAATACCATGACGTGATAATCCCTGCGGAAAATGTGCTCGATCTCGTCGATCCGTCCTTGGCCCAGCAGGACAATCGCGCCCACGCGGCCATGACGCTGGCACTGACCGCGATCTATCTGGGCGTCGCGGAGGCGGCGCAGGCAGAGTTCATCCGCTTCGCGCACGAACGGGTACCGACCAATCTCGGCCATCCCATCGCCCGCACCGAGCGGTTCATCACACTCTCGGGTGAAATCGACCTGCTCGTTTCCGGCGCCCGCCAGATCATCTTCGATACGCTCGAGAGCAGCCAGAGCAACCCGGAAAGGCTGATTCGTGCCCGGATCATCGCTGGCCGGCAGCTCCGCGATGCGGTGCAGATCGCGGTGCGCGGCATCGGCAATCCGGGGCTGGGCGGCGATCTCGGACTTGAGAGGCATTTCCGCGACATCCAGGCCGTGCTCGTCCACGCTCCGCAGGAAGATACGTGCATATCCATTCTCGGTCGATCGGCGTTCGATGGATGGAGACAGGACCAATCCGCCTCGTCGCATCATCCGACGGATATCCCGGTACTCAAGACGGCCTGAAGCATAAGCACATGACACGCTACATCATCATCGGCGCAGGCGCGGTCGGCGCCAGCCTCGCCGCACAGTTAGAAATCAACAATATTTCCTACATTCTGGTGGGACGCGGAGCCCAGATATCTCATATCGCCCTCCACGGCCTGTCCTATCGCAGGCCGAAGGAGACAGGCGTTATCCGGCTCAATGCAGTCGATACGGCAACACCGCCTGATCTCAAGCCGGACGATATCCTCCTCCTGACGGTGAAGGCGCAGGACGTCGAAGCGGCAACCAGTTTCTGGGCGTGGCGCGATGTGGACGGCGGCGGCCTTGCATCGGATCTACCGCTGGTGACATTCCAGAACGGACTGGCCGCCGAAAACATCGCGCTGCGGCGCTTCAATCATATCTATGCCGCCAGCATTCTCGTTCCCGCACGCTATACCGTCACCGGGGAAGTCGTCGTTGGCGGTGCCCCAAATATCGGCGTGGTGACGCTTGGGCGCTATCCGAACGGGCTGGACGAGACAGCGTCCACTATCGTCTCTGATCTGACGAAGGCCGGATATCTGGCGGAAGCCCGCGCGGACATTCGCCGCTGGAAAGCCGCGAAGCTGGAGCACAATGTCACCAATGCCGTAGAGCTTTTCGCCGGTGCGCCGGAGGCGCGCGCCAGGGCCGCTACCGAACTCGCAAACGAGGCGCGCATCGTTTTGAGGGCTGCGGGATATGACCCCGCGGTCGCTTCGGAAAGAGTTGTCGATATTTCCGGCTGGCACGTCGCGGAAGGCAGCGGCATCGAACGCGGCCAGCAATCGACCTGGCAGAGTTTCGTGCGTGGTACATCCAGCGAGGTCGATTATCTGAATGGCGAGATCGTAAGCCTCGGACGTCTTCATGGCGTCGCCGCGCCCATCAATGCGGCCTTTCAGAAAGCGGTAGCCAGGCTTGCTCGCGACGGGGCACTGTCGGGTTCGGTGGATATCTCCACCGTATTCGGCTGATACAATGACGAAACCCCAGAAATATGTGGTCGGATTGACCGATCACATGATCGGCATGCCCGATCTCGAAGCGGAACTGCTCGGCAACGATGTGGAGATCGATTTTTTCGGCACCACGGACGAAGCGCTCTTTGCTCCCGACCGCCTGGCCCGTCTCGATGCGCTGATGGTCTGGGGTGCCCGGTTGGGTCCCAGAAGCATTGGCCACCTGACACGCTGCCGGGGCGTCGTGCGCTATGGGGTGGGTTATGAAAAGATCGATATCGCCGCGCTGGAGAGGGCCGGCATCCCCTTCGCGAACAATCCCGACTACGGCACCGAGGAAGTCGCCGATCACGCGATAGCAATGATCCTGTCGCTGCACAGGCGGCTCTGGGAGCATGACGCCCGCGCCCGATTCTATACGTCCGGATGGCAGACCCATAGCCTGACGCCACTTTCCCGTTCGAACCAGGCCACCGTAGGCGTGGTAGGTGTCGGGCGCATCGGTACCGCTGTCGTCAACCGGCTGAAGCCGTTCGGCTTTCGAATCCTCGGCTATGATCCCGGCCAGCCGCCCGGTCACGAAAAGGCGGTCGGGTATCAGCGCGTCCACAGCCTGGATGATCTGCTGGCGCAATCCGATATCGTTACGCTCCATTGTCCCACGACAACGGAGACGCGCAGCATGCTAGATGCCGAGGGGCTCGCCCGGCTCAAGCCGGGGGCAATTCTGGTCAATACGGCCAGGGGCGAACTGCTTGATGACTTCGACGCACTTGAAGCGTCGCTCAAAAGCGGCCGGCTGAGAGCGGCGGCCATTGACACTCTGGCGCAGGAGCCGCCCCTCGACCATTCGCTGCTATCCGCCTGGCGCAACCGTGAAGATTGGCTCGCGGGACGGCTGGTGATAACGCCGCACAACGCCTTCTACTCAGACCATGCCGCCATCGAGATGCGCCAGAACGCCGCGCAAACTGTCAAAATGTTGCTTGAAGATGGGAAGCTTCGAAATCAAATAACGGCTTAAAAGCACTTCGCACATAGGTGGTTTGCTCTTAAAGGGTATCGAACCGGCGTTTCTCGTACCAGAGCGGGAAATAATTTCCGCTTAAGGCGGCCCAAATATGCGGGTCTCGAATGGATCTGAACCGGCGACACCTTACCCAGATGGGTTAAGTGCTTGATAGCACGGACTTCTGGGCATAACGCCGAGTTATGGAAGGTGCCGAAAAATTGATTTTGCTCATCCCAGAGTGAAGTTGCAGTCCGAGAATATAACGATCATGTCTCCTCCCGTAATCGGTCGAATATAGCAGACCTGATAGTTCCCAACAATTCGCTCCAGATCATCAGTTAAACTTCTTGAGCGCACGAATTTTTCGAAGGCAAGATCATTTCTGGCTAAAGAAATATTTTCAAACACGCTCAGCTCGCTGATAACATTTTGGAGATGATCCGTTTCGAATATACAGAACGCGACATCTAGGAAGGTAAGCGCATAAAAATTGACCTCCGTAGAATCGAATAGTTTCAGGAGAAGATCAGGGTGATCGAAACCAATAGTTCTGATCTCAAAGTCGGCGAAAGATGTAAAATTTTGTTTTTCCATTAGCATTCTCACTCTTGGGGCATGAAACGGACACCTGGCTGTCGCTGGCCGTTCTCCCACATATGATATTCCCATCCTCTTCCATGATGGCCATGATCTATATCATATCAGGCGTTCCCCTGTCCGTCGTAGATGCGGGTAGTGTCGTATCCATTCGTCCACATTCCCCAAGGTTCGCCCTGGCGAGGAGTGCCAACCGGCACTACAAGACCAGAGTCCGGGCCCTGTGGCAAATTCCCGAAGCATTGCCCCCCCGCTGGAGAAGGGAACAACCCAAGCTCATCGGTCTGACTGAGCGGAGAAAGTGATGCATAAATATATAGGTTATAAGATGAATCCGTGAATTCGCCTAAGTTATCGCGGGAAAGCCAACGCCCCGTTTGAGAATGATACCTGTCAACGCCGGAGCAAATTAAGGCCAGGCGGCGGAGTAAAACCAGGCCACTTGTGGCGCACGCATGAGACCTCCGGGAGGGCGTAGCCCGAGCGGGGGTCTCATGCGTGCGTGGCGATTTTCAAGGAGGGTTTAGCCGGCCTTTCTGGCGCGGCTTTGGGCGAGACGATAGCTGTCGCCGT
>NZ_JBCEBQ010000015.1:0-83317 GCF_049472505.1 Rhizobium sp. HT1-10 | reverse complement strand
GGTCAACGGCGCCGTGATCACCAATACGCAGAATCTCGAGGCGGTCGCCTCGAGCAATCCGGATATCTGGTGGGTGGAAATCGAGCGCGATGGTCAGCGCATCCGGCAATTCTTCCGATGAGCAACGACCTGTTTGCGCCCCGCATCCCGGNCGCCGGCAGGCGGCCGCTGGCCGATCGGCTGCGGCCGCAGACGCTGGGCGAGGTGACGGGCCAACCGCATTTGACCGGCGAGGACGGCGTCCTCAGGCGGATGATCGAAAGCGGCTCGCTCGGCTCGATGATCTTCTGGGGTCCGCCGGGAACCGGCAAGACGACGGTCGCCCGGCTGTTGTCGGGCGAGGCGGGTCTGGCCTTCGAGCAGATTTCGGCGATTTTCTCCGGCGTCGCCGATCTGAAGAAGATGTTCGAGACCGCGCGCATGCGCCGCATGGACGGTCGCCAGACTTTGCTCTTCGTCGACGAGATCCATCGCTTCAACCGCGCCCAGCAGGATAGCTTCCTGCCCGTCATGGAAGACGGCACCGTCATCCTGGTCGGTGCGACAACCGAAAACCCCTCTTTTGAGCTCAACGCCGCTCTTCTGTCCCGCGCCCGGGTGCTGACATTTCGCGCCCATGACGAGGACAGCCTGCGCGAACTGCTGCAACGTGCCGAGACGGTGGAGGCCAAAGCTCTTCCGCTGACGGACGACGCCCGCGACAGCCTGCTGCGCATGGCGGACGGCGATGGCCGCGCCGTTCTGACCCTGGCCGAGGAGGTATGGCGCGCCGCCCGCACCGACGAGGTCTTCGATACGGTGGCCCTGACCGAGATCGTCCAGCGCCGGGCGCCGGTTTACGACAAGGCGCAGGATGGGCACTACAATCTCATCTCCGCGCTGCACAAGTCCGTACGCGGCTCCGACCCCGATGCGGCGCTCTACTACCTCGCAAGGATGTTCGATGCCGGCGAGGATCCGCTCTACCTTGGACGGCGGCTGGTGCGGATGGCGGTCGAGGATATCGGGTTGGCCGATCCGCAGGCGCTGGTCGTATGCAATGCCGCCAAGGATGCCTACGACTACCTTGGCTCGCCCGAGGGGGAGTTGGCATTCGCGCAGGCCTGCGTCTATCTGGCGACTGCGCCGAAGTCGAACGCGGTCTATACCGCCTTCAAGGCCGCGACGCGCGCTGCCAAGGAAAACGGCTCGCTGCTGCCGCCCAAGCACATTCTCAACGCTCCGACGAAGTTGATGCGGGGTGAGGGCTATGGTGACGGCTATCGCTACGACCACGACGAGCCCGACGCATTCTCGGGCCAGGACTACTTCCCGGAGAAGCTCGGGCGGCAAAAATTCTACGATCCACCCGAACGAGGTTTCGAGCGCGAGATCAAGAAGCGGCTGGAATGGTGGTCGAAGCTGCGCAAGGAACGGGCCGAGGACTGAGTGGCCGTCAGTTCAGCCGGCCGCCGATTTCTGGATGCGCGGTGCAGCCGGCCTGTCGATCAACTTGACGCTCGATTCCGCCAGTCCATTGTGGCCTTCCATGTCGACGACCAGATGCCAATGGCCGGCTTCAGGGACGCTGAGGCGGATCGGCGACTTCTTGGCGACCCCGCCGACAAACTGATGCTTGAGCGTCTCCGTAAACCGCTGGTAATTGCCTGCTGTCATCAACCGGACATTGCTGACGGCCGAGAGGGTGATCTCGATAACAGTCCCGGCGCGTTGTTCGCCCAAATCATAATGGCTGTAACGGAAAGCTGGCTTTGCCATAGCAGTGCTCGTCTGTGGTCGTATCCCGTGCCAGCTTATCCGCAAGGTGGTTAAAAAACGGTGGAACGAAGCGTTGCCGTTGGGCGCCTCGATCGCATCGCCGCTAGTGTACGCTCTCGGTTTTCAGGACGTCGAAGCCAAGCAAAACGCCCTCGGGAACATGGCAAATGTCGGCCGGATTGCGGTCGCATTCTTCGCGGGCAAAGTGCACGGCCGCTGTCTCATTGGCAAACAACCCACCGGTCCGCCCCAGACGGTCCTGCACAATCCAGCCACCATGGCCATCCGGCCCCACCATGAAACGGGCAGGTGATGGCAACGCAGGGCTCGGAGCGCGGCGTTGGAGCGGCTCGACGACTTCACTGTCTATGCGAGGGCGAGGCATGGGATAATCCTTTCATTCGATGGTCGCGCCGGGCCGTAACATTGTTGGCGGCGGCGACGAGGCAAGATCTAAGCGCGCGGCGATAGGAAATCCATTTCGGCCGCGCACCGGAAGCATTAAAATCTCATAGTGGCAGGGGGTGAGGCAGGACGACGGATGTCCCGCTGCAGCCACCGATGGTCTCGACGCCAACGGCCTGAAGCGCGTCGCGGATGCCAATCTCGACAAGCCTGTCAACGCCAACGAGCGGCAGACGCGTCACCGGGCCGACAGGGCGTCCTGCGAGAGCGAGCGCCGCTTTCAAGGCCGCAGCCGTCCCGTCGGCAGCGAGCGCTTGCCAGAGTGGTTGCAGGCGCCGCTCCAGACAAGTGGCTGCCGAAAGATTGCCGGCAGAAGCGGCATGCTGCAGGGCCGCCGTCAGGCGAGGGGCTATGTTGGCTGCATCGGAGATGCTTCCTGCGCCACCGGACAGCATGAAGGTCAAGGCGGTGGCATCGTTGCTGGTGTAGACGCCCACATGGGAAGGCAGCAGCCGGGACCAGGCACAGGCGCGCGAGATATCGGCGCTGCCGTCGGCAAGACCGATGACGGTTCGGATCGAGCCGAGCTGCTCGACCGTCATCGGTGCAAGGTCGATGCCGGTGTGAGCCGGTCGATTGTCGATGATGACCGGGATGTCGCAGGCCGAAGCGATGGCATTGAAGTGCGCCAGGATGCCCTTCTGTCCAGGCTTGGAATAATAGGGCACGGTGATCAGCGCCGCATCGGCCCCAGCCTCCTGCGCAAGCCGGGTTGCTTCGATCGTCCGTGCGGTGCAGTGGCTTCCGGTCGCGGCGATGACGGGCACCCTGCCTCCGGCGGCCGCCACGCAGGTGACGATGACGGACTCCCGCTCCGCTGCCGTCAGCACGGGACCTTCGCCGGCAACGCTGCAGACCGCCAATCCGTCGATACCGCTGAGGATCTGCCATTCGACATGTTCCCTCAGCCCGGCAAGATCTAAGAGATCGTCGCGGAAAGGTGTCACGAGCGAAGCGATCGCCCCACCGATGCTGGGCAGGGATCTGTCACCTGCCGCGTAAACTGTTCGCATCTTTGTCTTCCTCAAAGATAGGAAAGAACGATGATAAGCTCGACGCAGCCGAGCAACAGCCCAAATCCCACCATGATCAAAGCCGTCCGCCGCGCGCGCATGCTCCGGCTTGCCTTGGGGCGTCGAGGCTGTTCGGGCTTTGCGGTCGAGGGCTCGCCGGAACGGCGGGAAAGGCGGTAAAAGGTGTCTGGGAGGTTCGATGTCGTTGGCTTGAGCATGGCGTTCACCTTTGAAAGCAAGGTGATAACGCTAGCGCCGGGCCCCATAGGAAAGCCATTGCTCGTCGCATGGGTGGATATTAAAAAACCATAAGCGAAGCATCAGCCTGGAAGGCAGGGTTTGCCGCGCCAGACAAGCCAATCAGCCTGGAGCGCGGCGATTTTCGCGATCGAGCTGCGTCACGAGCGCCAGGATTGTCTCGCATGTCGGTGTGGGAACGCTGGAGAGCCTTCCCAAGGATACCACCATGCCGACCAGCGGCGTGATCTCGAGAGCCTTGCCGGCAAGGAGATCCTGCAGCATTGAGGTGCGCACATCTCCGACGTTCTTCGAGTGCACCAGGCGCTCCTCGATCGACATGGTAAAGCCGGCACCGAGCGCTTCGCCGACGGATTTGACCTCCGCCATCACCTTGGCGGCCAAATTGGCGAGTGCGGGATCGGCCATGATGTCGGACATCAGGGCCCGCGTCAGTGCACTGATCGGGTTGAACGCAGCATTGCCCATGAGCTTGCTCCAGATCTCGTCGCGGATTCGCGGCGTTGTCTGGATGGTGATACCGGCCGAGATAAGCAGGTCGGCAATGACTGCCAGATCTTCGCTCGCTTCCCCCGATGGTTCGCCGAGCACGAAGCGGCCGTCATTGCTGAGGCGGATCTCACCCGGCATCGTGACTTCGGCACCCTGGTAGGCAACGCAGCCGATCACGCGACCTGGGCCGATCGACCGCCAAAGGGCGCCGCCGATGTCGAGTTCCTCGAATTGCGTCTCGGCATAGCAGCTCTGGCTGTCCCGATGGAAATACCACCACGGTATGCCATTCAGCACCATGACGACGCGCGTCCTGTCATGCATCAGCGAGCCGATACCGGCAGCAGCAGCACCCAGTTGGTGGCCCTTCAGCCCCGTGATGATGAGATCCTGCGGCGGCAGGGTGGATGGATCGTCCGTCGCATGGACCCGCGTCACGATGGGTTCGCTCGCACCGGCCGGCCAAAGCTTAAGCCCGTTTTCCTGGATCGCCCGGAGATGGTCTCCACGCGCAACAACGGAGACGACCACGCGATCGTTCAGTCCCGCTGCCAGCCGTGCGGCTATGGCGCCACCCAGCGCACCAGCGCCATAGATGCAAATGGTCTTGATCGATTGCATGGCAGTCTCCGTTTGCTCAATTCAATGCAGACCGCAATGCAATGGTTCCCCGCTGGCCGGTCGCCAGAAGCCGGCCTCATGACATTGGCATGAGGCCGTATTCCTATAGGTCAGACGGCGCCGCCGTGGAAGACGCCGAGCAGCCAGAGGACGATCAGCACGATCAGGATGAGGCCGAGCACGCCGCCCGAGCCGCGGCCGCCGTAGCGTCCATGGGCGTAGTAACCGCCGCCGCCACCCAACAGTACAATCAGAATTACGATAATCAGGATCGTTCCCACAGCTATCTCTTTCAAGTCTTGGCGACCCGACGAATCGCAGCAAAGCCAATGCCTTGCCGAGGTCAGGTGCGACAAGGCAGATAGCGCGGCGCGGTGGATTGTCCATGATTCCGCAGCGACATTCGACAACGTCCAATTGTGTGGACAGAATAGTCGTTGGGCGGTCGGTCAGGCGCGAATGGGAATGCCTGCCTCGACGGCTGCCGCAAGGAAAGCCGCGCGTGCGTCGTCGTCGGTCCGTTTGCCCTGCTTCACCTCGGCACAGATCAGCAGCGCCCGATCGAGCGCCGGCCCGTCTTCCTCCGGCCAGTCTTCAATCATCGCCCAGGATGCCGCCTGGGTGGTCGAGATCGTGACATAGACGTCGGGAGCCTCAAGGGCCAGCGTGACGGGTTGCTTCCAAGGGGTGTCCATCCGGTCGATCTCCCGTGCCGTTGCAGATGCCCTTCCATAGCCGCTTCCGTCCGAAGGTACCAGACGCGTCATCGCTCGATATAGATCGATGCTCGGCTCGAGAAGGTGAGATGTCCTAGATGCTTGCGAGGTTTTGCGGATTCAAGTTCTGAGGCTGTTGACTCAAAAGATGAAGCTGCCGGCTCCGCGAGTGCGGTGACGGCGAAGGTGCCTTCTCGAGCTCATCCGAACCTCGGCGTCATTTCACGGCCACCGATGGTGCGTCGCCCGGCGCGGGATCGACGGTCACGGCATAGGTCCCGACACTTTCGCGTCCGTCGCTGGACAGGGCGCGCCAGCTGAGCATGTAGACGCCGGGGCGCAACGGCGACTTCAGCGGAATCTTGATGTCGGTGCCGTTGTTGGCGAGTTGCAGCTTGCCGATCTCGACGGGGCGATCTTTCGCGTCGTGGATGACAACGACGGAAGCATGCAGGTCGACGTTTGCCGAAAACACCAGCACCAGGTTGGCGCCATTGAGCTGGATCGGCGCCGGCTGCGGCTGCGGATTTTCAAGCTTGGCTTCGGCGATGGACGAGAAGCCGAGAAAGGCGGCCAGTGTCAGGCTCAGCGCAAGTCTGGATTTATTGTTCATCGGATTGACCCTCGATTTACACTTTTAACGTCGCGTGTTTTCGAAAGTTCCGAAATGACCAATAGCGCTGCCTTGTTTCGCGAAAGCGTGATCGGTTTAAGCGCGGGGCTCTGCGAGGCGGCGAGCGTTCAAGGCGTGAAGGGCGAGGGGACGCCTTCCCGGATGTGAGCAGAGAACGACGATGAGAGACCGTCCGCCTTTGCCTTTTCATCGATGTGGGAGAGCTGCTTGAGTTCCGGAAGCGTCCAGCGCATGTCCAGCGCCTTCTGCCCGTAGGCGTAGTCCGGGACGTAACAGTTGACCAGCAAGCGCCAGTCGGCAGGCAAGCTATCACCGACCGCCCGCACCAATGCCACCACCGCAGTCGTGCAATTCGTCGTCAGCGAATTGTAGAAGAGGGGCTTGGCGGCAAGCGCGTTGGCATCCGCAAGATAGGCGAGAAGCAGGTTCCGACTTCCCGCCGGCGACACGTTGAGGCGATAGAGTTGGACATCCTCGCCCCGGATATTCGAGCGCACGCCGACGACATCCCGCTCGTCCGCCGCGATGATCACCAGCGGGTTGCTCTTGAAGAGGTCGGCGATGGGCGAGAAGGCGCCGCCCTGCCGGCGTCTGACTTCGATCGACCATGCCAGCTGCTGGCCATCCGCGAAGCCGAAGCTGACGATCATATGCGCCATCAGCGGCCCGGACCAATAGGACATGAAAAGGTCGATTGTCTTCAACTGGCTGAGATCGTAGCTGCGCGTCTCCCAGTGGGGCGTAAAATCCGTGTCGCTTCGCCATTCGAAGGTGCGGACATTGGTCAGGATCAACTGGTCGCCCTCCACCCGGCCGGTGACCTGCCGGGCCACATCCGGGGCCCAGTCGGCATCGGCGGGAGGCAGGATAGTCGACCACCATCCGATCACCGCCAGCAGCGCGAGGGCGAACACGATGGCGATGGGCCAGCGCCAGGGTCGAAACAGACCAATCGTGGTGACGATGCCGATGATGGCAAAAATTCCGGCACCAAACGACCTCATCCAGTCCGGTCCGGGCAGCCTGTACCAGAGGGCAAGGCTGGCCCATGTGGTGGCGGCGACCACGGCCAGCAGAACGATGAACAACAGGACGGTGCGGGCGAATTTCTGCAAGCTGTTCCTCACCTGTCCATGCTCGTGGCGTCGAGGCAACAGAATTGGGGTTGGAGCGGATGTTTGCAATGGCCCGTCGGCCAAACATTTGCGAAAGCCACAGCCGTCATCACATGGCCGTTGTCACGTGGAGGACGTGCGCCGCCAATGAAGTATCTCATCCGGGGAAACTAGACGAGCGGCGGATCCTTGCCTTCGCTCAGATAGCTGTTGAGCGCTTCGGCAATATCGGCCGCATCCGATTTGCCGAGATCGATGAAGTCGCGCCCATCCGATGCCGCGGGCAACCCTGTCAGGGTATCAATGACGGTCCATCTGCCAAAGTGCGCGGTGTCGGGCTGGCACGCGTAGCGGGGGTCTGACACCACGCTCGGCCCATCCGTGTCTCCGGCTCTCTTCGATGAAATCGATCGTCGCAAACCGGTCATCGCCTTCTCATCCAAAGTGGGCGTGCCGCAAGCTGTTCACGCGGCAGCGCTTTCCGTTGATTGTCCACAAGGGCAAGCAGCTCATGGACTAGATGGCGTTGATGGTGGGCAGATAGAGTTCCACCTGCTTGCGTTCGTCGGCGCTCAGCGTTTCGACCCGTTCCTTCCAGAAGGCTTCTGCCTCGCTGGAGTCAGGCTCCCAGTCGCGCGTCGAGACGACGTTGTCGTCGACGACGGATCGACGTTTACCGCCGAGGCGAACATAATCCTTGGCGAGCTGCAGCAGCGGTGTGTCTGTTTCGGAGGTGCTCATCGTGTCGCCCCCCAGAGATAACCCAGTGCCGCGACGATGCCCACCGATGTCAAAGGATTTTCACGGATGTGCGCTTTGACATCCTCCATCCAGCTGCCGGTACCGATGGCCGTTGCCGCGCTTTCCGCGCTCGAGGTCTTGGTGTCGCTCCGGGTGAAAGCATCGTGACGGCTCTGCAGCGCCTGTTCGGCGAGGTCGCCGCCTGTGGTGCTGTCGATGGCGTTCGGACGCACCCTGTTGCTGTGGTTTTCCATATCGGTCGCTCCTTTTATCATCAGACAACCAAGGGCGGCGCTTTGGGTTCCAGACGAGCGGTCAGGAATTGATTGCTGGGCCTGTCTTCCGGCTTTCCAACAGGGTTTGAAGGGTGACCGGCTTCATTTCGCGGGCATCGACGCCGACGTCGAATTGCCGGAGCATCGGCTTCAGCCGCCCATGCGAGTGGCCATGCAGGTTGATCGCCCTTTTGCCGATCTGGTTCCAGGTGCGGAAGGGATAGTGGCAAAGCACCAGCCTGGTGCCGTCGACCGTCAACTCCCTGTAGTGCTGAACGCTCTCCCAGCCCTTTGCCTCTGTCACCGTGTCGGGATCGTTGTTGCCGATGATCAGGTGTTTCCGGCCACGGAGCCGCGCGAGCAATGCTTCGGGCGTTCCACCTCTTGCCGTCATCACGTCGCCCAGATGCCAGACCTCGTCCTCCTCCGCCACCGTCTCGTTCCAGAGTTCGATCAGGGCGGCATCGTGCTCGGCCATCGAAGCGAAGGGTCGCCTGTCCAGCCGCAACACCCGCGGATCACCAAAATGCGTATCGGCTGTGAAAAAGATCATCGGTCCCTCCGACCGGGGGAAAGCTGTTGCATGCTCTGAAATTGGCTGGGCTCGTCGAAGGGCAAGCTATCGCGGGAAACCGCTCCGTGGATATGCCAGATATACGAAGGCCTCCGCCTGGTCGGCGGAGGCCTCGAATGGACTGATCTGCGAGATATGCCGGACCTGTCGAGAGGCCCGGCCACCTTGATCTTACTTGGCGAGGCGCAGCTTCAGCTGGGCAACACCGGCAGCCACGTTGAGGCCGGTGCTGGTTTCGCCGCTCAAGGGCTGCAGGCCGAAATTCCGCGAGGAACCGCCGATCAGCGCGTTGGCGCCGAGGCCGATGCCGACGGATGCGCCGGCGGATGCGCCGACATAGTTGCCGGCCAGCGCGCCTTCGCCAGCCCGTGTCGGGTTGACGTTATAGACGATCCAGCTCAGATAGGCCTTGCGGGTCACGCCGATGTCGAGACCGAGCTTGCCGATCGAGCCGACATAGTGTTCGGCGCGGCCATTGCGCTGCTTGAAGTCGCAGCTCACCGCCTTGTTCGATCCGAGGATCATGCCAACGCCGCCGGCCACCGTGCAGGAAAGCGTGCCGAGCCGTTCCTTCGGCTGCTTGGCGACGATCTCCTTGCTGTGGCGCGGAGCCGCATCGGCGACGGAAGCGAAGGCGGCAGCGGCAGCAGCGGCGATGATGACGAATTTCTTCATGATAGTTCCTCACTTGATGATGCGGTGGGAACGCGGCGGGCGGAAAAAGGTTTCATCGGGTTGAGGGGCGCACCGGGCTTGGCTGTCCACAGAACTGCCCGCAAGCTGTGCCAAAGCCATGGCCGCGCAAGTTTGCCTGTGCGTGCTGCTCACGTCAACTCCGAAGTGCCGGCCGTTGACAGCTCGTCGCGGCATCACTTATGTTTATTCGAACGGTAATGGATTCTGCCGGGCGCAACGCCGAACCGCTTCCTCGATGAAGCCGATGACTCCTACTCAACGCGCAAAACGCGAAGGAGTAGAGTCGTGTCTGCAAATCCAATTCTATCTCATCTGCCCATGGCAGCCGCAGTTGACGGAGCGTCGTTCTCATGACGCTCGCAATGATCTTTGGCCTGCGTTTCCGGCAAATCCGTAGCCTTTCAAAATGGGTCGTCGCTGTCGTTCCGATGGCACTTGCCGTCGGCTCGCTCGTCGCGCTCTTCCTCTGGAGCCTCGATAGAGCGACGGAGCTGCGCTTCGCGCATCCCTGGCTCATCTATCTCATGCCGGTCGCGGGCTTTGCCATGGTCTGGGCCTACGGCAAGGTCGGCAAGTCTGCCGAAGCCGGCAACAATCTGATCGTCGACCAGATCCATGAACCCGGCGGCGGCGTGCCGCTTCGCATGGCTCCGCTGATCCTAGTGACGACTGTGCTGACCCATCTCGTCGGCGGATCGGCGGGTCGGGAGGGAACCGCCGTTCAGCTCGGCGGCAGCCTGGCCAGCGCGTTTGGAAAGATCTTCAAGCTGACGCCGTCCGACACCCGCATCCTGTTGATGGCGGGTATTGCGGCGGGCTTCGGCGCGGTCTTCGGCACGCCCATTGCGGGTGCGGTCTTCGCGCTGGAAGTGCTGACGATCGGCCGCATGCAATACGAGGCCTTGCTTCCGTCTCTTCTGGCGGCCGTCGTTGCCGACTGGACCTGCCACGCCTGGAGCATTGGTCATGTCCACTATTCCATCGCCTATATGGCCGGCATCGGCGAGGGCATGGGTTTTCATCTCGACGCTCTTCTGATGCTGAAAGTGGTGCTCGCAGCTGCCGCCTTCGGGCTCGCCGCTCACGTCTTTGCGGAACTCTCGCATCTGGCGTCGTCGGCCTACAAGGCCGTTTTGCCCTATGCGCCGCTGCGTCCAGTCCTTGCGAGCGCCATCCTCCTCGGCCTGGTCTATATCCTCGGAACCCGGGAATATCTCGGCCTCGGCGTCTGGTCGCCCAATCCGGATGACGCGACGATCCTCGGTTTCTTCCGCCCCGATCATATCGATGACTGGAGCTGGGCCTGGAAGGGGCTGTTCACCATCGTCACCCTCAGCGCGGGCTTCAAGGGCGGTGAGGTGACGCCGCTCTTCTTCATCGGCGCGGCTCTGGGTAGCGCACTCGCCGGCGTGCTCGGCGCGCCGCCGGACCTGTTTGCGGCACTCGGCTTCGTGGCTGTCTTCGCAGGCGCGACCAACACGCCGCTCGCCTGCATGATCATGGGCATAGAACTGTTCGGCGCCACCCACGCAGTCTACATCGCCGTCGCCTGCTTCATTGCCTATCTCTGCAGCGGCCACTCCAGCATCTACCTCTCGCAGCGTGTCGGCGTTCCGAAAACGGTCACCGCAGACCATATCCCCCCCGACATCTCCGTGCGCCACATGCGCGACATGAACGCCCAGGCCATGGGCGATCTGATGACCAGCGTGCGGCTTCGCTCGATCCCGATAACCGCCAACCATCAGGAAAGGCCCATCCCCATGACAAGCCACAAGCTCTCTTCCCGCGAGATCGGGATGATCCGGATCTATCTGAAGCCGCGCGAGAAGGCTGTCGGCAAGGGCGGATGGTTCGGCAGCAGCAAACCTCTCTACCGGGAACTGGTGATGCAGGCGAAAGCCGCAGGCATCATGAACGCCGTCGCCCATACCACCCATTTCGGATACTCAAACAGCGGCAAGCTCCAGGACGAAGGCATCGAGATCCCGAACCCGGACCTCACCATCTGCTGCGAACTGATCGCCGATCGGCACCAGCTCGAAACCTTCTGCCGCACCCATGGGACGCTTCTGAAGAACAAGGTGATCATCTACAAGCATATCGAGCACTGGGATGTCCTGGGCCACGAGATCGCCACCGAAGAGACGCTGAAGCAGGCCATGATCTGAGAGGGCGGCGTTTCGTCCAGTCGGCTTCGGGCTTGCGACTGCTGGCGCAGCCTACCGCAAGGCCGTCCCGGCATGAGGCGAGTGCAGCCGGCAGCTCACGAGGAGTAATCAGGCGCTCTTAAACGCGGTGAGGGCGCAGGAAGGTCCACGACCTTCCTGCGCCCTCGCGCTTATTATTTCAGTATGCGATCAAGGCCGACGATGAAAGTCGCCCCTGCTGGATAGACCCCACTGCAAAGTCATAAAATCCTGCCGCTGATGCGAATTGCTGAATGAAATCAAGGAGTCCGGATTCCAAATATACGCTTAATGTCATAATCTGCCCGGCTGCTGAGTCATGAAGTCCGAGCGCAGCATCCCCCACCGAATTCCGGGCAAAGAAAAACCCGCCGAAGCGGGTTTCAATTTCACAGGATTCGCCGCTCAATCCCACGCGGCCGGCAGCGCATCTCTCCTGTAGAAAGTAGCCGCTCCAGCCTTCTCAAACGCGGGCATTATACCCGCCGCCGTCAATTTCTTCTTCACGCTGCCGATCTGATCTCGGCCTTTCGAGTAGTCGAACAGCGATATGTAAGTTGCCCGAAAATCCTCAAGCCCAGACGGCACGACGAAGGTCTGACGTTTTCCAGTCGCTGGGTTTTCGGCGCTCACAGACTTGAGGATGCCCGAGGCAACAAGCTGCTCTACTGTCGTCCGGGTGGTGCCGAGTTCTCGTTCGGCGAGTTGAATTGTGATGCCAGGGGGAGCAGAAATAGGGGATGCTCCCTTAACTTCAGCCGGATCCACGAAGATGTTGTCAAAGCGGAACGTGCCATTGTGACGCGCGTCTCTGATTACGCTCTTGATGGTTCCATCGATTATGAGCCCGACGACTTCGCCATAGGTCCGTCTTCCCATTTTGACTGTGTTTCGGCATGCAAAATTGACCCCTTTAGCGGGGTAATCGGCATCCAATTTTGACCCCCCTTGGATTTCATCTGACCATCCGGCTTTTGACAGCGGATGGAGCGGGAGTTGAAGCGAGTGGATACCATTGCGCGTGTTCGACGTGCCTTCCATGTGCAGGGTTGGTCGATGAAGAAGATCAGCCGCGAACTGCATGTCTCGCGGAACACGGTTCGCAAGATACTGCGGTCTGACGAGACCGACTTCGCCTATGAGCGCGAACATCAGCCGCTGCCCAGGATCGGAGCCTTGAAGAAAGATATTGAACGGTTTCTGGTCGGCAACGAGGGCAAGCCTTCACGCGAACGGCTGACGCTGATCCGGATATACGAGGAGGTCCGGGCACTCGGCTACCACGGCAGCTACGATGCAATCCGACGCTACGCCAAGACATGGTCAAAGAACCGGGGCGCTGTGACGGCTGAAGCCTATGTGCCGCTCTATTATCCACCCGGCGAGGCCTACCAGTTCGACTGGAGCCACGAGATCGTGCTGATCAATGGGGTGACGACGACGATCAAGGTCGCCCATGTCCGGCTCTGCCACAGCCGGATGATGTTCGTTCGGGCCTACATGCGCGAGAGCCAGGAGATGGTGTTCGACGCCCATGACAAGGCGTTTGCCTTCTTCCGTGGGACCTGCACGCGCGGCATCTACGACAACATGAAGACGGCGGTCGAGACCGTGTTCGTTGGCAAGGAACGGCAATACAACAGGCGCTTCATGCAGATGTGCAGCCACTATCTTGTTCAGCCTGTCGCCTGCACACCCGCTTCCGGCTGGGAGAAGGGTCAGGTCGAGAACCAGGTCGGCCTGGTGCGTGAGCGCTTCTTCACGCCACGCCTCAGGGTCAAAAGCCTTGAAGAGTTGAATGTCTGGCTGCTCGACAAATGCATCGCCTATGCCAAATCCCACCGCCATCCCGAACAGTCAGAGCAGACGATCTGGCAGATGTTTGAAGCCGAGCGCCCCAGTCTCGTGCATTATGCCGGTCCGTTCGATGGCTTCCACTGCGTTCCGGCATCGGTGTCGAAGACCTGCACCGTTCGTTTCGACAACAACAAATACTCGGTCCTCTCGAAAGCCGTCGGTCGTCCCGTCGAGGTTCATGCCTATGCCGATAGGATTGTCATCCGCCAGGACGGCGTCACCGTCGGAGAGCATCAGCGGTCCTTTGGTCGAGGCGATACCGTCTATAATCCCTGGCATTATCTGCCTGTCCTGGCTCGCAAGCCCGGAGCTCTGCGCAATGGCGCTCCGTTCCGCGACTGGGTCCTGCCAGCCGCCCTGGAGAAAGTCCGGAAGCGGTCGAAGAGCCTTGATGACGGTGATCGGCAGATGGTGACCATTCTCGGATGTGTTCCAACAGACGGCATCACGGCCGTCGAAGCCGCCTGCCAGGAAGCGCTCGATCAGGGCGTGTGCTCGGCCTCGGTAATCCTCAACATTTTGGCGCGGCGGCGTGACCCGGCTCCGGCAGCCATTCTTCAAACCCCCGATGCGCTTCGGCTGACCTGTGAGCCGGTCGCCGATTGCGCACGCTATGACAGCCTCAGGAGGGCAAGCTGATGGAACGCACACAGGTTCTGGAATTGATGGGCACGCTCAAGCTCTACGGCATGCGCAGCGCCTATGACGAGGTCATGGGCAATGGCATCAAGCGCCAGCACGAGCCACCGCGTATCGTCGGCGACCTCTTGCAGTCCGAGATCGCCGAGAAGCAGGCCCGCTCCATTCGATACCAGCTCAGCATTGCCAAGCTGCCGTTGGCCAAGGACATTGGCGACTTCGACTTCAAGAATACGCCCGTCAATGAGCCCCTGGTGCACGACCTTGCCACCGGCACTCTTGTCGCCGATCAGCGCAATGTCGTCCTGGTCGGCGGCACAGGAACCGGCAAGAGCCACCTGGCAATCGCCATTGCCCGCGCACTCATTCGCAACGGCACACGGGGTCGCTTCTTCAACGTTGTCGATCTAGTCAACCGCCTTGAGACGGAGACGCGCAGCGGCAAGCAGGGACGTATCGCCGATTATCTAACGCGGCTGGACTTCATCGTTCTCGACGAACTCGGTTACCTGCCGTTCGCCCAGGCCGGAGGCCAATTGTTGTTCCATCTGATCAGCAGGCTTTACGAGCGCACCTCGATCATCGTCACCACGAACCTCGCCTTCGGAGAATGGCCGACGGTGTTCGGCGACGCCAAGATGACGACCGCGCTCCTCGACCGCCTGACCCATCACTGCGAAATCGTCGAAACCGGAAACGAGTCCTGGCGATTCAAGAACCGCTCTCAAAGCTAAAGCCGAAGACGATCATCACCCGCACTTGGCCCGCCCTCTGCAACCCCGGCCAGCGCCGGTCTGGCCAAGTGCTGATCTACATAGCCGGGGGGTCAAAATTGGACGCCGATAAGGGGTCAATGTTCCGCGCCGATTGACAGTATTTGAGCGCCGGTACGATCGAGCCGACGTTCGCGGTAGCCATCGAACGGAATATTGGAGACGCTTTGACTTCGACGAAATTTGTTGCCGAACTGGTTCGAGCTGCCAATGAAGTTGATCGGCTCGGATCCGGCGAGTCCGCTAGGCTGCTGGAGCGGGCGATCGCTGCGATCCGCGACCTGCGCGAGGCAGTCGGGATTCCGAAGGACGGCACCGAGCACGACGAGCTGATCAAGCTGAGAGCCGTGGCTCTCGGCGAGAGGGAAGGGCGCCGCTCTTCAAATCTGTCGTCAGCGTTGCTCTGCGCCGCCGACATGATCCGCACGCTTGATATAATCGAGGACTCACAGACCGAAATCGATATCACTTACGGCGCTTAGAGGCGTCGGCATGGGGCGGAGATCAAGTCCATAAATCGGCTGCATCGTCGCGGGCGGACGTCGGTCGGGCATTCCGGCGGCAGCGACGTCGAAGGACTACCGAAGTAGGTCATCCTCCTATCATCGCGTTTCGCCCGAATGAGAGACCGTCGAACTCCAGAGCCAGTCTCGCGCATAGCGTCACTCGTCTTGCCAGCCGCTCCACCAGGACTCCGTGTCCACGCCGGACGCGATCTCCGCAAGCGCCAGGTTCCGCGGGTCTTCGGTAGGAACAACGAAATCGCAACTGAATAGAAAGCTCTTGTCCATTTCAGCCCCGTCGCCACGCCGCACGTCGGAATTCGATCCCCACTGCAGGCTTACAGCGATCGATCCCGTCGCTCGGTATCGCACCGATGCGCTCGTTATTTCGACTACCTCCGTATTCTCGGTGTAGATCTCCTCGATTCCGTGGTGGGTGGCGATTTCGTCAATAGACTGGATGGTTTCCGACATAAGATCGTTTACCGCTACTTCATCGAGAGACTCGACCAAGGGTTCTATGAGGGCGGAGCGATATTCGAAGTAGGCCGTGTACAGATCGACAACGTCGTCAACGACCGGTGCGACTTCCTGGTCCTGGATATTGAGATCCGAGATCAGAGTGCCCTGCCGAGCGTGAACGTGTTTGCTCAACCGGTTGAATGAACGCAGCACTCGAGAGCGAAGCGGCCGAGGATCGAAGCCAAGCTCGGTCGACAGAAATTCGTCCGTAAGGCCGCCCTGGAGCCAGTATTGAATTCGCTGAGCGCGAACTGGTTCATCCCGGTCCGGTTCCTTCCTGTACCAAGAGCAGCCCTCCACTTCGTCGTTGGGAGCGAGTGTCCCCATCACGTGTTCGAGCAGGACCCTGATCGATACGGAAAAGAACACGAGACGGAGCGGATTTTTACCGTCAGCGAGAACCATTGAGGCCGCGGTCAGTGCATTCTTCGAAAAGTCGTCGATCTTGAGGTCGGCGAGCCCCAAAAGTTTGGTTCTTGCAGTCATCGTCTCTCCTAGAGCCGCTTCCACGCGATGGCACGTCGTTGATGAACCTTACGTGTTTCGGTGCCGTCAACTTGTCAATCTATGGTCCGAGAATGTTCGGAAACCTCACTCCACACTGGTCGCCCGCCGGATACCGAGAGGATTGCGCACATAGTGTTCGCGAACGTATTCGACGTCGGCCGGAGCTGTCCGCCTGCCGGCAGCAACCAGAAGCTCGAGCATTGTACTCATCGCGCCAATGTCTAAAAGGCCGGCCGTCCTGATCTTCATTCAGTTGCTCCTCGGGTTCTTGGCATGTGGCGATCTTCGAAGTTTCGCTCAAGGCGCCGCCTCCGCGGGCAGAACCTTCCGGCTATGCCGGCTCGCAAGAGCTTTTGAAAGCGAGAGAGGGCACAGTTCCTGGGCTTAGACGCCGACGTCAAAGCACTACCTAAGCAGCCCATCGATATCGAACTCATCCCACCCGCGAAGCTTCGCCGCAGCCTCGTCCCGTGTCTTCCGGCCATCCTTTTTTGTCTTCGCGGCCTTTTTGAGCGAGCGTGTCAGCTTCGCCTGGTAGGCGGCCGCTCTCCTTTTCTCAGCCTTCGCCTCGACGTCTTCAACCCGCCATTCATCCACGGCGCCTCGATCAAGAAGGTCTTCGACAACCTTGGGATCGAAGACATGGAACGTGATCCGACGAGCTCGTCCGGCAAGCCTGACGGTTCTCGTCCCTGCACTCGGCAGGCGTCCATCCTCGAGCCAGCGATGACGCTCGCTCGTCTTCATGCCGAGGATGTCCTCGATTTCGCGCGGGATCACGGGCAGGGTCGCAGCCTCGCCGACCGCCTTGCCAATCACGGTTGCTGCCGCGGCGAAGGCCGTCTTGTCGGAAGCCGCCATCGCCAATGTGATTTCGCCGCCATCTAGCGAAACCGACTTCTTCGACGTCGCGGGAAGCCGCGCCTGGATCTCCTGAAGGATACCCTTTGCGCGCACGGACGACCCCATCGTCATCGACGACGACAACGTCCAGGTGCGGACAGGTTCGATATCGCTCACTTCGCTTTTCGGCATGGCTTCCATATGGTGTCGAACGGTATCCCTTGGTAGGCGGCAAACGAGGATTCGTCGATCGGATCTAGGCGGGTATACTGTTTCAGGACCCGAAACGGTCTAAGCTGACGGCCCAGCGCGGTCTTGCTCGAAAACGGCGAAGGTTCAATCGCCCGTCATCTAACAAACTACTTGTGGGAGGGGCGAAAAAAGTATCAAATTCCCTTATGGCGTGTAGTGGGGCCGGGGCCATAACTTCATCGACGCCAACATAAGCATCGCATTTTGCTGGGCTGCTATCGGATGCGGCCCATTCGTTTCGAGAACGTACGCGTGCGGCTCGCTGGGCGAGCGCGGTCGGTGATGTCTTTGTGCTACGGGGGTGAGCATGAGAGTTAGCGGGCATAACACGGTGCTTAAAGGCCGCGCGATCGCGGGCACCTATGTCGTCATCTTGGCGTGGGACTTCATTGCAGGGCAGGGGGCGAAACTGGAGGGTCTACTCGGTTTCGCCATCGAACGTTCCGAGCTCCAAAACGGAAATGTCGTCGAGCGATACTGGATGAAGGGCATCAAGCGGTTCCGCGACAAGGACCGGGGGCTCGCGCCAGGCACGCCGGTCAGTACCGCCGACCATCCGATCCAGTCGTTTCAGTGGGGCGACTACACGGCGGAGCAGGATCGTCAATACGAGTATCGCATCGTACCTCTTTACGGAGCGATCAAGAACATCCAGCCCGACGACGCATCAAGCTTGAGCCTCGAGGTTCATACGGAAATCGAATATCTACTGAAGCCGGCCGTCGCCGACGACACGGCGAAGCACGACGTCTACTTCAACCGCGGGGTTATCGGGTCGCAGGCTTTCGCCCGGCGGTTTGGAAACGCCAAGCCCAAGGCCGACAATCCGACATCGCCCGAGATGAAATGGCTCTCCCGCGGTCTATTCGAAGCTTTGATCCGATTTATTGGGCTTGCGGAAGATCACAGCTTCAGTCTTCGCGCGGCAGTCTACGAGTTCCACTACCAGCCTGTCGCCAACGCCTTCGCGAAAGCGATCGAGGCGGGCGCCGACGTCAAGATCGTCTACGATGCGGAGAGCACCTACAAGAAGGAGAACGAGGCCGTCATCGACCGTGCCGGTCTGCGGCAGGCCGGGGCGGTCATTCCCCGCACGGTTTCCGAGGGCATTCGGCACAACAAGTTCATCGTTCTTGAGAAGGACAAAGTTCCGGTCGCGGTCTGGACCGGGTCGACCAACATTTCCGATGGCGGCATCTTCGGTCACTCGAATGTCGGCCACATCGTGTGGGACGTCGACGTCGCGAAAGCGTATGCCGGCTATTGGGAACGATTGAAGGACAACCTGACGCCGACCAAGCTGAGACGGCCGAACAGGGACAAGTCGCCCTTGCCGGCAGGAAAGCCGGCCGCCGACACGATCACGCCGGTGTTCAGTGCGCGCGACGAGCCGGACAAGAGCGACAGCCTGCAATGGTACGCCGATCGGATGGCGGAAGCTGCCGAAATCGTCTGCTTCACCGTCGCCTTCAACATCGACAAGGTTTTTCAAAAAGTACTCCAGCAGGAAAACGACGTCTTTCGATATGTCGTGAAGGACGACGATCTGCGGAGTGACGAGATCATCACCAGGGATCGCGACGTCCTGTTCGCGGCCGGGGGATATCTCGGAGAAGGCGCGTTGGCGAACTTCCTGGAGGAGCGCGACAACCCCCTCAATTCTAACGACTACATACACGACAAGTTTCTGCTGATAGATCCGCTCAGTGCAGACCCGCTCATCGTGACGGGGTCCGCAAACTTCAGCCAGCCGTCCCAGCGCACCAACGACGAGAACATGCTCGTGATAAGAGGGGACACGCGCGTGGCCGACATCTACTTCGGCGAATTCATGCGCATCTTCGATCACCACTACGCCAGATACCTGGTGAAGAAGGTGACGGAGGCCGGCAAGCACGATCCAGACGCGGGCTATCTGAAAGAGAAGCCCGAGGAGTGGATCAAGTCTCACTTCAATGACAGCAGCTACAAGTCGAAGCGACGCCGGTATTTCGTAGGCTAGGAAGCTTTGAAAAGGGGAATGAGTGCGGACGCATCTAATTTTCTTCGACGGAAGCGCAGTGTCGGCTAAGGGTTCTCGGCCTGTTCGACACCGTTCCTGGGAACCATTGGGACCGGCGCAGGCTGGTCAATAAAACTGTTTTTCAAGAAGGGCCGCTCGAATCCAATGTCGATGTGGGGATACATCTGTTGTCGATCGACGATCGCCGTCCTCCGTGGTTCGAGCCTCTGCTTTGGACCGGAAGCACCGGAAAACAAGTACTCGAACAGATCTGGATGCCAGGCGTCCACTCCGATATTGGCGGCAGCTCCGGCTGCGGCATGATCAACGACCTTTCATTGCAGACGATGATCGACCGGATCAAGGCGCACTGCAAAGAACTGGTATTCGCAGAGGGCGATATTAATCGGATCATGGAAGAGGGTCGCCGACACCAGCATTACGAGATCTCCAACGAGCGGGTCGAATGGAACAGGCTGATGCTTCCTCGTTCCCGTATAATCGGTGGTAAGCCTCAGGGTTTCGAATATCTGCACCCGGTGTATTCGGAAATTTTTGGCAACACCGTCGTCCTGAGGCGAAGGAAGACGGAGTACAGGCCGAAGAACGTGCCCGAAGCGATGCCGGTCATCGAACTCGGCGAGTTCTACGCCAAATGTCGTTCAAGGTAGGACAAGTCCAGAGGAGATCATTCTGCACACCGCATTCGAGGGCGCGGGTGCGGCCGAAGAAGCGGACCTACACAAGGCAAGCGATCTCGCCACCAGAATGGAACTGCAGCTCGGCATGGGAGAGGGACTCGCCTATTCCAATCTGAAATCGACCGAGCAGCGAGACCGCGCCCGCCAGAACGATCCTGTCGTCGCGGCACGAGTGGAGCGCCTCCTCGCGATAGAGATGGAGCGAAGTCGGGAGATCGTCACGCGGTTCCGTCTGGCCGTCGAAAGGATTGCCGACGTCTTGGTCCAAAAAGCACTCATCGAGGGTGAGGAAGTCAGGCGCATCATTCAGGAGGTGTCGAGATGACCAAAGGAAGTCCGACGCCGGACGTTGACTGGAAAATCGTGGTGCGAGGCCTGAAGGAAAGCGGGACAGTGGAAGCGCGAATGCTAGTGGAGAAGGAAGTTCTCGAAGCGGGAGGGATACCGCTCAGGCTTCGCGATGCGCGGCGTCGGCTTTTCATGCTGACGATGTCCGCGTCCGAAGGGAGGCCGGAGATAATAGAGGCGGAAAACGGGCTGGTCTGCCTGGTCGCGGTGGATGACCTGGTGGACGTCGTGATGGAGAGGGGGCCAACATTGGCTGAGGTGATGCGGGCGGCAAATGGGAGCGAGGATTGACGAAATTCCTGGACTGAGGAGAGTCGCAACCGACCACTAGCGAACGGGCCTATAGATCAGAACGCGACCGTCAATCTTCTCCCTCGCCGACCGAAGAATGGGATCATTCGGGCAAACCTCTTAAGACAAGAATGCGATTCCCAGGGACGAAAGATAGGATCCCGTCCTGTTCGAGTGCATTGAGGACGACCGTGATCTCCTTCTGGCTAAAGCCCGCAGCGTGCGTTGGCTCGGCAAGGTCGGAGTAGTTGATCGTCACATCAGGCATTACCCTGAGCGCGCGGAGGCGTGCGACCACGGCGGTCTCGGTTTCGTCGAATCTGCTCATATGTTCCTATCGTAAGGGAATTCCGAACCGACACATACATGGCCACTCGGCTATCGTCGCCATGGCGAAGGTCTCCTACAGTCAAAGACGAGGGCTGATCCTTGGGAGTCCGACGGCCGAATTCGCGCAGCGGCGTCAGGAAGTCTGTATAGCGACTCTTTCTCGATAGGTCTCCCGCCATTCCCAATAAGTCACCTGCTCCCACTTCTCGGCGTGGTCGAAGCGCATCTTTTGCTGGTTTAGCTTTGGACCCATCGCCGCAATGAGAAGCGCCTCCAGATCTCCGATCGTCGTTGACGTGTCGTCGGTCACATCGCGACGTGGTTCGTTCAATGATAGGACTCCGTGGCCGTCGGATGTGGACCCGACGGGCCTTCTCCAGCTTCCTCGAGGACGATGACATCCACGCGGAGCGACAGCGGCTGGGCGACCTCGTGGAGCAGAACAGATGGCCGAGTGCGCTTTACATCCTAATACAGAACACTCCCACTGAGGATGTCATGGCCCTCGGAGAGCGCATCGAACGGGCTGATGCATACGGCGATTTCGATGCTCTGGTCAACGAAGCCAGGGCGGCTGGGCTGCCGGGGGTGCGGCGTTAAGTGGAGCTGGTGTGTTCGGAGGTCAGCGACTTGGGTTATTGGAGTTTCCGGGGCGACAGCCGTGCCTTCGTCTCAATTGATGCCGGGTCATGTGAACCGACGAAGTCAGCGGCTGACTAATGAATTTAGCCTTACCCGCTGAAGTTCCAGGAAGTGCTTTAGAAGACCCCACCAGACGACCGCGTGGTCGGCGGATGATATCCCGTCCCCGGCGTTCAGCCCGATGCAGAAGTGCTCGTCGGACTGAATATGTCGCTCGTGGCATGTCTTGGGGTATCTCGTTCCGGGAACCTGTTCCTGAACAAGGATTGCACCATCGCGCTCCCGTACCCTCATGTCAGCCCGGATGCCGCCCACTGCATTGTCGAGCTCGATATCGGCGCTGCCGAGCAATTCCGTTGCCCCGACATCGGTCACATGAAACCACTCCGGCACAGTCGCGAGAACGTGTTGCAATGCCAACTCATTCTCCGAAGTCGTAGGGCGCGGCCAAGGCAGTGACCTCACCGCTGCTGACCGTCGGCGGCGCACTGAGGTGCTCGTTGACAGATCCAGCATCCAGCCCCCAAGCGACACCGCCATCGAACAGACGACGGATGCTTGCAGGCGCATGTCCCAGTGCTGTCTGACCCAAGGCCGTCTGCTCCCCATTGCAACCGCTCTGGAGATCCTCAGACCTCGAAACGGCTCTGCTGACTGAGCATCGGACGCTCCTCTCGCCGCGGATCCCGATACGCGTGATAGGGGTCTCACCGAATTCAAGGCCGATCGCTATCCCGAGTTGGTCGATGCCACCGAGCTCCTCCTGGCAGAGCTCAAAGCTCGAGCGCATTCCGCCAGCCGCCTTGACCGCCGCCACCACGGAAGCTGAAGCATCCGTGTCATGGGATGTGCCCTCGGCAAGGAGACCATGGATGCAGTCGCCGATGAACCGAACCTTTCGACCGGAGTAGTCCTCGGAGAGGGTAGCCGCGAGCTCGCTTCGTATCACGTGGAGGTTCGAGACCATTTCGCCGATCCTCTGTTGCGCGATGCACTCATCGACATACTTCGTGAAGCCGTCGATATCGCCGAAGATCGACATCAGCCCCATCCTGATCGAGTTGGAAGGCATCAGGGAGGCGAAGTCGATCGTCTTCAGTGGCGGCGTATGCCTGTGAAACGAGAAACTCGCGTCAGTGCCTACATCAAGGATGAATCTGTTTTTTGCGCGGGACGCTGCCATCGCAATGTCGGCGTCCGAAAGGCGCTTGGACTGGAAGCTACTGTTCGCCGAAAGCGCGATATTGCCCGAAGGAAATGTCGGACTTGCTCGTTCCGCCGAAAGGGCGTCTATGCTGAAGAGCGGCTGCAGTCCAAGATCCTTGCGGACCCTGTTCGACATGAAGATACCTTCCTCGTCACCCTCTGCAAGCTTCGCCGCGTAGTTCGCGGTGCTCCGAGAAATAGGGGTTCGCGCTCGTCCTTCGTCCCGCTGTTCACGGCGACGGCCGACCCGCTGTCAACGCCTACTCGGATACGGGTCGAATATCGCCCGTTCTCCGTCACGCGGCCGACTTCCTCGATTGCCCGCTTGGCAGCATCCGCGAAGGCAAGGGCCCGCTCGGCGCGTTCTTTCTCGTTGCCAGGTCCAGGAGGAGAGACGATTACGGCATGCATGCGCGCGCCATGGAAATCGACACGTTGGGCTTCGAATTCCTCGGCGACCTGATCACAGGCCGCATAGTTTAGGTGGAGCATGGAGAGCACGCGACGATGACTGGCCTCGGTTTCACGCTCGCGCTCGGTCATGGCAGCAGCGAAGTCCAGCATCTGGATGTAGACGTGAACACCCTCGACCTGAATGGCGGTATCGGGCGGTATATCGAAGATCAATGGCTCGGACTTCCCACCAAGCCCGATCTTGGTCTGTATCGTCGCCACTCGGGCGGTCATGTAGCTGAGGTCGAAACTTCTCAGGTTGATCGAAGCGGCAGGCGCAGTAGCGCGGAGCGAATGGATACGCTGAAGACTCTTGTGACGGGACCAACTCATTACAACTTCCTTTTTGTTCGCCTGTGGGCGGATGAATGCTGAATGCTAGGTGGTGTCGGATCGGCTGCTCCTACCGATGCGATTGTTTCATGATTTGTTCCTTGAGGTATTTTCCAGGCACCTAAGTGCCTGGAAAATTTGCGCATTTCCGGGGTTGCAGAGCAGTTCAGGTGTCCCGCTGTTGTTTTATGACTCAGCAGAAAGAACTTTTATGACTCCAACCCCCTATTTTATGACTTTTCAGTGGGACCCATCCACCTGCCGCCTTCAGCCCCCAATCACGAGCAACCGCTGGTCGCCCCACAAGTGTCGCACTTCTCGCAGGTGCCGTTGCGGACCATCGTGAAGTTTTGGCACTCGCCGCACATGCTGCCGGTGTAGCCCTGCATGATCGAGCGGGTCCGGCGTTCGGCTTCGAGCTTCTTTGCTTCTGCCTTGGCCGTTGCCGCAGCGTCGGCTGCTGCGTCCGTGAACAGGGCGGTCTCGTCGTCCGCCATGTCCTCGGCAAGCTCCTTGGCGCGCTCGTCATATTCGCGCTTGAAGGAGACCACTTCGGAGGTCGAGATCGCAGCCACGGTTTCCAGCTTGCGCACCGCGCTGCCGGAGAAGGAGGTGATCGTCGCGCCGGACGATGCCTTGGCAGGAGCGGCCGTTGCCGCGCCCTTCGGCTCGTTGGTCTTGCCGACCAGCGTCGGCTTGTAGCCGCGTGTCAGGCCCTTGGAGACGACATCAGCCTTGCCTTCCGACACGCCGCGACCGAGCGAGGTGTTGTTGAAGTCGGACGTATCGACATGCGCGAGGTCGTGACGGCCGAGATAGGAGACGGCGAGTTCGCGGAACACGTAGTCGAGGATCGACGTGGCGTTCTTGATGGCGTCGTTGCCCTGGACGATGCCGGCCGGCTCGAACTTGGTGAAGGTGAAGGCGTCGACATACTCCTCGAGCGGCACACCGTATTGCAGGCCGAGCGACACCGAGATGGCGAAGTTGTTGATCAGCGCGCGGAGCGCCGAGCCTTCCTTGTTCATGTCGAGGAAGATTTCGCCGAGGCGGCCGTCGTCGTATTCGCCGGTGCGCAGGAACAGCGTGTGACCGCCGATCTTGGCCTTCTGGGTATAACCCTTGCGGCGGCCCGGCAGCTTTTCCTGCTCGCGGCTGACGCGCTCGATCACCCGTTCGATGATCTTCTCGGTGATGGTCACGGCCTGGGCTGCGGCAGGTGCCTGCAGCAGGTCTTCCAGCGCATCCTCGTTGTCATCGTCGTCGATCAGCGATGCGTTCAGCGGCTGCGACAGCTTGGAGCCGTCGCGATAGAGCGCGTTGGCCTTGAGGCCGAGCTTCCAGGACAGCATGTAGGCGTTCTTGCAATCCTCGACGGTGGCGTCGTTCGCCATGTTGATGGTCTTCGAGATCGCGCCGGAGATGAAGGGCTGGGCGGCTGCCATCATGCGGATGTGGCTGTCGACCGAGAGATAACGCTTGCCGATCTTGCCGCAGGCATTGGCGCAATCGAATACGGCCAGATGCTCGTCCTTCAGGAACGGCGCGCCTTCCAGCGTCATCGCCCCGCAGATGTGGATGTTGGCAGCCTCGATATCCTTCTTGGAATAGCCGAGGTGATCGAGCAGGTTGAAGCCCATGTCGGCCATCTGCGCGTCGGTGACGCCGAGCTGGTTGCGCATGAAGTCGGCACCCAGCGTCCACTGGTTGAACACGAACTTGATGTCGAAGGCGGATTTCAGGGCAGCGTTGACGGCTTCGATCTTGTCGTCGGTAAAGCCCTTGGCGCGCAAGCTACCGGGGTTTACCGCCGGTGCCTGGTTGAGATTGCCATGGCCGACGGCATAGGCTTCCATCTCGGCCAGCTGGCTCTCGGTGTAGCCAAGCGTGCGCAGCGCTTCCGGAACGGCGCGGTTGATGATCTTGAAGTAGCCGCCGCCGGCGAGCTTCTTGAACTTCACCAGGGCGAAGTCGGGCTCGATGCCGGTCGTGTCGCAGTCCATGACGAGACCGATCGTGCCGGTCGGCGCGATGACGGTGGCCTGGGCGTTACGGTAGCCGTGCTTCTCGCCGAGTTCCAGCGCCTTGTCCCAGGCAGCCTTGGCATGGGCGACCAGATCCTGGTCCGGGTTTTCCGAATGGATCAGGGCGACCGGGTTGATCGACAGGCCTTCATAGCCCGTCGTCTCGCCATGGGCGGCGCGGCGATGGTTGCGGATGACCCGCAGCATCGAGTCGCGGTTCGGCTTGAACATCGGGAAGGGGCCGAGCTCGGAGGCCATTTCGGCCGACGTGGCGTAGGACACGCCGGTCATGATCGCCGTCAGGGAGCCGGCGATAGCGCGGGCATCGTCGCTGTCATAGGGAATGCCGGACGACATCAGCAGGCCGCCGATGTTGGCATAGCCGAGACCGATGGTGCGGTACTGGTAGGAGCGCTCGGCGATCTGGCGGGACGGGAACTGCGCCATCATCACGGAGATTTCGAGCACGACGGTCCACAGACGCACGGCATGTTCGTAATCGGCGATGTCGATGCGCTTGGTGGCGGCATCCTTGAACTGCAGCAGGTTCAACGAGGCGAGGTTGCAGGCCGTGTCGTCGAGGAACATGTATTCCGAGCACGGGTTGGAGGCGCGGATCGGGCCTTCAGCCGGGCTCGTGTGCCAGTCGTTCATCGTCGTGTTGAAGTGGAGGCCCGGATCGGCCGATGCCCAGGCGGCGTAGGAAATCGATTCCCAGAGGTCGCGGGCCTTCAGCGTCTTCATGACGCGGCCGTCCTTGCGGGCGGTCAGGTGCCAGTCACCATCCTGCTCCACGGCGCGCAAGAAATCGTCCTTGATGGAGACGGAGTTGTTGGAGTTCTGGCCCGACACGGTGAGATAGGCTTCCGAATCCCAGTCGGTGTCATAGGTCTTGAACTTGAGGTCGGTATAGCCCTGGCGAGCGAACTGAATGACGCGCTGGACATAGTTCTCCGGCACCTGGTCCTGCTTGGCGGCCTTGATCTGGCGCTTCAGCGCAAGGTTGGTCATCGGGTCGAAGGGATCGTCCTTGCCGCCTTCGAGGCAGGCCTTCATGATCGCCGTCAGGTGACGGGCAACGACCTTGGAGCCGGTGACGAGGGCAGCAACCTTCTGCTCTTCCTTGACCTTCCAGTTGATGTACTCTTCGATATCGGGATGGTCGATGTCGACGACGACCATCTTGGCCGCACGGCGGGTCGTGCCGCCGGACTTGATGGCGCCGGCCGCCCGGTCGCCGATCTTCAGGAACGACATCAGGCCGGACGAGCGTCCGCCGCCCGACAGCTTTTCGCCTTCGCCGCGCAGATAGGAGAAGTTGGAGCCGGTGCCGGAGCCGTACTTGAAGAGGCGGGCTTCGCGAACCCAGAGGTCCATGATGCCGCCTTCGTTGACGAGATCGTCCTCGACAGACTGAATGAAGCAGGCATGCGGCTGCGGATGCTCATAGGCCGACTTCGACTTGGTGAGCTTGGCCGTGAAGGGGTCGACATAGTAGTGGCCCTGGCCGGGGCCATCGATGCCATAGGCCCAGTGCATGCCGGTGTTGAACCACTGCGGCGAATTCGGTGCGACGCGCTGGGTGGCGAGCATGTAGGCAAGCTCGTCGCGGAAGGCGAGCGCATCGTCTTCGGACGAGAAATAGCCGCCCTTCCAGCCCCAGTAGGTCCAGGTGCCGGCCAGACGATCGAAGACCTGGCGGGCATCGATTTCCGAACCGGTCTGTTCGTCCTTCGGCAGCGCCTTCAGGGCAGCCTCGTCGGGAACCGAGCGCCAGAGGAAGGAAGGAACATCGTTTTCCTCGACCTTCTTCAGGCGGCTGGGCACGCCGGCCTTGCGGAAATATTTCTGGGCCAGGATGTCGGCCGCGACCTGGCTGAACTGCGCGGGCACATCGATGTTCTCGAGGCGGAAGACGATCGACCCGTCCGGATTCTTGATCTCGCTGATCGCCTTGCGGAACTCGATCTCCGCGTAAGCGCTCTGTCCGGCCTTGGTGAAACGTCTCTCGATGCGCATCTGGGTCTACCTTTATCTGGTGCGCCCGTCTCCCGCGAGAGGGCGCGAATATCTTCGTCCAGCGTCGCTTTATCCTGCGCCGCCAGTGTTCGTCCCGCTTCGTGACCGAAACCATCATTGGGAGATGAGGCTTCTGTATCTTGTGGAGAGTGTGGCTGCAAACACCAAATATAGTATTAAACAGCCAAATTTCCAGTCCTTTGGTCGCGTCGGAATCTTTTCGCAATCGTCAGAACTGCCCTCGCGCCAAGAGGCCCGAAACGGGCATTCGACGCAATTTGAAACTCGATTTTGGAAAAGGGACCGGCCTCGATTACATATCCGATCCGTCACCGCCGTAACGTGGTCTCATTAAGTTGGAAACGGGCCGAGACGTCAAGGGCTGGTTTTTAATGTTCGGCTAACCACAATATCTTGTGGGTGAGCCTGTGGAAATTGGGGGAAACGAGAAAGCCCCGTAAGTTCAAATGCTTGGGGAGAGACGTTGCTATCCGGCTACCGACTGGCCTCTGTTTCGGGCCAGGAAACGAAACAAAAGGCGACAAGATTTTCATCGTTGCAGAAAGGTCACGCGCAGACGTGCCACAGGGCCTTGCTCCCGGCGATTCGGCCGCCAAACGCAAGCAAATGCCGAAACTTGCGACGGCTTGCTCCCCCTCGACTTCATTGGAACGGTCTTTTAGCTGTCCCTGAAACGCCACAGCGACCAATCGTGGTCGCTGTGTTTCTGTCTGCCGTGATTCGTCCGCTGTTCTGGCGCACGGAGCCTGCCGCGGGACGGTGAAACGCGCCACCGCGGGCCGCTGGACCGGCGCCTGTCGGCCGGCCCAAGGCAAGTTAGCCGCGCGTGCCCTTGGCGATTGGCTCCTGATAGCTGAAGCCCATGTCCCAGGGAAAATAGATCCAGGTATCCTGGCTGACCTCGGTCACGAAGGTATCGATGACAGGCACGCCCTTCGGCTTGGCGTAGACGCAGGCGAAGTGGGCGTTCGGAAGCATGCTGCGAACCTGGGCAGCGGTCTTGCCGGTGTCGGTCAGATCGTCGATGACCAGCACGCTATCGCCGCCATTTTCGAGCAGCGCCGGGGTCACGCCCTTCAGCACCGCCAGTTCGCCCTGGTTGACGTAGTCGTGATAGGAGGCGACGCAGACCGTTTCGATCAGGCGAATGTTCAACTCGCGAGAGATGATCGCAGCCGGCACCAGGCCGCCGCGGGTGATGCAGACGATGGCGCTGAAGTCGCGGCTGAGGCCGGCCAGCCGCCAGGCAAGCGCCCTGGCGTCGCGGTGGAACTGATCCCAGGAAACGGGGAAGGCTTTATCGGGAAGAGACATTCTTTTGGCTCCGGCAAGCACGGGATGACGATGCGCCGGGATTGCCGACGACCAGGGCAGAGATCTCGCCGGGGCCGGTAGGCCCGGTCCGAAACGCAGTTCGCGCAGCGTGAAGAAACTGCGCGAAGGATTTTCCCGGACGGAATTCTGCTGTTGGTCGTCGCTATTAGCGGGATTTGCGGCCAAAACGCAAGAGCCGCAAATCCGCCGTGGCCATCAGCGCGACAGCAATGTCAGCGCCGTCATCGATTTCAGCACCGCCTTCGTGGTGCCGCCGAAAATCATCTGCCAGAGCCGCGAATGGGTATAGGCGCCCATGACCAGCAGATCGACGCTATCGTCCACAAGCCTCGTCTCGATCACCTGTGAGGCCGATTTCTCGGCGCTTACCGTCTTCGATAGGGTTGCCTTGACGCCATGGCGGATGAGGGTGGCGGTCAGGTCTGCGCCGCTGATTGCCGCCTGGTTGGCGTTCTCACTTGGATCGACAGAGAGCACCTCGACGGCGTCGGCAGCCATCAGAAAGGGCAGGGCGTCGAATGTCGCGCGGGCGGCTTCCTTCGAGCCGTTCCAGGCAATCAGGACGCGCTGGATCGACACGGGCGCCGTGCGCACATACGGCACCATCAGCACGGGCCGTCCGCTTTCGAACAGGAAGCTTTCGACCTCGATATGGGCATCCGACGGATTGGCCGGGTCAGCCTGCACGGCAATGATAAGATCGGCGCTGCGGACCGTTTCCAGGATCGGCTGCGTCGCGTAGCCGACCGAACTCGTGAAGCTCCGCCATTCGAACGAGCAGCCAGCGGCCGCAGCCTTGTTGCGGAACAGCTCTTCGATTCCCACCGCCTCGGTGCGGGCCATGTCCTGAAGAGCCTGAACGGCGATCGGATCCGGGATTTCCATCGGCGCCACCATCGGCACCGCCGACACCACCTCCGCATGCAGGCCGATCACATGGGCACTATGGGCGGCGGCAAGCGCAAGACCGAAATCGGAAGCGATACCGGCATTCTCCGGCGCATCCAGAATAATGACGATGGTCTTGTAGGTCACGGGCATCTCCTTCACGCATCACCTTGGAAAAGACGCGACGCGGCTCGCCGCGTCGCGCCCGACATCGGTCTGCTCAGGCCTCGGCGGAGGTGTTTTCCTCGATTTTGGACTGCCTGATCGCTTCCACCATCTGCCGCACCTCGGCCGCGGCTGCCTCCATTGCCGCTTCGCTCCGCGCGCGCACGACGATCTCCGTCGAGAACGACTGGCCCTGGTAGCGGGGATAGGAGCCGATGCTGGTATCCGGATGGGCCTTCTGGATGGCGCCGAGCGGGGTGCCGATATCGCCTTCACCAAACGGGCAACCGATTGCCGTCGACAGCATCGGCGTGCCGGTACGCAGCGTCGGGATGACGTTGTCGAGCATCGCCTGGAACACCTGCGGCACGCCGGCCATGACATGGACGTTGCCGATGGTGAACCCCGGCGCCGTCGACACGGGATTGGCGATGTGGGTCGCGCCGACGGGCATGCGCGCCATACGCTGCCGGGCCTCGGTGAAGGGCATGCTGCGGCGCTCATACATCTCGGCCATCAGCTTCATTGCCTCGGCGTCATGCTCGCAGGCGACGCCGAATGCCCTGGAAATCGCGTCGGCGGTGATGTCGTCATGGGTGGGGCCGATGCCGCCTGAGGTGAACACGTAGTCATAGCTTGCGCGCAGCGCATTCAGCGCCGCGACGATGGCCTCTTCCTCATCGGCGACGATGCGGACCTCTTTCAGGTCGATGCCCGAGAGCAGCAGGATATCGGCGAGGTGGCCGATGTTCTTGTCCTTGGTACGGCCGGACAAGAGCTCGTCGCCGATCGCAAGCATGGCCGCCGTGATGATCTGGTCTGTCATGTCGTCTCTGCCTTCTCTTGAGCGTTCGATGCGAACTTATAGCAAAACCGCTGGACGGGAAGGCCCTGTCTTCGTTGCAGAAATTGAACGCAACAGGATATTGTGCAATATCGTTGAACAGTCCGTATCTGTCTCTGCGTCTGGCAGCGCGGGCGGGCGTGGCGTAGCTATTGGTCAACAGCACATCCGTGTTGCGAGGCACAGTTCATGCTACCAGAATTCATCAAACGCATCCTGTTCGGTTCGCCTGTCATGGCACCATCAACCCTCCCAGAAAAGGAAGAGAAGAAAATGGCTAAGGTCCTGGTTCTATATCATTCCACATACGGTCACATCGAAGCGATGGCCTACGCTGTCGCCGAAGGCGCAAAGTCGGCCGGTGCCGATGTCGTCGTCAAGCGCGTACCGGAACTCGTGCCGGATGACGTCGCCAAGGCATCGCACTACAAGATGGACCAGGCGGCACCGATCGCAACGGCTGACGAACTGGCCGAGTACGATGCCATCATCGTCGGCGCCGGCACCCGCTTCGGCACGGTCGCCTCGCAGATGCGCAACTTCTGGGATCAGACCGGCGGCCTGTGGTTTGGCGGTAAGCTGGTCGGCAAGGTCGGCTCGGCCTTCACGTCCTCCGCTTCCCAGCACGGCGGCCAGGAATCGACCATTCTCGGCTTCCTGCCGACCTTCCTGCACCATGGCATGGCTGTCGTCGGTCTGCCCTACGCCTTCGCCGGCCAGTTGGGCACCGAGGAAGTCAAGGGCGGCTCGCCCTATGGCGCATCCACGATCACCAACGGCGACGGCTCGCGCATGCCATCGGAAGTCGAGCTGGAAGGCGCACGCTTCCAGGGCGCCCATGTTGCAAAGATCGCGGCCAAGCTGGCCTGATCAGCGATAGCAAGCTTCCAGAAAGCGCGGCCGAAAGGTCGCGCTTTTTTGTATCCCGTCGACAGGCGCGAGTGAAAATGCCCTGCGGATGATGACGTGGCGGGCTGGACCATCCACATCCTTTATCGCTGCCGCAGCGACGGAGGTGCAGCCGTTGCCGGATGGCAAGGATCGGCTTTCGCGGCCCGGCCCGAAAATGCTAGTGCTCTTCCAAACGAAATGCTTGGCGCGATGCCGCCCGGTCATAGGTCAGTGGAGCGATGCATGGATAAGGTCCCTTCCGAGTGGAAAGCGCTAGCCGAGCGAGAGCTGAAGGCATCGCCGGACAAGCTGACGTGGCGCACGCCCGAAGGCATCGACGTCAAGCCGCTCTACACCGCGCGGGATCTGGAGGGCATCGACCATCTCGACAGCCTGCCGGGCTTCGCCCCTTATGTCCGTGGTCCTCGTGCGACCATGTATGCCGGTCGCCCCTGGACCATCCGCCAGTATGCGGGCTTCTCCACGGCGGAAGAGAGCAACGCCTTTTATCGCAAGAACCTCGCGGCCGGGCAGAAGGGCCTGTCCGTCGCCTTCGATCTTGCCACCCATCGCGGCTATGACAGCGACCACCCCCGCGTCGAAGGCGATGTCGGCAAGGCGGGCGTGGCGATCGATTCGGTCGAGGACATGAAGATTCTCTTCGACGGTATTCCGCTGAAGGACATGTCGGTGTCGATGACCATGAACGGCGCGGTCATCCCGATCCTAGCCTCCTTCATCGTCGCGGGCGAAGAGCAGGGTTGTTCGCGCGCCGAGTTGTCGGGCACGATCCAGAACGACATCCTCAAGGAGTTCATGGTCCGCAACACCTATATCTATCCGCCGGAACCCTCGATGCGGATCATCGCGGATATCATCGCCTACACGGCCAGGGAGATGCCGAAGTTCAATTCCATCTCGATCTCAGGCTATCACATGCAGGAAGCCGGCGCGACGCTGGTGCAGGAACTGGCTTTCACGCTGGCCGACGGCCGCGAATATGTCCGAGCAGCGCTCGCCAAGGGCCTCAACGTCGATGAGTTCGCCGGCCGGCTATCGTTCTTCTTCGCCATCGGCATGAATTTCTTCATGGAGGCTGCCAAGCTGCGCGCCGCCCGCCTGCTGTGGTCGAAGATCATGACCGAGTTCGAGCCGCAGAAGCCCGGCTCACTGATGTTGCGCACCCATTGCCAGACCTCCGGCGTGTCGCTGCAGGAGCAGGATCCCTACAACAACGTCATCCGCACGGCCTACGAGGCACTGTCGGCAGTGCTCGGCGGCACACAGTCGCTGCACACCAACGCGCTGGACGAGGCGATGGCGCTGCCAACAGAGTTTTCCGCCCGCATTGCCCGCAACACGCAACTGATCCTCCAGCACGAGACCGGCGTGACCAAGGTCGTCGATCCGCTTGCCGGCTCCTATTATGTCGAGAGTCTGACCAAGGAACTGGCCGACAAGGCCTGGGAACTGATCGAGGAGGTGGAAAAGCTCGGCGGCATGACCAGGGCTGTCGCCGAAGGCCTGCCGAAGCGGAAGATCGAGGAAGCCGCCACACGACGCCAGGCTCGGGTCGATCGCAGCGAGGAGATCATTGTCGGCGTCAACAAGTACCGGCTCGACAACGAGGAGCCGCTCGACATTCTTGATATCGACAACACCGCCGTGCGCGATGGGCAGATCAGGCGCCTCGACGCGCTGCGCCGCCACCGCGATCCGGCCCGTGTGGCGGCAACGCTTGCCACGCTCACCGAGGCGGCGGAGACAGGCGAGGGCAACCTGCTGACTGCTGCGGTGGAAGCGGCCCGCGCCCGCGCCACGGTCGGCGAAATTTCGGATGCCCTGCGGCAGGTGTTCGGCGATCACGCCGCCGTGCCGGAGGTCGTCAGCGACATCTATGGCCCGGCCTATGAGGGTGACGCGGAATATCGGATGCTGGTCGAGCGCCTGTCGGCCTTTGCCGGCGGAGTTGGCCTAAGGCCGAAAATGCTGGTCGCCAAGCTTGGCCAGGATGGGCATGATCGCGGCGCCAAGGTCATCGCGTCTGCCTTCGGCGATATTGGCTTCGAGGTTCTGGCTGGACCCCTGTTCCAGACACCGGAGGAGGCTGCCGATCTTGCCATTCGCGAGAAGGTGCAGGTGGTCGGCATGTCGTCGCTGGCTGCCGGCCACAGGACACTGGCACCACAATTGGTCGAGGCACTGAAGGCCAAGGGCGCCAAGGATGTCATCGTCGTGGTCGGCGGCGTCATCCCGCGCAAGGATTACCAGTTCCTGCTCGATGCAGGCGTTGCCGCCGTCTTTGGGCCGGGTACGAATGTACTCGATGCCGCCCGCGCCATCCTCGATCTCCTGGAAGGCAAGCGGCGCAACAGTTGATGCAAGGAGCGCGTCGGGGACGGTTGGGGCGCAGAGTGGCGGATGGTCGGGGCTACCGGAATCGAACCGGTATGGGCAAGCCCGAGGCATTTTAAGTGCCTTGCGTCTACCAATTTCGCCAAGCCCCGGCGCTGTACGGATGAGAACATCCATATCCGCGACTCATATCCGCTGAGCCTCTTGGCCTATACCAGCCGAGTGTTGGCTCGAACAGGCCTGACGGGCAGCGCGATGGCGAGGGGATCAAATCCTCCGCCGCGCAAACTAGCTACATTCGAAACCGTGGCAAATCAACCTGTTCGGCAATTCGACCCGTCGGGTGTTTGCCAAGGAAAGAGCCGGCAGCGCAGCCACGGCTTCCGCTGCCGTCTATCCACCGGCGGAAAGCCGCAGCGCCCGGCGGCTGGCGATCTGGTTCACGCCGTAGCCAATACCCACGCCGGCGATCGAGCCGAAAGCCTTGATGAGCGCATCGTGCAGCCGCGCATGGCGCGTTGGTGAGAACGCCTGCAGGAACTCGAAGCCGAGAGCCCCGATGACCAGAAGCACGGCGATCGTCTTCCAGTGGCGAGGGTAGGCAAGCACGAAGACGAGGCCCGCCAGCGCATAGGCACCAGCGCGGTCTATATTGACCGTCGTCAAGGTGTGCGGCCGCAGGTCGATCGGCGAGACGGTTGAGAACAGGATGAAGGCGAGCACCAGCCAGGCGGCGCCCTTCAGAAGATGGCGTGTCGTCATTCTGTCATATTAGACAGGCTCAAGGCGGAAAAAAGGCCTCTGCAATCCGACGCGGTGCATCGCGCGGATTTCGCGCCTCCGCTCGATCGGACTGCCAGAATAGACGAAGCCCGCCAACCTGGTTACTCCAGGCGCGTAGCGGGCCTCTAACCATCATCATGATGGCTTGTCCTATAGGGAGCAGACCGTCCGGATCTGTCAATCATAAGAAATGAGGGATGGACGTTGGCTATCGGCGGTGCGGGAATACGGCAAATTCTGATCAATTGGGTTGGATTTGGCGGTTGTTTTCTCGAACCTTGCGTTGCGATCACAAAGAGCCTTTATTTCAGCCGCCTGTCCGTGCAATAGCGACGGGAACAGGAACAACGAAGGGCGTTTTGGACCTTGAATATCCGGGCTGTCGATAGCGCGCAGGAAGCGATGCGGGAACTCTTTCCCGCCACGCCGCTGCAATTCAACGAGCACCTTTCCGCCCGCTACGGCGCCGATATTTGGCTTAAGCGCGAGGATTTGACGCCTGTGCGGTCCTACAAGATTCGCGGCGCCTTCAATTTCTTTCGCAAGCAGATGGCATCGGGCGCCACGGGCAAGGTCTTTGTCTGCGCCTCCGCTGGCAATCATGCCCAGGGTTTCGCTTTCGTCTGCCGACATTTCGGCGTCCCCGGCGTCGTGTTTATGCCGGTGACGACGCCGCAGCAGAAGATCGACAAGACGCGGATCTTCGGTGGCGAGTTCATCACCATCAAGCTTTACGGTGACTTTTTCGACCAGTGCTACCAGGCCGCCCGCGACTATGTTGCCGCCAATGACGGTTTCATGGTGCCGCCCTTCGATCACGCCGACATCATCGAGGGCCAGGCCACGGTCGCAGCCGAGATTGCCGGGCAACTGCCGGAAGGCGTGTTGCCGGACCTGATCGTCATGCCGGTCGGTGGTGGCGGTCTTGCGGCAGGCATCACCGGTTACTTCCGCGACACCTTGCCGGCCGGCGCCTTCCGCTTTGCCGAGCCATCGGGCGCGCCCAGCCTGCGACGGTCGATCGAGGCGGGAAGTCTGCTGACGCTGCCGAAGGTCGACAATTTTGTCGACGGCGCGGCAGTGGCCCGGATCGGCGACCTCAATTTCGAAGCCCTGCGGGGCTTTAGTGCCGATCAGGTGATGCTGATGCCGGAGAACGCAATCTGCGTTACCATCATCGACATGCTCAATGTCGAGGGCGTCGTCCTGGAGCCCGCAGGAGCCCTGGCAATCACGGCGCTCGACGCCATGGATCGCGAAACCATCCGTGGAAAGACGATCGTCGCCGTGGTCTCCGGTGGCAATTTCGACTTCGAACGATTGCCCGACGTCAAGGAGCGGGCGATGCGGCACGCAGGACTGAAGAAGTACTTCATCCTGCGGCTGGCGCAGCGGCCCGGCGCGCTCCGCGATTTCCTCAATCTGCTCGGTCCCGATGACGATATCGCCCGTTTCGAGTATCTGAAGAAGAGCGCCCGCAATTTCGGCTCCATCCTCATAGGCATCGAGGTCAAGGACGCGGCGAGCTTCGCCGTACTGACCCGGAATTTCGAAAGCGCCGGGCTCGGCTACGAGGACATCACCGAGAACGAGATTCTCGCAAACCTCATCATCTAGTTTCAGGCGGTTGCGACCGCGCCAATCGAGAGGCGACCATGGCTTCCTTCCTATCGAATATCCTGTCGATGTTTTCCGGCGGCGGTGCATCCAAGGCGGATGCCGGCAAAACGAGTGCCGCCCCGCCGGCCTCGCAGACCTACAACGATTGCCAGATTTTCGCGGTGCCGCAGCGCGAGGGCAGCCAGTTTCGGCTGGCCGGGCGCATCGAAAAGCAGGTGAACGGCGAAACGCTCGTCCGCACATTCATCCGCGCCGATGTCTTCAGCTCCGTAGACGACGCCATCGAAACGACCTTCCGCAAGGCTCAGCAGATTATCGACCAGCACGGTTCTTCGCTGTTCGCGGACGGGGAGGCTATTCGGCAGGTTTGACAGGGCTCTGACCCGTCATGCGCCAAGGCCGATATGATCACGTGTCCGGTAAAGATGGGCGCGCGTATAAGAAGTGTGCTTGTTTTCACTCTTACGAAGTAAGTCGTGAGGCTGTATATTAAGCACCTTTACCTGAAAATATTGCCTGCGAAACATTGCAGAGTGTATCAGACGGTATCCGTGCGTTGTGACGGCGGACAATACACTTGGCTGTAAGCCTTCCTTAATATAGTTTAGGCTTCAAGGTCGATACCCCGCATGTGGGGCGCCCGGGGCGAAAGCGGACAATGGGATGAGAGAGCTCAATCTGGCTTTGTTCGTCATCGAGGCCATCGGTTATTTTGGAATCATGGCGGCTTTGCTGCATTTTCGGGCGCGGATTGGGCTTGGGGCCTTCCTGACAGCGCTCGGCGTCATGCATTTCATGGAAACCTATCTTGCGGCGGTCTTCTATGTCGAGCTGCCGTTCGGCGTTGTGTCGCCGGGATCCTCGGTGTTCTTCGCCGGCAAACTCATGCTCATCCTGATGCTTTATATGCAGGAAGATGCGGCGGTGGCCCGCCAGCCTATCTACGGGCTGTTCCTCGGCAACATCCTCACCGTCAGCATCGCTTGGGTATTGCAGTTCCACATCCCGGTCGATCTTTCACCGGCCCGCAGCGCGGACTTTGGTTTTGTCAATGAAATGGGCTGGCTGATGCTCTGGGGCACGGCGCTGCTGTACATCGATGCGCTGGGGATCATCCTGCTCTATGAAAAGCTGGGACAATACATCAAGCGCTGGGTGGTCCTGCGCTTTACCATTGCCGGGATCGTCCTGCTCACCTTCGATCAGATCGGCTTCTTCTTGGCTCTTCATTATTTCGTTGGTGTGCCTCTGTACGTCTTCTGGGGAGGCTGGATCGGCAAGCTTCTGGCAGTCTGTATCTATTCCGTGCTCTTCGCCCTCTATCAAATCATGATCCGCCGCCAAGGCGCTACGATCGCGCATCGATCGGTCCGCGACGTGTTTCAGGATCTGACCTATCGCGAGCGATACAACGATCTGGTGTCCCGGAATGGTCTCGATGCGATAACAGGCTTGCCCGATCGCAATCGCATGGAGGCCGAAGGCGCCGGACTGGTGGCCGCCAGCCTTGAGCGTCGGGAGGATTTGAGCGTCCTGCTGATTGATGCCGACAACTTCAGGCGCATCAACTCCACGTTCGACCGCATCATCGGAGACGAGATCCTGAAGTCGATAGCAGCGGAGATTTTGAGCACCTTGCGCCCGACGGATCGGCTTTTCCAATTCGGTGGCGAGGAATTCGTGGTGCTATGCCCTCGCACCAATCACCCCGAGGCCTTGCTACTGGCGGCGCATTTGCGCTGGCATGTCTCTGCGGCCGTCCGTAGTCCGGCGAACATGCCCGTTACCGTCAGCGTCGGCGTCGCCTCGATCGGTGACGATGCGGCGACGTTCAACAGCCTGATCGCCGTTGCCGACGACCGTCTCTACGAGGCGAAGAACAATGGCCGCGACTGCGTGGTCGGCAGGGATGGCCTGTTGCCGCGCAACTAGCGGCCACCCTTCGGCTTTGACAGGTCACATCGCGGCAAGATGCGGCCGGCTTGCGCCGGCCTGCTGATGTCGTCAATGATCTCGACGATCAGGCGGCAGTCGCCAGTTCGTCGGCGCGCGTACGGGCGGCGGCAATGGCGTTCTCGGCAGCTTCAGGACCGAATGCCAGGCCCTCGACGAAGATCGTCTCGACCTCGGTGATGCCGATGAAGGCGAGAACCGACTTCAGATAAGGCGTGGCATGGTTGAGGGGTGCGGCCGGTCCGTTGGAATAGACACCGCCGGAGGCGAGAACGATATATGCCTTCTTGCCGGTGGCCAGACCAACCGGGCCTTTTTCGCCATAGCTGAAGGTCATGCCGGCGCGGGCGATGTTGTCGATCCAGCTTTTCAGCGAGGAATAGATCGAGAAATTGATCAGGCCGGTGCCGATGACCAGCGTGTCGGCGGCAAGCAGTTCCTGCGTCAGCGCATCGGAGGTCTTTGCAGCCTCATTCTGTTCGGCCGTCCGGGCATCGGCAGGTGTGCGGATAGCCATGGTAAACCGTTCATCGATGTGCGGCAGCGCTGTCGTCGTCAGGTCGCGATGGACGACAGTCGAGCCGGGGCTCTGTGCCTTCAGTTTCTCGGCAAGCTCTGTGGCAATCTTGGTCGACAGAGAGTCGGAGCGGGGGCTGGATGTAAGGAGGAGAATGGAGGACATGAGAAACTTCCTTGTTCGTTCACGACGTCGGGAGCTGGTGACGCTTCGTTCGCACCACCAATAGGCCGGGGTGACTATCGAAAAAACCATGATAATATATATGATACCTATCGATGGATTGGATGGATCATGTTGCCGAACCCGACGTTGGATCAATTGCAGGTCTTCCTGGCCGTTGCTGAGACCGGCAGCTTCTCTGCGGCCGCGCGGGCGCTAAACAGGGCGCAGTCCGTGGTCTCCTATACGATCGCCAACCTGGAGGCGCAGCTCGAAGTTGGACTGTTCGAGCGCTCCGGTACGCGGCAGTCGAAGCTGACCGATGCGGGGAAGGCGATGCTCGAAGACGCCCGGCGAATCCTTGCCGACCTCGAGGTCATCCGTGCCAGGGTTCGCAGCCTGAAGGACGGATTGGAGGCAGAGGTGTCGGTTGCCATCAGCGTCATGGTGCCGACGGCTCTGATGGTCGAGGTGCTGAAAGAGTTCCGCGATCGATTCCCGTCGGTTTCGATGCGGCTCAACGTTGGCGAGTTGGGAGCCGTCGTTGACTTGGTCAGCAGCGGTCAGTCGACAATCGGCATCGGCGGCGCCGTCTTCAAAAAAGACGACACGCTCCACGTTGAACGGATCGGCCACTCGTTCATGATACCCGTGGTGGCCGCCGACCATCCGCTCGCCGCCATCGATCGGCCGCTGACGATCGCCGATGTGCGCGAGGAGGTGCAACTCGTCGTCACCGATCAGACCGAACAGACCAAGGGGCGCGACTTCAACGTGCTGTCGTATCGAACCTGGCGCGTCAGCGACGTCGCCACCAAGCATCATCTGGTTCGCGGTGGCCTCGGCTGGGGCGGCCTGCCGGCGTCGCTGGTGCGCGAGGACCTGCTGAGCGGCCGCCTCGTTCACCTCGACCTCGAGGCCTATGAGCAGAGCGAATATCCGATCTATGCGATCCGTAAGCTCGCCAATCCGCCCGGTCCCGCCGCAGCCTGGATGATCGAAGCCTTCCGCTCGGGCCTGACCCAATGCCCGAGCCGAAGCGAGTTCATGAATAGGCGAGTCCAGTTCGGCGATGCGGTCGCCGCGGAATAAAAATGGGTGCCGCCGAATGAAAATGGGCGCCAGCGGCGCCCATGGAGTCTCGTTTGTTGCGCTGTCTACAGCATCAGGCGGAAGGTTCTGAAGCCATCTGCGCCGTCGCCGACGTCCTCGACCTTCACGCTCTTCAGGTCAGCAACGTATGCCGTTGCCTTCGGCGCGCTGTCGAAGACGACCGTCGTGCCCGGCATCGGCTTGAAGGTCCAGTTCCCGTCCGCTGTCGGGTTGATCGTGCCTTGATCGTGGATGTAACGGACGATGACATCCCGGTTGGTATCGGGCGCCTGGTAGACCACCTTGTCCTTGCCGATATCCGGAAACTTGCCACCACCGCCGGCTCGGTAGTTGTTAGTGACAACAAGAAATTTCTTTTCCGGATCAATCGGTTTTCCGCCGAACTGAAGATTCTGGATGCGGTTGGAGTCGGCCTCGACGAGCTTGCCGTCATCGTCGAAGTGCCGCTTCTGCGACAGGTCGATCTGGTAGGTGACGCCATCGATGATGTCGAAGTTATAGGAGGGGAAGGCCTGGTTGAGCAGCGGTGCATCCTTGGCGCCCGGGGTGATCTGATTGAACATCGCGGCTGACATCTCCAGCCAGTTCTTGACCTGCGCGCCTGATATCACCACCGCCTGCACGGTGTTGGGATAAAGATAGAGATCGGCGACATTCTTGATGGCAATCGCGCCTGCCGGTACGTCGGTGTAGTAGTCGACGCCGTTGCGTCCGCCGCACTTGAAGGGGGCGGCAGCCGAGAGGATCGGCAGATCCTTGTACGCGGTCTCCTTCAACATGTCCTTGATGTACCAGCTCTGCGCCTGCGAGACGATCTGAACGGAGGGATCGTCGGCAACAAGCGCGAAATACGAATAGAGCGGCGCCACGCTCTTGCCGACGGGCGTGCGGACATAGGCAAGCGTTGCCTCGTGCTCGGCCTTTGCTGCTTCGACCACTTCCTTCTTGTCGCCGACATCGGCGATGACCTTCTTCTTGTCGTCGCGGTGATAGATCGGCCGGGCTTCACAAGTGAAGTCGACGATCTTCCAGCCCTTGCCGTCCTTTTCGAGGAGCAGGTCTATCAGCCCCAGATGCGAGCCCCAGAAGCCTGCCATGACAGCCGGCTTGCCCTGCAGCGTACCCTTGACCGGGTCGGCGCCCTGAATGCCGTCCCAGGTCTTCGGGCCCGGGAAAACGAGATGCTGGTGGCCGGTGAAGACGGCATCGATGCCCTCGACGGCTGCCACGTAGAGCGAGGCATTTTCCATCCGGTCGGAAGGCGCCGTTCCGTCTATGCCCGAATGCGAGAGTGCGATGACGATGTCGGCGCCCTGTTCCTTCATGACCGGGACCCAGGCCTTGGCTGCCTCGACGATGTCGCGGGTCTGCGCCTTGCCCTCGAGGTTCTTGATGTCCCAGAGCATGATCTGCGGCGGCACAAAGCCGATGAAGCCGATCTTGATCGGTGTCTCCTTGCCGGCCCCATCCTTGATCACCTTGTCGAGGATCAGGTAGGGTTTGAAGAAAAGGTCGTCGTTCCTGGGGTCGCTGGCGAGTTGCCCCTTTGTCAGGTTGGCACAGACGAAAGGGAAGTTGGCACCGGCGAGGACCTTGAACATGAAGTCGAGGCCATAATTGAACTCGTGGTTACCGAGCGTGCCGACTTCGTAGCCGAGCGTGTTCATCGCCTTGATGACCGGATGGACGTCGCCGTCCTTCATGCCGTGCTGATAGGCCATGAAGTCGCCCATCGGGTTGCCCTGCAGAACGTCGCCATTGTCGATCAAGAGCGCATTGGTCGCTTCCGCCCGAATGGAATCGATGATCGTCGCCGTCCTCGACAGGCCCATCGTCTCGTTCGGCTTGTCGGCATAATAGTCATAGGGAAAGACGTTGACGTGGATGTCGGTGGTCTCCATCAGGCGCAGGTGGGCCTGGTTGCCTGCCGCGCGCGCGGAGAAGGGATGAAGCAGCACCATCGCAGCGGTGGCACCGAGCCCGCCGAGCAATGATCGGCGGGAGATTGGAAGATCGAAACTGGCAGTCATGACACGCTCCTCGATACGCAAAGCCGCCCCCCGACGCGGGGCCAGACTAGAATGATTTGCGCAGGAGTGCACCTCTTAAGTGACACAGTGATTTCAGCGGGTCGGCCACCCCTCAGCGGTGTATGACGGGCTTGATGTCCTTGTGGAAAAAGCGGAAATAGGAGGTGACCTGGGCAGCGGCATTGGAGTTGCGGCTGAACTCGATGCCGATACGGCCATCGCGCATCCAGCGCACGGTTCCCTCCAGCGAGCCTATTTCCTCGCACTCGATGCGAACCCTGCTGCCGGCTGCGCCGAGAAAGGAGCCGGCGAGGTCCACGGCGACACCATAGGCCGAGAGATCGACGATGCGGCCCTCTGTCTCGCGATTGAGATATTTGATCGTGCCTATCAGGCGGGTGTTGCGTCGCACTTCATTGCGAACGGTCATCCCGAGGTTGTTCTTCATCATGAGGGCTTCCTTTTATGCGGAAGAGGCTATCCGCCAACAGTTGAGATTGCGTTTAGCCCGAGCGGATTGAGCCGATGACCTCGACGCTCAGAGACCGACATTCGGCCTGTCGATGACCTCGCGGAGCGCGAAGCTGGAGTTGATCTTGACGACATGCGGCAGCGCCGAGAGCCAGTCGCGGTGGATGCGCTCGTAATCCTCGAGGTCGCGAGCAGCAACCCGAAGAATGTAGTCGTACTCTCCCGACATCAGATAGCAGACGAGCACGTTCGGACAGAGCCGGACGGCGGTCTCGAACTCCGTCAGGGTTTTGGCGAACTGCCCCGACAGGGAGATATGGACGACGGCGATCATCCGGTAGTCGAGCGCCTTGTGCGATAGCTTGGCGTGGTAGCCGCCGATGGTGCCATTTTTCTCCAGGATATCGAGCCGCCTCGAGCAGGCTGAGGGGGAGAGGCCAGCCTTGACGGCAAGCTCGGCATTGGTAATCCGCGCGTTCTGTTGAAGAGCGCGTAAAATGGCACGATCGATGGCATCCATCTCTGACATTCGAAGAACCTGCAGTTAGCGTCACTTTCACGCAATTATCTTCGAAAACACGCGCTTATGCAAACCGTCTTTGCAAGGACATTGCGCCGCTGAAATGCTTCACTTCACGCAACGAACCGCAAAATGCGGACGGCCACTCAGAGGAAAGAACATGCGCGTCGGTTGCCCGAAGGAAATCAAGAATCACGAGTACAGAGTTGGCCTGACGCCTGCTGCCGTGCGCGATTACGTGGCCCACGGCCACCAGGTCTTTATCGAGACGAAGGCCGGTGCCGGCATCGGTGCCGATGACCATTCCTATGCCGCAGCCGGTGCCAAGATCGTCGCGACCGCCAAGGAAATTTTCGACGGCTGCGACATGATCGTCAAGGTCAAGGAGCCGCAGCCGCAGGAATGGGCGCAGCTGCGGGACGGCCAGATCCTCTACACCTATCTCCATCTTGCGCCGGACCCGGAGCAGACCAAAGGCTTGCTGGCATCGGGTGTCACGGCCATCGCCTATGAAACCGTCACCGACGATCGCGGCGGCCTGCCGTTGCTGGCGCCGATGTCGGAAGTGGCAGGACGTCTGTCGATCCAGGCGGGTGCGACCGCTCTGCAGAAGGCCAATGGTGGTCTCGGCGTGCTGCTCGGCGGCGTGCCCGGTGTACTGCCCGGCAAGGTGACGGTCATCGGCGGCGGTGTCGTCGGCCTGCACGCGGCCCGCATGGCCGTCGGCCTCGGTGCCGACGTAACTATTCTCGACCGCTCCTTGCCGCGCCTGCGCCAGCTCGACGATCTTTTTTCCGGCCGGGTCCACACCCGCTATTCCAGCATCCAGGCGCTTGAGGATGAAGTGTTCTCCGCCGATCTCGTGATCGGTGCTGTGCTCATTCCCGGTGCTGCCGCGCCGAAGCTGGTGACACGCGAGATGCTGACCGGCATGAAGAAGGGCTCTGTCATCGTCGACGTCGCCATCGACCAGGGCGGCTGCTTCGAGACCTCGCATGCGACGACCCACTCCGACCCCACCTATGTCGTCGAGGGCGTCGTGCATTATTGCGTCGCCAACATGCCGGGCGCAGTGCCGGTCACCTCGGCCCACGCGCTGAACAATGCGACGCTGCAGCACGGCCTGGCGCTCGCCGATCGCGGCCTGCGCGCGATCGCCGAAGACCGCCATCTGCGCAACGGTCTCAACGTCCACAAGGGACGCGTGGTCAATGCCGCCGTTGCCGAGGCACTGGGCTACGAGGCCGTCGCCCCCGAGAGCATCTTGAACGTCGCCTGAGCCTCGACGTAGCCATCAGATGAAGGCGTCGATCTCATGGGTTGGCGCCTTTTGTGTGTCGATTCGGCACTGGTAGCAGTTGTTGCGGGCCGAACGCACATGCACATAGGCGATGTCGGGCCGCTCCAGCAGCGTTGCGGCATAGGCTGAAATATCCGACGAAGCGGTGACCGCCCCGGTGCCGTAGACGATCCGGTCGTTATCGCCATAGCCGCGGACGATGAAATCACGCGAGCCGGAAAGAACCGGAGGCATGACCTCTTCGGCGACAAAGCGTCGGCACGGCGTCCTGTGCAGGAAGACTGGGCCGGTCTCGGCATAGGGTTGCGGCGCGGGGAAGGGCCTGTAGGCAAAGACCAGGAGCGGCTCGCCGGCCTCGATATTCGCGAGGCAATGGCGGCAGGGATGGCCGGGTCCATCGGAAATCATCGTCTCCGGCTGGAGGCCATAGGCATCGGGCTCCCCCTGCCAGATTGCTTCGGCATCGGTGGACGGCATGGCCGCGTAACGAATGTTGGACATGACGGGTCTCCTTTTGACGTCGCCCCGTCATGACGCCCCCATCGTTGGGAAACCACCCGATTCTTGCCGGCGGCTTCTGAAGCGCTATGTCGTGGTCAAAAGGAGCTGCAAATGCCGGACATCGACCTCGACACCATCGCCAGGCAGAATGCGGAAATCCTCGAGGCGCTTTGCGCGCTGCGGACGGAGTTCGCAGATCTCAATGTCGATGCCGGACAGACGCTCGACATCACCCGTCGCAACGACCCGCGCCGCCCGACGGGGATGAACCGATAGGCCTCACCCGCGCTTGATGATCTCAAGCAGTTCTGCGTCGCTCAAGGGCGTGACGCTGCCCTGCGCTGTCGAGACCGGCGAGAAGCCGAACATCTGGTAGAGTTGCAAGGCGCGGGGGTGGTCGAGATTGTTGGTGGTGACGACGATCCGCACGGGGTTGGAGAGCCACAAGGCATAAAGCGCCTGCAGCAGGAACCACTTGCCGATGCCGAGGCCGAGCGCATGTTCGATCAGGCCGAAATGGCTGAGCTCGATGGTTTCCTCGTCGACGCGACAATGCTCGAAGAAGCCGGCAGGCGCGCCGTTGATGTAGAGCACGCTCACGTCGTTTCGCTCGTTGTGGAGCACCGCCGTCAGTTCCTCGTCGCTCATCCGCAACCGGTCGACCCATTGCCAGCGGGCGCCGACCTGGCGGTAGAGGTAGCGGTAGAAGGGCAGCGGAATTTTCGGCGCGCGCATCACGGCCGCCTGAATATTGACGGGGATCGACAGGCTCGCCTTCGGCGGTGCGGTCATTTCCAGCCGGGTAATCTGCACCGGCAGCGCGGCTAAGGTTTTCTTGGCCATGAATTATGCCTTGCCAGTCGCAATGGGAGTGTCGGCGCGACTTCCCCACTCGGACCACGAGCCGTCATATAGACGATTGTCCGTGTGGCCGAGAGAATGCAGTGCCAGCGTGATGATGGCGGCCGTGATGCCGGAGCCGCAGCTGGTGACGACCGGCTTTGACAGGTCGATGCCGGCGGCTTCGATCGTCCGTTTCAGCTCGGAGAGCGGCTTCAGCTTGCCGTTGGTGGAAAACGATCCGGATGGCAGGCTACGGGCGCCGGGCATGTGGCCGGCGCGCATGCCCGGCCGGGGTTCCGGCTCCTCCGCCGCGAAGCGTCCGGCGCTGCGGGCGTCGGCAATCTGCATGGCGCCGCTGGAGACGATGTCACGCATGGCCTCGAAGCCGACGACGCGCTCGGCATCGAAGGTCGGCGTAAAGACTGCCGGTGCCGGATCGGGCGTTGCTGTTTCCAAAGGCCGGCCCTCGGCCTTCCAGCCGTCAAGGCCGCCGTCGAGAACCCGGACGTCGCCAGCCCCCATGATCCGGAACAGCCACCAGACGCGCGGCGCCGAGAAAATTCCCGGACCATCGTAGACAACGATCCGGTCAGTGGCACTGATGCCGAGCTTGCCGACCTGTTCGGCAAAATCTTCCGGCGAAGCGACCATATGCGGCAGGTCGGTGGAGTGATCGGCAATCTTGTCGTGATCGAAGCGAACGGCGCCGGGGATATGGCCCGCGGCATATTCGGCCTCTGCGTCGCGTTTTTGTGCCGGCAGGTAAAAGGACGCGTCGACGATCCTCAGGTCCTTGGCACCAATCTGTTGCTGCAGCCATTCGGCCGAAACGACGAACGGGCTTAGGTCGGCGCTCATGCTGGTCTCCATGATGTTCAGGCTTCCTCACCAGGCGTTCCGAAGCGAATACGGAACCGCCGGTTTTCCTTGCCCTTCTTTTCGATCTTGGCGATGTAGATCGAACCGACCTCCTGGGTCTCGGATACATGTGTGCCGCCGCAGGGCTGACTGTCAACGGCAGAATTCTCGCCGATGCAGACAAGGCTGACGCGCCCGAGGCCGACCGGCGGGCGGACGTTCTTGGACTTGACGATGCCGGGATTGGCAGCCAGGTCCTCGTCGGTAATCCACTGCAAGGTCACCGGATGGTTCTCGTTGACCAGAGCCATCAGCTTGGCCGTGACCTCGTCCTTGTCGATTGCCTCACCCATATCGAAATCGACGCGGCTATCCTCCTCGCCGACCGCGGCACCGGTGATGGGATAGGGGCAGACCACCGACAGCAGATGGCAGGCCGTATGCATCCGCATCAGCCGGTAGCGGCGCTGCCAGTCGATGTGAAGGACGAGCTTCTCGCCGACGAAAGGCCGTGGCTCGCCGTCGAGCGGCACGTGCAGGATGATCTCCTTGGTCGCTCCATGACGCGTCTGGCCGAGCGCTATTCTTTCGCCGCCGTCACGCTCGAGAAAGCCGGTGTCACCCGGCTGGCCCCCCGACATCGCGTAGAAGCAGGTTTGGTCGAACTCGATGGCGCCGTCGTCATGGACGGCGGTCACCGTCGCCTCGACGGTCGATAGATAGAAATCGTCGCGATAAAGCGCATGCACCGTCATGGCCGATCACGCGACCGTTTCATAGGGAATGGAGATCTCGGGCGATTGGGTCAACCATTGCGGCACAGGCAGTCCCTTGGACCTCAGAAATTCCGGGTTGAACATCTTGGACTGGTAGCGATTGCCGTAGTCGCAGAGGATGGTCACGATGGTATGTCCGGGGCCGAGGTCCTCGGCAAGGCGAACGGCGCCGCCGATGTTGATGCCGGACGAGCCGCCAAGGCACAGTCCTTCATGCTCGGCGAGATCGAAGACATGCCGCAGCGCTTCGGCGTCGGAAATGCGGTAGGCAAAATCCGGTTTGAAGCCTTCGAGATTGGCGGTGATACGCCCCTGGCCGATGCCCTCGGTAATCGACGATCCCTCGGACTTGAGCGTTCCATGCGCATAATATTCGTAGAGGGCGGCGCCTTCGGGGTCGGCCAGTCCGATCTTGATATCGCTGTTGAAGCCATGCAGGCCGAGGGCGGTGCCGGCCAGTGTTCCGCCAGAGCCGACCGCGCAGATGAAGCCATCGACCTTGCCGTCCGTGTCGTCCCAGATCTCCCGCGCCGTCGTTTCGACATGGGCCTGCCGGTTGGCGATATTGTCGAACTGGTTTGCCCAGATCGCCCCGTTCGGCTCGGTCTTTGCCATTTGCTCGGCGAGCCGACCTGAAATCTTGACGTAATTGTTGCTGCTCTTGTAGGGCGCTGCCGGAACCTCGATCAGCTCGGCACCAAGCAGTCTCAGCGCGTCCTTCTTTTCCTGGCTCTGGGTCTCCGGGATGACGATGACCGTGCGGTAGCCGCGCGCCTTGGCGACCAGCGTCAGGCCGATCCCCGTGTTGCCGGCAGTGCCTTCGACGATGACGCCGCCCGGCCGCAGCAATCCCTTTTTCTCGGCATCGCGGATAATGTAAAGTGCCGCACGATCCTTGACGGACTGGCCGGGGTTCAGAAATTCCGCCTTGCCATAGATGGTGCAGCCGGTTGCGTCGGAAGCGCGCTTGAGCTTGATCAGCGGGGTGTGGCCGATCGCTTCGAGAACGGAGGGGTAAACGCTCATGGGATCTGCCTTCTGTTTCATCCTATTGTATGAACGGTCTTTTCTCTCCACAAGGCGCGGCTGGCAAGAAATTCTATTCTCTTAGGGAGATGGATGTCATAAAATTGCTTCGCGCCTGAACGATCAGTCTGCCTTGGTGATCCGGCGATTGACATTGCGCGTATCCAGCATCAAATCATTCAGGAGCAGGTGACCAAGTTTGGCCGGGGCAGATATGGTTCACAATCAGATCGACACTGTCGATGCGCTTATGGCGCATTATGTGGCCGGCTCCCTGCCGGAACCGGCGCGCGTGCTCGTCGCCGCTCACCTGGAAATGCAACCTGCCAATCGTTCGATCGTCCGCGATCTCGAAGCGCTCGCCGGCGAGGCGCTCGAGCTTTTGCCGCCAAGCGAGATTGCGGCAAGGGACGCACGGCTTGCGGCGATCTTTGCCACGCCCGCTGCGGTTGACGTGATCCCGCAGCCGCTGCCTGGTTCGCAGACGGGGAAGTTTCCGCAGGCACTCCGCGACTTCATCGGCTTCGACGCTGACGATGTGCCTTGGCGCACCAAGCTGCCTGGCTTCAAGCAGTACGATCTCGGACACATCGACGGTTGCGAGGTCAGTCTGATGTGGATCCGCGCCGGCAGAACCCTCCCGACCCATACGCACGAGGGCGTCGAGTTGACGCTCGTGCTCGACGGTGCCTTCAACGATGTGCGCGGGCGCTACGGCCCGGGCGACATATCCGTGGCCGACGACAGCCTCGTCCACCGGCCCGTTGCCGAGAACGCCCGCCCGTGCATTGCCCTTTCCGTGCTGGAGGCCCCGATCAAGTTCCGGGGTTCGTTGCCGCGGCTGATCGGTGATCTGCTTGGCTGAAAGCAGCCACAAAGAGATGCTAACCTAAAATCTGTGTCGGCTGGGAACCGTCCGACATCGCCTGGTGTTCATTGGAACCCGCCAAGGAGAGCCACATGCGTGACTTCGTTGCCCGCCCCGATCATGGCATCGTCTGGATTTCGGGCGCGAGCTCCGGGATCGGAAGGGCTCTGGCGTTGAAGCTCGCTGGCGAAGGGTACCGTGTCGCGGTGACTGCCCGCAACCACGCAAAGCTGCTCGAATTGCAGACCGAAGCAGCGGGGCTCTCCGGTGGCATCATTGTGCTCGACGGCGATGTCACCAACGCGGAGGACATGGAGCATACGGTCGCCGCGATCGAATATCAGCACGGCACGCTTGCGCTCGCGATCTTCAACGCCGGCGTCTATCTGCCCGTCGATGGCGCCCACATGAAGCACGAGGATTTCGACCGCAGCTTTTCCGTCAATCTGACCGGCGTGGTCAACTGCCTGATTCCGGCGGTGCGGCACATGAAGTCGAAGGGGCAGGGGCAGATCGCCATCGTCTCTTCGGTGACCGGCTATGGAGGGTTGCCGACCAGTGCCGCCTATGGCGCCACCAAGGCGGCGCTGATCAACATGGCCGAAAGCCTGAAGTTCGATCTCGACAAGCTCGGCATCCGCATCCAGATCATCAATCCGGGCTTTGTCGACACGGAAGCGACCAAGGACAACCAGTTCCCCATGCCCTCGCTGGTGACGGCCGCAGTTGCTGCCGACGAAATCGCGGCGGGCCTCAAGACATCGTCTTTCGAGATCACCTTCCCAAAGAATTTCACCTTCAAGCTGAAGCTGTTGCAGTTTCTGCCCTACAGCCTTTATTTCAAGGCGATCAATCGCTTCACCGGCTGGCCGCAGCGCCCCATCGAAGCGCCGCGCGATCCGTCCCCGCATCCGGCGGAATAGCGGAACCTATCGGGCGTCGATGGTTTCTCTCAACGCCCTGTGCGACGTCTCGTCCAACGGAAAATTCCACATCAGCGCGACGGCGATCAGCTTCAGGACGATCGGGATCCAGGCATAGGCGACGGCAAGTGCCCAGAGGGACTCTGTCTGGTTGCCGGTTCCAGCTGATGCATCGAAGCCGAAGGTCGACAGCAGCGGAAAGATCAGCCCGACGCCCGCCGCCAGCGACAGTTTTGTCGCCAGTCCCCAGGCTGCAAAATAAAGCCCGCTCCGCTGCGTCCCGGAGCGAGCGGTATCGACGTCGATGACATCCGCCTGGATGGCCGGCGGCAGCGAAAGATCGAATCCCAACATCAATCCCGTGACGACGCAGATCGCCCCGAACCCGTAAAGCGAGCCAGGCGGCAGCAGCGGCGCGATGACGAAGGCCGCGCAGGCGACGATCATCGCCAGGCACCAGGCGCGGTGCTTGCCCAGCCGGTTTGCCGCAAATGTCGCCAGTGGCACGCCGGCGATGCCGAACAGGAAATAGACGAACAGTAGCGGCCCGCGTGCCTCCGGCAGTCCGAGCCTGTCGGAAACGAAGTAGAGGAAGAGCGTTGCCGGGATGCCATTGGCAAAGCCATTTATGAAATAGGCAACCAGCAACCGCAGAAACGGCTTGTTCTCCCCCAGGAGCCCAACGCTTTCCCGGAGTGCGAGATCGGTTACCCCATGCTCTTTCGGCTCCGGCACGCTGAAGACGGCGAGCAGTCCGAACAGCGGCAGGCCGGTAGCTACGATGATCCCGAGCACGGCGAGGCCGGGGATCGCAGCGCCGCGTTCCATGCCGATGGCAAAGGGAACGACGATGGCGATCAGCACGCCGATCAGCGTGATGCCTTCGCGCAGAGCCGTCAGCGACGTGCGACCGCGATAGTCTTCGACGAGTTCGGCGCCCCAGGCGGAGTAGGGCACCATGGCCATGGTGTAGCCGAGCGACAGCACGATGCCCCAGAAGCCGAGCCAGAAAAGCGTCACGCCCGAGGGCGGCGCGTAGAGCATGAAGGCCGCAACGGCTGCTATCGGCAGCGACACTGTAAACAGGAAGCGACGGCGGCCGAACGCCGGCCGGTAGCGGTCGGCGACCAGTCCGACGAGTGGATCCGACACGGCATCGAAGATCCGCACCAGCAGCAGAACGAAGCCAACGCCGGCAAGCGGCAGGCCGAGCGTTTCCGTGTAGTAGGTCGGCACGACCGCATAGAGCGGCAGGCCTAGAGCCGCCAGCGGTGCTGCCGGCAAGGCGTAGGCAAGAAGACGCCACCTGTTGATGGGCGGGATGCTGCCCGGTTCTCCGCCCGATGGCGTTCTTTCGTCACGCCCGGGCAAAAACGACCTGGCGAACGTCGATGTTGCGGGACAGGAAGCCAGCCTCGCAATAGTAGAGATAGAAGTCCCACAGCCGCTTAAAGCGATCATCGAAGCCCAGCGGCTTGACCCGCTCCCAGGCCATCCAGAAGCGGTCGCGCCATTCCGCCAGCGTTCGGGCGTAATCGAGCCCGAAACCGAAATCCTTGACCATCGACAGGTCGGCCTTGCGGCTCAGTGTCTGCAGGTGCTCCGGCGTCGGCAGCATGCCGCCGGGGAAGACATATTTCTGGATGAAATCCGGGTTCGCCTTGTACTTGGCAAAGGATTCCGCCCTGATGGTGATGATCTGCAGCCCCGCCCGCCCGCCCGGCTTCAGGCATTCCTTCAGCTTGGCGAAATAGGTCGGCCAGTATTTTTCGCCGACAGCCTCGAACATCTCGATCGAGATGATCTTGTCATAGACGCCGGTCTCGTCGCGATAGTCCTGGAAGCGGAAATCCACGCGGTCGCTGAGGCCCGCCTTGCGGATACGCTCTTGCGCAAAGGCCAGTTGCTCGCGGCTGATCGTCAGGCCGGTGACCCTGCAGCCCATTTCGCTGGCAGCGAATTCGGCAAAGCCGCCCCAACCGCAGCCGATCTCCAGCACGTGGTCGCCGGGCATGATGCCGGTGGCCTCCGCCAGCGCCCGGTACTTGGCGTTCTGAGCGGACTGCAGGTCGTTGGCACCGGTGGAATAGAGCGCCGACGAATAGGTCATGCTCGGATCGAGCCACGCCTTGTAGAATTCGTTGCCGAGATCGTAGTGGGCAGAGATGTTGCGTTTCGAGCCGGCTTTGCTGTTGCCGCGCAGCCAGTGGCGGATTTTCTCCGCCAGCTTCATCAAGCTTCCCGTGCCGTTCGCATACCGGTCGGCGGCATCGCCGTTGACGAGGAACAGTTTTAGAAATGCGACGATGTCGGGACTATCCCAATCGCCGTCCATGTAGGTCTCGGCCACGCCGATCGTGCCCGTCATCAGGGCGCGGCTGGCAAGGTTCCAATTGCGCAGACGAACGGCTGCTTCCGGACCGGTGGTCCGGCCCTTGATGATCACCTTGCGGCCATCGGGAAGCTCTATCGACAAGGTCCCGTGCTGCATCTGCAGAAGGCCTCTCAATGCCAGCCGGGCCTTGAGCGGCAATCCCTTGACGACCTTGCCAATGTTCTCGCTCGTCAGGATTTCTGCGCCCTCGGCGAACTTTGTCCAGTCTTGCGCGTCTGTCATCGATGCTCCGGTAACACTAGGCTTGGCTCCGGCACCTATATTTTGCGTCGTCTTCACTTGCGAGTCCCTGGCGTCGATAATCGGGTCGTCCAACGTCATTCTGCGGCCTCCAAGGTCATGCGCTGCGGCTTGATGCTGACGGGAGGCGGCGCCTTTGGCCGGGGTATATATTTCGCTCCCTTCAGCCATAGTTTCAATGCCTCCCAGTGAATGCCGGCAACGATCTTTAGTGTCAGGAAGGGGATGCGGGCGGTCAGCGACAGGAGCGTTGCCGTCGTCATGGCTTCCTGACGACCGCTGAAGGTCGCGGCCAGCAAAGGGCCTTCCGGATCCGTCTCCAGAATGCGCCAGCGGATTTCCTCGCCCGGCGGCAGCATACGGAAATGATAGCGCATCTGCATCGGTATGAATGGCGAGACGTGAAACAGCTTGTCGCAGCTCTGGCGCAGCCCGCCCGATGTCATCTCGCCTGAGCCGACCGGGCAGACGTAGGTATGGCGTTCGCCAAAGGTGTTGCGGACTTCATAGATCATCGCCACCAGCCGCTCATCGGCATCGTAGGCGTAATAGACCGAGATCGGATTGAAGACATACCCGAGGATACGCGGGTAGCAGACCAGAAGGATGCGTGCCGCCGGCAGCGTCAGCCCGGCCTCGGCCAGCAGGCCATCGGCATAGCTGCGCAGACCCATGCCCGCGCTGCCGGAATGGTCCTTCTCGTGAAAGGCCACGAGGTTGCGCGCGTTTACGGAAAACAGCGCAGACAGCCGATCCGCCTCGCCGAGACGATCGAGATCGACCATCAGCGAAAAGACCCGGTAGTGGAAACGGTGGCCGAAAGGCTTCATGCGCTGATGCATCACTTCACCGCTGTAAAGCGCGGCGGCGACCGTTGGCGCCGGACCGTTGCGCTCGACGTCGATACCGCGACGTTGATGAGCCTTGCTCATGCCACCGCCTCGAGTTCCGGTTCGCGGTGCGAGATCGAAGGGGTGTGGGGGCGCCAGGGAATGATGCCGCCGAGAGCCTGCGCTGCCGCGAGACCCGAGGACAGTCCATCCTCGTGAAAACCGTAGCCCGTCCATGCACCGGCAAAATAGCTGTGATGGCGGCCTTGGATGGATGCCAGCTGTGCCTGCGCATCCATGCTGCCGCCGCTGAACTGTGGATGGTCGTAGGAGTATTCAGCAAAGACCTTAGAAGGATCTGGCTCGCGATCCGGGTTGAGGGTGACGAACAGCGGGTGATCGTTGCTGATCCCCTGCAACCGGTTCATCCAATAGCTCACCGCACAGCCGTTCTGGCCCTGGTCGTCGCTGGAGCGCAGATAGTTCCAGGATGCCCAGACCTTGCGGCGCCTCGGCATCAGATCGAGGTCCCGGTGGAGGACGACGCGGTTGGGCGCGTAGGGCACGGATGCAAGCAGCCGCGCTTCCTCGCGCGTGGCGTCCTTCAGCATGGCCAGCGTCTGGTCGCTGTGGGCGGCGAAGATCACCTTGTCATAGATCGCTTCGCGGCCATGCTCGTCGGTGATGACAACGTGGTCCTCTCGCCGCTCGACGGCGCGGATGCCGCAGGAGAGTTTGAGGCGGTCACCGAGTGGAGACAGCAGCCTGTCGAGGTAATTGCGGCTGCCGCCAGTGACGGTGCGCCACTGATGCTGCTTGATGTAGATCAGCCGGTGATTGTCGAAGAAGTTGACGAAATGCTCGGCCGGAAAGTCGAGCATCCGCGTGGTCGGCGTCGACCAGATGGCTGCTGCCATCGGCATCAGGTAGTTGTTGGTGAAGCCGGGGGAGAAGCCCCGCCAGTCGAGATAGGCGCCGATCGAACGCTGAGTCAGATGACCGGCGGCGCGATCGAGCAGGCAGATCTTGTTGAAGCGCAGGATTTCTCGAACCATCCAGAGAAAGGAAGGGCGCATCAGGTTACGCTTCTGCGCAAACAGCGTGCCGAGCGTATCGCCGCTCCATTCCATCCGGCCTCGGTCCAGCGACAGCGCGAAGCTCATGTTGCTGGCATGGGTTTGCACGCCGAGTTCGGCAAAGAGCGCGGTCAGGTTCGGATAGTTCTGCTCGTTGTAGACGATGAAGCCGGTATCGACCGAGATCGGCGTACCGTCATAGTCGATGTCGACCGTTGCGGTGTGGCCCCCCGGCCGCGCGGCCTTTTCGTAGAGCGTCACGTCATGCACGGAATTGAGTGCCCAGGCCGCCGATGTGCCTGACACGCCGGAGCCGATCACCGCGATCTTCATGCGGTGTGGACCGTGGTGTCTCGGGTCTGCGAACAGAGCGTTCATGCGGCGTCCTTTACTGCGCTGTAGGCCTTCAGCGCGCGGTCGCGGGCGATGCCATGGTCGACGATCGGATGGGGATAGGTCTGGCCGAGCACGACACCCGCCTTGTCCAGGACGGAAGGCGGAGCCTCGAAGGGCCTGTGGATGTATTTGTCTTCGAGAGCGGCGAGCTCGGGCACGAATTCACGGACATAGCGTCCAAGCGGATCGAATTTCTCGCCCTGCAGCATGGGGTTGAAAATCCGGAAGAAGGGCGAGGCGTCGGCGCCGGAACCCGCCACCCATTGCCAGTTCGCGGCATTGCTGGCCGGATCGGCATCGACCAGCGTGTCGCGAAACCATTCCTCGCCGCGCCGCCAGTCGATCATCAGGTCCTTGATGAGGAAGGAGCCGACGATCATCCGGACGCGATTGTGCATCCAGCCATGCTTCCACAATTGCCGCATGCCGGCATCGACGATCGGATAGCCTGTGCGGCCGCGGGTCCAGTCTTCGAAAAGGCTGTCGTCCGTCTTCCACGCGAAGCCGTCGAAGCGTTTGTTCCAGTTGTCGTAGGGCAGGGCCGGGTAGTGGAAGAGCAGGTGGTAGCAGAAATCCCGCCAAGCCAGTTCCTTGCGAAAATGGATCACGTCCTCCTGCGGCACGCTGTCGGGCAGGCCTCTCGTCGCATACCAGATGCGAGCCGGCGAAATCTCTCCCAGGGCGAGGTGCGGCGAAAGCATCGACGTCGACGGCTTGGCGGGGAAGTCGCGTCCGACCTTGTAGCCATTGAGCGCCTCGTCGACGAAATCCTCCAGCTTCGCGCGCGCCGAAGCTTCGCCCGGCGCCCAGACCTCGGGAAATGACGCCGCCCAATTCGGCTTGGTCGGCAGCAGGCCCCAGTCGTCGAGCTTTTCACTCACCGGCCAAGCGCTCGGTGCGGCCAGGCTCTTGGGTGCTTCCGGCGGCTCCGACGGCTCGCCGCCGCCATCCAGCGCCCGCCAGAATGGCGTGTAGACGCGGTAGGGCGTGCCGCCGCCGGTCTTCAGCTTGGAAGGCTCGTGAAGCAGCTGGCCGGCATGGCTGGAAACGGCAAGCTGCGCGCCGAGCGTCTCCTTGATGCGCGTATCGACCGCTATACCCGGTGGATCATAGCGGCGGTTCCAGACAAGTTTGGTCGCGCCGGTCTTCTCGATAAGCGTCTGCAGGATCTCCAGCGGATCGCCGGACATCAGGATGAGGTCGCTGCCCAACGCCCTCAGCGACGCCTGCAGGGCCAGCAGCGAATGGTGCAGCCACCAGCGTTGCGCCGCGCCGAGAGGGCCGGTGCCTTGCTCTTCCGGCTCCCTGATATAGACTGGAATGACCGGAGCGGATGTCTGGCTGGCAGCATTGAGCGCGAGATTGTCATCGAGCCGCAGATCCTTGCGGAACCACAGGATGGTGCACTCCTTCGCTTCTTCCACTACGTCCGCCCCCATTTCATTGTCTTCTTTCCGTCTGTTACGCATCTACGTTGGTGTCGGATCAAAGGTTTCAGTGCCGCTCAAGAAATCGAACTTCTGACATCGGGACAATCGCATGCGGAAAGGTCTTGCAGCCATGCTGTTTCGCCTCGCCTTGTCACCGTTCTGTTATGCAACGCCGTTAGCTCTCCACCTAAATAGACAAGGAGTGCAACATGGCAGAAATCCGCATCGAGCAGGTCCGCAAGGCCTATGGCGCCAACAAGGTGGTCCACGGCGTGGACCTCACTTTTCGCTCCGGCGAATTCGTCGTTATCCTCGGCCCATCAGGCTGCGGCAAGTCGACCTTGCTGCGTATGATCGCCGGACTAGAGGATATCTCGAGCGGTGAGATCGTCATAGACGATGTCGTCGTCAATCAACTGGAGCCGCGCGAGCGCGGCTGCGCCATGGTGTTCCAGAACTATGCGCTCTATCCGCACATGGATGTCGCTGCCAACATGGGTTACGCCCTCAAGGTCGCCGGCGTCCCCAAGGACGAGCGGGACCGCCGCATCAAGGAGACGGCTCGGATCGTCGGCCTCGAGGATTTCCTCGACCGCAAGCCGGCCCAGCTCTCCGGCGGCCAACGTCAGCGCGTCGCCATGGGCCGCGCCATCATCCGCGAACCGAAGGTCTTCCTGTTCGACGAGCCTCTGTCCAATCTCGATGCCAAGCTGCGCGTCCAGATGCGCGTCGAGATCCGCCGCCTGCACAAGCGCCTCTCAGCCACCTCCGTCTTCGTCACCCACGACCAGGTCGAGGCGATGACGCTCGCCGACAAGCTGGTGGTCATGTACAAGGGCAAGGTCGAGCAGGTCGGCACGCCGCTCGAGGTCTACAACAAGCCGCGCACCCGTTTCGTCGGCTCCTTCATCGGCTCGCCGGCTATGAACTTTCTTGAAGGCACGTTTTCCGCCGATGGCGCCAACTTCGTGTTCGACGGTATTCCGATCCCTGTCGATCCGGTCATCGGCAAAGCCAATGCCGGCCGCGCCGCGGCGCTCGGCATCCGCCCGGAGCACGCTCGGATGGTTCCTGTGGGCACGCCGGGCAGCATTCCGGCCACCGTCGACTTCATCGAGGAACTCGGTGCCGGTCGCGTCATCCACTCCGACATCAACGGCTCGAACTTCGCTCTCAGTATTTCAGACCATGTCACCGGCGAGACCGGCCAGTCGATCGCGCTGCAGCTGCCCTTCGAACACATTCACCTGTTCTCGCACGAGACCGATCTGCGCCTCGACCTGGCCGAGACCACGCCGGTGCGGGAAAAGGAACTGGTCTCCTGATCTAAGACGAATACCTTCCAAGCCTGCCATCGATGCCGTTGGAGCCCAGCTCCAGCGGCATTTTTACGTGGCGCCGGGGGCAAAAACGAAAATGGCGGGCTCGAGGCCCGCCATCAGTAAGCTCACTACGATCCAGCGCTACTTCTCGGTGGAAACCAGTCCACGCACGAACCACCGTTGCATCAGAACGACGATGAGCAGGGGTGGCAGCATGACAATCAGGGTTCCAGCCATGGCGATATGCCATTCCGGGATGCCGCCTATGTTGGGAATCAGCTGCTTCAATTCTGTGACCGCCGTCTGATAGGCCGGATCTGTGGTCACCAGCAGCGGCCAGAGATACTGGTTCCAGGCATAGAGGAACATGATCGTAAACAGCGCCGCCATGTTGGTGCGTGACAGCGGCATCAGGATATCGATGAAGAAGCGCAGAGGCCCGGCGCCGTCCATTCTTGCGGCTTCCGTCAGTTCGTCCGGCATCGTCAGGAAGAACTGGCGGTAGAGGAACGTGCCAGTGGCGGTCGCGACGAGCGGCAGGATCAGCCCCGTATAGGTGTTGAGCAGCCCGAAGCTCATCGAGACTTCGACCCCCGAAAAACGTTCGATCAGCCAGCTGATGCCCGTCACGTCGAGGATCGCCTGGTACGGTGCCAGCACGTTGGCGGCAACTGCGTAGGTCGGCACAATGCGAACCTCGAGCGGCAGCATCAGGGTGATGAAGATCGCCCAGAAAATCAGGCCGCGACCCGGATAACGGAAATACACCAGCGAAAAGGCCGTCAGTGCCGAAATGATCACCTTGCCGGCTGCGACGCCAACGGCGAAGACAAGGCTGTTGAGCATCTTCGGCCCGAGATTGGCCGTGACCCACGCGGTCTGGAGATTGGTAAGGAGATCGTTGCCAGGCACCAGCGACATTGGAACCTGGTTGACGTCGTGGAGATTGTGCGAAGCGGCGATAGTGATGATCACAAACGGGAGAATGGCGACCAGAAAGCCGATGAACAGGATCACGTGGGTGAAAAAGTTCAGGATAGGGGTACGTTCGACCATGGTCGCCTCAACGGTAGTGGACGCGCCGCTCGATGAAGCGGAACTGGAAAATGGTAAGCAGCACGATCAGGAACATCAGGATGATGCTCTGGGCCGCTGCGCCGGAGTAGTCGAGGCCACGGAAGCCGTTGAAATAGATCTTGTAGACCATCAGGTTGGTGGCATTGGCCGGGCCGCCTCCCGTCATGATGTCGACGATGCCGAAGGAATCCTGGAAGCTTTCGGTGATGTTGATGACCAGCAAAAAGAAGATTGTCGGCGTGATCAGCGGAAACTGGATGTCCTTGAACCGCCTGAGCACGCTGGAGCCGTCCATCGCGGCTGCCTCGATCAGCGAGCGCGGAATGCCCTGGAACGCGGCCAGGAAGAAGATGAAATTGTAGCCGATATATTTCCATGAGAAGGCGACGATGACGGACGCCATCGCGTCGGCACCGTTGAGACCCGGATCCCAGATCCCCGGCCACCATTGGTTGATGGCCGACACGAGACCGGCCTGCGGTGCAAGAATGAACCGGAACCCCAGCGCCAGCGCTGGTGCGGCAATACCGTAGGGCCAGATCAGCACGACACGATAGAATTTGGAGCCTCTGAGCTGCCGGTCGGTAAGGGCCGCTAGAAGAAGCCCGACCGACATCGCAAGCGTCGTGCTGATGGCCGCAAAGACCATGCTGCGGGTGACCGAATTCCAGTAGTCGGGGTTGCTGAGAAGGGACTTGAAGTTATCCAGCCCGACCCAGGTGTTGCCGCCGCCCCAAGGCTGCTGAAGCGTCAGTGACCAGAAGACCGCCTGTCCGGCCGGCCAATAGAAAAACGTGAAGATCAGCAGGATCTGCGGCACGACGAACAGGATGCCGATGGTGTTTCTATTGAATGTGGTGCGTTTTTCCATTGCTTCTTCCGGCGCAAGTTCTGTCGGACGCGAGCGCCCTTTCGGATAAAGAGACGCCGCCCATCCTGTTCGGAATGGACGGCGCTGTTGCTTCAGGCTCGATCAGGGAAGGGTCTTACCCTTGTAGGTCTGTTCGAAGCGCTCGAGGTTGGCGTCGCCGTTCTTGACGAGCGTGTCGATGCCGTCCTTGACGCTGACCTTGTTGGAGAAGATCGCCTGCATCTGGTTGCCGAACTCAGCGCGGATCTGCGTGAAGTTGCCGAGGCGGATGCCGCGGGTGATCGGTGTCGGCTCCGAAGCGGTCAGGCTGGCGATGGCGACTTCGCGGCCCTTGTAGGGTGCCTTGTCGTAGAAGCCGGTGGACTTCATGTAGTCGAAGCCCGACTTGGTCACGGGGATGTAGCCGGTGTTGGTTGACCAGAAGAGCGCGGTCTTCGGATCGTGGATGAAGTTGAGGAAGGCTGCCGCAGCCTTGTACTCATCCTTGGACTTGCCCTGCAGAACCCAGAGCGAAGCGCCGCCGACCAGTGAATTCTTGCGCTCGGTGCCGGCATAGACCGGAAGCTCGGCGACGTCCCAGGCCATGCCGGCCTTCTGCGTCTTACCGACCGTGCCGTGGTCGCCGACCGATGTCATGACCATCTGGCAATCACCGGATGCGAAGGCCTGGACCATGTCCTGGCCCTGTTCCTTGTTCTTGATCTTGACCAGGCCCTGGTCGTACCAGCTCTTCAGGTCTGTGACGTACTTGACGAAGCTGGTCTTGTTGACCGTCAGGCGGGCATCGAGGCCGTCATAGCCGTTGTTCTTGGTGGCGATTGGCTGATTGTGGATCGCAGAGAACTGCTCCATCAGCTGCCAGCTTTCGTTGTTAGAAATGTTGATCGCCATCGGGCATTCATAACCGGCGGTCTTCAGCGCCTTCATGTCTTCGGCGGCTTCTTCCCAGGTCTTCGGCGCTGCCGTCTTGCCGATCTTGGCAAAGGAGTCCTTGTTCCAGTAGAGGAGGGCGGTCGAGGAGTTGAACGGGAAGGACAGGAGTTCGCCCTTGGACGTTGCGTAATAGCGCGCGATGCCCGGGAAATAGTCGTTCCAGTCGATCTTGTAGCCGTTTTCTTCCATCAGCTTGCCGGCCGGGTAATAGGCGCCGGAGAGCATCATCGATGCCGTGCCGGCATCATAGACCTGCACGACGGCCGGCTGCTTGCCGGCGCGGAAGGCGGCAATGGTGTTCTGCAGAGTGGCGTCGTAATTGCCCTGGCTGGTGCAGGCGACTTCGTAGTCCTTCTGCGACTCGTTGAAGTTCTTGCACATCTGCTGGACGACGCGCTCGAGGTCGCCCGACAGGCCGAACCAGAAATCGAACTTGACCGGTGCGGCCGCTGCTGGCAGCGCCAGCGACAGGCTGAGCGCCGCAGCGCCAGCAGCTGTCAGGCAGCGCTTTACGCTCGGCAGACCCATGAAATGATTGAGTTTAGACATAATCCCTCTTCCTTTTTTCGCGACAAGGCTGCAGGCCCCGCGCAGCCGTTGGCAGCGGCTTTATAGCCACGCTGTGTGACAGTTTCTTGCGGGCCGATGCCGCAGCGAAAAATGCCTGAAATCGCTCCGGATCGTTTCCAGAGAAAGGGTCGTAACGGGTTCGAAACAAAGAAAGGCGCCGATTAAGGGTGCTGAAACTCGGCCACCGGTGGCAGCGCTTCACAAGCGGATGTCGAGAGAAGCCAAGGTGGCGACCCCAACCCGAGGTCGGTCGCACGAGCGATTGCACGTTTGTGTGATCGCGCTCTGGGCTGGGAACTGACGCAGTTGGTGGCGCGTTGCTGGGTGTTAATTTCACATGAGGTCCAAAATGCGCAATTTCATTCTTGCTTCCGCTGTCGCGCTCGCCGCAGCTCTTTCCACCGGCGTCGCCGCCCAGGCGCAGGACATGCCGCGTCACAAGATGCAGGGCATGCACGGGATGCATCATCAGAAATGCATGATGAAAACCGTAAAGCACCGCGATGGACGCGGTCACTGGGTTATGAAGAAAGTGCGCGTCTGCCGCTAACCACAGCACCGACCATAGGGAGGCCGGTTGACGCAGGTCCACCGGCCTTTTTATCATTGGGATGAATGACACAGTTGGTCACCGGAATATGATGGCCGGATAGAGCTCAAAGGATGTCCGATGAAGAGAACTTGGGTATTGACCGCCACCCCATTGGCGCTGGGACTATTGCTCGGCACCACGCCACTCGTTCCAGCACAGGCAATGCCGATCGCCGCCATGGAAGTTGGGGCAAAGCCGGCGCCCAATTTGGTGCAGGTCCGAGACCACCGTGGCAGGCGGGATCATCATCGCGCCGACCACCGTTTTCATGGTCGCGATGACTATTATGATCGTGACGACCAGAGTGGCGTGCTTTTCAAGTCCTTTATCACGGGAACGCTGTTCCGCCCGTACTGAGCGTAGACCGCTCCAATGGGTGATGCCGCGATGGCACTTTGCGCGAAGGCGCCAACCTTTCGGAAAGGGTTGGCATCGATAATGCCGCCCGATACTGAAGGAGCGGACGATGGCAGCCAGGCGCGGAACGCGAAAGACACCCCGGAAGACGGCGAAGAAGCGCAGCAGCGGTGGCAGCGGTATGCTTCCATGGCTTGCGGTCGCGACCGTGCTGGCGATCGTCGGATATGACCATTGGTCCAGCATCAAGCCTGAGTTGAAGAGCCTGACCGAGGGCGCAACGGCCTCGCCATTGATCGCGCAGGTCACCCGCCCGACAGTGCCAGCCCCTTTGGCCAAGCCCCAACTCCAATCGCAAGCCCGTTCCGCAGGCAACCTGCCTGTTCCACCCGCGCCGGTTCCCGTTTCCATGCCGATCCCGTTGCCGACGACCGCGCCCACGCCGGCGCTGACGGCAAAATCCGTGTCGGAAAGCTTCGGCCTTTGCGGGCAGGGCACGCATATCAACTGCGTCTTCGATGGCAGCACCTTCTGGGTGCGCGGCACGAAGATCCGCATTGCCGACATCGAGACGCCAGCCCTCGGCCCCTCGCGTTGCCTCGAGGAGGGACGCAGGGCGAATGCTGCCAAGCTGCGGCTTCTGTCTCTGCTGAACGCCGGTCCGTTCACGCTGCAGGCGGGATCAGACGGCGCCGAGGCCGGCGGCGGAGTGCAACGGCGTGTCTTGCGCGGCGGCGAATCCTTTGGCGACACCCTGGTTCGCGAGGGCTTGGCCCACCGCCGGATGGACCGCCCGGCATCCTGGTGCGCGTGAGCTTTATTCCGCGGCCATGGCCTGTCTCTCCAAAAGGGCTGAGCTTGCGCCAGCGCGCCGCGGACACAACGGTGCCTCTTCTGTCGCAGTCGCGCACGGCAGCAGGGCGGCGGTCCTTTTCACTTGAAAACAACGGGATTCGCAGTTAAGCAAAGCCCATCGTCCGGGCAGTGACAGGCGCAAGCGCTGTCGATCTTTTTGTTCGGACTTGCAATGCAACGGCGGGCAATCCGCGACTTCGGAGGCGAGCAGCGATGTCTGCCAAGATCTACCGTCCGGCAAAGACCGCCATGCAGTCCGGCAAGGCGAAGACCCATCAGTGGATCCTGGAGTTCGACCAGGAAACGCCGCGCCGCATCGATCCGATCATGGGCTACACCTCGTCGGGCGACACGCGCCAGCAGCTGAAGCTGTTCTTCGACACGCAGGAACTGGCCGAAGCCTATGCGACCCGCAACGGCATCGAGTACCGGGTGATCGCGCCGAAGGAAACCGTGCGTCAGACCGTATCCTACACCGACAATTTTCGCTTCAACCGCAACCAGCCCTGGACGCACTGATCGACAGGCTTCGCTTGCCAGGCTGCCGCCAGACGGCAGCAACAACTATCCGGCCCCTTAGCTCAGCTGGATAGAGCACCTGCCTTCTAAGCAGGTGGTCGCAAGTTCGAATCTTGCAGGGGTCGCCATACTCTCCAACGGCTCTAGCCGATTATACGGCTCCATGAGCCTAACTTGGGCGACAGATCAAAAGCGTTTTTCCGCTCTCTGTGTCCTTAGAGAATACCATAAAGTTCCGGATTTTCAAGATCTTGCTCTGGGCAACTGCGCTATGGTTGCTAACACTTGTAAGGCCAACCGCCTTGCAAGCATTTGGTCGACACTTCGAGTTTCCACATGTATTGACGTATAGTCGCTGTTTTGAAGGCGCTAAATTCAGATGTAAGTTTAAATCGCTCATGGTCCGGGCAACAATCTGGGCAACATCATGTGCGCAACTTCACTCGACTTGAAACTGGCCATCGCGGTGACCTGGCGGTACGGGTCACTGCCAATCCTAACTGCGATTTGGGGTTTTGCACGCACCCAGCCGTCGAGAGAAAGACTTTGGATCAGACCTAGCACTTATTTTGGTAGACTAAAACGTGGGACTATTCGGCCTGCAGAGTCTTGCGAGTTCCACGGGCGCGAACGTGATAATTAGAGCGCCTATGGCTTTTCGTCGCAAGTGGGTCTCGACGGTCGAAACAGCACATTGAATCAGGCCGCCCCTCTTCCAGGCTGGCTACACGTGTCTATGATCGTTTGCCAACCGGACCAGCATCCAAATTTGCACTTGACTACGCACGCGGGGTTCGGATGCGTGGTCTGTAGTACTAGTTTGATCGAGCGGCTTGGCTAAAAAACTCATGAGGCGTCCCGATCGGTTCATTTCCAGCTAATTCGTGAAACACTGGTGTCCATACTTTTCTCAGGACAGTCGTTTGGGTAAACAACCCGATCTTAACAGGCCTACAAATGGCCAGAGCTTCTCGGGTCCATGAAGGTCTTACTTCCGAAGCAAGCGTTCAATGTTGCGGGTGCGGCCTTCGTCAAGAGCGGATCTCTAAAGGTGGTTCCGACCGAGATCCGGCTCGCTGCCGCCGTCACTCGACGAGCATGGCTACCTGGGGTTGGCGTCATGCGGTTGGTGTGAGCAAGGCACTCTGAACTGATGGGACAGCCTTTTTCTAGCTAAGATTTGCGTGCTATTGGACAGCGGCCGAAGGTCTTCTATAGACACCGAGCTTCGCTACTTATCGACAAGAGACTTTGAAGCCTTCGATCACAAGTTCTGCCGTCTGCCCGACGCAATACCAGAAAAGTTGGCCGCCAACGGCAGGGTGGAATCGTAACTGGTAGATAGCTGGGGCTACTTCTCTTCCCAGCGGCCCTTAGTGGCGTGTTGGCTTCGGTTTTCACGGTTACGCTTCCGCTCGTCATCAAACGATCCGACTGCGTCTCGATTTATGATCGTCCATCCCGGTTCGCCCTCAAGTGGCGCGAACGTGATCCCACGGCCTTCGAAGTAAGTCACCAGCGTCTCGACGCTCTCGATGTTCCCGTTTCCCGTCTCCAGTTTGTAAACCGTTCTCGCATGCATGCCGGTCTCCTTCGCAAGGCTGGCCTGCGTCAGTTCGAGCATCTGTCTGGCGGCAATCAAAAGCTTCGTGGGGGGTCTCATGAAGGATTCATTGTCACACCGTTACGTAACGGGCAAATGTGTTGACAATCGTATTAAAAATTCGCACGGTCGATCTGTGGATGCGATCGATTCTCCCTTCAGCGGTTTGGAGATCGGTATGCGAACCGAATCACACGGAGAACAACATGCGATCGAAGCTGAAACCGAACCTATCAACGAGCGACCTCCGGCTGCTGAGATCTTCGCCCTCGGTGTTTCTTGCCTATTGCGGGCTTAAAGCCGCTCTTCGAGACGCCGGGCCCGATATCGTTGATCATTCCGGCCTGGTGATTTTCGTCACTCCGCCAAGCTACAGAACGGACGATTACAGGTGCGCTGCTGAGTACTTGTTTCAGGTGGACGATGCCGTGAGCTGGACAAATCCCGGCCGGAGCAAACGAGTTTATCAAGCCCCGGCACCGAGACCGGCGAAAGGCTTCGCGCATGAGATCTCCGTCTTCGACCTCCCGGATGCTCGTTTCGTCGTAGCAAGAGATCAATCCGACGTTCCTGAGGCCGTTCGATTTGCCGCGGAGGCGATAATCGACGTGGAGCCACCGACAGCAAGCCATATAAACGCGACCCGCCGCCTCCTGGGTCGTCCTGAATTGCCTGACGAAGTCGCGGATGAGCTCCGCAAAAGACCGCAAGGACTTGTCCTCGCAGGCATATCTAGGTGCGATTTTTCAGTTTCGGATCTTCGAGAGATCGAGCGGAGAAACAAGGTCGCGGTTATAGCCTCTGGAATCGTTAGTCTTCCGGGATTTGAAGAACTCAAGTCCTGGACGGCCAGTGTTGCATGCGATGTGAACAAGTGGCGGAGTGGATTCATATCTTGGAGCGAGGCATCCAAGGGCGCTTTGCTCGCCGGCCCACCTGGGACCGGAAAGACCATGTTCGCGCAGGCATTCGCGGATGCATGCGGCTTCAAGCTGATAACCGCGTCGATCGGGGATTGGGAAGAGGCGGGCTACCTCAATCATACGCTGGCTGCGATGCGGCAGTCCTTTGAGCTTGCGGTGGCCGCCAACGGCGCAGTTCTATTCATCGATGAAATGGATAGCCTTTCACGACGCGACGGCCTCAAGGGCGAGTATGCCAGCTACCGAATGCTCGTCATCAATCAGTTTCTGTCGCTGTCATCGCGCCCGATGGAGGGCGTCATCCTGCTCGGAGCTACGAACTACCCGGAGCATATCGATCCGGCAGCTCTCAGAGCTGGGCGGATGGAAAACAGGTTCGCCCTTTCATTGCCCGGTCAGAAGGAGAGAGCGGACATCCTGGCCTTTCATCTCGGCCCGAAGTTCGAGCCTCGATTACTGATGGATGCCGTTGCCGACCTAGATGGGTCATCGGGTGCCGACCTGGAAAAGCTCGCGAGGGACGCAAGACAAAAAGCTCGCGCGCACGAACGGGATTTAAGCCTAGAAGACATCTTGTCCGTACTCCCACCAAGGAAGAAGTTCTCGCCACAGCAAAGGGCCCGTTTGGCGGTGCACGAGGCCGGTCACGCTCTTATCGCGCTGACCCTCCCCGGAGAGCGTTCACAAGGATTCAATCTGCTTTGCGCCCCCATCGTGGTCGTTCACGCTCTTCGGCGTGGTGCCCGGAAGCAGTCATTCGATATGGCTGGCACCATTGAAGGGCGGGACCGCGGGAGAATAAACCATGACAGGTGCTAAGCTTTTGCCTTCATTCTGCGTTGCAACCAGCGCTAGAAAATCGACGCTTACCATGCGAATATACTCCCTCCTCGATTCCAGTGTTGAATTCATACGAAAACCGCGAGTAAAGCTCAAAGTCATGTCTAACCCTGATATTAATTTCCGAAATATCCGTAAGCACCGCAGTTCGCAGAATGACGGCTTTGAGGAGCTGACTCGGCAGCTTGTTCTGGCGGAGCCGCCAGAGGGTGCAACAGAGATACAGCATAGGGGACCTGGGGCAGATGGCGGCGTGGAGATCATTGTACGTTTCGCCGATGGCCGTGTCTGGGGTTGGCAGTCCAAGTACTTCACCGATGGCTTTGGTTCATCCGAGGTCGGCCAGATCAAGACTTCGTTCTCGGCCGCGCTGACCAATTTCCCAAAGTTGGAACGGTATTACGTCGCGATCCCCCGGAACCTGTCCGGTCATGCCGAGGGCGAGAATGATACGCAGACGAAGAATTGGCAGAACTTTAAACAGTGGTGCGAGGATGAAGCGAACGCGCTGAAGCGGAAGGTCGAAATCGTCTTGTGGGACGACACTTACTTCGTCTCGCGGCTTCAAAGGAGCGACCCCGCTCACGCTGGTATGCGGCTCTACTGGTTCGACGAGACGGTTCTCGATCAAGACTGGTTTGAGAGGCAGCTTAGCAAGTCGCTGGCCTTTATCGGCAAAAGATACAGGGAGCCTGATCATGTCGACGTGAAAATCGGTGACACGCTTGAAATCATGACCAAAGAGCGGGGATTCCTACAGCGAATAGACTCCGTGTGGAGCATCATTGCCACCTCGACGGAAAAACTGGCGGCGGCGATAAAAACGTTGGACAAGACCAATAACCACATCGCGGACTTCGAGCAGGCGGTTTCGCTTCTGGGGGAACTCAGCAAGGCTGCGGAAGAAACTGATCCGACCAAACTGGCAGATCAGCGTATCGCGAGCCTGCTGAAGATGTTGCGGGATGTCGAGAATAACGGTTCCGTTGATTTTGTCCTGAGGCAAGCGCGCTTCATGACCCGCAAAGATCCCAAGAAGCCGGACAGAGAACCGGAACCTTACGTTTATCCGCCGAAAATCCGGAACCTCCTCGCAGAACTGCAGAGCGACATCATGGATGCCTCGCTCGAGTTTTCGTTAGAGGAGATCGAACTGTTTCGAACCCCGGCGCTGCTTGTCGACGGCGAAGCCGGAATTGGAAAGTCGCATATTATCGCTCGTGAGGTGCAGCGCCACGTTCAGCAGGGACATCCCGCGGTGTTTATCCCTGGCCGTACACTTGATCAGGGTGATAAGCCGGAAAGCGAGATCCTTCATTACCTCGATCTCAAGGACCTACGTTTCGAAACATTCCTCGGCGCTCTCGACGCCGCCGCAAAAGCGAGTGGTCGTCCCGCGTTGATCGCGATCGACGGAATCAATGAAAGCCTTGATGCTGCCGGATGGGAACCTGGGCTTCCAAAACTGATTTCTCAGGTCCGGCAATTCGACCAAATCGGTTTCTGCGCGTCGATCCGATCAGCCTACAAGAAGCTGTGCATACGCACCGGCCTTGACGTTGTCACAGTACAGCACCTCGGGTTTTCGGCGAACTTTGGTGAAGTTGCTCGCCAATACCTCGATCGCCATGGCATTGAGCGTCCCTCGGCCCCGATCTTCGAGCTACGGGACATTCTCTACAACCCGCTTTTCCTGACCACTGCGGTCGATTTCCTGCTCGCCACGAAACAGACCTCGTTCCCTAGGGGGCTGGATTCCATCAGCAAACTAATCGACTTCTGGCTGGAAGCGATCGAAATCAATCTGACCACTAGGAGATACGACCGTATCGAGCGTGGCGACGGAAAGATTTTAGAAGTGGCCGAGGCAATTGCCGCGAAGATGGCCGAAGACGGTAGCGAATATCTGGATTTCAAGACAGCAAACGTCATCTGCGAGCAAATCGTCGATCTGGGGCTCCCGACGAAGGCGACAGATCGCTTGCTGATGAAGCTGATCGATGAAGGCATGTTCCTCGACACACCCGATTACAGCGGCAGCAAAACTGGAAAGCACATCTCGTTCGCGTTCCAGAAGTTCAGTGATTATTTTATTGCCGATGCAGTACTTCGGCACACGGGCGCTGCACCCGCTCTCGCCGCTGCGATCAAGCCGGGCGGAAAGTACCACTATCTTTTTGACGAAGAGATGCCGTGGAAGTTTGCCGGGCCACGGACCGCGTTGTTCGCCCTCACCGCGCTACGTTTGGGCAAGGAGCTGCCGGATCTCGAAGCAGATATTGGCGATCACGTGTTCTTCTCCGCGGAAGATTTTCTTGATTCTCTCCGGTGGCGTCAGGGAAATGCTATTATGGAAGAGACGCGAGAGCTGCTGGAGGACATTCGGGATCGCCCAGCGACGGCCGATGAACCCAAATTATTCGACGACGTTTATTTCGATGTGCTGCTGAGGTTGAAGCCGCGGACATTCTACGATCTCGTCGTCCAGGTGGCGATTGTCCGGCCCGGCCCAATCCAGGGCGATATGGTCCATCCCTACCTGCGTCGGCGCGAGGGCAAGGAGCAGGTGGAATATCCGACACCTGAGCTCGAGGCCGTGCTCGGCAAAACTCTCGGCGTCCCATTGTTCCAGGAGTCTGCGATGCGTGTGGCGATGGTCTGTGCCGGCTTTACGGGCGGCGAGGCCGATCAACTCCGAAAATCGATGGCCACATTCAAATTCACCGGCGGGGTCTCGAGGTTTAAGGACAAGCTGGTTTCGGGCATGGTCAGGAACGGGTATACGACTGAGTTCGCCGAGAAGACCTTCAGCCAGCTCGAAGGATTTGGCTCCTACGGCTTCCCTGAATCTCACGCGGCATCCTTTGCCTTGATCGCCTATGCGTCCAGCTTCGTGAAGTGCCATTTCCCAGACGCCTTCTGTGCGGCTCTCCTAAATAGCCAGCCGATGGGGTTCTATGCTCCGGCTCAGATCGTCGGCGATGCCCGGAACCACGGCGTCCAGGTCCGGCCGGTATGCATCAACCTCTCGCGCTGGGACTGCACCCTCGAACGGATAGGCAATACAGATCGGCACGCGGTGAGGCTTGGAATGCGGATGGTAAGAGGTCTGGCAGTCGCCGATGCCGCGAAGATCGTTGCCGCTCGCATGAATTCCGAGTTCGAGAACGTGGACGACATGTGGCGGCGTTCGGGCGTGCCGGCGGCCTCTTTGGTCGAGCTAGCGGAAGCCGACGCTTTCAAACCCTCGTTGGGCCTTGAACGCCGGGACGCGCTTTGGGCAATCAAAGCCTTGCGCGACGAGCCCCTTCCGTTGTTTGCGGCGGCCGCCGAACGCGAGGAAAAGGCGATCGCCGAGCAGCAGGAGCCGGACGTCGATATTCGCCAGATGACGGAAGGACATAACGTTATCGAGGACTACGGCCATGTCGGCCTGACCCTCCGGGACCATCCGATCGCGTTCCTGCGGAGGGATCTCGCGCGACGCAACATGGTCACCTGCGAGGAAGCGATGGGTGCACGTGACGGACGGTGGCTCTGGACCGCCGGGCTCGTGCTGGTTCGCCAGAAACCAGGTTCCGCAAAGGGTGTCATGTTCATCACTATTGAAGACGAGACAGGTCCGGCAAACATCGTTGTTTGGCCCAAAGTCTTCGAGCGCCAGCGGCGGGTTGTTCTGGGATCGTCCATGATGGGCATCAGCGGAAAAATTCAGCGGGAAGGTGACGTGATCCATCTGATAGCGCAACAGCTTTTCGATCTCACCAGCGACTTGTCCGGACTTGCCGACCTCGACACCGAGTTCAAAGTGCCGAGCGGCCGGGGAGACGAGTTCGCCCATGGATCCCCAGGCGGAGGCGATTCCCGCGATCGACCGAAACCCGCTATGAGGCCAAGGGACATATTTGTGCGTGACTTGCATATTGATACGCTCAAGGTGAAGGCCCGGAATTTTCAATAGAAATGTCCGTCTCGGGCTGTGGGCTCAGTTGAGATGGAAAGGTGTCTTGCGTCTACCCACGCCTTGTCGGCTTGTCGCGCCGCATAGCCAACCTAGGTAAAGCTATTAGCAACCAAGGAGCATCCGGATGGCCAGAACCGTCGCCGACTACATTGCCGAAACGCTCGAGCAGCAGGGTGTGAAAAGGGTCTACGGCGTCGTCGGCGATTCACTGAATGGTTTCACGGATTCGCTTCGACGCCTGAACACGATCGATTGGGTTCACGTCCGGCATGAGGAGGGGGCAGCCTTTGCTGCCGGTGCAGAAGCGCACCTGACTGGCGAGCTGGCGGTTTGTGCGGGAAGCTGTGGACCTGGAAACCTCCATCTCATCAACGGGCTCTTCGATTGTCATCGTAGCGGCGTGCCGGTCCTGGCCATTGCCGCGCATATTCCAAGCTCGGAAATCGGCATCGACTATTTTCAGGCGACCCATCCCGAGCAGCTCTTCAAGGAATGCAGCCACTATGTCGAGCTGGTTTCAAGCCCGGAACAGCTTCCCCAGATTCTCGCACGCGCTATGAGGGTCGCAGTCGGACGCAAAGGCGTAGCGGTGGTGGTGATACCAGGAGACATCGCCCTCAAACCAAGCAAGGTCAAGGTGCCTGCTTGGCTTGCACCGAAGGCTGCGAAGATCATGCCGGACGCATCAGACGTGGCGTCACTTGTGAATCTGTTGAACTCATCACAGAAGATCGCCCTGATGTGCGGAGCTGGATGCGCAGGACTGCATGACGAGGTCATCGAACTGGCTGCGCGGCTGAAAGCGCCCATCATCCATTCTCTGCGCGGCAAGGAGCATATCGAGTACGACAACCCCTACGACGTGGGTATGACAGGTCTCGTCGGCTTCGCATCTGGATACGCGGCGATGAAGGAGTGCGACGCGCTCCTTTTGCTCGGTACGGATTTTCCATATAGGCAATTTTACCCGGAGAATGCCCGGATCGCGCAGATCGACATCCGTCCGGAAGCGCTGGGCAATCGATGCCCTTTGGAAGTCGGCATTCTGGGCGATGTCGGCTCGACATTGAGGCTGCTGATGCCTCATCTCGAGGAAAAGGTGGACAGGAAGTTCCTCGACTCTGCCATTTCCCACTATGGCAAGGCACGCAAGGATCTTGACGAACTCGCCGTGCCGGACCCCAAAAGCACGACCATACATCCGCAATATCTGACCCGGCTGATCAGCGATCTCGCCTCCGAGGATGCCATCTTCACCTGCGATGTCGGAACGCCGATCGCCTGGACGGCCCGGTATCTGAAGATGAATGGCAAGCGAAGGCTTGTCGGTTCTTTCAATCATGGCTCCATGGCCAACGCTTTGCTGCACTCCATCGGTGCGCAGTCTGCCTATCCCGAACGGCAGGTCATTTCCATGTCGGGGGACGGCGGGTTCACAATGATGATGGGGGACTTCATCACCCTCGTTCAGATGGGCCTGCCAGTGAAGGTGATCGTCCTCAACAATGGCACCTTGGGGTTCGTCGAGATGGAGATGAAGGCAGGCGGCTTTCTCGATGTCGGCTGCGATCTCAAGAACCCGAATTTCGCGCTGATGGCGGAGGCCATGGGCATCAGGGGTATCCGCGTCGAAAAGCCCCAGGATCTGGAAGCCTCGCTGAGGAAGGCGCTCGCCCACGACGGACCCGTACTGGTCGACGTTGTCAGCGCCCGTCAGGAGCTCGTAATGCCGCCGAAGACGACGTTGGGCGAAGCTTTCAACTTCGGTGTGTTCATGATGACGGCAGTGCTGGATGGACGGGCGAACCAACTCGTCGATCTGGCCAAGGCCAACCTCAGGCGGTAAGGCATCGTTCGTCTCCGCGATTTGGCCAGAGGACGAAACCTTGATGGCGGCTGGACTCCACTTTGGGCGAGCTGCGAAGGCTTCTGGAATTTGAATAATTCCGTCAGCTAGTCGGCTCGCACCCATGCCAATACTACCGTAGGGTTGCAATGGAGCGATTTTACGACATTATGGAGCAACTGCCACAAGAGCACACGTGACGACCGATGCTATCTCTTTAAGGTGCCGAGTGAATGAAGCTGATCTCGTGACGACTGAGAAACATCGATACCGCAGAGGCATCGTCAACGCTATATCGACCATCCATGCTGGCGTGATACGGAAGATTTCATCGCTCGAAATGAGCTATGTCCTGGTGACATGCTGACACCAATGCAAGCCCTCGGTTAATCCATCCTCAGGGTTTCCAGGAGCTGCCAATTTCGGCAGGCTCGTCGACACCATCCGGGAGATCATTGAAGACCCTTGCGTCAGCCGGCCTGCGGCCGGGCTTGCTTGGGTGGAGCATCTCATAGATCACGTCTTCTGCAGATTCGATCACTCCAACTTCTTGTAGACCCCGTAGGAGTCCAACCGTGGAAATGAGATGCAGGTTCGGCGGCTTGCTCAGGATCCGTATCCCTTTGTCTTCGTAGAGAATTGCCACAGGCTCCTTGAAGTCGAGATAGCGTTCCAACCCACCACCGGAGACAAAGTCCATCATCGCAAGCTCGCCGGCGTTTCGCTTTAGTTTCCCGCCGTGGAGCCTCTTTTCTCGCTCCATATCGCCTATATCCGTCGTTTCGACTACGAATGGAGGCGAATTGCTGTCGATGAAATCCTTGACTTCGTTATCCTTGATGTAGGACAGGTCGCTTGTCAGCTCGTCATAGACCGCATCGACCACGACGATCCGCATGTCTAGCTCTAGTAGCAGGTCAAGGCGATCCGCTACCCAGAGACTGTTGATCGGTCCGGCATCGGGAATGACTATGGTGCACCGTTTCATCCCATTCTCCAGAGACGGGCGAATGTCGCAGACTGATTTTCAATCTCATGAGCCGGGGCGAGAGGCATTGGAAGGTCGGCGTCGCCCAAGGCGACAAGCAAGTCGGCGTAATCCCTCAGCCCGAGCGCGAGGACGGCCTGCTGGCGAGACAGCAAGCCTTTTGAATATGCCAGCAAAGGATCCTCCTCCAGGACGTCGCTATCGGGTTCCGTGATCGCCTCGAAATGCTCACGGACGATCGCAGTCATCGTCGTGCGGTTCTGCGCGGCGTAGGTTCGAACCTTGGCTACGAGGTTTTCAGGCAGGTTCATCGTCGTATTTTTAAGCATGCCGCATCCCTTTTTGATCACATATATATGTGATTTTGGCCTATTGCGCAACCTTCGTGAGGGTGGAGTGGCAACACCCCCGTGGGGTCAAGCCTGGTAGCATCTATGGGTAGCTTGTGGCACTTGCTCCATAATGCCGCTGATTTGCCGTCGAGGAAAAGCGCTGGCAGTTTTTCCGGCAATCCTACAGAACGTAGCTAGGAGATCAGCTAATGAACGGCAAAACGCCAAGGTCTATGGACGTAATATTTGGAGAGTTGCGTGCGCTCGCGCAGTCTGATGGCTCTTTGCACGAGATTTCTGAAATCATCTACCGCGACTGGGTTGTGAATGTCGATATTAGGGAGGGCAAGGTTTTAGATGCTCCCTCTGAAAGGTGGTCGACGGACAAGCTCAACACCAACGAGCTTATGCTTTTGATGGGCCTGCTTGTTCAAGCCCCTGATAACCGCTCTTACTTCAACGTCAGAACCAAGGCCGGGTTTGCGTCGAGCGCCGACCGACTCCTCCGAGAATTGCACGACCGGGTAAACGCCGACGCAGCGGCGGTGTTCGACCGCAAATCTGATAAATTTTTAGAAAATCCGGACGCCTTGGGAATGTTTGCTCGAGAGGCAATCTATTACGGCCCAGCGAGCTTCTACATCCACCAATTCGCGAGGTTTGCTAGGCACCGTTACAGAGCCGACGGCACCTGGCTGCTGCAAGCCGCGGGGATCTCGATACGCCCGATGATAGATATCGCAACATTCATTGTCGAGCAGATAACAGCTCAGATGGATTACACAGGTAAGAGGCGTCAGGCAGGCGTCTCATTGACCAATGGCGATCTGACTAACAGCCTCCTCGTGTCCAAGGCCGTTCTGCGAAAGAAATTCGGATCGAAAGTCGATAAGTTCATTTCAAAGTTTGCTACGCCGATCAGTGCTGCGAACCAAGGATACGACACGCCGTTCTCAGTCAACCGGGCTTCCATAGCGCCTTTGATCGACCTCGGTGAACATCTGTATGTGCCCAGTCAGTATCGCCTGATGGAGAGCATCTACGAGGGACCTTTCTATTGGATGGTCGCGGATAGGAAATATGGTGACAAGGCCGCGAAAAATCGTGGGTTGTTTTTGGAGCAAATAGCGGCGCATGTTATGCGGAAGGTTTTCGGTGATGGGAACGTGTTCCTGAACGCTCGATTTCCCGACGCAAAGGGCCACAAGGGCGAGGAAATCGACGTTCTAGTCCGTTACGGTGAATTCGTCCTGGTTGTACAGGCGAAATCGAAACGGATTACTCAAAAAGCTCGTGCCGGTGACCCTGCTGCGCTGAGAACAGATTTTAATGGAGCTATCAAGGACCCTTTTGAGCAAGCTCTGGCGAGTGGCGAACTGATCAGATCAGGTACAGAATGCGTGGATTGCCAGGGGAACGCGATAAATTTGCCTAAACTGCCTCGGGTATTTCCGGTCGTGTTGCTCAGCGATATGTTTCCGGCCGCCACCAATCTGTCGCGATCAATGCTCGACCGAAACGAAGGCGATCCTGCCCCGGTGATTTGGGACATGGGTTTCTTCGATTGTGTATCCCGGATGTTGCCATCACCTATCGAAATGCTGTTCTTTTTGAAGGCACGCGGCGACGTTTTCGACCACGTAATTTCAGACAGCGAGTTCAATTACCTGGGTTACCATATTCAGGCCAAACTCGTTTTGCCGCCTGATGCGGATTTCATGGTCATCGAGCGTGACTTCGCGACGAGTGTGGACGACTACATGATTTCTGCCGATCTGGGCCTTCAGCCGCAGCGGCCCGCGGGAGTCTTGGAAAGGATTGGTGTCCCATTGATTGCCGAGCTTCTTTCGGAGTTGAAGACGGCCCCACCAGAAATCGCCGCTGTTGTGCTTGAGCTTTACGAGTTTTCAGGTGCCGCCCTTGAAGAGGTTGGCCGCAATATCGCAATGGTTCGAGACGAGGTCGCAAAGACGCGAAAAGCAATAAAGGCTTTTTCGCTTCCAACTGCGAGCGGGGGACTCACTTACGCCGTGACCCAAGACGCCTCGGAACGGAGTCATGCAGCGGCGGCAGCGATCGGCAGAAAGCACAAATACGACACCAAAAGCGACCGATGGTATGTGATTGTCGACAGCGTGAGTACCCAGGGTCCCATTGATGGGCTCCTGCCGATGGTCTGGCCGTGGGTTGAAGACGCAGAGGAAGCCGACAGGGCGGAGCTTGTGTCGAAGATGTTTCGATCGCGAACCGAACAGGTTATGGTCGGGGAGAAAACGATCGCAAAAAGCCCATCGACGTTGCCGCCCGACTAAATGTCCGCGTGGGCGTTCAAAAGAAGATGGGTCGCAAACGCCGCGATGACCAACAGGGGCCCAAACTCGGTAGCCAAAACGAACAGAGCGTCACGACCGCGCCGCATTGAGCCGCGGATGCTCGGGCGCTACCTCGTTGCCTTCTTGCACGTCTATGGGCCGGAATATGGTGTCTGTGCTAGGCAAACCCTGCTTGCCCAAGGACCGTTAGCGCTTTTGGCTGCGGGTAAATCCGCCCGTCGATCGTCAGGTTCACACCCGTCATCTTCGACGACCCTGCGTATGCGCTCACGGTCAAAGAGGACTCCGGAAAGCTTTTCACCGAATCCCTGGGGTCGGAGTCACGCGCAGCCTCATCTATTTGTCTCTGATCCGGATTGAGGTGAAATCGAGCAACAGTCCGGGCAGTTGCCGCGCCAATGGTCTCGCGTGACAAGAAGACCCTATTTACTATCAGTTGCGTGACGTCGACGCATGCGGTGGCGATCGAGACGCTGGAGGCCAGCCATGGTCCGGCGGTTGTGTATCTGGCGGGCAAGCTTGCGAAATATCTCTAATCTAACGCCATCTGAGTTTCGCGCGACAGATGTTTCTTTCCTTAATTTGATCCCCAATCTTCTTTTTTAACGCCATATTATCAACTCGGGGTTTTATAATCTGGGAGATTTTACTATCCAGTTTGAGAGGTTATTCGTGTCATATATACCGGGTTTTGAACCCGCTGACTTCGGTAACACGCTGGACGGCCTAACCAACCGCGCTGGCAATCCGACGTTCACAAAGGCGACCCTGATCTGGTCCAAGCCGCAAATCTTGGACAAAGACACCCACCGGCCATTTTTTGAAGACAATCGGCCGCTCCTTTACGTCATCATTCGAAACCACCACTCGATGAAAAAGAAAGACCGCATCTGCTACATCGGTCTTTCAACAACGCCGAAAAACCGGTTCAAAAATCACCCGAAAGCTCGAACTCTTTCTCAGATGAGAGGCGAGACCAGCTTGAGCTACGCCTACCTCGACGAAGAAAATTCGAAGAATGTAGCGCGGGTGAAGCCGGCGCTCGAACAGATAGAGCATATTCTGATCTGGACGCTATGGCAGCAGCTCGAAAACGATCGCAAGCTTTTCGTTTTGCCGGGCATGGGAGCGTTTGCAGGGCAAGCGTGGCATATAGTGAATGAAGGCTATCGGTTCGCTGGACAGATGCCCAAAGAGATCGTTTACCCTTGGATGCTGGTGAGAAAAGGGCGTGACCGAAGCAACAAATGAAATAGATCACGATTAGATCCTATGTCAACGTCCAGACAGGTGTCCATTGCCAATCAGCCTCGAATTAGACCAGACGGCCCTCCAAAACTTGGTTTCGGATGCAGAGAATGCCCGTAAGTTGTTTGAGACTACCTGGGAGCTTTCCAGCGACAAGTTCTGGGGGATCTCAGGCAACACGTTTCGTGGCTTTAGAAAGCACAAGAAACCGAGTGATCAGTATCGCGCGTGGGCCCCACAGGCGTACCGCTATCTTGCCGAGATACCGGAGCAAAGGTTCGACCTCGCTGCGATTCACGAGTATCTCACGAACGATCTTGGAGGCCATTGGGCCAATGGCGTCAAGCAAATATCCATCGCGCACCGATTCAAAATCGTAGATCTCTTCCTACTGCACATGTGCCGTTGCGCTCAACTTGGAGGTGTAAAGCGCCGCTTGATCGTTGCAAGTGCAAATCCTCCGTTGGACAAGTTCACCCTGATTGGCTTGGCAACTCTTGTTCCGGGCCTTGTAGTTGGCAATCTGGCAATGGGGGCGATTGAAGACATCGGACAATACAAGGCGCTTCAACGGGTCATGGAACAAATCACCGGGCAAGCTGGACTTCCCCGTCTTTACTTCGACGTCTGGTGCTGGCCGGAAAAGAGGAGGACGGACAATGGCCTGCCCGCTCTGTCGTCGAGACCTGCTCCCATCCTGATAAGAGAGTAGCCATGCAAGCGCTGGATTTTGACATCGTATCGTTCCTGATCTCAAAGGCCGCAGCGCGCCGTAGGACGACTTATGAAGAGCTGGGACAAGCGGTCGGCTGGGGCCATCCTAACGGCCGGGGGCTTGGCAAGCACCTTTACGAGATCATGTGCTGGTGCAGAGATCAATCCGTTCCACCCTTGACGACAATCGTTGTAAAAAAAGGTGAGAAGGTGCCCGCCAGCGATGCGGTGGAACATATGCGCTCGGTGCTGGGTTATTTTGAAATCCAGGCCGCCCAGGAAGCCGTTTTCGCCTACGACTGGTCCGAAGTCCAATCGATCGAGGAATTGGGAAAACCTGCCGGGGACACCGCCGTGTGGCTCACATCATTTTGGGGGTTCGACCCCTCGCAATGGGGCTGCGTCGGATTTGCCACCGAAGGAAGGCGCAAACATTTTATGCTGCGTACGCAAGCTGGCACGCTTGTCGCGATCTACGTGACCAAGGGGCACGGGCCAGTACACATGCGAGGAAAGGTTGTCGGAATACTGGAGGTGTCTCACAACACCGGCCACGCTAAGGAATTCATCTCAGGCGACAGATGGTTTCAGAAGGAACTTGACGAGACGTCGCGCGGAAAATGGGCCTACGCACTCCAGGTAACAAGAGCTTGGAAGATTGCGGAGGAAGAATGGTATTCTGTAGATGAGCTCTTCCCAGTCACCTACGGAGGTTCCAACGCCGAATTCATTGGTTCTCAGGGAGTTGCTGTCGATCCGCAAGAGGCAAAGAAGCTTCTGTCCCTAACAGTTTCGGAAACTCAGGTTTACGGGCAGACAAGCCCCATCGATGGCGCAATTCGTAGTCTTGAGGAGGCCTTGCAGCCAAGCAAAGCAATACAGCCAGCTAACGAACCCTACTGGGTCGGCGAAACGGATGGTCCGAAACACCTCTACATTCTGAAACTCACCGGTGATTTAACCGCATATCTTGGACGGAAGCCCCACGATCTGGAAGACAAGATGGTGGTGAAAGTTGGATTTTCCCGAAGCCCCTTGACCCGCCGGGACCAAATTCAGAACTCTTACCCAGCGGGCACGTACCGGTGGGTAGTCTTCCGTCCAGAAAAAATTCCTGCAGAAGCACCCTATTCAAACGCCGCCGTAGCGATCAAGGGAGAGGATGCGATGAAGCGCCGGATGATGGACGAAAAAGCGGAAAGCCTTGGCGGAGAGTTCTTCCTGGCGGATGAGGACACCGTGGTACGTTGCTGGAACGTCGGACGATTTACGGCCGATAAAGGATAAGGTGGGAAGGCCCATAACAAAGGCTACAGCCGATAGCCATACCAGGATTAAGTAGTGGTATTGGCGGTGGAGAAAACGAACAATCTCCCAAAGGAAGTCTTCCGTATGCTGGAAAAGGAACGCATGGCCAGCATCAAGATAGAGAACGAGCTTAGCATTCCGGGCATTCTGAGCCATGAAAAAGCTGTGCTCCGCGGGAATCATCACGTCGTGGTTCCCATTTGCGACCAAAATTGGCAGAGCGAGCTCGCCAAGTCGAAAGCGAGCAGCACTTGCACCTGACCACCACGACAGCACCCCTTCGCACTTTCTCCATCGCCAAGAATGTAGTGCCTGCTTTGGGTGTTTGAGTGGGGTGTGTGCCGAGGTGACGATTTCTGCTGACAAGACAAGCGCGTGAACCTGACGAAGCTTCACCTCAGAAGTTCTTGAACACCAGACACGGCAACCCGGCCCGCATCACGACGGCGCATGCCTTCTCGGCGTCGGCGCGTTTAGCGCGTCCGATCCTTGCGGAATAGCGGGGGCGAAAGCCGAAGTCCCGGTCACGCTTCCGGATGATAAGCGGCTCCTCGGAGGCCAACGGCGATGGCAGTTTGCTCGTGGCCCGCTTGAACAGCATTCGAGCGACCTCGCTGCGGGGAGCGGCCGCGAGTTGGGCACCCCACGGGGCCCAAAGGCCTTCGCTGGGCAACGCTGGCTGTACGAGCCTCCGTGTTTCCGCAAGCGCCGTGCAGGCCTCTATAAACGGTCTCCGGTCGTCCAGAACCGGGAGGGCGAGATCGGCGTTTGCCGCCTTCCACTCTTCGGCGCTATGACCGGTGATGCCGTAGACGTAGCTTTGTGTCTCGAACGGCAACGACCCTGACGACAGGAAGCTTGCCAACCTCTGTTCGCCGGCGTTATACGCGCCCGCCGCCAGCCCGAGGTTTCCGAACTTGTTCCGGAGCTCGTCCAAGTAGATCGCCGACGCCTCCATCGCCTGCAGTGCGTCGGTGCTGTCGGCAAGACCTCGAAGAGCTGCCGTCGAAGGCATAAACTGGGCGATGCCGCGCGCACCCTTCGGGCTGATGGCATCGGGGCGAAAGCGGCTTTCTCGCCAAAGAAGACGGGCAAAATAGTCGGGTGGCAGATTGCTCTCCCTGGCCAGACTCTCGATGGCCCTGCAGATATCGCCATTATACGCGCCGGCACGTATGCACAGTTGCTCGTGCGTCTTGGCTGACAGCGCGCTGTAACTGCACGCCGGGCTGGCCTTCCGGTTTTCGGCAAGTCCTTTGCCTACCGGCAGTAGTGCGCATGTCACCAACAGCGAACCGATGGCGAGAAAAGCAGTGGTGACGTGTCCTTTTTGCATGCCTAACCTGTAGCCCGTTTGCCATTTTGAATCGAGGCTTCGAGCATCATCTCATCGTTCACCACAAAAGCGGTTGTTATGCAGGCCTCCGCAAAAAGGCACGATGACCCAAAGGATCGACGTCGTCGTGACGATTGAGGATGCGATTCGCTTCGTCCATTTGCAGGGCACCCGAGCCAATAGTGACAACTTTGTAGAGGAAGCCCGCTGCAAGGCGCGATTCAGACCTCTATAAGTAGCCTACTATTCAATAATGTTCAGATTAACGTCAAAGTTGATCGCTCGGCTCTGGACCGTCGGCAAATGCTGTGCATGAGTTGTGGAAAGGGGACCTAGCATGACAGACAGCATTCCTACATCGGACGTACTTTCCGAGCAGTCGATTTTCCAGAGCAGTCTTTCGGTAGAGGAAAAGGTTGAAAGGGCAAGGACGGAACTGCTTGATCTTTCTGCTCGAAACCGCCTTCTGAACGTTCCCCGTTTTTCCAAGAGTGCCAAGACCGTCGATATCGTTGACGAACGATCCTCGGAGGTGTTCCGGATCTTAGTGAATGAAGGAAAGGCGATGACCTTCCTCGCGGGCGCGAAAGGAAGGGATGGCAAGGATGGCGAGAATGCCGATGATCTCATAGAGCTGGCTCTTCCCGACGACGACGATCGCGACGAGAGCGGTCGGCTGCTTCGTCATGCGGACACCAAGCTGCAGACGAAGATGACGCCGAACGGTCTTCAGAAGCGGCTCCTCGACCTGTACTTCGACGCCCGCACGCTGGAGGAAGAGCAGGGCGTCAATATCCTTTATCTCGGCCTCGGCACGCTGAAATGGATCGACCCGAACAACGCCGAGAACATACGTTACGCGCCCCTGGTCCTGGTGCCCGTTCTTCTAGAGCGTGGCAGCGCGGCAGAACGATTCAGACTTCGTGCAAGACAGGAGGAGTTCGCCTCAAATCTTTCGTTGGAAGCGCTGCTGGACCGCATCCACAAAATTACGATGCCTGCCTTTGAGGCGTCCGACGAGTTCCATTTCGAAGAGTACGCCGCACAGGTCGCCGCGGCGGTTTCCATCAAGCCGGACTGGACGGTCCAACCCGACGACATCGTGCTCGGATTCTTCTCCTTCGCAAAGTTCCTGATGTACCGCGATCTGGATCCGAACCTGTGGCCGAAGGGCGGGAAGTTCACGGACCGCGCCCTGATCACGTCTCTTGTGTCGGACGGCTTCACTTCGACCGAAGAGCTTCTGGCCGAGGACGCAAGGATCGATCAGCACATTTCGCCCCGCGAGATGACGCATATCGTCGATGCCGACAGCTCGCAGACCGCTGCTATCCATGAGGCTCGCAAAGGCCGCGATCTCGTGATTCAGGGGCCGCCCGGCACGGGCAAGTCCCAGACGATCGCGAACATCATCGCGGCGGCGGTCGCTGACGGCAAGACCGTGTTATTCGTCGCCGAAAAGATGGCTGCGCTTGAGGTCGTCAAGCGTCGTCTAGACCAAGCGAATGTCGGCGACGCGTGTCTGGAGCTACATTCCAACAAGGCCAACAAGCGCGCGCTTCTCGCCGAACTCCAGCACACCTGGGATCTGGGCGCACCCAAGGGCGAGAACTCGGATGCACTCGATCGCAGGCTACTCGAGGCCCGTGACGCTCTGAACGCCCAGCCTTGCCAATCTCGTTCTGGTCCACATCATCCGTGCTTACATATCCAAGGGAGACTTTGTTCAAGGATGGCTCGCGGCCATGACAGATCCCAAGATCGCAGCGTCTCTATCGTTGATGCATGGCGATGTAAGCCGACGCTGGACTGTCGATCTTCTTGCGCAAGCGGTGGGAATGTCGCGGACGGCCTTTTCGCTGAA
>NZ_JBCEBQ010000014.1:0-84088 GCF_049472505.1 Rhizobium sp. HT1-10 | reverse complement strand
CAAAATGCCGATGATCTGTTCGTCTGTAAAACGGTTGCGCTTCATCCTCTGGTCCTCTCAATGGGCCAGAGCTTACTTCAAAATGGATTAATTCGGCGGGGCAAGGTCACGGCGTTAAAATTTGGATTTTTGCTCAAGCTGTATTTCAGCCGCGCTTACGATAACGAAGTTCGGGAAAGAATGATTCGTCTGGTCGAAGATTATGGTGTGATCTTCTCTGACAAGATTACCCATTATATGCCCTATGACGGCAAGCGTTTGAAACCTACCAGTGACTTTGACTATATCAGATACTTCACGGACCGTATGAATAGCATTTCGCCCGACGAACTATCCGAAGGTTTCGATGCCGAACTCTATGGCTTTCCCGACGCCTTGGACAAGGATGAACCTACTCCATATCACATCGGTGTAGTGGCTCGACCCTCGATTTCGGAAAGGCGATTGGCGCATAAAAGCAATGCGCTTGGGCGCCTCGAAGCTTACATTCCGGCGGACTGGCCTCAGGGTGACTATACAAAGTTGGCAACTCTTGTGAATCGATGGGCGGAGATCGGGCAACCTATTCATGGTACATTCGGTTTTGGCCTAATCATGGAAGAGGGCGGGGGACGCGGACCGTTCCTTGATCTCGCCTTTCCATTCCTGAAGCGATTTCCCGGTTTGGACTATCCAGATCTAAGCCTTTGGAGAGTGAGGAGTGAACCGGCGACCCGACCAGTCATACGCTCGATCAATTGGTTGACGTTGATCGATGAAGAGCGTCTCCAACTGATTGGAGGGCTTGAGAAAATGCGTGAGGCACTTGGTTCGTCCTGCCCTGTGTACCCTTATAGGGGTGGCGTCATTATTCAGGCTGGACCGGAACCGAAAATCGGAGACGCCAACCGAGGAGAGTTCTCCGAGAACTACCAAAAGGTATCACAATTGCTGAAACCGATCCGCTTCGAAGATTTTGGCCGTCGCGGGATCTTCGAGGGTCTACCATTGCCTCTGGATGACAGAGATGAGACGTTGGCTTGGCTACGGCGTTTTGATTGAAGAAGGCCGCTGTCCTGAGATGGACCTCAAAAGTTGTTATTCTGCGGATTCGCAAAGATTTCGATGGAGATGATGGCTTGAACTGAAACGGCCCGGAAGATTTATGCCCGCATGGCATCCCGTTATGCAAGCGACCAGACTGACGGGAGTGGGAATTGATCACAGTTCATTTGCCTTTGCCGCGTCGGCGGCTCTGTTGCAAATTTTTGCAAGGTCTGCAGAAAGAGCTATCGCTGGACACAGTTATGCAGCGAGCGCCGCGAATTGTTGAAATGCGGATTGGCCACTGGTTGAGAATTGCCGCTTGCGGACACTCGCCCATGAGCTTTCGATGCGATGGGATGCTTATGGCTACGGGCGGTCGTTGGGTGACGCTTTTGTGTCGGAAGGACTAGCTGACAAATTTTCGGAGAGTGTCACCGGCGCGCTCGATGCACCATGGACACATGCCCTGGTCGACAGCGATTGGCGAAGTCTTCTCGATCAAGCCGAACGCGAAATACATCGCGAGGATTACGATCACGCGGCCCGGTTCTTCGGCACTGGCAACTTGCCACGATGGGCAGGCTACACCATCGGCTATCGCCTCGTCAGCCTTTACAGCCGGGCAAACCCGGAGTGGCCATGACTGGCATGATCGACGCCTCTCCGTCTGCGATTCTCACATTCTGGACCAGGCTCCGATGACTTTCAGCGAATGATTTTAGCCAGCACCCGATGGTCTATGATGCATGGTCTTGCCATACTCATCATCGATGGTCACCTTGGTGCTAATACAAAAGAGGTCTTGGATGCCGATCTTGAGACCACTTTCAAGAAAGTGTTTGAGCTCGAGCTTGCCGACAATTCGTGAGGGATGGAAATGACAACAGCCGCTTCGACCCCGATTTCGGGCGTGATGTTTCAAAGGCCCATTCCAATTTTGCGGATGTTCGACGTCGCAAAGGCGCGCGAGTTCTACTGTGATTTCTTGGGCTTCACGGTCACTATGGAGCATCGTTTCGAGCCGGGGCTCCCGCTTTACATGGCTGTGGAGCGAGGAGGGCTCGAGTTCCATCTGTCCGAGCATCATGGCGATGCAAGTCCAGGCTCCACCACTTTCGTATGGACGATCGGCATCGCCGCCTACCATGCCGAGTTGACATCGAAGAAATACCGCTACGGGCGCCCCGGCATTGATCACCTGCCTTGGGGCGAACAACTCGAAGTCCACGATCCTTTTGGAAATCGCATCCGCTTCTGCGAGAAGAGGGGATAGCCATGTCAATCTCGGACATAATCTATCGTCCGTTTGAAAATTTGATCCGCCCCTTAGATATTCCCTATAGGCCTCTTCCACCCACAGGGCCTGTCGCGGTTCTCTTGCATTTCATATCAATGTTTCGCGGCGTCCTGATGCTACTAGCATTTTCCGCGATGGCTATGGAAGCGATCAACTTGTCGATCGTTTGGGGGTTGTCGGTCATCGTCGATGGCGTAACCAGGCAGGGTGCTTCCGTCTTCCTGGCCGATGAGTGGCCGTTGCTCACCTTTTTGGGGCTCCTGATCTTCCCCGCAATGCCGATCGCCTCGTTCTTACTCAACACGCTTCAGTCGCATACACTTGGTATCGGCATGCCTGCGGCGATCCAATGGCAGGGCCACAAGGCGGTCGAGGGGCAGGATCTGGCTTTCTTCCACGAGCTATTTGCCGGACAGGTCGCCTCACGTCTGCAGCAGGTATCTTCCGCAGTTCAGCAGCAGATCATTGCTGCCTTCCAGACTGTTCCACGCTTCTTGCTGCAGATGGTCGGTTCCGTGGTCTTGCTCAGCGCTCTGTCTTGGCAACTTGCCCTGCCTGTTGTCATATGGATCGCGCTCAACGTGGCATACACCGTCAAAACAGTCCCCACTTTTGCAGAGCGCTCTCGCCGCACTGCAAAGCAGCGAAGCCTGGTTGCTGGCGCCCTGACCGATCTCTACACCAATATGCAGATGATCAAGCAGTTTGCGGCCGAAGACAGCGAGGCAGGCGCGATCCGTCGCACCATTCAGAAGTCCGTCCAAACGCAACAGAGCGAACAGCGCATTTACCGCACCTCCGAACTCGCTGTGGTTATTCTCAACACGCTATTGTGGCTAAGCATGCTGTCGATCGGATTTTCCGGGCTGGTCAAGGGCTTCCTCTCGGTCGGCCAGTTTGTCGGCGCGGTCTATATTCTTCAGCGACTCTCCACGCAGATCTTCGTCTTCTTGCAAATGGGCCAGCAGATCTTCCAGGCAGTTGGCACAATCAAGGACGCGATGCCGGTCATGACTACGCCACCCACAATCGTTGATCCGCTCAACGCTGCCGACCTGATAGTTCGTCGCGGCGAAATTCGGTTTCAAAACGTGGGTTTTACCTACAAGTCTGGAAAACCCGTGATCGACAGTCTTTCGCTGACTATCCAGGCTGGTGAAAAGATTGGCCTGGTTGGCCTTTCCGGCGCCGGCAAGACGACACTAGTAAGCCTTTTGCTGCGGTTTTATGACATCCAGAATGGCGCAATCCTGATCGACGGACAGGACATCAGCGAGGTCACCCAAGGAAGCCTTCGCCGCAACATCGGTGTGATAGCGCAGGATGTCGCGCTATTGCACCGCCGACCAGAGGCGACGCAGCAACAGATTGAACAAGTGGCTAAGACAGCGCGGGCTGACATGTTCATAGCCGATCTCACAGATGGCGAAGGGCGCAAGGGCTACGAGGCATTCGTCGGCGACCGCGGCATCAAACTTTCCGGCGGTCAACGGCAACGCGTGGCCATCGCCAGGGTATTGCTAAAGGACGCGCCCATCCTTGTGCTGGATGAGGCAACATCCGCCCTCTACAGTGAATCGGAGGCGGCCATCCAGGAAAAGCTCGAACTGCTGATGGCGGGAAAGACGGTCATTGCCATCGCACATAGGCTATCGACAATTGCGATGATGGACAGGATCGTCGTTCTCGACCATGGCCGTATCGTGGAGGAGGGCAGGCCCGAGGAGCTGATAATGAGCGATGGCTTGTTTGCCCGTCTGTGGAGGCGGCAGACAGGTGGCTTCATTCCAGAGGATGAATAGTTAACCCAGTCGATTGCAAAATCTCGCCGCAAAAAGACTGCATTGACGGCCATACCGCCATATGGCAACAGGAACCCCACCGCAAAATTGGGTCGGTGTCTTATGCGGCCTTTGCAATCTCTTGGCGAGCGCATTGTTGTTCTCAGACCCTCGAACGCAGGTAAGTCAACTCTTGCGGTTGCCCTTTCGAAGAAACTGGGGTTTCCGGCCATTCACCTTGACCAGCTTCATCACCTACCCGACACCGACTGGCAGCAGCGTCCGGAGGTGGAATTTGCCGCACTTCACGATACGGCAATTCTCGGAGAGACATGGATAATGGAAGGCAACTACTCGCGCATCATGCCGCAGCGTTTTGCGCGAGCGACAGGTGCGATCCTCGTAACCTCCAACCACTGGCTCCGGTTTGCTCGATATCTGAAGCGCACGTTGAGCAATCGCGCGGAGCGAGCCGGCCACCTTGAAGGTGCCAAGGACAGCATCAAATGGGAAATGATCCATTGGATTCTTGTGAAGACCAGAAATAGTGGCTTGAAATATTCCCGGGCAATTCAAGAGTCGGGCCTGCCGGCCGTTGAATGTCGCACAGCTGAGGAGTTGAACGAATTATATCGGGCTTGGGAGCTACTGCAAAAGTGATCCGTGCCCATTCTCCGGTGGTCGCGCCCTTGCGCCTGCGACACAGCTCCCGTGCTATTCAACTATCTGCATCGCATTAAGAGATTTCGCCAATCGCAGGTTTATATAGTCGCGCATCTGCGCCAATGCCGTTTCTCGCGAAAGACCTTCAGATTGAAGACCGCCACGAAGCCACAGGCCGTCAATCAACGTGGTGATCGTTAGGGCGACAGCATCACACTCGTCTCGCGGTAAGATGGCCGTAAGCGCCGACATCAGGTTGGAGCGCATTCGCGAGTGGATGACCTTTTGAATGCGTGCAAGTTGGGGCTCCCGCGGGACTTCCGCGCAGAGAGATAGCCACGCATGGCAGACGGACGGGCGGAAGAACCGCTCCTCGAAGTTCCCTTGGATGATCGCATCTAGCCGCTCGAACGGCGTTCTCGCGGCCTTCAGTCTCTCGCTGACCGCCTCGCTGAGCGAGGCGTTGGCCTCACGCATCGCATGCTCGAAGAGCTCCTGCTTGTTCTTAAAGTAGTGGAGGACAATCCCTTTTGAGGCGCCAGCGTGGGCGGCGACCTTCTCTAGGGTTGCGCCGGCCATTCCCTCCTGCTGGAGCACCTCGAACGCCGCTTTGCGGAGTTCCCTGCGTCGAACCGTGCTTATTGAAGTGAGCTTCATCGAATTTGCCTTGCTGCTATCCATGCACCATTGACAATTCCCACCTCAAAGATCAAATCTTGTCCCGCTGGTCAATAATATGACCACCAGGTCAAAAGGGGAATTCGAATGCAGAAAATGCTCAAAACCGGAATGCTCTCCCTTCTTCTCTGTGGCGCCGCGCTTCCGGCGTTGGCCGGCGACCCGGAAAGTTGCAAGCTCGTTCGTATGGCCGAGCCGGGCTGGAACGATCTGGCCTTCACTACGGGTGTGGGAGCAACCTTGCTGAATGCGCTCGGCTATCAGGCCCAGAGCTCGGTCTTGGGCATCGGTGTGATCTACACAAGCCTGAAGAACAAGCAGCTGGACGCGTTTCTCGGCTATTGGGACCCGGCGATGGTCAATTATTACAAGCCATTCCAGGCCGATGGTTCTGTCGAGAATGTCGTTACCAACCTCACCGGCGCCAAATACACTTTCGCGGTGCCGACCTATGTCTGGGATTCAGGTGTCAGGGATTTCGCGGACCTTCACAAGTTTGCCGACCGCTTCAACAAGAAGCTCTATGGCATCGAACCCGGATCGAACCAACTGATGCTGGATGCGATCGCCGACCCGTCGCTGGATCTGGCGGGCTGGAACGTTGTCGAGTCCAGCGAACAGGGCATGCTGTCGGAGGTCAAGCGGCATGTGACAAGGAAGGACTTCGTCGTCTTCCAGGCCTGGGCGCCCCACCCGATGAACACGGCCTTCGACATCAAATATCTGACGGGCGGCGACAAGTTCTATGGGCCGAATTTCGGCTCAGCGACGGTCTCGACACAGGTTCGCAAAGGCTACCTGGAAGAATGCCCGAACGTGGCAAAGCTACTCCACAATCTGACCTTCGATATCGACTTCGAGAACAAGGGGATGGGATATCTGATGAATGACAGCCTTTCGCCGGAGAAAGCGGCGCTGAAAGCAATTTCCTCGGAGCCCGATCGCATGAAGGGCTGGCTCGAAGGCGTGACGTCGCTTGACGGCAAGCCCGGCCTTGAAACAGTCAAGGCGAAGCTGGGCCTGTGACCGGATCGATTGATCATGGTGCCTGGGCTAGCCGTAAGTCGTACTTCCGGCTGCCCGATGGGCGGTCTCTCGCCTATGTTGATACCGGCGGCACAACGGCGGCACTCATCTTCATCCATGGCTATTCGGACTCAAGCCGCAGTTTCTCGCTCATGGAGCCGTTTTTGCGGAACTTTCGGCTAGTCATTCCGGATCTACCGGGGCACGGCGTATCAGATGCACGAGATCGATGGACGGTCGAAGGCCTGGCGAGCGATATTGCAGCGCTGATCGACTCGCTGGATAGCGTTCCCGTGGCGGTCATCGGACATTCCTTAGGCGCGATGATTGCGATAAAGCTTGCTTCGATGGATCGCCCGCCTATGAAAACACTGGTGACAATTGCCGGAACGGTACGCCCCGCGCTCTTAGCCGATGCGTCGCTCTGCGCTCGCATTCTCGATCTGTCAGACCCGATCGACCCGCGCGACCCCTTCTTCGAATACTGGCATGCCTGTCCACAGCCGGTGAACCAGGGTTTTCTGGATCATCTGCGCGGGGAGGCGGCAGCCATACCCGCCTCCGTCTGGCATGGGATTTTTTTCGAACTGTGCGATCTTGATTTGTCCTTTGAAGCAGCCAGGATCAATATCCCGAGCCTGGGCATATCAGGAGGGCAAGACGAACTTTTCGATGGGAAACATCGGACGGCATTAAATAATACGGTATCAGATTCTCAGTCGATCGTTATGGACGGCCATGGGCACAATCCGCATTGGGAAAATCCTGAGCTTGTTGCGGCGCATATTAGGCGCTTTCTAGCCGTGTAGTGAGTTTGTGGCGTGATCTCGTTGCGGGCAGATTGCCACAGGACCTTGATTAGATCATCCTTTCGCCCCCGGAAGCAGAAGGCGTCGCCGCCATGAGGATCGCGGCCAGGACCTTGCTGCACTTTCAGCGCCAGGCTGTTCGTGCCGCAACGAATGTCCGTAGCCCCGCCCGCGATCGAAGCCTTCACTCCAGCCAGAAACGCGATCATGCCGCATCCAGGACAGGTTACGGGCGCGCACGAATGGTGGGATGAAGTGAGGCAGGGATCGTCAGCCGTCGGCCATTCGGCAGGTCGATCTCGATCCCGTTGTCATCTTCCGGCCGGAGTGGCGAAGCCTTTTCGCCAGGTGCCGCCGGCGGCGAAATCGCAACCAGCGTGAAGCTTGATTGGCGCGGAAACGCTCAGAAGTCCGCCCCGGTATCGACGACGCCAGATCTTTAATGAGGACCGCGACAAACAATACCGCCGCGCCGTCGCCTGCCGAAAGACCGCAGGAACAAACGGGTCCAGCGCAATTGTTTCCTGGACCAAAAACGCAAACCTATTGATCCCGCGCGGAAGTCGATCGGTTCACGATGCAGGCAGGCCTTGAGGTCAGCGCCCAGTCAAGGTTGCGAAGTTCATGTTGCAGTTCGTCAATCCGTCGATCAAACAGACAAGGCGTGAGGCTTCGAATTGCCGCCGCTTGGGTGGGTCGTGGAGCGCACATTTGTCTGGCTGGGTCTGCGCTGACGACTGACCTCGGATTGAGAAAAATCAACCGTCTCCGCCGAAGACTGGATGCTTACTGCCCACATCCGCATTTTTACACCGAGGCTCGCAAGGCACCATGGTCATTGAGTTCCTTCGGAGACAGGTTCTATAATTTTGTCGTAAACTTAAATTAGATAAAGAGAATTTTAATACAACTAATAATAAACAACTCAAATAGGGATTATTCTTAGCAATTGTCAATTTCGTGTTGGCCCATGCTCCGGAGACTAAAATGCGTATTTCTCTTGGCCAACTCCTAACATCGCTCTTTGCACTAATTTTGACCGTTGTTGTCGCTCAAGGGGGGTATGCTGTTTTCTCTTTGGGCACAATCCGCGAAGGAACGACTCAAATCGTTGAAAAACGCGTTCCATCGTTCATCACAATGGGCCAACTTAACGCTGACGTCGGCGATGTTCGAGTTGCTCAGGCAGCTTATCTAGACGCCAAGGGCGATCAAAAACAAAAATTCGCCGAAGCCGTCGACAGAGCCAACCAGACGCTGGCAAAGAACCGCAAAATCTACGAGCCTCTTATGGTGGATCAAGGCGATCGCGATTTATACGCGGCCTTCGCGACCGATTGGCAGAAGGCCGAAAACCTATGGCAGAAGGTAAAATCTGCTGCCGACGGTCAGAAAAAGGAGGAAGCAATGAACCTTTTTCTTGGCGAAGCTTATGATCTTTACAGTAAATCTGGTGACGATATTCAAGCCGCGGTTGATGACTTGGCTAGCAATGTCAAAGATGAAGGAACGGGCGTCCTGACGTCGGTTGCCGATGCAACATCTATAACCCATATCGCTCTGGCTATAGCCGTTCTCATCGGCATTGGAGCTACGCTGACCAGCGGCATGCGGGTTGTGCGCCCGCTGAAGAAGATCACTGACAATATGCGGGCCCTTGCTGGCGGTGACACCGACGGCGAAGTGTCCTATAAACGTCGGGCTGACGAAATTGGCGCAATGGCTGCAGCACTGCAAGTGTTCAAGGATGGTATCTTGCAAAACCGCGCCTTGGAAGCTGAAGCGGAAACGGCCCGGCAAAGAGCTGGATCCGATCGACAGCAGCTTCAGCAAGAGGCCGAGGCCGTTGCCCAGAGGAAGTTGCAGGAAGCGACGGTCGGTATTGCAGGCGCCCTCAAGCGTTTAGCTGCTGGCGACTTGGCTTTTGAATTGACGGAGCCATTTGCCCCAGAGTTCGAGGCCCTGCGCAATGACTTGAACGCCGCAGTCGCACAATTGGGAAACACCATTGCAACAGTGGCGCATTCCGCAAGCACCATCAGCGATGGTTCCCGTGAGGTCAGCCAGAGCGCAGACGACCTTTCCAGGCGCACAGAACAACAAGCGGCATCACTGGAGGAAACGGCGGCCGCCCTTGATGAGATCACAGTAAATGTTACCAATTCTTCGCAGCGCGTTGAAGAAGCACGTAGCGTTGCCAACGAAGCCAACAGCAGCGCTGCTCTCTCCGGCCAGGTTGTGAGTGAAGCAATCAAGGCCATGCAACGCATCGAGCATTCCTCCAACCAGATCTCCAATATAATTAGCGTAATTGATGAAATCGCCTTCCAAACCAATCTTCTCGCTTTAAATGCCGGTGTGGAAGCCGCCCGTGCGGGGGACGCAGGCCGTGGTTTTGCAGTTGTCGCTACGGAAGTGCGTGAACTAGCCCAGCGGTCCGCCAAGGCAGCCCGCGAGATCAAGGATTTGATCAACAACTCCACGAAGGAAGTTGAGAATGGCGTGCGGCAGGTGCAGGAAACTGGCAATGTGCTCAAGGGCATCGAGCATCATGTGACCACCATCAACGGTCTGATGGATGCCATTGCGACATCATCGCGGGAACAGTCCGTTGGTTTGTCGGAGGTCAATATCGCCGTAAACCAGATGGATCAGGTGACACAGCAAAATGCTGCGATGGTGGAAGAAACCAGCGCTGCCAGCGCCAGCCTTGCATCTGAAAGCCAGCGTCTCCAACAACTGGTGTCAAGCTTTACCATTTCACGCCAGTACAGGAGATCCTTCGAAAGCCGCCATGCTGCTTGACCGATAACATCCACAAAGAAAGCCCCGCATGGATAGTGCGGCGCTTTCATGATGGGACTTCTGAAGGTTCTATCGCCAAAAGGATGACCGCCCTTCATGTCGCTCTCATCAGGACGCTATCGATACATTTTGCCCTGAGCAAAAACAGGCCGCGGAGCCTTGCTGGCTTGATCACGGGTTGGCCCCATTTCGCACGATGAAACTGTGTCACAAGGACATTTGACGTGTGCGATATGAAGGCCCGGCAAATGTGTCAGACGACCCAACAATCCATAAGCTCCAGTTGAGTGTAAAACCGGCGCCGATCTGATGAGCGGCGGGACATCTTGCACAAATTGAACCTGCAGAAACAGGTCGAGTCCGGCGTGTCTCCACGTGGGAAATATTCTTACCCACGCCTACGGTATCGCTGTTTTTGGGCTGAGACCAACGAGGGAGTGTCAGTCACAGAGTGCCTTTCCGAAGAATTCCACCAGTTTCGGCAGGCTTTCAGATGTCTCGTGATAGAAATCGATGTGTTTGCGCCCCTGTACGACGAAAAGCTCCTTTGGATCGCAGGCATTCTCGTAGGCCGTTTTGCTGAAGGGGATTGTATCGAACGCTTTCATCGGCTCCGTGCCGACAATCAAGAGCAGAGGCCGTGGTGCCAGCCATTTGATGAAGGCGAAGGAGTCATAATTCAGGAGGAGTTCAAAGCTGCGAGCAAGCTGCTTGTTGGTGCATCGTGGATGATAGCCCAAGGGCGTAGAATAATATTCGCCTGCTCCACCATAATCCAAAATGCTGATTGTCATTCCCTCAGCGCCATTTGCTTCTGCAATGCGAGCTTGGCCCATTGGAGCAAGCGACGCGTGAAGAGCCTCAGGGCTTATGTTGCCAGATTCATCCTTCAATGCTGCACGAGCCATCGCCCCGGTGCACATCAGGGCGACACCAGCAACAGCTTTGATACGTACATCTGTTTGGGCGGCAAAGATCCCGTATCCGCCGGAAGCGCAGATGCCCGTCAGCCCGATTCGCTGCGCATCTACACCTTCTCCAAGTGCGGAAAGGTAGGTGACGGCGCATTTGAAATCCTCGACGCGTTGGTAAGGATCTTCAATATCGCGGGGTTCTCCACCGCTCTCACCCTGATAAGCTGCATCGAAAGCAAGTGTCGTGAAACCGGCCTCGGCCAGAAGACGTGCATAAAGGCCTGACGCCTGTTCCTTGATACCGGTGCCTGGATGGCCAACAATGATTGCCGCCCCCTTGCGATCAGGGCTGCTCTTTGAAGGCAGATAGAGATCCCCGACAATATCGATACCCCGGCTTTTGAACGTTACTTTGCGCATTTCAGTCATTGTGGAACAAACCTTTCAACAGCGGTATTGCTAATGTCGGCACTTACGCAGTGGCCGTCTTGCCGACGGACATTCGTCAGGCGACGGCGCGCGTAGCCTGCTTGATAAATTCGTGACGCTCGCAGACCTGCGGGACAACTCGCCCTCAGGGTCCAACGGTAAGTCACTCTCCCGGTTCGGGTGACGTCGCCCCTCACTCTTCATCGAAGGGGCAGGTCGTCAGCAGCGATCAGCGCGTAACGCAGAAAGCCGCATCTATGGGTCAGGTTTCGTCAGAGAGACTACGTCCTGTTGTATGATTGCTAGGGCATCGTATTTCTCTCTGAGGATATCGAGGAGAGATTGTCTTCCGTTGCCATCCACCCAAGCGCTTGCTGCGACCCGGAATACGCCAACCGCTATCGCCGCGGCGACCGGTGCTAGCCGCGCCGCGTTGGGCGTCGGATCAGCTCGACTTAAGAGAGCAGCACAGAGACGCTCTTCCCAAAGTAAGTACTTCTCTGCACTTCTTGCCCTAAGGCTCGGAGTGGCCGCAATCAGCCGAGCGATCGCAAGTGCGGAAGGAAGTTGGTCGGCGTTGTTGGCTACGTGTTCCAGCAAAACAGAGCACAAACAGGCAAGCCCCGGCTCTGCAGGATCCCTCTGACGAACGGCCGCGGCGAGATCTTCTGATGCGACACTGCTCCAAGCAATGACGATATCGTCTTTTGAGGGGAAATGACGAAAGACCGTTCGCCTTGAAACTCCAGCTTTCTCGGCGATGTCGTCAACACTGGTTTCATCAAAGCCATTTTCCAGAAACAGCTCGATACCGGCCTTGATGACTGCTGCACGAACATCGTGTCTCTGGCGATCACGTAACGTCGAAGGGCTTTGAGGTTCAAACTCTGGAATCAATGTCATGAAGTCTTATTATGTGGCACTCAGTGTCATGTCAACACGCAGTGCCATTATTTGTGGCCATATCAGAAATTGCGCGTAGCCTTGGCGTGACCGCTCGACGAGCTGCCGCGAACTGCGCCGGAATTTCTGGCACGACCGAGAGTTTCCGGCAGCTGAGGGTTACTGGCATGTGACGGCTCACACTATGGCTACAACGCGTCCATTGAGAGCGACCATTTCCGTGTGAAGAAGAACATGCCGAAGATTGGCGGCTTCCAATCGTTCAATACCGCGCGGCGATTGCCGGTTTCGATGCGATGCTATGGCTGAGGAAAGGCTTCGGTTTTCCGGCGGATGGACAGTCAACGATCAGAATGATTTGGTTGCGCGCCTCTTCGGACTTACAAAGGTTAACAAACATGAAAATGGCGCCGTTCAAGGGATAACCGCAGCCTCTGTGGAAGTTTGCGATATGCCCGAGACGGGTCAACCAGCCGCTGGGCGAACATTTAGTCTCGGCATCATGAGGCGCCAAGATGGTGATAGGCACGCTTGTAATAGACCAGCGCCTTTTCGGCGGGGTTTTCGCGGATCGCCTTCACCGCGCAGAACAAGACGCGGTGCGTTCCGACATCCGTCATCTCGGTGAGCAGGCAGTCGAACGACACCATGGCATCCTCCAGCACTGGGGCGCCGGTTACGCCGTAGTGCCAGTCGGCGGCTGCAAAGCGTTCTTCCACTGGCGTCTTGCCGCCAAATAGCGTTGAGAGGCTTTCGTGGCCGGCGGCAAGGACATTGACGCAGAGGGCCTTGTTGCCCATCACAGCATCGAAAACCGAGGCTGTCCGATTGAGGCAGACGAGCAGGGTCGCAGGACTATCGGTAACGCTGCAGACGGCCGTTGCGGCAAAGCCTGCTTTTCCGCCCGGACCATCCGTCGTGATGATGGTAACGGCCGCGCCCATGTTCGCCATGGCGTTCCGAAACACCTGCTGGCTGACATCTGGAATGGCATCGATAAGGGCGTTGTTATTCATCGGGGAGGTCCTTCCTAATTTCATCCATGGGCGACGTCGGTCCCGGTCAGGCCGCTGTGCGCGCCAGGGGAGGGTTGGTGAATGCGGTCAGGCCGAGCGCCTGTTCCAGTTTTTGAGCCACGCTGGCAGCGAGATCCTCGCGCCAGGGGCGCGCAACGATCTGCAAAGCAACGGGCAGGCCGCCTGGGGACGTCGACACCGGCACGGTGACGACCGGTAGGCCGAGGTAGCTGAACGGCCGGGTGAAGGACGTCATCGCGCTCACCACGGCATTCATGGTAGGGCTCGCGCCGATGTCGACGTCGGCAGACAGGGGCGGGATAAACGGCATCGTCGGCGTCATTAGCACATCGACATCAGCAAAGGCCGTCTCCAGAAACTCCTTCAGCATCACCGAGCGCATCTGCAGCGCGCGCAGATAGATCGGTGCGGGGATCGCCAGGGACTGCGAAAGCCGCATGCTAATCTGCGGGCCGTAATCGTCCGGGCGCTCGCGCATCCAGTCGAAATGTACTGTTCCCGCCTCCGCCATGGCCACGGCATTTGCGAGTTCGGCGATGGCGGAAAGATCGGGCAGGGTAGCTAAAGAGATCCCGGCCACCTCTGGCGACAGAGCCGCGACGGCGGTCTCCATGCCGCGTGCGACATCGCTGTCCAATCCCTCGGCAAAGGGACCGCCGGCAATGCCGATCCGCAGTGACGAGATATCCGAGAGCAGCGGACCGGGTTCCTTCACATTCATGCAGGTCATGTCGTGCCCATCCGGGCCAGAGATCAGCTGCAACAGGAGGTAGGCGTCCGCGACGGAGCGCGCCAGCGGACCGACGCAGTCCTGCGAGAAGGACAGCGGCATCGCACCGTGGCGGCTCACCCGGCCCTGGGTCGGCTTGATCCCGACCGTACCGCAGCACGCCGCCGGCAGGCGGATGGAGCCGCCCGTATCTGAGCCGAGCGCCGCCAGCACGACGCCACCGCCAACGGCAGATCCAGACCCGGAGGAGGAGCCGCCGGTGATCCGCGCCGCCTCGATCGGGTTCATCGCTCTCCCGTGGTGAAAGTTGTGTCCCGTCGGCCCCATGGCAAATTCGCTCATGTTCAGCCGGCCGATGGCGAGTGCACCCGCTGCCTGCAGGCGTTCGATGACGGTGGAGGTCGATGCCGCAACATGATCCTTGCGGATCCTTGAGCCGCAACCGGTCACGAAGCCGGCGCGGTCATACATGTCCTTGTGCGCGAGGGGGACGCCATGCAGCGGCCCCACCGTCCGGCCGGAGGCAAGCGCCATGTCTGCGGCGCGCGCGGCCTGAAGCGCTGGCTCTTCTTCGATTTCGATAAAGGCGTTCAGCCGCGCATGGCTGGACTTCGCACGGGCAATCGCGGCTGTTGTCATCTCGACCGAGGTTATGCGGCCGGCGCGGATAGCGTCGCCCGCTTCTTTCAGCGATGTCGGATTGTCGAGGCTCATCGTTTGGCCTCTGCAAGCAGCAGCGCCTCGAAATGGGCCGGCTCGGTGTCGAACAGGAACCCCGATTTGCCGCCAAACGGTGGGGCAATCCTGGCCTTGTCGCGCATGGCCTCGCCGATCATGGCCACGAGTTCCGCCTCGTTTACCGGACGGTCCCAATAGGTCTCGGCAAGGGCGGCCATGATGTTCGTCATATCCATCAGCTGAAATCCTGCGGTTGGCGATTGCGGACGAGCTGGCTGAGCGACACGGCGATGACCAGGGCTCCCCCATAGAACAGGTTCTGCACATAGGCATCGGCGCCGAGCATCGTCAGGCCGGTGATGCCGGTCACCAGGAAGTAGACGCTGATTACGGCGCCGAAGGCATTGAAGCGGCCGGGCGAGATTGTTGTTGCGCCGAGAAAGGCCGCAGCGAACGCTGGAAGCAGAAGGTTAAGGCCGGATAGCGGATCTGCCGACCCGGTCATGCCGGCGTAGAGCATTCCGGCAAAAGCCGAGATCAGACCGGATAGAACGAAGGACGTCGCGCGCACTCTATCGACATTGATGCCGTTCAGCCGGGACACCTCGCGGCCGCGGCCGACGAACAGCAGCTTGCGGCCGGCAATGGTGAATTCCAGCGCGTACCAGAGCAGAACGGCCAGGATCAGCGCATAGAAGAAGGCCAGCGGAATGCCGAACAGCCGATTGATGATCACCCATTTGACCAGGTCCATGGATACGCCCGAGATCGTCTGCGAGTTGCTGACCCAGAGGATGAGCCCGTTGACGAAGGTGCCTACGCCCAGCGTCACGATCAGCGAATGGATGCGGAAATAGAGCACGAAGAAGGCGTTGACCGCGCCGATGACGATCCCGCTGAGGAGAGCGATCAGGATGACGGGCACGATCGGCCAGCCGAATTTCACGTTGAGCACGGCGATCAGCATGGTGCTCATGGTCAGGGTCGATGCCCCCGACAGGTCGAAATCGCCTGATGTCAGGGGAATGATGATGGCCAGCGTCAGCACCACGAGGACGGCCTGCGAACCGAACAGCGTGGAGAAGCTTCGCCAGCTCAGGAAGGAATCCGGCATCAGCGTCCCGAAGATCACGATCAGCAGCAGCCAGGCGCCTACCAGCGCGAAGCGCTCGGCCTCTGTCTTCAGCGTGAAGCGGCTTCTGGCCGGCATCATGGTCTTGGTTGTCGGCATATCCAGCGTCGTCATTCTGCGGCCTCCGCGTCATGGCTGTGGAAACAGGCTTCGGTGATGGCCTTGCGGCTGATCTCCCCGCCCTTGAGTTCGATCACCGGGCGGCCGCGGGAAAACACGATGATGCGGTCGCAGATCTGCTCGAGTTGCTCATTGTCGGTCGAGGCGCAGAGGATGGCGGTGCCCTCCGCCGCCGCCCGGTCCAGGGCCCGGAAAATCTGCTGGCGGGCACCGAAATCGACGCCTTGGGTCGGTTCGTCGAGCATCAGCAGCTTCGGCTTGGTCTGCAGCCACTTGGCCAGCAATACCTTTTGCTGGTTGCCGCCGGACAGCGAACCCAGCGGCAAATGCGGATTGGCGGGCCGGACGTCGTAGCTATGGACAAGCGCTGCCGCCGCGCGTGTCATCCGGGGACGATCGAGCCCATAGGGCTTCGTCAGGCCGTCCAGCATGGGAAGCGTGATATTGTCTGTCACCGACAAGGTTCCAATTCCGGCTGCGCCCAGGCGATCGCCGGGCAGGAAGGCGATGCCAAGCTTCTGGGCGGCAAGCGGCGTCATGCCGCCGACCCTGGCGGTATTTTCGCCCACCGTGATTTCGCCGGTACCCCGTCTTGCGCCGTAGAGGAAATAGGGAAGAGCCGCGAAGCCAGAGCCGATCAGGCCCGTCACGCCGAGCGTCTCTCCCTCCCGGATCTCGAAGTTGAAGGGGGCGCTGAGGCCATCCGACATACCGCGCACGCTGACGGCAGTCGGCACGCCGGTTTTGGCCATGCGCCTTTTCTCGAAGGCATCGATGCGGGAGCCGACGATGGTGTCGAGGATCGACTGGCGTTGCGATGTGCGTGTGTCGAGGATGTCGACAAGCTCGCCGTCGCGCAGCACCGCGACACGATCGGTGATATCGCGCACCTCGTCGATATCATGGGTGACGATGACGACGGAGGCGCCGGTCTTGACGATCGAGCGGATCAGCGCGAAGAGCCGCAGCACGTCTTCGGCCGGCAGAAACGGCGTGGGTTCGTCGAGAACGAGGATGCCTTCGCCGCCATAGCCGGCATCGGATGCGCGCAAGTCCTCGAAGGCGCGGATGATCGCAACGAAGGCCCGCTCGACCGGCGAAAGATTGGCAACCGTCTGGAACGGATCAATCGACAGGTCGAATTCGGCAAACAGCTTGGCAATCGCCGCTGCTTGCCTCTTCCAGTTGACGAACCACGGCGTCCTGTTGCCGAGCGCGGTCACCCGCATGTTCTCCAGCACCGTGAGAGACGGTATGAGGCCGAGGTGCTGGTGGACGAAAGCGACGCCCCGCTTCTTGATTTCCATGGGGTCGAGCGGCAGCGCCATCTTCTGCCCCCACAGGATGACCTCGCTGCCCTCTTCCGGCTGGTGAAAGCCCGCGAGCACCTTGATCATCGTCGATTTGCCGGAGCCGTTCTGGCCGAGGAGGCCGAACACCTCGCCGCGTCGGATCGACAGCGACACACCCTTGAGCGCGTAGTAGCTGCCGAAGCGCATGCGGATATTGTTCATGGTGAGCACGGCATTATCGACCACGATGCGGCTCCTCGGTCAGGCGCGGTTGACTTACTTCATCATCCAGAGTTTGCGGAACCCATCGAGATGGGCGTCGCCATAGCCGTCGTTGAAATTGGCAGGCGTACCGGCGGTCTGGATGTTGGTGTCGTCGAAGACCAGCAGCGGCACGTTGAGCTTGGCCACCTCAGGCTTGCCGCACAGCATGCGCATGATGTTGTCGATGGCCGCATAGCCGGCCCAGCCGAGGCTCTCGCCGACGTCCATCTGCACCTGGCCGCCACGCACCATGTCGAGAACGAAGGGCGTGCCGTTGAAGCTGGCAAGTTTGACGCTGCCTTCCGCACCGGTGATGCGGAGCGCCGGGATGACGAACTGCGACATGGAGTCGTAGATCGGCAGGATATAGTTGATCGAAGGATCGGCCAGCAGGGCCGATTGCGTGCCCGACTGGATCTTCGTCGCCCATTCGGAAACCGGCACGTCGAGATGCTTCATCTTGCAGTTCGGGCAAAGCGCCTTCAGCTCATCCTGGATCGATTTGACGAAAGGGATGGAGGGCAGGACGTCGGAGGAGCCGATGATCAGGACATTGGGCTTTCCCTCGGTCTGGACATACGCCCAGGCGGCCAGCAGCTTGCCGGCGCCTGTGAAGTCGATCTTGCCCGAATAGTCGACAGTGTCGATGGCTGGCTGCGTGACGTCGTAGAAATGGGTCGTGGATATCTTCAGTCCGGCGGCGCGCGCTTCGCCCAGTTGCGGCCCAAGGACTTGCGGGTTGAGGCCGCCGGCAAGGTCGACAACGTCGTATTTCTGGCTGATCGCCTGGGAGATGCCCTGCACCCACTGGTCGATCTTCAGCTGATTGTCCCAGGTCGTATAGGTAAATCCGACTTCCTTGGCCGCAGACGCCATGGCCTTCTGCAATTCGACATTGAACGGGATGGTCATCGAGATCGGGATCGACAGGACCTTCTTGCCGGCCATGCAGGCTTTGGCATCGAACGGCTCGCCCGGCGGCGCAAAGACCGGCATGGCGCGGTGCTCAGCGATAACAGCTTTTGCATCGGTCATCGGATCGGCCGTCGCGGCGGTGGAGAAGCCCGCAAGAGCGGAGACTGCGAACAATGTACGCACGAAAAGCAGGCGCATGATCAATTCCCCTGTGCGATCCCGGTTTGCCCGGTGTCTTGGGGCGTCGCTTCCGCGCGGCCCTCTGAACTTAATGTACGTACATACGCAAGAGGACGTCAACCGCATTTTGCCTATTTTTTTTCACTGCACATTAAAGCGGCGATTGCTGAAAACGCTGCTGCGAAACCGCTTGAATCCTGTTCAATCGTGCTCCCTCAGGCGATGCTGAGCGCCTGCAGCAAAGCTCCACTCCGGCACTTTAGGTGCAGTATGTCAGTACATATGAAATTGCTGCAGCTTAGCGGCCCGCGCGGTGGGCTCGCCAGGCGATGAGCATGCCACCGAAGCCAAACAGCGAAAAGGCCAGGAAGCTCGCACCGTAGTGCCCGGTCAGCGCATAGAGGCTGCCGAAGGAGGAGGGGCCGACGATGACGCCAATGAAGGTGTAGACGAGGACGCCACCGGTGATGGCGCCGACCTTGCCCTCGGGGGCGTTGTGGGCGACTTCGGCCAGCAGCACGCCGTTCCAGCCGATGGTAACGCCGCCCATGCAAATGAAGAGAGCCACCTGGGCAAGAGGAGGCAGATCCGGCAGCCAGAAGAGCAGCGCGTAGCCCAGGCCGCCCAAGAGGCCGAGCAGCGACAGCGTGATGAAGCCACCACCGATGCGGTCGGCAACAACACCCCAGAAAATGCGCCCGAAGGCGCCGGCGAACTGCATCGCAGCGGCAACGGAGCCTGCGGCCAGCAGCGACCAGCCGGCATCGTGTACGAGCGTGACAACGGCGAAGGCGGAAACCGACAGCTGCATGGCCGAGTAGGCAAAGCCGAGGCCGCTCAAGGTCAGCAGGCGCGGGTTGCGCCAGATCGTCGACTGTTCCTCGATCAGTCCGCCCAGCAGCGAGCGGCGTTTGCTGGCAATGATGGGTTCGGCTGCATGGGTCATCGCCAGCATTGCCATGGTGAGGAGCGGCGCGGCGACGCCGATCAACAACGCCATTTTCCAGCCAACGAAGCGCGACAGGAAGGGAAAGGCGAAGCTTGCCAGGATGCCGCCAAGCGGCACGCCAGACTGCTTAAGCGAGAAGACGATGTTGCGTTTGTTCTGCGGCGTAACCCGGCTCAGCATCTCGGAGGAGGCCGGATTGTTCAATCCATAGCCGATGCCGATGAAAAGCGATGCGACGACGATCAAAGGGATATTGGCGGTTGCGATGCCGGCAAAGCCGATGACGCAGCAGACCAGCGCAGCCTGTTCGATCCGGATCGGCCCGAAACGCTGGACCAGCGTGCCGGCGACGGCCGAGGAAAACATGCCGGAGGCATAGATCAAGCTGATCTGATAGCCGATCCAGTAGGCGCCAATGTCGAGATCGGCGGCGACCATGGGTGCGATGGCCGTCAGGGCAAGGACACTCGCTGTCGCCACGATCTGAATAAGCGTCGCCGCCGCAAGCGTTTGCATCAACGAGGAGGCGCGGCGCGTTTGCGAGTGCTCTCCGGCAATCAGGTCCGACATGCGTATCACTGTCCTGGGAAATTATGATCTAGGATATGTACGTACTAATAGATCCGCTTTGCCAGCACAAGCGGGGCAGGGTGGCTTAGTGGCGACGGCGGAAATCGATTGCCTTTCGCCGGGAAAGGAGATTTGAAGCTTTGATAACAGGGATGCGACAGCGGCTTGTGCTGGCGGGAGTGGGTGCTTGGATCAGAAACGCCATGATTGGAAGCCGGAGCTCGATACGGCGCCGCTCTATCTGCAGGTTGCCCATCACCTGGAGGCGCGGATCAAAAACGGCGATTATCCTGTAGGTTCTCTGCTGCCGACCGAAAACGAGATCGCCGCTGCCCTTGGCGTCAGTCGTCAGACCGTACGCCAGGCGATTGGGACGCTGCGCAACAAGGGGCGCCTTTCGGCGCGCAAGGGGGTCGGTACCCGTGTCGAGGCTGGCTTCGACCCCGAACGGAATCGGTTCATCGCCCACTCGCGTTCAGAGCTCTTCGAGATTGCCGCAGAGACGGAGTTCGTCATCGACACGAAGGAGGAAATCTCGGCGCAAGGGAAGCTTGCGAAGGAGCTGGGCTGCCGCCCCGGCCGGAAATTTTTCCACATGGCGGGCATCCGCTATCCCGGCAATCGCAGCCGCCCCTTTTCCTGGAACGAGGTCTATGTGGATTCGCGGCTGGCCGGCGCGGTCAAGGATATCACCGTCGCCCGGAGCGCCATCTTTCATTACATCGAGCAGTTTACGGGCGAGAAAATTCAGGAAATTCAGCAGGAAATCAAGCCCATCATGCTGGATGAGGTGATCGCCGGCAAGCTCGGCGTCACGGCGGGCGACCTCGCCCTGGTCGTCACGCGCCGTTACTATGGCTCCGGTCGGCGCCTTCTTGAATATGCTTTCCAGGTGCTCCCCGCCGAGCGCTTCACCTTCACGACGACCCTGCGCGCCGAGGGCTGACGCCATCCCCTTTGGTCGCTGCTCCCCGGCGGGCGCTATAGCGACACGTCGCATCCCGCTCTTGCAGGCGGTGCCGCTCCCCTGGGCGGTTGCCCAGCCATTCACCGCATGACGTTGTCAGCGATCGCACTCCCCTGCGCGCGAAATGCTCGTTTGCCCAATAAATAGGCACGCCTAAACTTAAGCCATTTTTGGCTGGACAGCCCCAAGAAAATTTGCATTAGTTCGTACATACTGCCTAGCGCGTCCATCCAGATAAAGGGGAACCACATGGATATCGGTGTTTTCATTCCGATCGGAAACAATGGCTGGCTGATCTCCACGAAATCGCCGCAGTACATGCCGAGCTTCGAACTCAACAAGCAGATCGTCCAGAAAGCCGAGCGCCACGGGCTGGAATTCGCGCTGTCGATGATCAAGCTCAAAGGCTTCGGCGGCAAGACGGAATTCTGGGACTACAATCTCGAAAGCTTCACGCTGATGGCGAGCCTGGCGGCGGTCACGGAGCGGATCAAGCTGTTCGCCTCGACAGCGGTGCTGACGCTGCCGCCGGCCATTGTCGCGCGTATGGCAACCACGATCGATAGCGTTGCGCCGGGTCGTTTCGGCGTCAACATCGTGTCCGGATGGCAGATGGCCGAATATGACCAGATGGGCATGTGGCCGGGCAACGACTACTTCGGCTATCGCTATGACTACTCGACAGAATATGTCCACGTCATGAAAGAGCTCTGGAGCAAGGGCGAATGCACCTTCGAAGGCAAGCACTTCACCATGAAGGACTGCATGATGAAGCCGATGCCGGCGAACAAGATCGAGATCGTCGCCGCCGGACAAAGCCCGCGCGGTATGGAGTTCGCTGCGGAATATGCCGACTACAACTTCGTCATGGGGTCGGGCATCAACACGCCGACAGCCTATGCGCCGAACAACGTCAAGCTGCTCGAGGCGGCCGCCAAGACCGGCCGCGATGTCGGCGCCTACGTGCTCTTCATGGTCATTGCCGAGGAAACCGACGAGTTGGCGCAGGCGAAGTGGGAGAGCTACCGTGCAGGCGCGGATGTCGATGCGCTGGCATGGATGGCCGATCAGGGCAGCAAGGATGCGACCGCCGACAGCAACTCGACCGCCAAGCACATCAACCTCCCCGAAGGTGCGGTCAACTTCAACATGGGAACCCTAGTCGGCTCCTATGCCAGTGTGGCCCGAATGCTGGAGGAGGCCGGCAGCGTTCCCGGCACCAAGGGCATCATGCTGACCTTCGACGACTTCCTGGTCGGTCTCGACAAGTTCGGGGAGCGCATCCAGCCGCTGATGGCGTCGCGTACACCGCGCCAGATGGCGGCCGAGTAAGGTGCATCGCATTCTACCTAGCGCCGGGGCGGGAACGCCTGTTCTCGGTGATCACGAAATCCTGGATCCACTGACGCTGGTGGACCCGGGTCTCGCAGATCGTCCCTATGCCACCATCGCCGCATCCGGCATATCGCTCTCGGGCTCGCCTATTCAGCCGGTGGTCGAGAACTTGCGCGTCCGGACTGCGAGCGTCGAAACTCTTCTTTCCGCCTATGCCGGCCGCAGCCTGTTGCCTTCAGAGGCTTTGGCCGTCTTCAGCAATGCCTCGCGGTCGACAAGTGCCGGTTGCAAGGCGGTCCTGCGCTTCGTGCCGGAGGCCGAACAGTCCGCGCGCGAAAGCGACGAGCGTTGGCGAAACGGAACGGCGCGACCGCTGGAGGGCATACCCTTCGGCATCAAGGACATCATAGATGTCGGGGGCACTGTTACCACATCCGGGTCTCATTTTACCGGCAATCGTATCGCGCCGGCCGATGCGGATGCCGTCGCCGCCCTGCGTGCCGCCGGCGCCATTCCCTTTGCCATGACGGCGACCACCGAGTTTGCCACGGGTTCGCCGCACAATCCGCGCTTCGGTACGGTATCCAATCCCTGGGATCGCAGCCGCTGGACGGGCGGATCGTCGACAGGCTCGGCTGCCGGGCTGGCCGCGCGGCTGATGCCGCTTGCGCTCGGCACGGACACGGGTGGATCAATCCGCGTCCCCTCCTGCTGGTGCGGCACGACGGGTCTGAAGCCCAGCCGGGACCGCGTTTCCAGACGTGGTGTCGCGCCCCTGTCCTGGACGCTCGATCACGTCGGTCCGATGGGCCGCTCGGCCAAGGATATTGCGCGCGTCCTGCCCTTCATGACCGCACAGGCGGAGCCCGGGCTCGCCTCGCAATGCACTGAGATTCTGGCGGACAGGCCATGCGAAGGCCTTCGGATCGGCGTGCCCGTCAACTGGTTCATGGATCTTGTCGATGATGCCGTTCTCGCCAACTGGGAGAATGCGCTTGAGATCATGGAGGGGCTCGGGTGCGTCCGCGTTCCGCTGGATGCCATCGATATCGCCCCTTGGCACGACGCCGGCTGGGTCATCCTCCAGAGCGAATTGGCGACACTGCATTCTTCACGGCTTGATAGGGCAGAGATGTTCGATGCGGGTCTGGTCCACAGGCTGAAGAACGGCCTAGCCTATTCCGCAGTCGATTACGGGCGAGCGCTGCAGATGCGCGCTGAAGCCCAAACCGGCTTCCTTGCCGCCATGGCCGATGTCGATCTGGTTGTGACGCCCGGCATTGGCGGCGAGGCGGGCCGGCTCGACGATCTCACCGTGGATGTGAATGGCGTCGCCCATACGTTCCAGTCGATGACTTCCCGAAATACCATGATCTTCGATCTTACCGGCCTGCCGGCGCTCATGCTGCCATCCGGCATCGGCCGGGCGGGTCTGCCAACCGGCATCCAGATTGTCGGACGCCCTCAGGCCGATGCGCTATGCCTGTCGCTGGGTGCCGCCTTCCAGCGAGCCACCGATTTTCATGAGCTGGTGCCACCGGGCTTGGCGCCATGAGCCTTGCAGCGTCCTCGCCTAACCAGCTGACTGCCTCTGAGATGCTGGCGATGCTGGCCGATGACCGGATAAGCGCCCGCGACCTGGTTGCCGCGTGCCTCGAGCGTATCGAGGCCCGGGACGGCGATGTGCGGGCATGGCTCGCCGTCAATCCGCAAGCGCTGGCGGAGGCTGAGCGCCTCGACGCCCTGCCGCGGCAGAGGCGAGGGCGGCTGCATGGCCTGCCGATCGCCGTCAAGGATGTGTTTGACACCCACGACATGCCGACGACCTATAACTCGCCGCTTTACGGTGGCTTCCAGCCTGCCGCAGATGCGGCGGCCGTCGACCTCCTGCGCGCTGAGGGTGCGATCGTTCTCGGCAAGACAGACACGACGGAATTTGCCGCCGCCGGTCAGGACGCCAGAACCGGAAACCCGCACGATCTCACCCGCACCTCCGGCGGCTCGTCGGCAGGCTCTGCGGCGGCCGTTGCCGATTTCCATGTGCCGTTGGCGCTCGCCACCCAGACTGGTGGTTCGACCATTCGCCCGGCTTCCTTTTGCGGCGTCTATGCCTTCAAGCCCAGCTTCGGCCGCGTCAGTCGCGAGGGCATGAAGCTCTACGCCGTCAGCTTCGACACGGTCGGCTGGTATGGCCGCTCGGTTGCAGATCTGGCATTGCTCGCATCCGTCTTCGGCCTCGATGAACCTCTTCTGTTGGCCGGCAGTCAGGACGCCCTCAAAATAGCAGTCACCACCGGGCCTTTTCACGACCGCCTTGAAGACGCGAGCCTGGAGGCGCTGGCAACAGCCGCCGGCCGCCTGCGCGAGGCCGGTCATCAGGTGCATTCGCTCGACCTGCCGGCCGACTTCGACGCGCTCGATCGCCATCATCGGGTCATTCTCCACCGCGAGGGCCAGGCGGCGTTCCGCAATCTGGCGCGTCGACATGGCACGCTATTGCATGACGATTTCCATCACCGCGTCGACAATCGGGACCGCACGACGCTCACAGACCTCAGAGAAGCCTATGACGGCATGGCGCTCGCCCGGATCGCCTTCGACGAGATCGCTACCAACTACGATGTCGTGATCGCGCCGAGCGCAGCCGGTGTTGCGCCCGTCGGCCGCAAGCCCGGCGATCCGGTGTTCAACGCGTCCTGGACGCTGCTCGGCGTGCCCTGCCTGAATGTTCCCATCGATCTTGAGGCCTCCGGCGATCAACCGCTACCCATCGGGGTGACCCTGATAGCCCCACGTTTTGCCGACAGCCATCTCTTGGCGCACGCCAGCCGCATTGCAGAAGTCCTCAATGCGAAAGCCCCGGGAATTAAAAACGTCCGTGAATGCCGAGGGAGCCGCCCGTGAGCCAAGCAGACCTGCATGCCAACTACGTGAAGGCCTATAATAACCGCATCGGTTTTGGCAGGAAGCCGGCACTGGTGCTGGTCGATTTCGTACAGGCTTACTTCGAGCCGGATAGCCCGCTCTTTGCCGGGGTCGAAGCAGCACTCGAAAGTGCCCTGCGGATCCGCGCCGCAGCGCGCGAAAAGAAGATCCCCGTCATCCTCACCGGCGTCGTTTTGCATCCAAGCGGTCTGGATGGCGGCCGCTTCTTCCAGAAGGCCAAGCCCTTGGCAAGTTTCACTGCCGGCAATCCGCTCGGTGCCTGGCCGAAGGGGCTTGAGCCCTTTGCCGACGAGTTCGTCGTGACGAAGCAATATCCGAGCGCCTTTTTCGGGACGTCGCTCGCCTCGATGCTGACAGCGACGGGGGTCGACAACGTCATCCTTACCGGCCTCACCACCAGCGGCTGCGTGCGCGCCTCCTGCGTCGACGCGATGTCGCACGGCTTCATCACCACGGTGGTGCGTGACGCCTGCGGCGATCGCCATCCGGCTCCCCATGAAGCCAACCTTTTCGATATGAACGCCAAATATGCCGATGTCGTCTCTGAGGCGGAGATTCTGGCGTTCATCGAAGGCCTTGGCTGACCCTACCTTCGCAACAGACATCCTTGGCCACCAAACGGCCGCTGACGTTTAGTCGCTCATCGTCTCGTCCTGGACCAGCCCAAGCAGTGAGAGTGGTCCCCATCGAGGTCTACCCACCCGACACATAGCAGTGTGCGCCCGAGACGCCTATTCGCAGACGGCGTGAGTCGCATCATATATATTCGCCTCTAGTTCCATAAATGGGCGTTACGCATTTTTTGATTGTTAGAATTTGGGTACATACGCAGGCTATGCGAACCGGCGTGTCATATCATGGCTTTGGAGGATATCCTTCTGCGCCCATGCAGGACACGGACGATTTCAATAGCACTGCCGCTGAGCCGATAAAGGGTTAGATACTCACCTGAGACGAGATGCCGAATGCCAGGCGCGATATCGTCGCGCGCAACTCCAGAGTAGGGGTGTCGGGCGAGATTGTCCCAGCGTGCTTCGATCGCGTCGAGAACACGGTCAGCTGCAGATATGTTGTCAGCGGCTATATAAGACCATATCTCGATCAGGTCCTCGTCCGCGCGATCGGTTCTGATAATTGAATGCACGGCTAGCGTTCATCTCGTGAAGATTCTAATCGTTCGCGCGCTGCAGCTTTTACCTCTGCTATTGTCGAGCGCGAACTTGGCCCACTTTCAATACCTTCCTGCACAAGCACTCGGAGATCTTCGACTGTATACCCAAGCAAATCCCGGCGCTCCTTCCATTCTCGGACGGCGTCACGGATAGCTTCACTCGTCGATGCATATTCTCCAGCATCGACTGCGCTCCGCACAAACCCCGCCATTTCGGATGTCAATGCAATGGTAATCTTCTCGACCGTCGCCATACTTCTTTATCCTCCGACTTACCCAAGAAACGGTATGCGATTAGCGTACCGCACGCAAGGGGTGACTGTTGTATTCGAGCCGAAGCCACCCCCCTGAACCGATTGATCTTCCATCCCGCCCCAGCCGGTCCAACCAGTGGCCGTAGGTTCACATCCCTTCAAGGCGGAGACGACCGGCAGTGCCCATGCAGATGCGCCGATTGCTTCCGTGTCTGCATGGGCGATGTGGATCAGCTATTCATCCGACCGGTTATGCAGCTTCCCAAACCTGATTAGGGATTTTCGCCGCGAGCGCCGCCTTATCCTGCGGCAGGAAGCGACCGTAGTGTTGCTGAACGACATCCGGTGGGTCCTGGATGGCATAACTGGCCTGCTCGTATGACCCGGTCTGCTTGAGGATATGCGTTGCCAGAATATCGCGAAGATTATGCGGTCCGTGCGGCAGCAACCCCTTGATGGCACCGCGGCCTGTATAGGGTTGTAACTCCCATAACGTTGGATAACGCTTCGCCAAGCCTCGCAGGAATGGCCAGACACTTTACCCGCGAGCTAGACTTTGTTCTCGGTGCTGAGAAACACCGGGGCGGTGGTTCGAACTGGTTCAAGGCGCAAAAAACACATTGTTGAAGCGATAAGCGGAAATAATTTCCGCTGTATCGGTGACGGGGGCCGACACCTGATCCAAAGCGCCGCCCTCAGAAGCCCTATTGTAACAACCAAAAGTCACCTACAGTTTGATTTGCTTCGGAATGAGCAAACGCGTGGTCAGCGCACACAACAGCACGGTGAACAATAGTATCAGGGCGACCAGAGCGTTGATATCGGGCGAAAAGCCAAGCCGCATCATCGCCCAAAGCCGGACTGGCAAGGTGCTTTGCGGCCCTGTCACGAGAATCGTAATCATGGTTTCGTCGAAGGACAAGGCAAAAGCCAGAACCCCGCCGCCGATCATCGCGGTCGACAGGTTGGGCAGCAAGACGCGCCAGAATGTTTGCCAGCCATTGGCCCCCAGATCATATGAGGCCTCTACAAGGGCCGGACTCATCGATTGCAAGCGCGTCAATATCGTCCGATAGACGATCGCAAGCACAAAGACGGTATGGCCGATGACGATCGTGATCAGTGAACGGTCAAAGTTGATCTCACGAAAGAAAATCAAAAGGGCGAGGCCACTGATCACGGGTGGCATCAGAAACGGCAGGAAGACGATGAACTGCAGCGCCCCGCGGCCGGCCCGGTGGCCATGGTAGTAGAGCGCCAGCAGGATGCCGCAGACGACCGAAAGAACGACGGTGCTAATGCCGACGATCAGTGTCGCCCGCAGCGCCGACAGCACGTCCTCATTGTCCATCAGGTCGACATAGGCCGACAGCGTCGGCATCGACCAGTCGACTTTGCCGTGATTGACGGTGAAGAAAGACGACAGGATGGGCACGAAAAGCGGACTGTAAAGCACAATGGCGACAACGGCTGTTATCGAAGCCAGAGTGAGCGTCGACAGGCGTATCGGGCCGTTCATTCGGGAAGCCCCCGCTGCCGGCCAAACCGTTCGCCGATCAGGATGGCGACGATCACCACCACCGCCAAGGCGACCGACAGGGCTGCACCGAACGGCCAATTGAATGCTGTGCCGAACTGACTGTAGAGAATGCGGCCGAAGGTGAAGCCATCAACGCCGCCGACCATCTGCGGCGTCAGGAAATCACCTATGGCGAGAATGAACACGAAGCTTGCCGCCGAGGCGATGCCGGGGACGCTCAGCGGCAGCGTCACGCGCAGGAAGGTCTGAAGCCCTGTGGCGCCGAGATCGGCCGAGGCGCTCATCAGCACTGGCGGGATGCGTTCCAGCGTCAGGAAGATCGGCAAGATTGCAAAAGGGATCAGCAGCATGGTCAGCGTCAGAAGGATGGCGTTCATGTTGAAGACGAAGAAGGACGATGGCTTGTCCAGCAGGCCGATGCCGACCAGCATGGTGTTCAGGAAACCGCTCTGGCCGAGAATGCTGCGGATCGCATAGATCTTGATGACGTAGCTCATCAGCAACGGCACCAGCATCATCATCAGCATGACGTAGCGCCAGCGTCCGCGCAGCGTCGTCAGGAAATAGGCGGTGGGATATCCGAGCAGGACGCAGATCAGGGCAACGGTCAGGCAGAGCAGGCAGGTGTTCCAGAACACCGACAGAAAAATTGGATCGGTAAAGAACCGCACATAGTTTGCAACCGTCAGAGTATATTTGATCTGCCCGTGGTCGACGCTGAAAAAGCTGTATCCGACAAAGATCGCCAGCGGCACGAGGATGAAGAACACCGGCAGCGCAAATGCCAGCAGTGGAACGAGGATGGAAAACCGTGCGCTTTTCCCGGTCATGACAGGACCATGTGCGATTCCCCCGGTGCGAATGCGAGATCGATCGTTTCGCCGTGGCGCAGATGGCTTCCTTCGAACCGGCTTGGCAGCCGCAGACGCAGCTTTTGTCCGCCGGCGTCGATATGCGCGACCGTCGATGATCCGCCAAAGGCTAGCTCCGTCACAACCCCGGAGAAGCGATTGGCACCGTCGCTCGCCTCGGCCAGACGAAGGGCTTCCGGCCGAAAGACGGCAAAGGCAGAAACTCCCGAGGCAGCGGCGCTCAAATCCGGCTGCCCTTGGGTAGAGCAAAGCAGGGTGCCAAGCGACGTTTCGATCGCCCGAAACGCACCGTCCGTCGCGCCCAGCGTCCCTGGCACGAGATTATTGTCTCCGAAGAAGCGGGCGACGAATTCGCAATTGGGCTTGTAATAAAGCTGATGCGGCGTTCCAAGTTGGCGGATGCGGCCGGCCTGCATTACGCAGATGCGGTCCGCCATGCCGATCGCCTCCTCCTGGTCATGGGTGACGAACAGGAAGGTAGTCTTGATCTCGCGCTGGATCGATTTCAGGAACTCCTGCATCTGGCGGCGCAATTCCAGATCGAGGGCTGCCAGCGGCTCGTCGAGCAGAATGAGACGCGGCTGGCAGATCAGCGCCCGCGCCAACGCCACCCGCTGACGCTGGCCGCCGGACAGCTGAACCGGGTAACGACCGGCGAATTTCCCGAGCTGAACCAGGTCGAGCGCTTCGCCGACCCGCCGCTTGATCTCGGCTTTCGGCCTATGCCGGATGGACAGGCCATAGCCAATATTGCCGGCAACGGTCATATGTGGGAAAAGTGCGTAATCCTGGAAAACGGTGTTGAACGGCCGCCGGTTGATCGGCATGCGGCTGATATCCTGCCCGTCCAGTTTTATCGTCCCTGACGTGACCGTTTCCAGTCCGCCGATCAGACGCAACACCGTCGTCTTGCCGGATCCGGAGGGACCGAGCACCGTCAAAAACTCGCCGTCGCGGATGGCAAGATCAATCTCGTGCAGGACCGGCACGGGTCCATAGGATTTGGAGACGGACTGCAGGTTAAGCAGATCCAGCGCTTGGGTCATGTTGTTCTCGGCATGTTGGGAAGGCGGTCCGGAGTTTCATCCAGACCGCCGCGTCAGAAGGGACAATGACAACTGGGATCAAGGCGTCGCCTTGACCTCGTTCCAGATATCCGAGCGCTTGAGCGGATCTTCGACATTGTCGAGCCAGATCAGTTTGTCGTTGCCGCCGGCACTGGCGGTTTCGGTTACCGTATTACCGAAGCCGGTGCGCTCCGAGAGCTGTGAGCTGACTTTCTTGGAGATCATGAAGTTGATCCACTTTTCGGCGGCCACCTTGTCATGCACGCCCTTCGAGACGACCCAGTTGTCAAGCCAGGCAAGCGCGCCTTCACTCGGATTGACGTAGGCGACGTGGGCACCGATGGCCTGCAGGGCTTTCAGCTGCTGCTGTCCGTAGTTCGCCCAGATGAGCGCCACGTCGTTGTCCTTGTAGATCTGCTGGGCTTCGTCGGCGGTCGTGTAGAAGCTTAGGACATTGTGCTTGAGGTCGACGAGCTTGGTCTTGACCGCCGCGATCTGATCGTCGCTGAGGTGGAAGGGGTCCTGGTAGCCGAGCGTCAGGGCTGTGAAGGAGACATTGTGCTCGCCGTTGTCATAGGCCAGCACCTTGCCCTTGTAGGCAGGGTCCCAGAGGATTGACATCGATGTCGGTGCCGGCTTCACCTTGTCGGTGTCGTAGATCAAGCCGATCGAATCGAAACAGAAGGGAATGCCGTAGACCTTGCCATCCTTGGTGACGCCGCGCACCGTCGTCAGATCCCGAAAGCGCGGCAGCACTTCCTTCTGGTTCGGCATGTCAGCCACATCGATCGGCGTCGCCAGGTCGGCGGCGATATAGCGCTGCAGCTGGGCGGTGTTGACGGCGTAGATGTCGAAATCTTTGCCTTCGCTGCCCTTGATCTTTGCCCAGGCTTCGTCGTCGCTGCCGATGAAGACGACGTCGACGCCGATCCCTGTTGTCGCCGTGAATTCTTTGACCCAGTCCTTGTCGGCATAGCCGTCCCAGGCGAGAATCCGAAGGTTTTCGGCAAAGGCCGTCGAGGCCATCAGCGACAGCACGAAGCCGGCGGTCGCCATTCCAATGATACGTGTCTTCAATCCCATATCCGTTCCCCTTATTGTTGGTATTACGAATGCGATCGATGCGCAAAAATGACTAGAGCTGCGTGACTGTCACCAAACCTTCGTCGGCTGACAACTCCACCCGGTTGCGCAGCGGCTTGCCGAAAATTTCCGCCTCGATTTCATACTCATCCCCCGGACCCGTCTGGACACCGAAGGCATAACTCATCACCGCGGCCCCGAAGAAATAGGCATGCAGGTCTCCCGGTCTGCGATGCATCGGATAGCGGAAATGATAGTGCTCGAGATTGGCGATCGAGTGCGACATGTGGGTCTCGCCCGACAGGAATTCCTCTTCCCAGATAACCGCGCCATCGCGCCGTATGCGCGAATGTCCCCGCACTTCGGCGGGCAGATCGCCGACCAGCAGCTCCGGCCCGATCGAGCAGGAGCGCAGCTTGGAATGCGCCAAATAGAGGTAGTTTTCGGCCTCGGTGATGTGGTCGGAATATTCATTTCCGAGCGCATAGCCTATCCGGTACGGACTGCCGTCGGGGCCGACAATGTAGAGGCCGACGATCTCGGCTTCTTCCGCACCGGCGCGGGCGAAGGCTGGCATCGGCAAGGCCGCCCCGGGCGCAACGACACAGGTGCCGACACCTTTGAAGAACCACTCCGGCTGAACACCCAGCTCACCCTCCGCAGGCTTGCCGCCCGTCAGGCCCATGCGAAAAATCTTCAGCGAATCCGATTCCTCAGCATCCTCGCCGTGGGTCAGGATGTGCATCTTGTCGCGCGCGTTGGCACTGCCCGTATGGGTCAGGCCCGTTCCTGTGATCAGGAAGCGGGCCGGCTCGTCATGATCAAGCGGAGACAGCACACGTCCTTCGCGCAGCAACTGTTCGTAATCGACGGTGCCTTCCGTCGCGTGGCTTTCGACAAGGGCCACAAGCTGGACGCCGGAAGCAATTGCCTCTTCCGCAAGCTCCCGCACCGAGGCGGTCTCTGCAAGCACCTGCAGATGGTTTCCATCGGCGGAGACGCGGCCGACCTTGCGGTCACCTTCCGCCGTTTTGAACTGGACGAGACGCATGAATGAACCTTTCTTGTCGATGGCAGGATGCATCACACCCAACCACCGTCGACGATAAATTGCTGGCTTGTGCACATGGCGCTGTCATCGGCTGCGAGGAACAGTGCCATGCGTGCGATATCGGATGGCTGTAAGCGGCTTGGCAGGCATTGGCGCTCTTCGATCTGGCGTTCGCCAGCCGGTGTCAACCAAAGACGCATTTGCCGCTCCGTCATCACCCAGCCGGGCACCATGCAGTTGACGCGGATGTGCTCGGGGCCGAATTCCCGGGCGAGCGCGCGGGTCATCCCGTAGATGGCCGCCTTTGCCGTGACATAAGCCGGACAATCTGGATCGCCGACCATCCAGGTGATCGACCCGAAATTGATGATCGAACCGCCGCCCTGGGCTTTCATGTAGGGCCGAGCCGCCTGGGCGGCGAAAAACTGTGGGCGCAGATTGACCGCCATGCGGTCGTCCCAATAGGCGACCGTCACGTCCTCGGTTTGGTGCCGGTCATCGCTGCCGGCATTGTTGCAAAGAATTTGAATGGGGCCATTCTGGTCGGCAGCGCTCGCGATCGCGGCCCGCAGGGCTTCGATGTCGCGCAGGTCGCATGAAAGATAAAGCGGTGGCTCGCATCCCTCCGTCGCAACCGACGATACCAACTGGCGCGACGCCTCCTCGGCAATGTCGACAAAGGCCACGCGACTGCCCTGCGCGGAAAAATGCCGGACTAGACTTTCTCCGATGCCGCTGCCGCCGCCGGTGATGAAAACACTTTTGCCCTTCAGGCTTGGGTACGTGGCAAAGTTATCGGAGCCGATCGTCATGCAAGATCACCTGAGCCGTTCTACAGCATCCATCAGCGGGCGCCGTCTTCCATTGTAAACTCACTAAAAGTTCGGCTATACAGAACTCGGTTCCGTTATGCAGATGATAGTTACAGGCGCGCGATTGTCAACCGACCTTTTTGCAATGGTGGAAACGCTGTTTGGTCAAACGTAGCCCGCGTGACTGCTCTTAGGCGCCAAGCAGTTTGCTGATCTTGTCTGCGTAGGCGCGTACGACATGGCCGAGAGCGTGCATGTCCTCGATTGTCCGGCCGCCCTTCATGCTGGTGACGCTTATCGCCGCCAAGCCGTCGCCGCTGCGATCTGTAACCGCCGCGGCGACGCAGATTACTCCAAGATTGTCTTCTTCGTCGTCGAATGCATATCCGCGAACAGCCACATCGACGAGGTTCCTGACGAGGTCTGCGGCGTCGGTGATCGTATGCTCCGTGCGACGCGGCATCCCAATTCTTTTCAGGATCTGCAGGACGCGGGCAGGCGGCAACAATGCCAGCAGGGCTTTGCCGACACCCGAACAATGCGGCAACTCGCGGGTTCCCAACGACCCAGCTAATCGAAACAGGCCCGGCGCATCGACACGGCTGATCGCGACCGCATAGCCTTCGTCAAGCACGGCAAGCCGGGATGTTAGCCCCGTATCCTGCGTCAGCTGCTGTAGCATGGGCAACGCCAACTGTGTAATGCCGGTGTTGGCGGCGGCGCGATCCCCCAGATGGACCAGCGCTAGTCCAAGCCGGTAGCGACGCGAGCCGCCGAGCCGCTCGTCAGCAACAAAGCCACGACTGAGAAGGGTCTGAAGCAGTGTGAAAGCCGTACTCTTTGAAACGTTGATACTCTCCGCCAATTCCGCCACGGTCATGCCATCGGAGTTCTGTTCGCCTAACGCTTGCAGGATATCCACGGCGCGGCTAACGCTTCGCAAAGCGTATTTTTCTTCGGATTTGGACACGTTTGGCTCTTCAGTCACGACTCTCTCTTGAGGCACTATAATCAGACAGAGAGTTTACTGCCGAACCGCGTTCGGCACAACAGAACTTAGCGACAACCCGGCGGTTTGCTATATTCGACTTGGAGTCAGTTGTTCGTATTCCATCAAGCGCGAAGGAGGTAGCACTCGTTCACCAAGGTCACGATCAAAGGCCTTTGTTGTTGGGTTTGCACGACAAGTTCTCAATGAAAGCTCGCATACCGCTTCTACGCATGCGGCCTTCATCAGCTCTTGCCCCGCCATGGAACCAGCTTCCGCTCCAGCCATCGCATGGCGAATTCAAAGATAATTGCGAATCCGCCGATGACGAAGATGCCCATCATGACGATGTCGGTGCGCAGGAAATTCGATGCGTTCAGCACCATCTGGCCGATACCGGTGGAGGCGGCCACCATTTCGGCGGCCACCAGCGTTGTCCAGCCGACACCCATGCCGATCCTGAGGCCGACAAGGATATCAGGAAGGGCTGCGGGAAAGACCACAAAGCGAAGAAGCTGCAAATGGCTGGCGCCGAGTGCCCGGGCTGCGTTGATCTGGTCCGAGGATGCCGAGAGAACGCCGGCGCGTGCCGCAAGTGCGACGGGCGCAAAGCAGGCGAGGAAGATCAGCAGGATCTTCGATGTCTCGCCGATGCCGAACCAGATGATGACCAGCGGCAGATAGGCAAGCGGCGGCAGCGGCCGGTAGAATTCGATGAACGGGTCCAATATTGCGCGGATTGCCGGGCTCAACCCCATGGCAAGGCCAATTGGAATGCCGATGAGCGCCGCCAGCAAAAAAGCCGAGATGACGCGGAAGAGGCTCATCGCCACATGCTCGGTCAGCGGCGCCCCATCAATCTTGCCTTCAATGGCATCGGCGAATGCCTGCCACACGGTTTCCAGCTTGGGTAGAAACAGCGGTTTGACCAGACCAAGGTGCGTAACGAGGGCCCAGACCACCAGCACTAACACCACAGTTATTGAGCTGATTAGACCTGTCTGCATGCCGGTCAGGGGACCGGTTTTCCCTGGCTGACTGGCAACGCCTCTCTTTCCAGCGGCGGCATCGGTGGCCGCCGCGTTGTTTGGCGTGGCTTTGCTCATGCTGCGACCCCTTCAGAGATCTTGTTACCCTGGTGGATGGTCGAGAGAACCTCCTCGCGAATTGCAATGAAGTCTGGAGAGGATTTCACCGCCCGCGCGTCGCCGCACTCCAGGAAACGGCGGCTGAAATCGAGCCGCATTTCCCTGGCAATACGGCCGGGCCTCGGTGTCATGATGATCAGCTTGGTGGCAAGAAAAATTGCCTCCTCAACGTCATGGGTGATGAAGAAAGCCATCTTGTTGGTCTTGGACCAGATCGAAAGGATCAGTTCCTGCACTTGCTCACGGGTGAACGCATCAAGAGCGCCGAGAGGCTCGTCCATAAGCAACATGCGCGGGTCTGCGGCAAGCGCTCTGGCGATGCCGACGCGCTGCTGCATGCCGCCGGAAAGCTCGTAGATTTTCTTGTCGGCAAAGCCGTCGAGGCTGACAAGGTCCAGCATGTGGCGGGCGCGCTGCAGCCGCTCGGCTTTCGGCATACCCTGCATGCGCAGGCCGAAGGCGACGTTATCCACGACGGACAGCCACGGCATCAGCGCATGGCGCTGAAAGACGACGCCACGATCCGCGCCCGGTTTGGTAACCGACTGGCCATCAATCACGATCGAGCCGTCGGTGATCGCTTGGAAGCCGGCGATGCAGGACAGAAGCGTCGTTTTTCCGCATCCGGAAGCGCCCAGTGCCACCACGAATTCGCCGGGCTCGATATCGAGATTGATCCGGGAAAGCGCGACGATGCCACTTTCGCCTTCGCCATAGTGGACGCTCACATTACGTATCTGCAGCATCTGTCTTTCTCCGCCGAATGTGGGTGCGGACCGGACGAACCGGCCCGCACCACGAGACTTTTGTTACTTGGCTGCCTTGACGTATTCGTCTGTGACGAAGGCGGCATAGTCAGGCGCCACTTCGCTGACGCGCCCCTGTTCCTTGAGGAACTCCGCAGTCGACTGCAGGGCCTTGGCGGCTCCGCCTCCGAGCCAGGCGGCGGATGCCTGTTCGGTCAGCGTCGGGAACTTGTAGGCCGCCATGCCGGCCGGAACGTCGGCAGCATTCGCCCCCGTCCACTTGGCAACGGCCTTGACTTCCGGCGAGTCTGGTGTCCAAGAAGCGCCGTTCTTTGCGTAATCGGCATCGGCTGCAGCCAGCAATGTGACGAACTTCGTCATGAACTCCTTGTTCGCACCGGCAAACTTGTCGGTGGCGATGATGCCGTCGAAGGTCGCTTTGCCTTTGGCTGCGAAATCTCCGGCGCTGGCGATGACCGTGCCGCTTTTCTTGGCAACATCAAGGACGGGCGCCCAGATGAACGTCGCATCGATATCACCACGCTCCCAGGCGGCAGCGATTTCCGGCGGACGCATGTTGAGCAGCTTGACATCCTTGCTGGACAGTCCGGCCTCGGAGAGCGCGTACATCAATTGGTAGTGGGAGGTCGACACGAAGGGAACGGCGACCGTCTTGCCCTTCAGGTCGGCGATTGTCTTGATGCCGCTGTCCTTGCGCACGACAAGCTGCTCGGCATTGGCGATGTCGTCGAGGATCCAGAAGAGCTTGATGGGCAGCCCCTGCGAGGCAGCGGCGGCGACAGGCGAGGAACCGGCTTCGCCGACATCGACATCGCCGGACGACATCGCGCGGATGACATCGCCGCCACCGCCGAACTTGAGCCATTTGATCTTGTAGCCGGTCTCCGACTCCAGCTTGCCGGATTCCATCAGCACGCGGATGGGGGTCATCATGTCCTGATAGGCGAAGGTTACGGTCTTGTCGGCCGCCGATGCACCGAACGACAGACCGAAGACGGCGCCGCAGGTCACGGCAAGGGACACAATTACTTTGTTCAGGCAAATCATCGGCGTTCGCTCCTTGAAGGGGACCATTAAGACACTCGCATTAAGCGTGAAGCAAGCGCCATGCCGAAAGAGCCAGTTGCTGTCAATTCTTCGGCCATCTGGCCCAATGGCGGCGGGCAAACCTCACTGGTTCCATCGATGCCCGGCTCTGGCTCTGTCTTGCTTCAGCTTTTCCCGTCTAGAACCTCGATAGCGCATATTTGCGTCACGGGGATATTGATGGAGACTTTGGCCATAGCTGCGGTGACGATCGGCGCGGGCGCATTTCGCGGCCTGACCGGTTTTGGCTATGCGATGGTCGCGGCGCTGGGTCTTTCCGCGGCATTCATGCTGCCGGCCGTCAGCGTTCCCTTCATCCTGTTCAACGACCTGATGCTGACGGGCTTCACATTGCTCGACCGTAAACATGGCGCAGTGGACTGGGCTGCTGCCCGCATCCTGCTCCTGTCGGGTCTCATCGGCGCAATTTGTGGAGGATGGGTCGCCTCCCATCTCGACCAGAATGCGGCGCGTATTCTGGTCGCGGGTTTTGTCATGCTGGCGGCCTGCGTCGCACTCATCCGGAACCCACCGCGATGGCTGGCGCGCCGGACGTTCGGCCTGGGTTTCGGCTTTGCCGTTGGGCTCTTGCTCTCGGCCTTCGCCGTCGGTGGGCCCTTGGCCGCGGCCTGGCTATTGGCAGGCGGCACGCAGCGTTCCCATGTCCGCGGCACGCTCGCCGTCTTCTTCGGCGCGATCGATTTCATAAGCCTGGTCAGCAGGGTCATCTTCGGCACCATCGATACCCGGCTGCCGGAATTGCTGATCTTCTACTGTCCGCTGACGGTGATCGGCTTCGGTGTCGGTTATCTGGTATCGCGGCGCGTCACGTCGTCCGCCTGGCACAGGATCTCTTCCGGCGGGCTGGTTCTCATTGCTGTCGTCGGCCTGTGTCAGGCGCTATTTGCCATCGCATTCGTTTGATGGCTCGAAAGGAAAACCAATGTCAAAAATCGCTCTCATCACCGGAGCAACTTCGGGATTCGGCACGGCGATCGCGCGACGGTTCGTTGCAGAAGGATGGAATGTCGTCATCACGGGCCGGCGGAAGGATCGTCTCGACGCGCTGGCTGACGAACTGGGCGGAAGCGAACGCGTCCTCTGCCTGTGCTTCGATATCCGCGACGAGACGGCCATGCGCATGGCGCTCGAGTCTCTTCCGCCGCAGTTCCGGCAGATTGATGCGCTGGTCAACAATGCCGGGCTTGCGCTCGGCACCGGTCCGGCCGATGCCTGCGATCTCGACGAATGGAAGACGATGATCGATACGAACGTCACCGGTCTTGTCACGATCACACGACTTATGCTTGAGACGCTGATCGCGCAGCGCGGACTGGTCGTCAACCTCGCATCGATCGCTGCAAGCTGGCCCTATCCGGGCGGCAATGTCTATGGCGCGACAAAATCCTTCGTCCGCCAGTTCTCTCTTGGCCTGCGCAGCGATCTATCCAGCCGCGGCGTTCGCGTGACATCCATCGAGCCCGGCCTTTCGGAAAGTGAGTTCACTCTCGTGCGTAACGGCGGCGACCAGGCGGCCTATGACAGGCTCTATAAGGGCTCCAACCCGCTTCAACCGGAAGATATCGCCGAAACGGTCTATTGGGTCGCGTCCCTTCCGCCGCACGTCAACATCAACAGTGTCGAGATCATGCCGGTAAGCCAGTCCTGGGCACCGTTCCAGGTGCATCGCGACTAGACGGCTTGGACTTTTGCCGACCAAGGCCCCCGCAATGCCGGCGCCTTGGTCTCTTGAAGACTAAGGTCAGCCGAAGACCTTGGTCAGCGCCCTATCGACCGCACCCGTGATGGCATCGATATCGGCTGCCGTGGCAATCAAGGCGGGGCTGAAGCAAAGCGTATTGTTCTTTCCCGGCACCGATCGGTTCGTCGCCCCGATGATGACGCCATCCGCCATGCAGGCCGCGATCACGGCCTGAACCTGCTTTTCCTCGACGGGCGTCTTGGCCTGCCGGTCGCTGACCAGCTCGGCGCCGCAGAACAGGCCCATGCCGCGGACATCGCCGATGACGGCATGGCGTTCCTGCAAAGCCCGCAGATTGGCCATCAGCCGTTCGCCCATGCGGATTGTGTTCTCCAGGAGATTTTCGTCCTCGATGATCCGCATGTTTTCGAGCGCTGCGGCCGGGCCGGCGACGCAGCCGCCGAAGGTCGAGATATCGCGGAAATAGGACATCGAATCGCTTGGATCGTCCTTGAACAGATTGAAGATCTTCTCATTGGTGACGGTGCAGGAAATGGCGGCATAGCCGGAGGCAAGCCCCTTGGCCATCGTCACGAAATCAGGCTCGACGCCGAAATTCTGGTATCCGAACCACTTGCCCGTGCGACCGACGCCGCACACCACTTCGTCGATATGCAGGAGGATATCGTAGCGCCGGCAGATGGCCTGTACCTTCTCCCAGTAGCCGGGCGGCGGCACGATAACCCCGCCGCCGGCGGTGATCGGCTCGAGGCACAGCGCGCCGATGGTTTCCGGTCCTTCCCGTAGGATGACCGCCTCGATAGCCTCGGCGGCACGTTCGCCGTAATTGGCGATCTCGCCATACTGGCTCCGATATTCCAGGCAGTGCGGCACTTCGACGAAGCCAGGTGGCAGCGGGCCATACTGTTCGCGACGCTCCTGCTGCCCGGCGGCGGCAAGCGTTCCGAGCGTCGTGCCATGGTAATCGCGATCGCGGTAGAGGATCTTGTACTTGCGCCCGCCGTGATGACGGTGCGAGATCTGGCGCACCATCTTGAAGACCTTCTCGTTGGCTTCCGATCCGGAATTCGAATAGTAGACGCGGCTCATGCCGGGCATTTTCTCGATGAGCTTCTGCGCAAAGAGCGCACCGGGGATGGAGCCGGCGGAATTGGCGAAATAGTTGAGCTTGACGAGCTGGTCGCGGACGGCATCGGCTATGCTGGTGCGACCGAAGCCAACATTGACGGTCCACACGCCGCCCGAAAGGCCATCCAAATATTCCCGGCCTGTCGCGTCCCAGACCCGCATGCCGCGGCCCTCGACGAAGATGCGCGGATCGACGGTTTCGAAAGACTTATGCTGTGTCAGGTGATGCCAGACATGGGCGCGATCGGCTTCAATCACATCCTGGATATCGTTGGGTTGGATAGCCGAGTTCATGGGTGCCTCCTTTGACCGGTATGCTTCCGCATAGCACGGGCGGCACGGCTTGTGGTCGGCGAACGGCGTCTGGTCCTATGGATTGTCCGTTCTGGACCCGCCGCGCTATAAGGCGGTCATTGCCGCAACGCGTGCGGACCCGGCGAAATGCCGCGCCGGCGCGGTCGGGCGACAGGCGAAGGCCTTGACAACGGGAGCAAGGCGCAGAAGGCCGGCCTCGATGCGGTGCGTGGCGATGGAGCCGAAGCCGAGGCGAAAATGGCGATGGCCCTCTGCCGGGTCGGCGAAGAATATCTCGCCGGCTTCGACAAGGACACCGGCCTCACGCGCTGCCTCGGCCATTCGCCGGCAATCGAAGCCGGGCGGGCCCTCGATCCAGAAGCTCGTGGCGCCTTCGCCGCGCAGCACCTTGCAGGAGGGGATGAGATCGGGGAGAAGACTGGCGATCAGCCGCGCTCTCTCCAGCATGACCGTGCCGGTGCGGCTCAGATGCTGACGGTAGTGCCCGAGTGCGATGAAATTTGCCAGCGCCCGCTGGTTGTTGGTCGGCGGGTGGCGTAGCATCAACCGGCGCAGGACGCGCAACTCGTCGATGACTGGTGGCGGCGCGACGATGTAGCCAACCCTCAATCCAGGTGCCAGGACTTTCGAGAAGCTACCGACATAGATGACGCGCCCTTGCGTATCGAGGCTTTTCAGCGAAGGTATGTCACCGTCGCTCTCAACCGAGAGGTCGGCCTCGTAGTCATCTTCGACGATCAGCACGTCGCTGCGCCGGGCTGTTTCCAACAGCAGACGACGACGGTCTACAGGCATGACCGCCGTTGTCGGGCATTGATGGCTGACAGTCAGGAAGGCGACATCACGGCTTTCAAAACGTTCATCGGGGACGACGCCATGCTTGTCGAGCGTGAGGCCGAGAATGTCCGACGTTGCGAGACGCATCATGTTGCGAACGTCGGGATAGCCAGGGTCCTCGACGCCGGCAGCCGTCTTCGGTCCGACGAGCAGCTGGACAAGCATCGACAGCGCCTGCTGCGATCCAATTGTGACGATGATCTCGCCTGAGCCTGCGAAAATACCCCGGCGCGGCAGGACCTGCGCTCGCAGCTGTTCCACCAGATCCGGATCGTCGTCATCGATCATGTCGCCAGCCCAGCCCTGAATCTCCTTCACGCTGGATGCGGCCCTTACGGCCTCGCGCCAGTTGTTGGTTGGAAACAGTGCGGGATCATATTGCCCGAAGAGGAAAGGATAGGGATAATCGAGCCAATCCCGCGGCTTGGAGATATGGGCCATTGCGGATGGCTTGATGGCAAAGCGCGACTGCCAGTCGCCAAGCGCATCTGTGTGCTCCTTTCCTGTGGCATGCCCCACGCCGCAGGCCGCCACGAAGATGCCGCTCCGCTCTTTGGCTACCAGAAACCCTTCGTCGATGAGCAATTGATAGGCAGCCGTGACTGTATTGCGTGCAATACCGAGGAGGCCGGCAAGCTGCCTGGTCGAGGGCAGGCGGGTGTTTCTGTTGAGCACGCCCGTCTCGATCGCATGCACGATCATCCTGCGAATCTGAAGGTTTAGAGCCTGTCCATCCTTGTCCAGGGCACCAAACAGCCGCCGCCATGTGACATCGGTCAGCGAGTTCGGGCTGGTGGGCTTGGAGGCTTTCATGCCGTCACAGATGCAACGATCGGGCCAGTTGGCTCCCGTCGTCTTTAGCCTCAAGCCGGCGGCGGCCACTCGGCGGCATTTCACGCCCACAAAAGAGACAATCGGACATCAGCCACGTCTCGATCCCTTGTGGCGAAGTAGGCTTCGGGTGATACAGGCGTCTTATGACGTTGATTAGGGAGACAAAAGCAATCCTATATTGGGCCTCAAGTTCCATGGATTAGCCTTACGCTTCAATCCGTTGGTCGCTGGTTCAGCTTCTACCAAGACCTTAGGGAGAACCGCCAAAAAGACTTACCGCACTGTCGTCGTGGGGCGTTGAAGTGTGCTCGCTGACGTTGAGTGTTGTGGACCGCTCCGGGTTTGCCGGAGGCCATTTCGTTTAAGTTATGCGGCCATGGCTGGTTCGTCCAGCATGGCGTAGTACCGCTCTTCGGCTTCGGCTGGCGGTATGTTTCCGATGGGCTCCAGGAGGCGTCGGTGGTTGAACCAATCGACCATTCCAAAGTGGCGAATTCGACCGCTTCGAAGTTTTTCCATGGCCCGCGCCACAACGCTGTTTATGGTGCCTACCTTTGGATTGACTCATTGGTCCCCTGTTCGCGTCAACAGGTAGCTACGACGGTCTTGGCCTGAACGTCTGTCACAGCTCTTTCAGCAGCCCAGGCCAGTTCTCGTTGTCGATTATGGAGCGCGCTCGCAGATGCTTCCATAGGCCGTATTTGCTGAAGTCGAAGTCCAGTGCGGAGATCTTGTTTTGCAGGACTGACCAAAGGGTCCATTTAATATCCGCCAAAGCCCTGTAAATCGTCACACGGTTCATCAGTTGCACATCGAACGAGCCGAAATAGTCTTCGATCATGGCAGCGTCCATGGAGCGATCGAAAAACATCTCCGTACTCCAGGCGCCTAGATCGTAGCAACGATCGTTGTTGGAGGAATATTCGTAGTCGATCAGGACCAGATGGTCATCCTGACTGAGGAGGAAATTTCCCGGCATGGGATCGTTAAAACACGGAACGAGATCAAGACCGGAAGCCTCCAGCGACTGGCGAGCCTGGCGATAGGCGGCAATCAGCCCGGTCGTTGCTGCCGGCATCGATGCAGAGACGGCAGCGATCTGCGCGAGATGCTCCTCGATCATGTCGAAGACCGTCTTGGTTTGAGACAGCGGTTTGGAGGCATGCAGCTTGCGATAGGCGTCGATCACGACACTTCGTACGTTTCCACGCAGAAAATCCCGGTTTGAAGCGGTGCGGTAGCCTTCAACGAACTCAACGATTTCGACGCCTTCGGGTGCTTCCAGTCGATGAACCCGCGGTCCAATCCCCGCAGCCTCGGCGTTCAGGCTGGCCTCGAGAGCCACCGCCCGATTGATAAACATTTCCGTTCCCCGGCCGGGAATCTTGACGAAAAAGCTCGTCGCTTCGCCCGTTATCCAAACGCGCCAGTTGGAATTGCTGATCCCGCCACCCACCGATGCGAACCGGCCGATGCGGCCTTGCCAGGCGGGAATCCGGCCAAGGACGCTCTCGATGGTCAGGGGTTCTTCACTGATCTGGCTGTGCTTACACATGGCGGACCAACTCCTGCTGGTTCATCCCAGCGGCGGCCATCTGGCAGCGTAGCCATCGCCATTGTCCGTATTTCAGAAACTCCAGATGCCGGCGTGGCGAGGATGCGTCCATGAACAGCCCCCAGAGAGCCCATTTCAAGTCATCGGCAAAGGCATAGGCGGCAATCCGGGCGCGCGATGACCTGCTGACCTGCCCTTCGACAGCCTCGAGCACTTGCAGCTGACGGGTTTCGTCCAGGGGGAAAAGCTCGTTCAGCACCACGGCGAGATCAAACAACGGATCAACGTTGCCTGCCTCGTCGAAATCGATCAGTTGCAGTGCCCCGTCCTGTCGCAACATCACATTGGAGGATACCCCGTCAGCGTGGCCGGGCACGTGGTCGATGCCGGAGGCGGCCACCGCCTGTTCCAATTGAGAGGCAAAAACGAGCATTTGTTCGGCCTCCTGCGGCCAGTGGGCAGCAATGGGCCGCGCCTTGACTGCCAGATCTCGAATGTCCGCGAAGACATTGCGATCGATGGGGAAGGGGGCAAGCGTGTGAAGGGCGCGTTTGGCGCATAGCAACCTGTCGAGGCTGTCTTCTGTGCTGAGTTGATGCAGTCGCGCGGGCATCCAGCCGTCACCAATATGATCCATGACGAAGCCGCGACCGCCGCTCAGCAACAGCCGGGGAGCCGGTGTGATGCCAAGGCTCGATGCCGCTTGCGTCATGGCGAAGACCGCATGGCCATCGGTACGCTGAGGAAGATCGTCATGCCAGACCTTGAGCACAAAGCGCTGCTCTTCATCGGCCGGGCGCAGCACGCGCGTCTCGGCATCGACGGCATGATGCAGAGGCGATGCAGTGGCCGCAAAGGGCGGAGAGGCAACCGAAGGTTTCCCGAGCCACGCGGCAACCTCGGAGTAATCAGCAGAACTGTCAGAACATGCGATCATCATGCAGGACCTCGTGTTTTATGGCCCATGGAACCCGGCGTTTCGCCACCGCAGAGGCGGAAGGCCGCTTCCAGCAAGACGCTGGTTCCGGCATCGATATCCATATCTCCGGTTGCCTCGGCTTCGTTATGGGCAATACCGCCGATGCTGGGGACGAAAACCAATGCGGTCTGGCAAAGCCCAATCAGGCTCAGGGCATCATGTCCCGCGACGGTATCAATGGACATGGTCTGCTTGCCAAGTGCCGCACTACAGCCAGCCAGAAAGTCGACCATGGTTTCCGGCATGGCGCGGGCCAGTCTTATCGACCGCGACGGGCGGTGCAGGACAACGCCTGTGCTCTTTGCCAATTCCTCCAATTGCAACTGGATGGTGGCTTCCGCCTCCATTAGAATGTCATCGTCTGGCGAGCGTATTTCGGCCGTGAACTCAACGCGATCCGGCACGACATTGGAGGAGTTGGGCGAGACGACAAGCCGCCCGACAGACGTGTGAATGACCGCTTTTGTATTATCAGCCAAGCGCCGGACAGCATCGATGGCGCGGGATGCGGCGAGCAAGGCGTCGCGTCTTTCTGCCATTGGCGTCGGGCCCGTATGGGCCTGCTCGCCTTCACAAACGAGATCCAGTTTGACAGCGCCCCAGTTGCGCGTCACAAGTCCGATCTGGTGACCGGCAGCCTCCAGCCGAGCACCTTGCTCCGCGTGGAGTTCAACGTAAAATTCGGGCATTGGGGGAGCTTTATCTTTGCCGCGATAGCCGATGGCGACAAGCGCGTCCTCCAGCGTCTCGCCAGCATCATCCCGACAGGCCAGCGCAAACGCTTCCGTATAGTGTCCAGCAAACACGCCGCTGCCCAACAGGCTGGGACGAAAGCGTGCGCCTTCCTCATTGGTCCAGTTGACGACACAAAAATTCCGTTGAAACCGATGGCCGGCATGCTTTGCTGCCAGCAGCAATCGCCCGATTTCAAGCGCTGCCATCACGCCCATTGTGCCGTCAATCCGACCGCCGCGCGGCTGGCTGTCGAGATGGGAGCCAATCATGATGGGCGGCGCAACAGAAAGCCGATCGTCCAGGAGCCGGAACAGGCCGAACTGATTGCCGACGGCGTCAACCGATATTTCGGCCCCCGCTCCTTGCAAAAGTTCGCCCAGCCGGTCGCGTGCTCTCCCATCGGCAAGCGAGGCGCACAGCCGCGAGACACCGCCTCCGGGTAAAGCACCAAATTGTGCAAACTCCCGAACCAGATCGGCAACGCGACCCGGGGATACGGTGAAACCCTCAGGGGTGCAGGATGTCCACTTCATGCAGGGCGAACTCCTGCTGAAAGTGCTGCGGTGGCGGCCTGTCGCACACCACAGTCAGGGGCTCTTCCAAACCGAAAGTCTTGAGATAGGCTTGCCGGTCGAATTTGCCGAAATCCGCCAGCATCACCCGCCGCCGGGCGCGGCCGCGCATCGCCTGCCGAAGGGTCGATTCGTGCTCTTCGTAATCCATCCAGCCCAGAGAAATATCGCAGCCGCCAATGCCCATGAACGCCATGTCGTAGAAGTAGCGACCGACATAGGCGATGGTCTCGTAACCCACCAAAGCGTTGTCCTTGGTGCGAAGCGCGCCCGGCGTGAGGTTGATCCTCGCAAGGCTCTGCCCCAGCAGAAGGGCAATATCGATCGAATTGGTGGTGACGGTGATGTTTTTGCCGACCAACCGCCGGGCAAAGGCCAATGTCGTCGTGCCCGTATCGAGAAAGATAGACATCCCCTCGCTCAGCAACGTTTCGGCCAGTTCGCCGACACGCGCCTTGCTGCGCATGTTGTGCTTGCCACGCTCGATCAGGGGTTGCTCCTGATCCAGCCGTGGTGGAACTGCTCCCCCATGCACCCGACGCAGCAAACTGCGCCGTTCCAACTCTGCCAGGTCGCGCCGGATCGTCTCTTCCGAAACGCTCAATGTCGTGGCAAGTTTTGCGACGGCAACCCTGCCTTCGCTCCGCAAGGAGTGCAGAATTTCCCCAAGACGATGCTCTCCCATTTCTGTTCCTTGCCTCCCATCCAAAAAGGCGAGTATCGCCTCCGGCTCCAGGAAACACTATAGATTGCAGCGAAATCATTAGTGGTTGTCCCCGACGGAAATCAGATCAGGTGTTTTGCGATGGCGGGTGGCTTGCTCGTAGTCGGCGGCGAGAGACAAGAGCCTTGCCTCGGACCACAGAGGCCCAACGAAGACCAGATTGAAGGGCGAGCCGCCCTCATCATAACCGGCCGGAATGGTCAGGGCAGGGAGACCTGCAATGTTGATCTCGCACACGACAGTCTCGTGGATGCTTTCCTCTCCCAGACGCGGGGGTAATGGATCACGCATTTGCGGGAAGACCAGGGCATCAAGCGCATGCTTGGCCATGACCGCATCGAAAATCGCCAGGTACTGCTCGCGGACCGTCAGAAAAGCCTCCATGGACGGCGGCGTTTCCGGATCCGCAAGGCAGTCCAGCAGATCTGGCATATTGCTCATGAAAGCCAGCACCCCATCCGGGGCAAATGGGTCTTCGGCGCTCACGGCTGCGGAAAAGTCCTCAAACGTCGCAAAGGGATTGCCAGAGCCGAGCCGTCGTAGATACAGCATCATGTCATAGGGAACGCATTCCATGCCGCGTGCATCGTAATGGTCAAGCTCTGGGACCGGTTTGCCAAGTTCAGCAAAGCCGCTGCCTGCAAAGGGATCCGGCACGCACGTCGCGCCAAGGCCTTCAATTTCACCTTGCGCGTCAGCATAGAGGGCTTTTATCTCTTCGGACAGTGGACGATTTCGCCAGCCCGGACCGTAAAGTCCCAGTCGAGCGCCTTTTAGAGCCTGAGGGACGATCGAGGCTGCATAGCCACCCGGCGCACGCTTGCCGATGCCGGCAACGGTCTTGGGGTCCTCGACGCAATAGCCCGCAATGGCATCGAGAACCAATGCAGCATCTCTGACGCACCGGGCGATCGGGCCAACCACGTCGCGTGTGCTTCCTGCCAGCGGCATCACGCCGGCGTTGGGCACCAGGGCAAAGGTCGGCTTAAGGCCGACAAGACCTTGCGCAGAGGCCGGGTTCTGGATGGAGCCGCCGGTTTCTTCTGCCAGGCCCAATATGGCCATGCTGGTGCCGACAGCGGTTGCCGTGCCGGCGCTGCTGCCGCCAGGCATCCGATCCGGCGCCGCGGAATTCAGTGTCGGGCCGGCCCAGCTGTCGTTGGCATGGCTGCCGGTAGCGCTGAGCACCGGCACATTGGTTTTGCCCAGAATGATGCACCCCGCGGCCCGCATCCTGGCAACCACCGGAGAATCCCGGTCTGGCATCAAATCCGTACCGCCGGTGCCACTGTACAGGAGGCGCCAGCCGCCGGTGGTGGGAAAGCCCGCCATATCCATGGTGTCCTTGACCACAATCGGAATCCCCGCCAGTGGCCCCATAACGTCGCCAGCAGCACGACGCCGGTCAATTTCGCGAGCGTCGTCCAACGCCTGGGAGTTCGGAAAGATGATGGCATTATAAGCCGGGTTATAGGTCTCGATGCGTTGCAGGAAGGCGCCGGTCAGCTCTTCTGCAGTAAATGCGCCACTGGCGAGGCCGGCTGCCGCCTGTTCAACGGTCATCTCAATCAGATCAATGGCGGTTGTGCTTACATGCTCATTCACGAGAGTTCTCCTCTTGGGCAATAGGGGTCAGGCGAGCTCGGCAAAAGCTTCCAAACGCTCAATGTCGTGCATGGCCTCCTGCGGCACCGCACGGGTGATTTCGCCGCGCTGCAGGATCAGCACCCGCTCGCTGACGGCTGCGATGAAACCGAGATTTTGCTCGACAAGCAGGATGGCAAGGCCACGGCTGAGCGCGGCGACCTTGAGCGTATCGGCAATTTCCTCGATGATCGAAGGCTGGATGCCCTCCGTCGGCTCATCCAGCAGGACGAGGCGGGGATCGCCGCACAGGCAACGCGCCAGGGCGAGCAACTGCTGCTCCCCGCCGGACAATGCGCCGCCGCGGCGATCGAGGTACGCTTTGAGCCGTGGAAACAGCTCCAGAATGTCGGCCAAAACATCGCTCTCGGGTCGCTTGGACAGGCGGCAGCCAACCCGCAAATTATCGAGTACTGTCAATGCTGAGAAAATCTCGCGGCCTTGTGGCACATAGCCGATACCGGCCCTGGCAATTGCCGTTGGGCTCGAGCCGGTGACGGACCTGCCGTCGAGTGACACATTTCCACCGGTGGTTGGCAGGTGGCCGGAAATAGTCCGCAGCAGTGTGGATTTCCCCATGCCGTTATGGCCGAGAATGCCAACCCTTTCGCCTGGAAAAACGCTGAGGCTCAAGCCTTGCAAGATCGGAATGCGCCCATAGCCGGAGCGAAGATCCTTGACGTCGAGCAGGGGGGACGTGTTGCTTGCGTTCATGCCGCCGTCCTCCCCAGATAAACGTCGCGTACCCGCTGATCGGACAAAACGGCATCGACATTGCCTTCCACCAGGACGGCGCCTTGCGCAAATACCGTGACTGTCTTGGCAATCATGCGGATAAAGGCCATGTCATGCTCGACGACGATGACGGCCTGTGTCTTGTTAATTTCCTTGATCAATTCTGCGGTGCGGCGGACTTCCTCGTTGTTCATGCCGGCGGCGGGTTCATCCAGCAAAATCAGGTCTGGTTCTTGCGATAGCACCGTCGCTATTTCGACCCATTGCCGTTGCCCGTGCGCCAGTTGGCCAACGAGCCGGCTGGCAATGCCTGTCAGGCGAACACGCTGCAGAACTTCCTCGACAATTCTGCGGGCGGTGGGGCCGGTGCGTTTGCGCTGGGCCGCAACCAGTACATTTTCAAACACAGTAAGACCATCGAACACGTTCGGGACTTGCGTTTTGATGCCGACGCCAAGGCGGGCGATCTCATGGGGCTCGGCGCGTGTCGTATCCGTCCCCCGAAAGGTCACGCGACCCTCGGTGGGGTGGAGTTGACCCGTGAGTATTTTGAAAAATGTGCTTTTTCCTGCCCCGTTCGGGCCAATCAGGCACCGCAATTCGGATTCGGCGAGGGTGAAATTGACGTCGCGAACCGCGGTCACGCCACCAAATCTCATGGTGATACTCTTCGCGTCAATCAGAGGAACAAGGGTCATGGCTTTACCTCCTGTGTTTCGTGACCCAACCGCTGCGGAGCCAGTTGTTTCGGCTTCAGTTTCGACACGAGAGCCGAGATCGACGGCAGGAGACCCTGCGGCACCAGAATAACGAAGACGACAAGGATGATGCCGATGCCGAGGCTGGGGTCGATGATGGACTGCGTGCCGGACAGATTGATCAGCGCCTGAATGATTACCGCGCCCGCAATGGCCCCGACCAACGTGCCGATGCCGCCGACCAGCACCGACACGATGGCTTGCGCCGACATGGACAATGCAAAGACGGAGGGGTTCACGAAACCGCCCCATGCCGCATAGATACAGCCTCCAAGCCCGGCTATGCCGCCGCTGATGGAAAAGGCAACCAGCTTGTAAAATCGCACATCGTAGCCAACCAGCATGGCGCGCGTCTCATTTTCGCGAATGGCCACGACGACGCGGCCGAACCATGTCGAAAGCAGGCCGCGCAGCAGGATGTAGATCAGCAACAGGGCGCCCATGGCCACATACCAGGTACCCTTTTCGTCCAGCCATTGATCCGGCTGGCCCGGTAGGTTGAAGGGGGCGAGGCCTGGCATGCCGTTGAAGCCGCCCAGTTGCGCGGATCCTATGCGATACTGGTCGCCGGACGTGCTGTTGGAGAGTTCGTAGAGGATGGTCGTGACGGTCAGCGTAATCACCCCGACATAGGCATCGCTGATCCTGCCGTAGAACATGAAATAGCCAAGCAGGGCTGCCACAGCCGCCGGAATGACCATCGATAGTGCAATGGCCCCCGTTGAATCGCCGAAATTGATGACGCCGACGGCGTAGGTATATCCACCGATGCCAAAAAAGGCGGCCTGACCGAATGACAGGATGCCGGCATAGCCCCAGAGGAAAGCCTGGCTGAGCGCCAGAATGGCGACGGCGACGAACAGAGTGGCCTGAAGCAGGCTGAAACTGTCGAGAAACATCGGCATGATCAGCAGCGCCGCGAGGCCGAGCGCTGTGACAACAAGAAAGCTGATGAGGCGTGGAGAAATGGGCAACGTCATAGGCTGCTCCTGAAAAATCGACCGGTAATGCCGTTTGGCAGATTGCGGATCAGCACAATGGCGGCGACCAATAGCGCCACTTCGCCGAGAACCGGCGTGGAGAGGAATGAAACGATTTCGTTGATCAGTCCAAAGAGGCCAGAAGCAAGGCCGGTCCCCATGATGACCGCCGGACCGCCGCCCAGCACAGTGATAAAGGCCCGCGCGACATAAGCCGCTCCCATGGAGGGCGAAACGCCGGAGATGGGAGAGAGAAGCCCGCCGGCAAAGCCGGCAAGGCCCGCTCCCAGCGCAAACGTGGACATGAAAACGGTCGGCGGATGAATGCCGAGTGATGCTGCCATGCGCGGGTTCTGCATGGTTGCCCGCAGGATCAGCCCAAAATCGGTTCGCCGCATCAGGAGATACAGGCCACCGAGGGCGATGACGCTGGCGGCGACAAGCACCAGGCTGTAACCGCTGGCCCCATAGCCACCAATGTTGAAACCTCCGACCGGGGTCGGCACGGAATGGATGACATTGCCGAAGATGCTGGTAATCAGACCCACGAGTCCAAGGCTGATGCCCCATGTCGCCAGCATGGTGTCGATCATTCGGCCATAGAGAAAGCGAATGACGCAGCGCTCCAGAATAAGCCCTATCAGGGCCACGACAATGGGCGGCAGGATGAGTAGCGCGATCCAGATGTTGACGCCATGCTCGACCGCCGTGGCGGCCGTATACGCACCCAGCATCATGAACTCGCCATGAGCCAGATTGATAATCCGCATCATGCCGTAAATCACCGCGAGCCCAATAGTAATCAGTACCAGCGTGGCGATGCCCGTAACGATATTGAAGGCGATTAGCCCCGAAATTTCCATGCGTCGGTCCTCAGGCAATTGAACGTGGTAACGCCCGGCGGACTGGGAGAAGCCCGCCGGGCAGTCCGTTAAAACTGAGGTGTGAACTGGGTCTTGGTGTTCGGATTGGCGACGAGATCGCAACGCCCACCCGTATCTGCCGGATATTGATCCGCGAACGTGGCAAGAATTTCCCACTTGCGGTTTTTCGGCTCCGCCAGATAGGTTGGTCTGATCGTGGCATGGGTTTTGGCATCCATTGTCACCTTGCCTCCAGGCGCATCGATGGAAATGCCGCTTTCCAGGGCGGAAATGACCTTTGCAGCCTCAACCGAACCTGCTTTTTCCACTGCCTTTGCCCAAAGCATGACACCATCGTAGGTAGCGGTTGCGAGCTCGGAAATGTCCTTCGCGTCCTCCCCGATGAATTTCTGAAGCCCGGAAACAAATCCCTTCGCAGCCGGGGTGTCGAGATCAGGGTAGAAGCCGTAGCATGTGACGATGCCGTCAGTGGTGGAGACATCCATTGCCTGCAATTCATCGCCGAGACCGAAAACAGTCGAGCCAACGGGGATCTTCGCCTTCATCCCGGTCGCGTCCCATTGACGATAAAAACCAAGGTGATTGGCGCCGACCAAAGCCGAGAGCACGAACTCCGGGGCTGCCTGCTGGATGCGACTGATGGTCGAGGAGAAGTTGGTCACGTCGAGAGGGAGAAAGTCAACGCCCGCAACCGTCCCGCCATTGGCCGTGACGAATTTCTTCATCCAGTCGGCAGTGATGTGGCCGTAATTGTAGTCGGCCGCGACAATGTAGGTCTTCTTGCCCCAGTTCTTAGTGGCGTAGTCCACGAGATGGTTGACTGTCTGTGCCGGGGTGGTGCCGGTGCAGAACACATTGTGGTCGCAGACACCGCCCTCATACTGGGTGTTATAGAAGTAGAGCGTCTTGGTGCGGTCGAAAATAGGACGGATAGCCTCGCGGGACGAGGAGGTGATGCCGCCTTGGATAACATCCACCTTGTCACGCATGGCAAGCTGCTGTGCATATTGCGTGTAGAGCTTGATGTCGCTTTGGGTGTCGAAGGCTTTCAGTTCGATTTTGCGACCAAGCAGTCCGCCCTTTTCGTTCAGCTGGCTGACGGCGTACTCGGTTGCCTTGATCATTCGACGACCCTCGAGGCCCAGCGGCCCGGTGGCGTCCAGGAGGCTACCCATCTTGATGGGTGCCTCCGCAGAAAAGCCTTGGCGCACAAATGCCGGAGCGGCCAACAGGCCCACACTCAGACCGCCAAGTTTCAAAGCCTTACGTCTCGTTATCAGAAAATCAGCCTTAGTCATTGCTTTCCCCGATCATTTGCGTGCCTGTATTGACTGAATCAGTCTTGCAATTTTAGGAAAGCACAGATCATGCCAAATAAAATTCGTCAATAAAATCAACAATATAAAAAATATTGTGATGATTGCTAATTTTGAATGCATAATTGCTAAGCGCAAAAACAACAAAATAGGCAACTTGGTCATTGCGAAATATTTCGCTGTTGGTGCTTCTTGTGCGTGCCGGAAAGAGGAGAGCATCACCAAGCGAGACAATGGGTTCGGAAGAGTTTGCGATCAACCGCATGACGGCCCGGCGTGCCCTGGCAGAGCTGGAGAAGGACGGGCTTCTTCGCATCCTTCATGGCAACGGCACCTTCGTTGCCGATGCGCCGATACCGTATGCCATTGGAACTAGGGTAAGGTTTCCTACGGTTTCGCCTCACTAGCCAAGCCACATCAAGCCAGTTAACGGACACGGCATTGCCAATCGCCTTCGGTCGTTTCCTACGCGGACTCTTGCCGTTGAAATATCAAAAGACTGATTTTCGACCCCCGGTTGGTTCAAAATCTGAGGGAGGGCAGGCATAAGAGCTTCGCAAATCCACGGATTGAAGGTTGGGGCATTTTCAGCAAAGAATTGGGAATATCTACTCTGAGGCTCAGATTATCGCCGGATTGTTATTATGCGCGGACGGTCTTAACGCAGTGAAATGCTGCGATATAGGCATAAGTTCCAGCCAGGACATGAGGAGTTCCGTCGTGGGTGATCAAAATATCGAGATTCAACTTAGTGCCTATCGGCAGTCAATTGATAATATTGATGCGGCGCTTGTGCACATGCTGGCCGAACGCTTCAGCACAACGAAAGCTGTGGGCGTGCTGAAGGCCCGTTATGACCTGCCACCTGCCGATCCTGCGCGCGAAGAATTCCAAATCGATCGTCTGCGGAAGCTTGCCAAATATGCCAATCTGGATCCCGATTTTGCAGAGAGATTTTTGAACTTCATCATCGAAGAAGTTATCCGCCACCACGAAAGGATTGCTGCAGATCTAAAAGGGGAAATTTTCACAGCATTAAAAAGACCGGCATAAGCCACTAAGTCTCGCAAAGAGGATCGGATCTAGCGGGCACCCAAATGGGCTCACTCAATCGTCCAACTCGTTACAAGATCTAGTCTAGAGAATTGAGGAAAGCGGATGCCATCTACCGACCGAACCATCCTTGAACCCCAACACTACAACGCGTTGTTCCGTCCGCTGGTCGACAGTTACCGGCGCCTTGTCGGCAAGCCGCTGGTGCCGGATGACGCCGATGCGCATTGGCTCTATCATCACGCCCCATTCGCTGTGGTCGCTCACAACACAGATCCCGACCCGATCTTCATCTACGCTAATATGTCAGCCCAACGCTGTTTTGAATATGATTGGGAAGAATTCACGTCTTTACCATCCCGCCTTTCCGCCGAACTTCCCAATCGTGCCGACAGACAACTGCTTTTGGAGAAAGTGACACGCGACGGGTATGCAACCGGGTACAGGGGTGCTCGCATCGCAAGGTCTGGCCGCCGGTTCTGGATCGAGGATGGTTGCGTGTGGCAGTTGACGGGGCAAGATGGTCAAAGCTACGGGCAAGCCGCAACATTTCGGCTCATTGATTAGGGATTCCACAGCCTATTCATGTTGAAAAAGCAGGAGTTTACTCTGCTATGACTGGCCCAATGTTGAGTATCTCGCTGTCAAATACTGGCTGCTTTGAATGCGATAGCGAAACTGCAGGTCATGAAAAACGAAGAAAATACCCAGTTCCCGGCAATGATTCCTGCAGCGGGTCCTCTACACAAGCTATGCGCCACCTATCATGCAGGGGGTTGGAGATAGGGTTCCCCTCTTGGCCGAAGCGAGGTGCGTGATAGGGCTGGACTGGCGACTGGGTCATCGAACAATTCTACGCCTTTCGGATCAAGTTTCTATCCGCTTTAGCGGTTTAACGGAGGAATCTACGATATGAGCCGAGCGCTGCTGCTGGATCTTGGAGGGTCCTCACTCAAGGCCGCAGTCTATGAACTCAGTGGCATACCCCTGGCGACCGCACGGATCTCCAACGCCTTTGTCGAGGATGAGCTCGACAAGGCGGAACAAGATCCGGAAGTCTGGTGGCAAGCGCTACAGTCCGCTGCCGACCGGTTGGACGAGCAAATGCCCGGCGGACTGGCCGGGGTCGAGTCAGTCGCCATTTGTGGCTTCACTCGCACTCAGGTCTTCCTGGATAGAAATGGCGAGCCGGTACGCCCGGCAATCGCCTTCCGAGACTCGCGAGCCCAAGGCACTGTTGAAGAAGTGCTATTACGCCCCAAAGTCAGAAACCATCCACTCGCTCGGCATCTAAATGCCTTCCATCCGCTGGCGCGCCTTCTATGGTTGAAGCATAACGAGCAGGCGGCCTGGCAAAATACTCAGACCGTAATCGAGCCCAAGGACTATCTCAATTTCAAGCTCACCGGCTCAATAGCCTCGGATCCTGTATCGCAGTACTGGCTTGTCAGCGCGATGGAGGGCGGCGTCGGCGCGCTTGCAGAACTTGCTGGCTTGGACAAAGCCGTGCTGCCTACGATCCGTAGGCCGCATGAGGTTGTCGGAACCGTTCTGGCGAACATGCCGGGATCGCTCAGCAAGATTGCGGGTGCAGCGGTATTTTGCGGGTCCAACGACACATGGACGGCGGCGGCCGGAATTGGCGCCCTCACGTCTTCAAGGGGATACTGCATTTCTGGCTCGTCGGAAGTGTTCGGCATCATGTCCGATAAGAAGGCCGAAGCGCCTGGTTTGGTCACGATCCCGTGGGGCGACGCCATCTGGCAACTCGGCGGCCCCGGACTGAACGGCGCGAACGTCCTGACCTGGATGGTCAATAGCCTTATCCCGGATGAGCGTCCGTTCGAAGAACGGTTGGCGATCCTGCTATCTCAGCAGACGGGCTTGCCGCTTCTTTTTCATCCCTACCTTCATGGCGAACGCACGCCGCTGTGGGACCGGGATATCCGTGCAAGCTTCATGGGACTTATGGCGGCGCACCAGCCAGGCGATCTGGTACGCGCTACCATGGAAGGCATCTGTTTCGTGAACCGCATGGTCCTCGAGCGAGCCGAGGTCGCTGCAGGGATGAAAGCGCAGGAGATTCGACTGGCCGGAGGTGGAGCCCGCAACGCTTACTGGAACCAGATCCGGGCGGACATCCTCAAAAGGCCCGTGGTGGTCTCCGACACCGAGGAGGTCGGACTGTTGGGCTGTCTTGCTGTCGCCCGGCTCGGGCTTTCACTGGCAAATGACATCGGGGCGGCGGCCGACGGGATATCAACATGCTTTCTGCGCTATGAGCCGCAACTGGCTGAAAGCTGCGTATACGACGACCTGTATGCTATTTTTAAGGACACAGTGGAAACCGTTGGGCACGTGTCCCATCGCCTGGCCGCCCTGTCGAGAAATGCGCGGCTGTAGGTAGGAACCCAAAGCAGAGAAAGGCATCGCAAACTTAGTAGATGTCAACGTCACTGGGCTCTATGGTGGGCTTCAGCAGCCGAGCGTTGCGATTCCTTCCGATAGCGCCGCCTCCGACGCAGATAACAGCAATCTGCGGCGTCTAGGCGCTCCTTCCGAGTGATGGCGTTGGCGTTAGTTTCATCGCGTCAGGCGTCCCAGCGCCGGAATAGCGCGCTGGCGTTCACCCCGCCGAAGCCGAAGCCATTGCTGATTGCGAATTCCATTGGGAGTGACCTTGCTGTGTTGGCGACGAAATCTATCCCACTGCTGGCTGGATCGGGAGAGTTAAGATTCAAGGTGGGCGGCGCGACCTGATCGCGCAGCGCGAGGATGGTGAAGATCGCTTCGAGGCCGCCGGCTGCACCGAGAAGGTGGCCCGTCGCGGACTTGGTGCCGCTGACCGCCATCCCTGAATTCGACCCGAACACGGACTTGATCGCTTCCATTTCACCACGATCCCCAAGCTGGGTTGATGTCGCATGGGCATTGAGATGCTGGATCCGGGAAGGGGCGATACCCGCTTGTCTGATCGCGATCTGCATTGCTCTGGCAGCCCCGGATCCATCTTCCGGACCAGACGTGACATGGTGGGCATCAGCCGTGGTGCCATAGCCGACCAGTTCCGCCAGTGGTTTCGCCCCACGCGCCAGGGCATGACTGAGGGCCTCGATTACCAGGATGCCCGCACCTTCCCCCATCACGAAGCCGTCACGCAGCATGTCGAAAGGTCGCGATGCGGCAGCCGGGGTCTCGGCAAAGCCGGTTGACAGCGCCCGCGCCGCCGCGAACGCCCCAAGGCTGACGATGTTCATGCAGGCTTCCGTTCCACCGCACACGGCAATATCGACTTCGTTCGCCCGGATCATGCGAGCCGCGTCACCGATCGCCTGGACGCCCGCCGCGCAGGCCGTCACCGGCGCCCCGAGCGGACCCTTCAGCCCGTGGCGGATGGACACCTGACCGGCCGCGAGGTTGACCAGGAAGGACGGAATTGTGAACGGCGACAGGCGGCGAGGGCCCTTCTCATCGACGATACGAACCGCCTCGGTGATCGCCGGAAAGCCGCCAATCCCCGATGCGATGATTGTCGCCGTGCGCTGCCGATCGTCCTCTGAGACGGGCCTCCAACCGGCTTGTGTCAGGGCTTCGTCTGCTGCCGCGAGTGCAAACATGATGAAGCGATCCACCTTCCGCTGATCCTTGGGCGGTAGGACACTGTCGGGATCGAATCCTGCTTCGGCATCCTCTTCCAGGGACGGCACAACGCCTCCGACTTTTGCGGGGAGATCGCCAACGACATCGTCGGAGAGACGGCGAAGGCCCGACTGACCTGCCAGAAGGCGGCTCCACGAGCTCTGGACATTGGCGCCGAGCGGGCTGACCGCTCCCATTCCTGTTACGACGATACGACGCATGATGACTCCAAGAAAACGACCTTTGGGGAACGCGGATGCTGAACTGATGGAAACCTTGTTGTTTCGCAGTTACTCGGCCAGTTCCGAAGTTGCTAAGCGCTTTGCTTCAGTCGCGGCTGCATCGAGCAGGCGGTCGGCAAGCGTCTTGTCGGTCACGATCCGCGACAGTGTGACCGCGCCAACCATGAGGGCCAGCATGACCTCGGCCTTTTGCGTCCTGGTCTCCCTGCTGTCCGAAGCGGACAACAGTTCCTCCAGGATCTGTAGGTGAGCCTTGATCCCGTCCTCAAACGGCCTACGAACATCTTCACTTTGGCGGGCGGCATCGGAGCCGAGCGCGACCAGAGGGCAGCCATCGCCCGTTTCGCCGCGATGGCCTGCCGAGAGATAGAGCTCGATCACGCCTTGAATCGGGTCAGCACTCGACGCAGCGACCGAGGACCATCGACGGGTGGCGCTTTCCATCGCTCGCCGCGACGCCAGCGCTGCGAGATCATCCTTGGATTCGAACTGTTTGTAGAAGCCGCCTTGGGTGAGGCCTGCTCCTTTCATCAAATCCTTGAGGCCGATTCCGTCGAAGCCATGCTCGCGAAAGAGTCTGCTTGCGACGTTGATGACTGTCTCGCGATTGGCTTCGGCCTGGGCGCGGCTCACTCTCATGACTGCCTCCTTTAGATTTCATTTGACATCTATATGCGCTTTAGAGTTAGGATGCAATCTATGAATTAGGATGCTCCCGTCAAGAAGGTTGGTGTCATGAAACGAAAACTCCTATTCGCGACGGCCGCGATCGTGTTATCCGGCGGCGTGGCTGCTGCCGTCTTCCTCCTCCCAGCAGCGCACGAGGCGGAAGCATCCGATCCCCGTACGCTCGCGCCCCTTGTCAAACTTGCCAGCGTACAGATTCCCAACGCGGTGGAGAGAGCCTTCACTGGCACTGTCGCAGCAAGAGTTCAAAGTGATCTTGGGTTTCGGGTTCCCGGAAAGATTGTGGAGCGGCTGGCGGGGGTCGGAGACCAGGTAAGGGTCGGACAGCCCCTGCTGCGCATCGACAGCAACGACCTTAACCTGTCCCTGACCGCTAAGCGGAATGCTGTGATTGCTGCCCAGGCAACCTTCGTGCAGGCGCAGGCAGACGAGAAACGCTTTGCGGTTCTCGTGAAATCCAACGCGGCGTCTACCCAGCAATACGAGCGTGCGAAGCTTTCTCTGGATACCGCGGCGGCGCAACTGGCCGCTGCCGAAGCAGACGCGACGGTTGCCGAGAACGAGGTGGCCTACACAGTTCTGCTGGCGGACGCCGATGGTACGATCGTCGAAACCCTTGCTGAACCGGGCCAAGTCGTATCGGCAGGTCAGCCTGTCGTCCGGCTGGCGAAGGCCGGGCCACGTGAGGCACTGATCTGGATGCCGGAGAATCTGAGACCCGCGATCGGCGCAAAGGCGCGCGCCACGATCTATGGCCGGACCGGGGCTGAGACTGCACTGCTCAGACAGATTTCAGATGCCGCAGAACAGCAAACGCGAACTTTTGAGACGCGTTGGGTGCTGCAGGGCTCCGCCGCCACCGCGCCATTGGGTGCAACGGTGACCATCAGTGTTGAAAGTGGCGCCCACGCCGCCTCCGTAGAGATTCCAATCGGAGCGATCCTCGACGACGGCTCCCAAACCGGGGTCTTTGTCTTCAATGATACCACCTCAACCGTTCAGTTTCGTGCCGTGAAGATCGAGAAGCTGGGCGAAGAGACAGCCATCGTGACCGACGTGAAGCCTGGGGAGCAGGTGATCGCTCTCGGCGCTCACCTGCTCCAGGACGGCGCGAGCGTGCGCACAGGGCAAAAAACTGCAGAGGCGGTGAACTGATGAGCTTCAATCTTTCAGCGCTCGCAGTGCGCGAGCGCGCCGTCACCCTGTTCTTCATCGTTCTACTAGCTGCAGCCGGAGCATACGCGTTCATCAAGCTGGGGCGAGCGGAGGATCCGTCCTTTACGATCAAGACCCTCACAGTCACCACGGTGTGGCCTGGAGCCACGGCCCGCGAGATGCAGGATCTCGTAGCCGAACCGCTCGAAAAGCGCATACAGGAACTGACCTGGTATGATCGTGTGGAGACCACCACGCGCCCAGGCTTCGCCTACATGACTGTGACACTGAAGGACAGCACCCCACCTTCCATTGTTGAAGACGAATTCTATCAGGCGCGCAAGAAGCTGGGGGATGAGGCCCGCAATCTGCCTCAGGGCGTCTTCGGTCCCTTCATCAATGACGAATACTCCGATGTCAGTTTTGCGCTCTATGCTCTCAAGGCACAGGGCATGCCGAAGCGTGAACTCGTACGTCAGGCGGAGACGATCCGCCAGGATTTGCTCCATGTGCAGGGCGTCAAGAAGATCAACATTCTTGGCGAACAGCCTGAGCAGATTTTCGTCGAGTTCTCTTACCCGAAGCTGGCAACGCTTGGCATTTCTCCGCAGGATGTCGCGTCCGCGCTACAGCGCCGCAACACCGTGACCCCGGCCGGCACGATCGACACCCGCGGCCCGCAGGTCTTCATGCGCTTCGATGGCGCCTATGACAGCGTTCAGGCGGTTGCGGATACGCCGATCGTTGCCAATGGCCGCAGCATCAAGCTGTCGGATTTCGCGGAGGTTCGCCACGGCTATCAGGATCCGGAAACCTTTGTCATCCGGCACAATGGCGAACCGGCCATCATGCTGGGCGTCGTCATGCAGCAGGGCTGGAACGGCCTCGATTTGGGCAAGGCCTTGGAAGAACGCTCTTCGCAGATCGCGGAGACGCTGCCACTCGGTATCACCCTTGCGAAAGTCAGCGATCAGGCCGTCAACATTCAGGAAGCCGTCGGCGAGTTCATGTTGAAGTTTGCGATGGCGCTCGGCGTGGTGCTGTTCGTCAGTCTTGTCAGCCTCGGCTGGCGTGTCGGGATTGTGGTGGCGCTCGCCGTGCCTCTCACGCTCGGTGTCGTGTTCATTATCATGCTCGATACCGGCCGGTTCTTTGACCGCATAACGCTTGGCGCACTTATTCTGGCACTGGGATTGCTGGTCGATGATGCCATCATTGCGATCGAGGTGATGGTCGTCAAAATGGAAGAGGGTATGGACCGGATCAAGGCGGCTGCCTATGCCTGGAGCCATACGGCGGCTCCCATGTTGTCTGGGACGCTCGTCACGATCATCGGCCTTATGCCGGTCGGTTTCGCGCGTTCAGCCGCTGGAGAATATGCAGGCAACATTTTCTGGATCGTCGGCTTTGCCCTGATCGTCTCCTGGCTCGTGGCGGTGATCTTCACTCCCTATCTGGGCGTCAAGATGCTGCCAAACATCAAGCCTGTAGAAGGCGGACACCACGCGATCTATAACACTCCTAACTATCGCAGGCTGCGTGGCATGATCGAATTCGTGATCCGTCACAAGTTCATGACCTGCGCCGTCGTCGTCGTAATGATGGGGGCGTCTGTCGTCGGCATGGGCGCAGTCAAGCAACAGTTCTTCCCGACGTCGGACCGGCCTGAAGTGCTTGTCGAAGTCCGTCTGCCGGAAGGAACGAGCATCAAGACGACAACTGCAACCGTCGCAAAGCTCGAAGATTGGCTTCAGAAGCAGCCGGAGACGAAGATCGTCACCAGCTATGTAGGGCAGGGTGCGCCACGCTTCTTCTTCGCAATGTCCCCCGAGTTCCCAGATCCGGCGTTTGCAAAACTCGTCGTGCTAACCCCAAATGCTGAAGCTCGCGAAGAGCTGAAGGAACGCCTGCGAGAAGCTGTCTCGGCTGGCTTGGCTCCCGAAGCCTTCGTTCGGGTCACACAGCTTGTATTCGGGCCCTTCACGCCGTTTCCTGTCGAGTTTCGGATCATGGGTCCGGACCCCGAAAAGCTCTACGAAATCTCCGAGGAAGCAATTTCTCTGATGCAGACAGTTCAGGACGTGCGGCACGCCAATCGTGACTGGGGCAATCGTACGCCTGTTCTTCGATTTGTTCCGGATCAGGAGCGTCTCAACTTGATCGGGCTGTCGCCTGCCGAAGCTGGTCAGCAGCTCCAGCTCCTATTGACGGGCGTCCCGATTACCCAGGTTCGTGAGGATATCCGGAACGTTGCGGTCGTCGCACGAAGCGGTGGTGACACGCGCCTAGACCCGGCCAAGTTGTCGAACTTTTCTCTGATTGGCAGAGAGGGACGAGCCGTGCCGCTTGACCAGATCGGCCATGCTGAAGTGCGGTTCGAAGAGCCGATCATGAAGCGTCGTGACCGGACATCGGTGATTACAGTCCGGTCCGATATCAACGAAGCCAGCCAACCTCCGGAAGTTTCCATGCAGGTCATGAAGGCGCTTCAGCCGCTCATCGCGTCACTGCCGGTGGGATACCGTATCGAGATGGGGGGCAATATCGAGGAGTCCTTGAAGGCGAATACCGCTCTCGTCCAGGTCTTTCCCTTGATGATCGCCGCGATGTTGATCGTGATCATTCTGCAGGTCCGAAGCTTGTCTACAATGACGATGGTGATGCTCACGGGTCCGCTTGGACTGGCCGGCGTCGTTCCTGTCCTGCTCATCTTCAACCAGCCATTCGGATTCAATGCCATTCTCGGCCTGATCGGATTGGCAGGGATCCTGATGCGCAACACGCTGATCCTGACAGAGCAGATCAAGGAAAACAAGGCGGCGGGGCTGGACGACTACCATGCGGTCATTGAGGCGACGGTGCAGCGAACCCGGCCCGTCATCCTGACGGCGCTTGCCGCCGTGCTCGCCTTCATCCCGCTGACGCACTCCGTCTTCTGGGGCTCCATGGCCTATACGCTGATTGGTGGCACGGCTGTCGGCACGGTCTTGATCCTACTGTTCCTGCCCGCGCTTTACGCGACTTGGTTCAGGATCAAGCCGCCCAAGCAGGAAGCTGACCATCAGAACGATGAGCAGCCCGCAAGACCCGCACTGGCGCTTGCTGCGGAGTGACATCATGAGACATCAGGAGCAGTTCGAGGCCAAGCTATTTGGATCATCCAACATGATATGGGACGCGCTTGCCTACAAGCGTTCTTGCATCGCGCGAACCCGTGGCGACGAAAGATCGCAACGGGTTGCCGCCGCAACGCTAAACGATATTGACGAGGGTCGAGAGGACCTTGTCGCAAATTTCAAGGTTACCTGTAGGTTGACCGTCAGCATGTGATCACTGCGCTATTGCCGCCGCCATTAAGGTGTGGCCAGTGAGCTCGCCAACAGTGCGGCGTGATCCACCTCGCCGATGATGCGCCCCTTCTCCATCGTCGCGGCCCGGTCGCACATATGGCCGATGACGCCGGGATCATGGCTGACCAGCACCATCGTCATGTCGTGCGATGCCTTGAGATCGTTGAGCAGATTGAGGATGCCGGCCTGGACGGAGACATCCAGCGCCGAGGTCGGCTCGTCGAGCAGCAGCAGTCGTGGCTTCAGCAGAAGGGCCCGGGCGATCGCCACTCGCTGGCGCTGGCCGCCGGAGAGCTGATGCGGATAGCGATCGGCGATCGCTGCCGAAAGACCGACCCGCTCCAACGCCAAAGCAACCTCCGCCTCGACGTCGGCGAGGCCGGCGATCGTGAGCGGCTCGCCGAGCACGCGGCGGATGCGGTGGCGGGGGTGCAGCGACGAATAGGGATCCTGGAATACCATCTGGATGTCGCGCCGCAAGGGACCGGTGATCTTCCGGTGGAGCTGCAGGTTTTGGCCAAAGACGGAGATCGATCCGCCCCATCCCAAGTTCAGGCCGGCGATGCTGCGCAGCACTGTGGTCTTGCCGCAGCCGGACGGTCCGATGAGGCCAAAGGTCTCGCCTTTGGCAATTGACAGATTGACGTCATCGACGGCCTTAAACGGAGCGGTTGCACCCTGAAAAGTGACCGAAAGATGCTCTACTACGATCCCAGTCACGTCGCGTCCTCGTCATCGATCACCGGCAGGCGTGTTCCGTAAGTGGTTGCGGACGGTCGTGCCGCCCAGAGGCCTCTGGTATAGGGCGACTTCGCTTCGGCGAGGCTGGCGGCCGGGAGACGGTCGACGATCTCGCCCTGGCGCATGACAATGACGCGATCGGCATAGCGCGCTACCTGCTGGAGGTCGTGGCTGATCAGCATCATGGCCATGCCGAACTCTTCGACCAGAGAACGTAGCAGCAGCAAAATCTGCTCCTGCAAATCATGGTCGAGCGCCGAGGTCGGTTCGTCGGCGATGATCAGTTTCGGGCGATTGATCAGCATCGCGGCGATCATCACCCGCTGGCCCATGCCGCCGGACAGGGCGGCCGGATAGCTGTCGTAGACGCGCTTCGGATCGGCAAGCCCAACCTTGTCAATCATCTCCAGCGCCCTGTCGCGACGCTCGCCAACGGACAGCTTGGTGTGCAAGAGCAATGTTTCCTCAATCTGACGGCCGATACGATGGGCCGGATTGAGCGAGAATTTCGGGTCTTGCAGGATCAGGCCAATGCTATCGCCGCGCAGACGATTCCACTGCGCAGGTCGCAATGTCTGCAGATCCACCCCGTCGAACCTCATCGTCTCAGCGCGCACCTTGGCGTGCGGTGGCAGCAGCCCCATGATGGCGCGACCGGTCATCGATTTCCCCGAGCCGGATTCGCCGACGACGGCGACGATCTCGCGGCCAACGCTGAACGAGATAGATTTGACCACATCGATCGGACCGCGGTCGGACGGGAAGGCAATCGTCAGGTTCTTGACGTCGAGCAAGGGTTCAGCCATGACGCGGATCCAGGATGTCGCGCAGCCCATCGGCGACGAGGTTGAAGCCCAGCGAGATGATCAGGATGGCAAAGCCGGGAGCGGCGGCTATCCACCATTGGTCGAAAATCACCTGCGTGCCCTCGGCGACCATCGAGCCCCATTCGGCCGTCGGCGGACGGACGCCCAGGCCGAGAAAGCCGAGACCGGCCGCGGCGAGGATGATGCCGGACAGGTCGAGCGCCAGGCGGATGATGGCAGATGGCATCACCAGCGGCAGAACATGGCCGATCAGCAGACGCGGTCCACGAATGCCGACCATCTCGGCGGCGGCTAGATAATCACTGCGGCGCAACGCCACCGTCTCGACGCGCGCCTGTCGTGCATAGGCCGGCCAGCTGGTGAGCGCCAGCGCCAGGGCACCGTTGAGGAGCCCGGGGCCCATGATGGCGACGAAGGCGAAGGCCAGCAGCAGCCGCGGAAAGGACATGACGATGTCGGTGATCCGCATCAGGATAGGCTCAGCGATGCCGCCGAAATAACCGGCGAGCACGCCGATGACAATACCGGTGGGTGCCATCAGCAGCACGACGAACAGCACCAGCAACAGGGTCGGGCGGGCGCCATAGAGCAAGCGTGACAGCAGGTCTCGGCCGAAGGCATCGGTGCCGATCCAATGCGCGGCACTCGGCACGGCGAGCCGGTTGGCCGTCTCTTGCAGGTTCGGATCGTAGGGTGCGATTAGCGGTGCGAAGAGTGCCGCGAACAGCATCACCAAGAGGATCGTCGTGCCGATGGCGGCCGAAGGCGATCGCAGCACGCGCCGCAGCAGGGAGCTGGAGAGAACCACGGGTTCGACCATAAGGCTCATCGGGCGCGGTCCCTTTGGACAAAACCGACGGCAAGGTCGGTCAGGGCGTTGAGCAGCACGAAGGTGCTACCCACGACCAACGTCGCGCCGAGAATGGCCGGGGTGTCACCGGCAAACATGGCTGTCGTCAGGTATCGGCCGATGCCGGGCCAAGCAAACACGGTTTCTGTCAGCACAGCGCCTTCGAGCAGGCTGGCATAGGCCAGCGCCACGATGGTCAGCAGAGTGCCAAAAATGTTCGGGAGGATGTGGACGAAGACGATGCGGGTCAGGCTGGCGCCCTTGGCCCGCGCCGTCAGCACATATTCCTGGCCGAGCTCGGTCAGCACCGCGCCACGCGTCAGTCGGGAAATGCCGGCCAGCGCATAGAGTGCCAGCACGGTGGCGGGGAGGGCGAGATGGGCGAGTACGTCGGCCACTGCACCCGGCTTACCGGACAGCCAGGCGTCGACGATCGCAAATCCGGTGACGGGTTTGACTGTATATTGGAAGACGATCCCTAGCCGTCCGGGACCCGGCGCCCAATGCAGGCGGGCATAAAACAGCAGTAGCATCAGCAGGCCGAGCCAGAAGATCGGCACGGAATAGCCGAACAGCGAAACGATCCGGGCGATGGCATCGACCCAGCTTCCCGGCCGCATGGCGGCAAGGATACCAAGCGCCAGGCCAATGATGGCGCCGGCGATGATGGCGGTCGTTGCCAGTTCAATCGTTGCCGGGAAGGTGCGTGCGATGTCGCTCGCGACCGGTTGCCCGGTCGAGATGGACTGGCCGAGATTGCCGGAAAAAGCGGCCTGCAGATAGCGCAAAAACTGTATGGGAAGCGGGCGGTCGAGACCGAGCGCCAGGCGTGCTGCGTCGTAACTTGACTGGCTGGCGTGATCGCCGACCATCTGTAGGGCGGGATCGGCCGGGGCCAGCCGTGTCATCAGAAAGGTGACGAGCGCCAGGCCAAGCAACGTCAGCGCAAAGGACCACAGCCAGCGCAACAGGCGCCCCAGCATGACAAACCCCCGCCAGCGTTTCGGCTGACGAGAGTTTTGGTTATTCAAAGATACCGCGAGCGTCGCAGGCTGCACTTATTTTTCCACTTGGTCGTAATAGACCTGATCGGCATTCAGGCCCTGCACATAGTTCTTGACCTTGTCGCTTAACACGACCTGATCGCTGCCTTGAAGCAGGAAAACGAAGGGCGACGACTTCTGCAGCTTCTTTTGCAGGTCCTGGTAAAGCCCGATGCGCTTGGCGGCATCCTGCTCCTTGACGGCGGCCAGTGTTTCGTTGGTCAGATCCGGAATGACCCAGCCGGCCTGCCTGGCAACCGTGTTGGCGGAATTGTCCTTGTTGATGGCAAAGGCACTGGCATTCGAATGCGGGTCGAAGTAGTCCGGAATCCAATAGCGCAGGGTGATCTGGTACTGGCCGGAACGGCCCTTGGCGTAGATTTCGCTGGCAACGCCCGGCTGGATGTCGAGCTCGATGCCAGCCTTGCCGAAGCTCGATTGAAGCGACTGGGCGATCGACAGGAAGGGCTGGTCGTTGAAGACCGGGAACTCGATCTTGAACGGCGTCTTGATGCCGCCGTCGGCCAAGATCTTCTTGGCCTTGTCGACGTCGAGCTTGAATGGCGTGTCCGTCAGCGCGCCGGGAAAGCCGACCGGCAGAAAAGCCTGGTGGATCTGACTCTGGCCGCGCAGCAGATCCTTGGCGATGCCATTGTAGTCAACGAGATAGCGTGCGGCTTCCCAGAAGGCAGGGTTGCCGAGCGTCGCATTGGCCTTGGTGTTGATCAGCAGGTAATCGGTGCGGGCCGACGGCACGGCGAGAACCTTGACACCGGCCTTCGACTTCAGTGCCTCGATCTGGTCAGCGGACAGGCCGCGGGCGATATCAGCATCGCCCTGCTCGACCAGCAGACGGCGCGCAGACACGTCAGGCACGTTGCGGATGATGACGCTGTCGAGCTTTGGCTTGTCCGATGATGTCGGATTGGACTGCAGAACCAGCGCCTCATGCGGCGCGTAGCTGGCGATCGTGAAAGAACCGCTGCCGGCGGAATTGGTCTTTAGCCAGGCATTGCCGAAATCGCCCTCCTTGGTCTGGGGCGAGACGGAGGCTTCGTCGACGATCGAGGCAATCGGCGCTGTCAGCAGTGACAGTGCAAAGGCCGGCCCCACATCGGCCGTCCAAGTGAGCTTCACCATTTCAGCATCGACCTTCTCGATCGCCTTGTCGACGTTGTCGGCTTTCCATCCGAGTTCGTTGAGGATAAAGGCCGGCGCCTTGTTGAGCTTGACGGCGCGCGACAGCGAGAAAATCACGTCTTCGGGGCGAACCGGATTGCCGGAGGCGAACTTGGCGGCCGGGTCAAGCTTGAAGGTCAGGCTCTTGCCGTCGGCGCCGGGCTTCCAGGAGAGCGCCAGAGCCGGGTCGATCTTGGTGCCGTCCTTGCGGTCGGACTGGATCAGTCGCTGATAGACATTGTTGAACGCCTGGACGGTGGTCAGCTCAAACCCTTCAGCCGGATCAAAGCTTACGGCATCGTCGATCGACTGGGCAACGACGAGGACGTTGGCTGGCGTTTCAGCCTTGGCGAGGCCGGCGGAAAAGGCGAGCGCGACGCCAAGGGCCGTGCCGAGCAGCCGCGACCGTGTGAGAAGGATGGTCATGATGTCTCCGAAATAAGAGGTGCGTCGATATCGTTAAAAAGATCAAAAATCCCTTGAGATGCTTTAAGCCTAAACTGCAGAAACGCGATGCGGAAGGCGTTCGGTCCGTGACGTCTGCCTCCGCAGTGAAAGATCTTCGCTATTTTGGCGGTTTCTCTGCAAAAAATATCTCCCACCTTCGGTGAAGGCACCCGCGCTCGGAAAAATAACCCTTTTTTTCGAACATCTCCCCACAAACTGCAAAGCGGAGCGTCGAGATGATGTGGGCGATGGACACCAACAGTTCCTGCATCTGCTCGCGCGTCAGGCTGTCCAGCGCACCAAACGGTTCGTCCATCAGCAGGATGTCGGGCTCGGTCGCCAGCGCCCGGGCAATCCCGACGCGTTGGCGCATGCCGCCGGAAACCGCACCATCCTTCTCAAAGTCATCGCGATTAAGGATGATCTCCAAGCTTATGACCTGGCTCGAGAAACTCAAAGTCCATTCGAAATTCGGTTTCAGCCGACTCTCACTTCAATTTCATTTGTGACGGCGCATCGAGGCTGACCCTCCGCCTCTAAGGAGACCTATTCCAGGAGCTCATAGCGAGTACAATAAAAATCAAAGTCCCGGTTCCAACCTGTTGCCAATAGAAATTCAAGCCGCTGAGCAGCAGACCGTTGGCGACAGCAGATAGCAATAACGCACCGAGCACAGTGCCGACGATATTCGGGCGGCGGAGGGGACTGAATGTCGCGCCGATGAAGGTGGCGCCGATGGCGTTGAGCAAGAAGGCATTTCCCGAGGAGGGGATGTAAACGTTGACGGTCGCTGTCAGGATCAGGCCGGCCGCCGCCGATACCACCCCGACGACGACGAAGACAATAGCGATATGGCTACGGATGGATAGGCCGGAATATCGGACAACGCTTGCCTGGATGCCGGATGCCGTAATGACGCGTCCAAAGCGGCTGCGTGAAAGCACAACGGCCGCCAGGACGATAATGCCGACTGCGACGATAAGAGGTGTCGGCACGCCAAATATGGTGCCGTGGCCGAGGAAGCGGAAGGAGGAGGGCACGCCGTTCGGCGGCAGATAGACAGGGTTACCGCCATTTGTCAGCATCTGCTGGATGCTGCGACCGATGAACAGAGTTCCGAGCGTCGCCAGAAACGGCGAAATGCCGATGCCGGAAATCAACACTGCATTGAATGCCCCGACCAGACCTCCGGCGACAAGCCCGGCCAGCGCTGCGATCGCTACGGGCTCCCCGGCAAGCACCATCGAGACAAAGGCAAAGCACGCCATATCGACAGCGGTGCCGATCGAGAGATCGATGCCCCCTGAGGACACGGCAAATGTCATTGCTACGGAAACAATGGCCAGCAGTGTGAAATTGTTAACAAGGAGGCTCTGCAGATTAGCCAGCGTCAGAAATGTCGGCGCAACAGCGGTGAAGGTTGCGAATACAGCAAAGAGCGCCAGGACCAGGCCAAAGCGACCGACATTGCGGGCAAGGCCGTGCGCCAGGCCGGCATCGATCGTGGATAATGACGGTGAGTGGGCCATAGGTTCAGTTCTCCTGCCGGCGCAACAGCGTCGTGGCGGATACCACAACGAGTATGAGCACGCCTTGCACGCCACTCACGAGCATGCTTGAAATATTGAGCAATTGAAAACCGTTGACAAGAAATCCGACCAGCAGTGCCGACAGCAGTGTTCCCGGAATGGTCGGCACCAGCCTGCGGGAAAAGACCGATCCGAGTAGTGCGGTGACAACGACCGGGAGCAGCATCTCGCCAGCACCCGTCGTGCTGCCACTGAGATAGGAGACGGACAATATGCCGCCAATACCGCCGCAGATACCGCTGGCCACGAAAGCCCCCGCCACAAGCCGCTTTATTGGCAGCCCCGCAGCGCGTGCCGCCTCCGGAAACTCGCCGACGGCATAGAGCCGCAATCCGAGCGGCGTGTATTGCACGATCACCGTCACGAGCAACGTAAAGGCGAGAAGAACATAGGCTAGGACTGGAATGCCGAGCGTGTCATTGGCCGAGAGAAGCGAGAGAAAGGGCGTTGTCGCCGGCACGACGGTGTTTTCCGTCAGCACGAGTTCCAGTCCTCCGACGATATTCATAACCGCGAGCGTCGCCAGCAACGGCACGATGCCGGCAAAGACAACGGCGGCGGCATTGACTGCGCCGATCACAGCGCCGGTTGCGATCGCTGCCGGAACGGCCGCTGCATCACCAAAGCCAAGCTGCACCAGGCTGGCGTAGACTGCAGCGCTAAGGCCCATATTCGCGGCTAGCGACAAATCTATGCCACCCGTTACCACATTCGAGCCGCCAACGACGAGTACGATGGTCAGCCCGATTGCAAGAACTCCCGCGATCGCCGACTGGCCGAGGACATTTCCGATATTGCCGATGCTGAGGAAGTAGGGTGCCGTTAGCGAAAAGATCAAGAGAATCCCGGCGAAGGCAATCAGTGACCCAAAGCGCAAGGAGGCGATAGCAAGATCCCGGCCCAGCCTGCGGCGCACCGCTTCGGCCGGTCTGAAGTCATTGAGAGTCGATTGCATCTCAGCCGACATGGCGCAAGTCCTCCAGCGATCCGGTGGTTTGTGTCAGCACCTCATCCGGGGTGGTCTCGCTCGAAACAAATTCACGCAAGACCCGGCCACGGAAGAACACCAGGATGCGATCTGTGATCCCGATCAGCTCTGGCAAATCGGAGGAGAGAACAATGACTCCGGCACCCCGCGCGGCGAGTTCGCCGATCAGGTTGTAAATTTCGACTTTCGAGCCGATGTCGACTCCGACGGTCGGTTCATCGAGCAGGTAGATCTTGGAGTGCCGGCTCAGCCATTTGGCAATTGCGACTTTCTGCTGGTTTCCGCCTGACAGCGTCCGAACCAGGGCGTTGCGCCCGGACGTCTTGATCTCCAACCTTCGCATCAGCTCCTCCGTCTCGCTTGCCTCTTTCGCGCGATCGAGGAATCCGAGTTTGGTGAACCGGCGCAGCGACGCCAAGCTGATGTTCTCGCCGACGCTGAGATCCAGCGCCACACCATTGATGCGCCTATCCTCAGGCACGAGTGCGATCCCACGACCGGCGGCGCCTGAAGGGTTGGCCAGTCGTGCTGTCTTGCCGCCCACCTCGATCCGTCCGCTTGCAGCTGTTTCGAGGCCGAACAGCGTTCGGATCAGCTCCTTGGCACCCGAGCCAAGGAGGCCCGTCAGTCCCAGCACCTCACCACGTCGCAGGATCAGCGACACATCGGCATATTTGCCAGGCGACGTGATCTTGTCCAGCCTCAGAAGCTCTTCGCCCAGCGCCACAGCGCGTTTCGGGAACATCTCACCGATATTGCGTTCGATCATCAGGCGAGCGATGGCATTGGCCGAGGTCGCCGCCATCGGCAGCGAGGCAACGGTGCGCCCGTTGCGCAATACCGTGACATCGTCGCAGAGGGATTCGATCTCATTAAGGTAATGCGAAATGTAGATGATCGTCACGTTTTCAGCGCTGAGGCGACGGATCAAGCGGAAGAGGATGTCGGCTTCGCGGCGAACAAGAGCGGCTGTCGGCTCGTCGAAGACCAGGACCTTCGGCTGGTTGAGCAGCGCCCTTGTGATCTGGACGATTTGCTTTTCGGCCGTGGACAACTCGCTAATCAATGCATTCTTCGACAGCTGGACGCCAAAGTAGTCGCCAAGTATGGCACTAGCTCGACGCTGCATTGCATTTCGGTCAAGAAACGGCGTTCCTTTGATGCGCGGCTCGCGACCGAGGAAAAGTGCTTCGCCGACGGTGAAGGTCGGGACCAGCAGGCGGTCCTGGTGGATGAAATGAATACCGAGCTCTTCGGCAAGATGGGGCGTGAGCCTGTCGAACTGGCGGCCATCGATGGCGATCGTGCCACGATCAGGATGGTGCAATCCGGCAAGCAGCTTGATCAGCGTCGACTTGCCGGCGCCGTTCTGTCCGACAAGACCATGCACCGAGCCGCGGCGAACGACGAGCGAGGCGTCTGACAATGCCTGCGCTCCGCCAAAATGCTTGTCGATGCCTTGGAAGCTTATGATGTCGCCGTTGCCTGGCGCGGAAATGGGAGCAGCCGTCACGGACGCCTCGTTCAGCTCGTCTGATCGGAGATGATCCGCAGCATCTGCTGCGGATCAAAAATGCTTGTCTCAGCCGATGCCAAGTTTTTTGGTAACTTCGTTGATGTTGACCTTGTTGGCGAGCAACGCTGGTACGTAGGTTTCACGCGGAAGGGTGCCACCTGCGAGCAATTTTGCGACGTTGCGGATCGCCGTGCGGCCGATCTCGGCCGGCTGCTGTGCTACGTCGGCGCCGGCTGGCGAATTGGCGTCGGCCACCAGCTGCAACACTTCCGGGCTGCCGTCGACGCCGTAAGTCCTGATTTCTGTGCGACCGGCGGCGACAAGTGCCTGGGTGGCGCCGAGCTGAGGGATATCCCACGCCGACCAGATCGCCTTGATCGAGCCCTTTTCAGGGAATTTGTTGAGCAAGGCTGTAATCTGGGTGAAGGCATCCTGGACAGTATTCGGGATCACATCGCGCAGTTCAGGCTGCAGGATCTTCACCTTGGGGAAATATTTGACGACATTGACGAGTTGGTCGTAGCGGATAGCGCAGGGCGTGACGCCGTAAAAGCCGTTGAAGGCGACGATATTCCCCTCGCCACCAATGTCGGAAACGAGTTGCAGCGCCAGGTCCTTGCCAATTCCCCAGTTGTCCGAGGTGGTGTTGTTCAGCGAATTGGTGGAACCGACATCGATGGTCAGCACCGGAATTCCGGCATCGCGTGCCTTCTTCAGCCAGGGATCGATGACGCTGAGAGTCCCGAGGATCTGCACGATCGCATCAGGCTTCTGGGCGATCAGCGTCTGCAGCTGCGACACCAGCTTTCCGTCATTACGACCGGCATCGACGGCAATAGGCTCGCCTCCCAGACGCTTCACTTCCGCGATTTGCGCGTTGTAAGCCTGCAGGTCGAAGAAGTGGTCGGTGCCCGTGGCACTGATGGCGATGCGCTTGCCCTTCAGCGACAGTTCGCCATCTGCCGCCGCCGCAGGCCCTCGCCCGACAAGCGTCGCGCCCACCGCCGCAACACCGGCGATGGCAGAGATTTTTAAGAGGTCCCGTCGGCCAAGGCCACCCTTTGAATGCTCATAGTCCATGTTCAACTCCCCAAATAATAATGTCTATAGAATAGGTCTTCTATTGCGCGGGACGAGGAACAGAATTTCAAATTTGGGTGGAACTGGGCAAAGTCCGCAATGCTTCAGTCCTGAACCATAGTTCTCGCGCAAGTGACCGACGGTTAGCCGTGGCCTCTCAAGCGCTGCTGGTCTCTCCAAAGATCGCGATAACCGGCGCCTGGATGGGGAGCGGTGAGGCGTGGCCCATGGCCGATCAGCTTTTCGCGCAATGTGCCCGCCTTGTAGTCCGTCTTGTAGACACCACGCTTCTGCAGTTCCGGTACCAAGAGATCGACCGCGTCCTCAAAACTTTCCGGCGTGACCGCATAGGCGAGGTTGAAGCCATCGACATCGGTGTCCTCGACCCATTCCTGTAGCAGGTCGGCAACCGTCTGCGGCGAGCCGACGAAGACGGGGCCGAAACCACCGATGCCGACCCAGTCGGCCATTTCGCGCACTGTCCACACCTTGTCGGGATCGATGGTGGTAAAAGTTTCGACCGCCGACTGCACGGCGTTGGTGTAGCGATGGCGCAACGGTTCGTCGGGGCTAAACTGGCTGAAATCGATGCCGGTCCAGCCGGAGATCAGCGTCAGCGCGCCTTCGTAGGAGACGTATTTGCGATACTCGTCGAACTTCTTTTTGGCTTCGGCATCGGTTTCGCCGAGGATGACAGTCTGGAGGTTGAAGGCCAAGATCTCCCGTGGATTGCGACCGACGCGCTCAGCCGCCTCGCGGACGTTGGCGACGTAGCGCTTCAGCACCGGTTTCGACGGGGCTGCGACGAAAATGCACTCGGCGTGGGCCCCGGCAAAATCCTTGCCGCGGCTGGAGGCGCCGGCCTGGTACAGAACCGGCGTGCGCTGCGGCGACGGCTCGCTCAGATGGATGCCAGGGACGGTGAAGTGTTTGCCGGAATGATCGATCGGATGGACTTTTTCCGGATGGGTGAAAATGCCGGTGGCGCGGTCGCGCACCACGGCGCCATCCTCCCAGCTGCCTTCCCAGAGCTTGTAGCACACCTCCAGATATTCCTCGGCCAGGTCATACCGATCGTCATGCTTCGATTGGGCCTGTTGGCCAATATTGAGAGCCCCGCTGTTGAGATAGGAGGTCACGATGTTCCAACCCACGCGACCCTTGGTCAGATGGTCGAGGGTCGAGATGCGCCGCGCAAAGGTGTAGGGATGCTCGAAGGACAGCGACGCCGTCAGGCCGAAGCCGAGATTTTCGGTGGCATGGGCCATGGTCGGGATGAGCTGCAGCGGATCATTGACCGGCACCTGGGCCGAATGCCGCAACGCCGCATCGACATTGCCATTCAGCACATCATACACGCCGAGCACGTCGGCAATGAACAATCCGTCGAATTTCCCCCGCTCCAGCGTCTTTGCCAGATGGACCCAGTAATCCAGGTCCTTGTACTTCCAGGACTGGTCGCGCGGATGGGTCCACAGGCCGGGCGACTGGTGGCCCACGCAGTTCATGTCAAATGCATTCAGCCTGATTTCGCGGCTCATCTTGGTCTTCCTTTCGTCGTATAGGCGTTGCAGCCGCCGGCAGCCTCAGGTGTTGCTGCGGTTGAGGCCATAGGTGAGGGCAAGGGCTCCGACGAGAACGGCTCCCTTGACGAAATCCTGGGTGTAATAGGGCGCGTTCAGCATGGTCAGGCCATTGAGCAGCACGCCAACGAAGACCGCGCCAGCGATGGTGCCGAGCACGTTCGGTCGACGCAGGCCAAGCACTGCATATCCGATCAGCGCGGCGGCGACGGCATCCATCAGCAACGAGCCACCTGACGACACATCGCCACGCCCGACCCGGGCGGCAATGACGATACCGCCGAGCGAAGCCAGCGTGCCGGATATCACATAGGCAAGCGTCTTCAACCGCACCGTCGAAGCGCCCGCCAACCGCGTCGCCACTTCGTTGCCACCCGTGGCAAACAAAAGCCGACCGACGCGCGTCCGCTCGGTGAGCACGAAAAGCAGCAAGGCCACCAGCGCCATCAGGATGACCGAAACCGGCACCGTGGCAAACAGGCTGTACCGGCCGATCAGCAGGAACAACGGATCGTAGGCGCCAGATGCCTTCGTGCCGTCCGGCAAAATCAGCCCTGCTGAAATCGAGCGGCCGGCGGTCGGAATCAATTGCAATCCGGACAACAGAAACATCATCGCCAAAGTCGCCAGAAGATCCGGCACCTTCAGCCGGACGATCAGAAGCGCGTTCACGAGGCCCACCACGGCACCGAAAGCCAGAACCAGCAGCACGGTCTCAAAACCATTCAATCGCCAGACAATCATCGCATAGCTTGCGGCCATGACGCTCGATGCCGCTACCGCGCCAATGGACAGATCGAAGCCGCCGACGGCCAGCGTTACGGTGACGCCGGCGCCGAGAATGGCAACGACGGAGACCGCTTGCAGAATGCTCATGAGATTGCTGAGATTGATGAAGGCCGGCTGGGCGGTGGTGAAAATCATTATGAGTGCAGCCAAGAGAATGAACACGGCGCCGGAACGTACGAAGCCCAGCACCCCGGCTAACCATGTCACTTGGCCATCGCCGCTCAGTGCGGTTACCGGCTTCTCGGGACCGACATCCTGTCTTCCAGGGGCACGGCTTTGATCGGAGGCGTACGGCGCATCTTCCTCGCCAAAAATATCGCTGTCGGTGGCAGTCATGCTGGAAGTCCTTCTGGGGCGAATGCCAGTCGGTCTGGCGTCGCGGCGACAAGACCGTGCCGGTCCATGACGAAAATTCGGTCAGCGACTTCGATCGCTTCCTCGGGATCGGAAGTGGCGATCAGCGTTGCCCGGTCGGAGCGGCTGCGGATGGCCTGAATGATATCCTGGCGGGCACCGACATCGACGCCCTGGAACGGCTCGTCGAGCAACAGCAGCCGGCTCGGCTCTGCTTCCCAGCGAGCTAGCACCACCTTCTGCTGGTTGCCGCCCGACAGCGTCCATATGGAGGCCAATGGACCAGACGCCTTGATGTGCAACCGGTCGATTGCCTTGTCAGCCTCACGCTTCTCACGATCGCCGAAGAGAAAGCCGTGGCGATACCATCTGGCCAGATGCGGCAGGCTTATGGTGGCGGCGATCGAATTGCCCGGCCATGAGGGTGGCATCAACGACGAGCGTTGCCGATCCTCCGCAGCCATGGCAACGCCGGCGACGATCGCATCGGCTGCGGTCTTTGGCGCGTATCGCCAGCCGTCGAGAACCATCTCGCCCTGCGCAAGCGGCTGGGTGCCGAATATCGACGACAGCAAACTGCTCTTGCCGGCACCGAGCACGCCTGTGATCGCCACCACCTCGCCTGCATGCAGGGACAGATCGAAAGCCGGACTGTCCGGCAGCAGTCGGGCATCCCGCAACGTGAACACAGCCTCGCCACGCGCTGTTCGCTCGCCGGGACGCGCCGATTCCAGCGAGCGGCCGATCATCGTCTCGATTGCGCGGTCGAAGTCGATGGGTCGCGCAAAGGCGCCGACGACCACACCGCCGCGCATCACCAGCGCCCGGTCGGCAATGGCTGCCAGATCAGCGGTGCGATGCGAGATATAGAGAATGGCAAGGCCTGTCCGACGCAGACGCAGCAAAATTTCGAACAGCCGGTCGCTTTCGCTCGCCGACAGACTGGCCGTCGGCTCATCAAGGATCAGCAGATCGGCCCGATTGCCGAGCGCTCTAGCGATGCCCACGAGCTGTCGGTCGGCGGCTGAGAGATCGCCAAAATCGCGATCGAGCGGCAGATCGAAGCCGGCGATCGCGAGCATCGCCTGCGCCTGCTTGCGAATGCCCGCACGCGACACGAAGAACGGCAGGCTGCGGTTGGCGAAACGATTGAGCAACAGCGCATCCGCCACTGTCTGACCGGCCGCAGCAACCAGATCTGTCGACTGGTGCACGGTAACAATTCCCGCCCGGGCCGCTTCGGCCGGGCTACGCGGCGCAAAACTATGGCCCTTCATCTGAACCGTGCCGCTATCAGCCGCCAGCACGCCGGACAGTATTTTGACCAGCGTCGACTTGCCGGCACCATTGGCTCCCATCAAGGCAACGATTTCGCCGCGTTGGATCGTCAGAGAAACGCCATTCAAGGCCTTCGTCTGGGCGAAGCTGCGACGGAGCTGATCGACACGAAGAAGCGGCACGGCAGACCTTTCGTTATTTCTGCCATTTTGCCAGCTGTTCCGAAGACGAGACAGGCAAAGCCTACCTGTGCAATGGCCGCCGGAGAAACAAACAATCTCCGCTGGCGGAAAACAACGCACGAAACAATCTACAAATCTTATGGGGAATTATGTCTACTCAATGTGCGTCGCCAGGGCAGTGACCCGGTCAATCGGCAGACGCGCCAGATGGCCATAAAAAAGGAACGCGACCATGAGATATGACCTGCGGCTGGCCGCCAGTGCCGCCATCCTTCCGCTTCTCTTCAGCCAGGCTACGCTTGCCGATGGCATTGCCGGCGCGCCTGCTCCCTTCGACAAAGGCGGCGTCAAGCTGGCACTGATCAGCTACATTTCTGCCGGTGATTTCTTCCAGGCCTATCAAGCCGGCGCAGTTGCCCAGGCCAAGGCGCTCGGCATCGATCTGCGCGTTTTCCCCGGTCGCCAGGATGCCTCTGAGGAACGCGAGCAGATCTCGCAAGCGATCAATCTCGGCGTTCAGGGGATCGTCATCGATCACGGGCTGCCTGAATCGATCAGTGACGTCGCGGAGCAGGCGCTCGACAAGGGTATCAAGGTGGTCGCCTTCGACGTCAACCTTAACAACCCGAATATCCCCCAGGTCGAGCAGAGCGATCACGCACTTGCGAGCCAGGCTCTCGAGCAGGTGGTCAAGGACAACGGTACAAGTTTCAACGCCGCCTATGTCTATGTTGCCGGCTTTGCCCCCCTCGACCGCCGCAATGAGGTCTGGGAGAAGTTCAAGACCGACAATGCCGGCGTCGTCGAAAAAGCCCATTTCGGCAATGTCAGCGATACCACGGCAACCAGTACCGCCGACCAAGCCAAGGCAGCGCTGGCGGCAAATCCAGACATCAAAGTCGTCTTTGCCCCCTATGACGAGTTTGCCCGCGGCGTCAAGCTTGCAGCCGGGGACCTCAACATCAAGGACAAGATCAAGATCTATTCGGCTGATGTCTCGACCGCGGATATCCAGGAGATCACCGAGGAGGGCAGTCCCTGGGTTGCCACTGTCGCCACCAATCCTGCTGTGGTTGGGGCGGTATCGATCCGCACTGCAGCACTGCAGATCGCCGGCCAGCCAGTGCCGCACCAGATAACCGTCGAGCCAACGCTTTTGACCCAAGCGGCGCTGCGCTCGGCCGGCGTCAAGACCATAGAGGATCTTGCGGCCAAGCTACCAGCCTTCAACCACAGCGATGCGGTTAGCGCCAGCTGGATCCCACAGAAACTGTACTGATGACAGGCTGGCGCGGCGAGGGGCAATGGCCACCAGCCGTGGCACGCTTTTGATGAAATCGGAGTTTTGAGATGAGCAAATCGAATGTCGTCCTCGCTGCCAGCCACGGTATTGGCCGCGACGCGCTATTTTCCAAGGCAACGGAGATCTCTGCCGATTTTGCCCGTCGCGGCGCCGAGCTTGATCGCAACGGTCTGGCGCCCGTGCGGGAAATCATACAGTTGAAGAACACGGGCCTTCTCAATGCGTTGCATCCGCCTGACATCGGTGGCGGCGGCCTCGACTGGGTCGATGCGCTCAAACTGGTAAGGATCATTGCGCGCGGCGAAAGCTCACTCGGACAACTGCTCGGTTATCACTATGTGAATAGCCAGTCGATCTACTGGTCTTTCACTGACCAGGCCCGCGCAGCCTCGCTGGGAGCAGAGACGGTGTCGCGCAATCTCTACTGGGGCGCCGCCGTCAATCCTCGCGATCCAGGGCTGAGTTTGACCCGGCGCGGCAACGTCTATGTGCTCAACGGCAGAAAGTCCTTTTCGACCGCGGCCCGGGTCTCCGACTATATCAATGCCAATGCGCTGCTGGATGGAAAAAACGTCAATTTCGCCGTGCCCACCGATCGGCCTGGCTATATTGCCAATGATGATTGGGACAATTTCGGACAGCGATTGTCGGACAGCGGCAGCGTCGATTTCAAAGATTTCCCGGTTTATGAGACGGATTTCGCGGCTCCTCCAGCGAACATCGACACGCCCCCGCCGCCACTCGCAACCTTCAACACGCCGCTCATCCAGCTCGTCTTCGTGAATTTCTATCTCGGCACGGCCGAGGGCGCGCTTGCTGCCGCCCTCGACTATGTCCGTTCGACGACGCGCCCTTGGATCAGCTCGGGCGTCGGCCGGGCTGCCGACGACCCCTATATCCTCGAACGCGTCGGCGAATGGACGGCGTCGCTAAAAGCGTCGGTGGCGCTGGCCGATCAGGCGGCAGCCATCGTCCAGGCTGGTCTCTCACGCGGTCAAGACGTAACACCACGAGAACGCGGCGAGGCGGCGGCCGAAGCCTATGCCGCCAAGGTCCATGCCACGCATGTGTCGCTGGACATCACTGCGCGTGTCTTCGAAATTATCGGTGCCCGCGCCACCGCTGCTAAATACGGTTTCGACCGCTACTGGCGCAATGTCCGAACCCACACGCTTCATGACCCTGTGTTTTACAAAGCCAAAGAAGTCGGCGAATACGCGCTGAACGATAGAATTCCAGAGGTCAGTTTATATAGCTAGCATTCTGAAAGTCGGAAAACACTCGCCTTATCAGATTGTTCTCATCTGCAGAACGGCGAGTGCGCCCCCCGTTAACCCGCCACAGCAATAAGCGCTTGGATCGGTAACCCGTCCAACGAGGGCCAATCAGTTTTCTGCTTCGTGCCGTCTGCGTAGCAGCGTTTGAAACTCTTTTGAAAGAGGAAGGAGTGCTGACCGCTCAATCACTCAGGTCGTCGCCACCGTCGCGGTGTCAAAGCGCGCCGCTCTTCGGTGGCTTTATGCCGTTGAGGTGGTAGTTGCCGACGACGTGGTACTTCCAGCGAACGGGATCGTGGAGTGTATGTGTCCTGGCGTTGCGCCAGTGCCGGTCGAGATTAAGGCCTATACGGGTCGCGCCGGTGCCAGCGAGTTCGAACAGAGTGCTCGACGCCTCCAGCGCGATCTCCGTCGTCAGGACTTTGGACGCTGCTACGGCCAATGTTGCGTCAATTACATTAGCTTCGGTGGGTTCGATCTGCGCCAGATCGATCTGATGACCCGCCCGTTCAACCATTGCTGCCGCCGCCTCGATCCGAATGGCAATCTTGCCAATCTTCGCAATCGTCAGCGGATCGTCGCTGGCACGCTCAACACCACTGTCGGTCCAGGGTCGAGACTGGGTATTGACAAAACCGACCGTCGCCTTGAAAGCGGCGCGGGCGATGCCAAGGTCGACCCCGGCATGAATGATCTGGCCCACAGAGCCGATCGTTGTCGGCCTTTCGAAACCCTTATGGTGCGAGACGACTGCATCGGCTTGTACGTAGACGTTGTTCAGAAGGGTTGTCCCGCTGCCAGTCGTCCGCTGGCCAAAACCATCCCAGTCATCGATGATTTCGATTCCGTCACTGCCCTTTGCGACGAACGACATGGTCAATCGATCTGCTTCGTCGAGCGCGAAAATGACCACCCAGTCGGCAAACAACACTCCAGTCGAATAAAATTTGCGCCCATTGATGCGGTAACCCAATCCATCGCGGCTAATGCGCGTGTGGTAGTGGCCAACAGTTTTGGTTCCCTTTTCCGACAGCGCGTTACCAAATCGATCGCCTGCTAGCGCCCGGCCAAAAAAGAAGCGCTTCTGTTCGTGACTTCCATCGATCCGTAGAGCCTCGAGGATGTAGAAATGGTTCTGCGGAATTTGACCAATCGAAGCATCTGCCTCTGCCAAAATTGCAGTGATCTCTGCGAGGACGGCGTTCGAAACATCTAGGCCTCCAAATTCCGCAGGTACGGTAATGGCCAGCAATCCGGACTGCGCCAAGGCATCCATTTCGCCAAAGGGCATCGACCGGTCGGCGTCACGGTTTATCGCTGTTTCAGCGAAATCTGCGGCGAGCCGCCTGGCCACCGAGATCGCCTCTTCGTCACTACGAATGACTGATGCAGGTCGTCCAATTTCATCTGGGTGCGAAGGGTTATGCATTTTATCGTCCGCCACTGTTATGCGTGTCACGCTATGGCGTGTGTGGCGACGTTAAAAGTTATGAGCGTCTATTTTGACAGGCGAAGATGGAATTCCATACCATTTACTTGGATCACACCTGACCCATGAAGCCTGCAGCACCAATGAGACCGGATTTTGAAGATAGCGTCGCGATGGCTATACGTGTTGAAACCTCTTCTACTCTAGCTGCACCCCGAAACCATCTGTACGGTCTGTTCTCGTCCGGAGGATTGCAACCGACCTCTAAACTCCGCATCGCCGTCAGGACCGCTTGAACTTGCCTTACCAGCCATAGCTGACGGTCGCACCACTACCGTCATCCCCGTCCTGAATGACGTCACTTCTCGTATTTCGGCCAAACTGGAAAATGCCATAGGCATTGCGGTTTCCAGTCTGCCGCAAGCTTGCGGAGTGACCGTTACCCCGCTGCTGAATGAAGCCGATATTGTCACTGCCAGCCTGGGCGATACCCGCCGCGTTACCGTTGCCAAATTGCCTGATATCGGCACTTTTCAAATTACGATAGAGCGAGTAGACGCGCATCCCTGTCGAGAACAGGTCGGCATCGCCAGAATTCTGGGGCGCGAGGTTGAGCGAGATTTGTCCACCGGCATAGGCTGGGAAAGACAATGCCGCTTGCCCCATGCTCCCAACAAGAAGACTGACGGCGAGGATCTTGAATTTGCTGCAGGTCATCCTGATCTCCATTTTCCGGCTATCTGAGCCGATGATCAAGCTTCGCACCTTGCAGCTGAACCCAGTTGGAATCGGCCGTTCAACTGCCGTTCAGTCATTTTGCTCTACCCAAGAAGAAAGGCGCCGGAAGCCGACGCCTTTCCATGATATTTCCGAGTTTTTTGGCCGGTCAGTCGCGACCAATCTGCTTCGTGCACCGGACGCTTTTCTCTCCGCTCACGATATCCAGCATGACCGTGTATGCGCTTCCTCCAGCGTCGAGGGTCACGGAGGAGAGCAGTTGAGGACGCCCCTCGCGCGCATCGAAGTCACCGTTCTGATTGATCGTGGAGCGTCCGCTTTTTCCTGAATTTTCGACCTGCAAGGAATAGGTGCCGCCGAGATGTCCGTCGGCATGTGCAAAGGCCTCCATTCTTATCATACTTCCCACCGGCGTCGCCTTGATCTCGCAAAGCAGCACTTCGCCGGACGGACTTGCAGTTGACATTGTCGCAAAAGTGCCGAGGGGAAGCAGCAGGGCGGAAATTGCCAGCACGCTGCGTGGATGTTTAACGCTGTTTAGCATCGATCGGCTCCCTTAATTATCTGCTGCCGCCTGTAAACCAGTTTTACCTCATCGCCCGTGATCGCTCATGGGCAGGCCTGGACAAAGGCTGCGACATTGCCGTTGCCGCCCTGGCTGACATTGGCGCTGCAACCACGACCGACCTGAACGCCCGCCGCGATGTTGCCATTGCCGTCCTGGGTGAGGATGGTTGTGTGGTTCGAACCAAACTGGCCAATGCCGGCCACGTTGCGGTCGCCAGTCTGGTAGGTGGCGCCATAGTTATCATTGCCTTCCTGGCCGACTGCCGAAAGGCTATTACGACCATATTGGTGGCCGACAATCCGGTTGTGGCTGCCGTTTTGATAGGTTCTGATACGGTGTCCATATCCTTCCTGAGCGCCACCGGCAGAGTTAGACCACCCGTACTGTTCGATCCGCACATCATTGGCCATGGCTGGCGCGGTGATACCAACGAGAGCGGCGAGGGCGATTGCAACGAAAGACGTACGGATCATGACAGTGTCTCCTGAGGCGGATATGACCGCGATTGAACGTCTTTCTTTTAGGCGTTTGGTATGGAACGCATGCTGAAGATGCTATTCAGTCGGCGTTCATTTGCGCAAAGCCGTGCCGCAAGGGAACTTATGACGACATGCGCCGCTTTCGGCATGGAAACGTCCCGGCAACGCCGCTGCTGTGCGATGGCGTGCCTGAGGCGCTTCCCAGGCACGAGCAGAGGATCTCTACGTCCGCTCTGATCCAGCGCGCTGGTGGAGCGATGTATCTTTAACCAAAGCAAAGGCAAGCACCATAAATCACCTTTACATATCAATCGTCTGATATTGTTATAAAAACGTGCGTTCACCAATGGGGTCTGCGGTTCAGATCGCCTTTAAGGCGATGACATCTTTTCAGCAACGGAAAAGAAAAACTATTTAAGGATTTCCTGTCGAGCCCCGATGCCAATGCCCGACGCGTTCAATATGCTTCGGGTAAGGTCTAGGGCGCTTTAAACGCCGACGTGCTTTATGATGATCTACTTTGAAGCAAGATCCGGCCTGATCGATGCGGTCGCGGCTACAGCAGTATCTGTGGCCTATCTTGCCTGGATAATCACTGCACAAATGTCCAGTGCCGTGGAGGCTGTCTCGTACTACATGGTTTTTGGGGCCATCTTCATGATGAGCGTGAACCTGTTTTTCAGCTTTCGGTTTCCCCTTGCGCTCACGGCCTCGACAG
>NZ_JBCEBQ010000013.1:0-85613 GCF_049472505.1 Rhizobium sp. HT1-10 | reverse complement strand
GCCCGGTCTGCACTTTCAAACTGGCGTAGCGATTACAACGATCAACGCCCGCATTCAGGCCTTGGCTGGCTGACACCGGCCGAATTCGCTCGGACACTCAACCCGCGACGTGATGCGGTGCTGCGCAGCCGAAATGGCTCCGCACCGCAACCCGCCGCTACCGACCCAACAACAGAAACCAAAAACCGCTGGAGCGAACTCAAAACTGGATAAAACTTGGGGGCAAGGTCATCGTAAACCTCATTTTGATCCCCGTGGTAACGATCCTTTGGCAATTTATTCTCACCGAAACTATTATTATCGTGATCGGTATAGTCGGGCATCCTCGTTCCCTTAGGTCCTCCTCTAAGCTGGTTCCCCCCATCGTCGAGTCGGTATGTCCACCTTCCGTCTTCTGACCTGCCACTGAAGTTTCATCCGGCTGCGATTAGAGCCTCGGCGGTTTTTGATACGCCAAATGGCGCGATGGGTGTCAATCGGCGCGGAAAGTTGACCCCATGGGGGTGCGGATAAAAAGTTGGACTGTTTTATAATATCAGGCCGAGACTTTTACGATATTCGACCGGGCTGAGTGAGCCCAGCGATATCTTGATGCGCTTCTCATTGTACCAGCAGATATAGGCATCCACCTCGCCGACGAACTGTTCGATGGTCATGGCCTTCCAGTCCCGGGGATAGAAGAGTTCGGTTTTCAACCGGCCGAAGAAGCCTTCGCACGCGGCATTGTCTTGCGAGCAACCCTTTCTGGACATCGAGCGAACCAGTTTCGCTTCGCTGATCCGGGTTAGCCAGCCTGGCCAGCGATAATGAGCTCCGCGATCGGAATGAACGATTGGCCGCTCTTCCACTTCGGTCACGGTCACAATGGCGGCATCCAGCATGGTGTTGACCAGCCCTGCATCGGGTTGCGTTCCAATCGACCAACTGATGACCATGCCGTCGAAGCAGTCGATGATAGGCGAATCTCAGACGTGAAATGCATTTTGTCCATGACTTACGAAAAAGGTCATTTTTGGACTTCATATCTGCACCCGTCAATCGAACCGTCTGACCCACTTGATCGTCTCCTCTAGGGCATCTAGAGGCTGCGGCGCATCTATCAACGGACGCTGGTGATCGTCAAAGCGGATGGACTGCATTACTCGGGAAACGCGTTGATACGCCTCCGGTATCATCCCCCTATTCACATCGCCCAGTTCGGGTCTGTCACCCGCCTGAACAACGATGCCGCCGCGATAAGGGTAAATGGGACATGAAGCCCCCAAGTCTTCTGCAAGCTTGGGTTGTCCGCCAAGTTCGCTGACCAAACCGTTGTCGATAAACGTTAACCAGTTGATGGTTCGTATAGCCCGTTTTCGCAGACGGTTCATGCGCACGTACCAGCGAGAATGTTCCGGCACGTCAAGACCGGAAAACCGTTTTGCAATCGGAAACGCAAGTAGGCGGTCGGAAAGCCCTTGCCGTCCTTCGTTAAACAGGATCGAAAGACCGGCCGTGCCGTAGGCAGGTTTGAGCTTTTCACACCAGCTGCCAATGAGCGATCGATAGCGTTCGTACCCAACCGCCTCTGGCCAGCTGGCGGGCATGTAAATACTGATGCTTGAAAACTCGCGTGTCTCGGTTTCTTCGATAGCTTCAGCGTAATAAATTGTAGGATCGTCGAGATCACCGCCGTGGGGGTACCCGAACAATGTAGCCTCGAAACCGTCATCATTCTTCACATCGTCTGTTTCTCGTACGCGATCCCTGATATAGCTGTCGTAATCGACGCCCCTCAACGTACTTAGCCCGCGTCCGTTATGAGGAATGTAGTGTGTCAGCTTGTCATTGAATATCTGTTTGTACTCGAGCATGACATCTGCCATGGCCTCGCGCATTTCGAGGCTGTTTGCCTTTTGCAACGCGAAATCGATGTAGTGCCCGAACCGCAGCATGGGAATGCCACGATCGGATGCGATGCCGACGGTGTCTAGAAAACTCCAGTCGCCGGCATCCGCTGTAAGCGCGCTTTCGTCTATCATTATTGCTTCGCCTCATTGACACTATTCGATTTGAACTGAGATTCACTGAGCGGCAGCCGTTAAAAGCGCTCCGCCACCGAGAAGCAGCAAGGGCTGCCCCGCCATAGTAGACCGCGCCACCCGTCACAACACCAGCGACCACCAAGCCCCCAGTCTTCCACGGATTTTCTTGGGCCCAGCGCATGGGATCACTCACTAGCGAGGCCGGCTCCTTCGCCGGTGAAGCAGCAGTTACCGGAGCCGGCGCGTTTCCGCCTACGCCGGAGATCGCAGGCGCGATGCGGGTGACGCCAGAGACGACTCAGCAGCCCATTACCGGCTCGTCGCCGAAGGAGTTACGGATTTGGGCACCGTCAACCCCGTTTATCTCTCCGCTGTGGGAGAACACGGTCAAGTGCCTTTGGCAAGATCGCGCGAATAGGCCACATTCGAGGAGGGTACCGGCTTGTCGGGGCCTTCTCATACGTCGGGCGGGGGAAGTGCGATCAATCGAACCGTCTAATCCAGCTCAACGTCTCTTCCAGATCGTCATATGGCTCCGGCAGGACAATCAACGCGAGCTTGTACTCTTCGAACCGAACCGGTTTCAGCGCTCTTGAAACGCGACGATAGTCGTCGAGGACGATGCCACGATTGTTATCTCCCAGCTGTGGCTCATCGCCAGCCTGAATGATCACACCGCCCTTGAAGTCGAACACCGGGCATGAGCTTCCCAGCTCCTTTTCCAGCGCTTGCTTCCCGCCAAGTCTCTCGACGATTTGATCGCACAGAATGGTAAGCCAGTTGATCGATTTGATGAAAAGACCATCGCTCCGCGCAGCCTCCACCTGAAATATGTTGGGGTCAGAGAAATCCAGGCCTGGAAATCGTTTCAGCGCGGGAATGGTGGCCACGCCTCCAGAGCTCCCGGAAAAGGCGCCATGCTCGAACAAAACACTAAAGCCAGCACTGCCGTGAACCGCATCGACTATAGAGCACCAGCGGCCAACGAGATCCCGAAAATATTCGTATCCTTTTTGAACGATGAAGGAGCACGGAAAGTAGACGCATATGCTCGAGTTTCCATGGGGGAACAGAGGCTCCGGTCCGCTGGCCGTGAAGGAAATGGTTAGAGCCTGGGGTTCATCGATAATCTTCTTGTCAGGATAGCCGAACACCATCGCGTCCATCGGCTCATCCGGCGACAGCGTGCTCGCCTTTTCTTCATAGTAATCCAGATAGGCGTCACCATCGATTTTAGTCAACCGGTTCGCATCGACCTTGAGATAGTGGGACAGCTGCTCGGAAAACAAGGCATGGTATTCCCGCAAGATTTTGCAAAGCGCCAGACGCGTCTCTACTGCCTGGCCATTCGAAAGGTAGAGTTCGAAAGCAAATCCCACTCTTGCGACAACGAAGCCGTTGTTGAGCAGCGCGACTTCATCGAGTTCTTTTGCATGAGCGGGTGTCAAATGTTTCTCATTCATCGTTTCATCTCTCAAGGCGCTGTTGCCAAGGCCGCCGCACCGCCGGTGCCGAGAACACCGAGTGCCGCAGCCCCACATGGTTCTGCGACGGCACAGGCAACAATACCGATCGCCGCCAGTGCGCCGCCAACGCCGAGGCCAATCTTCTGACCGGTAGTCAGGCCCTCTTCCTGTGGTGCGGTAACGGGTTGGGTTTGTCTCTCTTTATCGCCGGTGCACTGGCAGTCTCGTTCGACAATGATTTCCTGAAGTTTTTTCCCGTGGGCTCGGGAGATCGCTTGGTATCGGCTCTCCTGGCCCGAACGCCACCGATCTCCCGCAAACTTCATCTCAATGAATTCAGCCGGCTGGCCTACTGCCATCTTTATCACATCCAGCCGTGACCCCGGCACTCCCATGCGCGTCATGGGGGCGCCATTCGGCTGTCGATACATGGTTCCGTCGCGTTGAAACGTGACCTCGGAATACAAACCGTTGTCCGGCGTCTTAGGCATCGCCTTGATAGCAGCATCGACACAGACCTGCTTTTCACCCTTGCAATTGCATGCCAGGCTGCAAAGGAGATCAGCAGTGGCTTTATCCGTTCCGGTCAGGCTACCCGTGAAATACCCGCCCGCCGAGATCGTGTTACCCTTGTTCAGCAGCATACGGTCCGTCAGACGCGTGACGTTGCGGCCTTCCATGAAGACGTTCGGCGACCATGACAGGAACGTGGCGCGGTGCAGGTTTACGCCGGAGATCACTCCGCCACCCACCCCCGGTTCGTCGCCAAAGGAGCGATAGAATTCCGAACCTTTGACTCCGTTCATCGCTCCGCCGTGGGAAAAGACGGTCACTGTGCCTTTGGCGAGATCGCGCGAATAAGCCACATTCGTATAGGGTACCGGCTTGTCGGGGCTTTTGCATACGTCTGGCAGGGTGGAGCGCACCCATCCGTCGGAATTTTTGTGGCAAAGGGTGAGCCCGTTGATCGAAACCGTCTCTCTCATACCGCCTCTCCTTGCCGGTTGAAGGACTCTAGGACCGCGACCAACCGCGGCCCCTGCCACAGGGCAGTCGAGACGATCGATACGGTTCGGATTGTGGTATCAGCTGCGTCTCCTGGTGGTTCTTCCTCGAATGCCGGGGCCAGTGCAATGGCTGCCGTGATTAGGCTGTTTGCCGCTCCGCAATCGCCGGTCTGGCCGATCGGTGTTTCGAAATCCGCCAAGAGCGCATCCGAAACGCGTGCGCCGGACAAGGCAAAGCCGATATCTTCCGACCGCCAGCGTTCACCGTTGAGATCGGCCAGGAACCGGTCGGGCACATAAGTTTCGAAGGCTCGCCGTAGCGGTTTCGCCATGCCTCGGCCGATAATGCCTTTCGGCGAGGAAAGGCTTTCTTTCTCGTAGCCGGTAAAGGCGGCTTTGATCGTCCCCAGCGCAGAGCCGATATTATGCGATCCCGTTCTTCCCACCAGGAACAACACGGCCGCCTCCCCCGGTATCAGCCCATGCGGATTTGCCCGGTGATACAGGCGGCCGCTCATGGTCAAAAGGTCCAGCAATTCGGCATCCATATGGCTGTCCAATGCGCCGACGACGAAGCTCTGGGCATCCCCGGATCCAATCTGCTTCCATGCTTTCGCGACTTCGTAGAGTGCGACCGTGTCGCCATCCGCCAGAAACTCGATGTCCTGAAACAGCGAGGAATAGGTCTCGCGGATCCAGTCCCGCAATAGGCCACTCAGTTTGTGCGGGACCAGCCATGCCGGAAGCACGAGCCGGAGTGACACTGGGCCAACACCGGTGGAATCGACGGCGAGGTCCGCAACGGCTCCGGCAAACAACCTTTGAAGCCGCAGTTCGTAGTTCCGTATCCCGTCGAACGGCATAACGCAGGAGAGGACGATCGGATTTCCGTCCGGCCCGACAGGCCCCTTGGACGACTTCAAGAAATTGCGCTGACGCGCTTTGTAGGCTCGACCGGCCACATCCAGACCCTGACCGAGCGGGCAGTTGATCCCGATGGCGATGATCCCGGCGGTGGCCGTCATGAAAGCACCCCCGCCATCTGCTTGACATGGAGGCGAGATTTCGAAACGGCCATGTCGCCCGCCTCGCAGGGGATTGCAGCGTTCCAAAGCATTTCGAGCGTCTTCTCCGTGCCGTTCACCGCAACGGAGATCAGCTTCGGGCGTACATCGATCCTTTCATGTCCTATCCAGGTCGTGCTCTCTATGATGATCTGCGGCAGGCGGAACCCGTAGTCTCCATCGGGGTGAAGGCCGAACACACGGCCCGTCTCCCCGCCTTTGAGATCGAAGATCTGGTCCTCGGGCGCGGCCTGGAAGAAATCGGCAGAAAAATCGGCCGGCAGTAGAGGTGCTTCATACTTCCGCCAGTCATCGTCATAGGTGCCTGCGTGGCCGGCACGCGGCATCCAGGCGGGCTGAAGCGGGCCGAAGCCGACAGGATCGGGAAGGGAGCCCTCGCCGATCGGACTTTCCGGATTCTCGATCCGCGGCATTTCGATCTCGGACCCGGAGGCAAGTCTTGGCCATTTCGCAGTCCAGCCTTTGCCGATCGGGTTTGCAGAATGCGCTGGCCCGTCTGGATCTAGCAGGTCAGGACCGCCCAAGCTGTGGCGCCAGCTCAGACGGCAGGAACTGAACGTTTCATAGCCGTCGAGCTTCAGTGCGCCGCCATGCATTCGGAGCCGTCTGGCCCCGAATGCCACTGCACGCTTGGAGTGGCCGGCGATCTCAAACCCGACATGGACCTTGTTGGCCGATCGTTCATCCGGCGCGGTAATCCGGCCATCCAGCAGGAAGTCCACACGCGGTCGAAACGGAGAGAAATCCGACTCGCTCACAAGTTCTTCCGCCCGGTCGTCGCTATATTCCGGGGCTAAGCGAATATCGCCCTGGTTATCGGAAATCCGGCTTAAACCGTTTTCGGCCATGGCAAACCGGGCTCGCACGGCGACCACCCAGTGCTCCAGGCCGCCCTTGTCGCGCACGAAGTAACCTAGCGCCGCAAATGGCGTACGGTTGTCAATCTCCCACATGAGCGCAGCCTCAGTTCAGATCGATCGTGGCTGCTTCGAGACTGATGTTGCGTTCGGCTGTCTGGGCAATGTTGACGCCCTGCACGGTCACCCGGCCATCCGGCCGCAATGTCAGCGACGATTTGCCGTTCCTGATCGTCATCGCCCCCGTCGCCTGATCGATCTCGATCATCGCCGCCAGCGCCATCAGCTTCGTCCAGGCATCGCCATCACCGAGTGTCTGACGCAAAGCGAACTTCATCCTGTCGGGTATCTCGTTCATGGCTTGATATCCTAACCGTCGAGTTAAAGTATGTTCAGTACAAATGGCTCAGGATTGACTGCATCACGAGATCGTAACCCGTCACGCCGCCGAGCCGGACGAAGAATTGCTCCGTCTCATCGACGTGTGGCGAGTAATGGGTCACCATCAGCACGGAATAGCGGATGCCGCCGGATGCAAAAAGGCTGACACGGATCTGTGCCTGTCCCCCGCCTTTCAGCTTGTCGACGATATAGGCGTAGGAGCGTCCCTGGTCCCCGCTGCCCAAGCCTGCCAGATCACCTTTCGTCGCAAGAACCGGATTGGCGAAAAGCTCGGCATTCTCTTCGAGCCACTGTCCGACCATCCGGTCGGCAACCGAGTCAATCGCTTCAGCGCTCGGCGGAGCCGCGCCGGCCGAAGCGGCAATCATGATGACCGACAGCGGATTGTCGGCACTGCCCTGCTGCAGTTGCAGTGTTCCCGGCAGCCCCCCGTCGAATGCGTTTGATGCGACTGAAAAAGCCGATGGGTATTCCAACTGAAGTGGGTTCTTGTCGCCGAGGGCTAGAGTCAACCGTTCGATCTGATCGGACGAAAAACCTTCCTCTGCGGCGTCGTCATAGCGGATGGATTGCATCAGCATGTTCGTCTGTTCAGCGAATTCCGTATGATACTCAGTATCGCCCTGCATAAAGAGGCAAATAACAATGTCCTGTCGGACTTGGCACAGCGAGCGGGCAACTTTCTCCACCTTGCTTTTATCCAAAGTCTGCCCTTCGGCATCCGCCAAGATCAACGAGGCATGGCTTGCGCCGCTAATGCCATAGCCCTGCTCCATCAGCAACTGCTCGCTGACGGCCGGCGCTTCCGCGGCCAAGCCCGGCCTGAAGGCCGAGACAGTCAATTCGAACTGGTCGCGATCGTCCGGCACGAACACTTTCGCCAGTACCGCGCGGCCGGGTGCTTCGATCGCTTCGGCCTTGGCCAGCGGCGTCGTGAGGGACTTGGCTTTGGCGAGGAAGGAAAGCTTGATATTCCGGCCCAGGTCCAGCGATACCCTTGCATAGCCAAGCTCTTTGGCCTCCTGATCAGTCAACGTCTTTGTCCTTCCATGTTGTTGTGTTGGTGCTACCTGTTCAGCATCTGCTTGCGGAAGAAACGATAGCACTGCAACAAGGGTGATGAGGCATCCCGTTAAAAGGTGTCTGCCGATCGCTACCATACTAGTCCAGCCTTTCCTTTGATCGATCCGCCAAGTCCCGGAGCCAACTTGACCCCGGCTTCCACCCCGGCTTTCCGATCCTTCTTCGATATGCCCCCGGATGCCTCGGCCTCGGCCGACAAGCCGACGGTTCCGCCGACCGATCCGCCAAGCATGATCCCCCAATCCCAGCCATCAATGTTTTCCAGCTGTTTGCCATAGCCGAACCAGCCCGCGGCCGTATTGACGCCGCTGACGACAACGCCATTCCAGACGCGGCGCGGCGTGATGCGGACTTCGCCACCCACTTCGCCCTCCAGCAGAACCGCCGAGGCGCCTAGAGAGCCCGAAGCCGTCGCCTCGACTTCCTTGAACTTGATTTCGCCGGAAAGCTTGGCTTTGGCATCCGCTGAAGCGACTTTGCCTTCGGCCTTGCCGGCAAGCAGGCTCTTTTTATCGCCTAGGTTGCCCTCGGCTTTCAGCATCCCAGCTTCCGCTCCGGCACTCAGTTCGCCCTTTGCGCCTCCCTTAGAAACTGTGCCCTTCGCGCTGCCTTTCGTTTCACCGTAAAAGACCCGAAGATTGCCATCCGCCGGGCCTGCCTTTCCCTCGATCTTCTTGTACTCGCTGTTTGCATCCCAGGCTGAGTACTCTCCGCTGACGCCGATATCGTCGAGCTTGGGGTACTTGGTCTCGAATTTCTTGGCGCTCTGGCTGAGCGATTCGCCGGCCGCTTGCCCGAGCGTGCGGCCGCTCTTGCCGCCGAATTTCACGCTTGGCTGATTGAGTTCAGTTTTCAGCTCCGTGCTGGCACCGAACTTCCAGGGGCTTTTTTCGTCTGCAGCCGGCGGGGTCGCACCGCCGGGCTTCTGACTCTGGATCGTCTGGTTCGGCGGTCTTTTTTCGCCTTCCTCAGCCGTCTTCTTCGCCTCGTTGGCATTGGTCAGCAGCGAATGATCCGCCTGTCCTTGCTGTGAAAGCAGAACGGTTGACCCCTCGGTGACAGTCGTCTTGCCGAGCAGCGGCCCGAGTTCGCCCTGCGGTGTCGGGGCGATCGGCGACCAGGATGCCGGACCGGTCGTCGTGCGAGGTTGAGTTGACCAAAGGCTGGCGAGATCGCCGTCGCCAACGGTTGCGGCATCGATGTCTTTCCAGTGCAGCCTTCTCAGCCATTCTTCCCGAACGGCATCGCGCTGCTGCACGGGTGGAAGCATCGGGACGCGCCACGCGTCCTGAGGAACCCTGCCGCTGGCCACGTCATCTCGCCTTTGTTCATCCGCCATGACGATCAATTCTCTTGGATCGTATCGGCTTTCATGATGATGCGCTTTGCCTGGATGACGACATCGCCCTCCTTCGACATCGAGATCATCACGTTTTCGCCGACGCGGATGGTAAACTGCTCTCCGACATTGATATTCTTGATACGCCCGACATCCTCGTCGGACCGGCCCCTGACGATCACACTCATCTTCTTGCCGACCGTCGTCTGGTGAAGATTGCCGACGACCGTCGATTTCGCGACGCCTACCACTTCAGAAGAACCAGCTAGGACGATCTCCGACTTGTTCTTCTCGACGAAGAGCTGGAAGTTGCCCTTTGCAAAATTGAACGGGTCGGGAATTCTTAGCTTCTCCATGAAATCGGAAAAGTGCCCAAACACATTGAGCGTGCGCGACAAGAGATATTCGGTGAGCTTGGTCTGACCGACAGCAATCGAGACATTTCCGGCGACCACCTCCTCGTGGTCACCGCCTGTAAAACTGGTTTTGTCATTGCCCACATGCTGGTGGCGATCGTGTTCGACACGTTCGCGGGTATCGTTGAGGACGTGGTTGTCGAGATCCTTCTGGGCGCGCAGGAAGACCTGTTCCTTGCCAGCCTCGTCCTCGAAAGACAGTTCGTTGAAGCCTGTGCCCTTATGCGTTTGGGTACGGAATGTGCTCTTCGTCTTGTTCGCCGGTAAATCATACGGCACCCCATTCGCCGGGTTCGGCACCACCCCCGTTACCAGCGGCCGGTCCGGATCGCCATCGACGAAGGCGACCATTACTTCCATCCCGATGCGGGGGATGATTTGGCCGCCCCAGGTGGAGCCGGCCCAGGATTGTGCGACGCGCACCCAGCAGGTGTCGGAGCCGTCCTTCTTGGCCCTGCGGTCCCAGGGGAACCACACCTTGATGCGGCCGTACTGGTCCGGATGGATTTCTTCGCCTTGCGGGCCGGCGACGATCGCCACCTGGGCGCCCTCGATGCGCGGACGTCTGGTCTCGCGGTGGGGGGTCATCGGCACGCGTGACGGGATGGCTTCGAAGCGGTTGGCATATTCGGGCTCGTTGGCGTTGGTCTCGTAGGAGCGGTCGACGATCTCGTAGACGGCCCGGATGATCACATGTTCTTCGTAGGCATGGTCGGGATGGGCGACCTCGTAAGGGGTGAAGCGCCGGCCGGCCTCCAGGATGCGCGAGGTGGAGGCGCCGAATACGCGGTCGTGGTCCGCCTCCGAGGACTGCATACGCAGTTTTTCGGCCCGCTCGGCCTCGGCGACGGTCGAGATCCGGGCCGGGTATTCGTAAAGCTCGCGTTTGACCGCCTCCGGCATCTGCACCAACGACGGCGTCATCGTGCCCGGCACCATGCGCGGCGTCTCAAAATTCCAGTCGGCGCCGGCCCGCTGACCGGGCACATAGGAAAAGCGCCTTGCCCAGTCGTTGATGTGGTTGCGGTCGGACGAGCCCTGCGCGAGGCGCACCTTCGTCTCGCCCCTGGCGGACGGCGACGGGCCAAGCCAGCCGGAGGCGCTGTCGGCCACGTGCAGCTTGTGCTTTCCGTCCTCGTGGGAGAACCAGTAAAATAGCCCGTCTTCCTCGAAGCGGCGGGTGAGATAGGCGAGATCGGTCTCGTTGAACTGGACCGAGTAGTGCTGTGGCGGCGGCGGTGTGACGATGCCTGAGGTATCGGGGGCGGGAATGCCGTGTTCGGCAAACAGCGTCTCGACGATGTCGACTGACGTCTTGTCCATCCAGATGCGACAATCAGAGCGTTGCGACAGAAGCCACATCTGCGGCCGCAGCACCATCGAATAGGCGCGCAAGCCTCGGGTGATCGGCGGCCCCTCGTTGAGCTCGGTGACGAGACCGTTGAAGGGACGCCTGACGGCACTGCCTTCCTCGCCGTCTCCCTGCTCGACCTCGACGGACACATCCATCAACCGGCCGATCAGATCCTCCGGCTTCACCTGCTCCTTCTTGGAACGCGCCGAGATCCGGATCTCGAATAGAGACGAAATGCCTTCGTGGATGACCGCCCGCTCCGGCAGAAGCTGGTCCACGCCGAGCGGCGAGACGATTTTTAGGATGCGGTTTGCCTGGATGAAATCGGCGGGGGATGACATGTCGTCCATGGGCTAACGTCTCTCGTTCACGCGGCGACGAAGCTGCGATAATCTTCGGGGTTAGCGGCGATGCGCTCGGCGGCCTGCTGAAACCGGTGAAAGTCTGCAAACACGCCGGCCTCCAGATCGAACCAGCGCTTGCCAAAGACCTCGGTGGCGCGGTCGCCGTAGAGGGCTTCGAATTGCTGCAACTCGCCCAGGAGCGCCTGCCTGTGTTCTGCGGGTAAAGCGCTCAGATGGATGGACAGGGCATGTGGCATGCTGTCTGCGCCGGCAAGTCCTAGCCTGCGCGCCTCGTGGCTGCGGGTCGGTAGATGGAGACAGGCACGCGCTAAGTAGCGGAGCTGCGGGAAGTCGGTCCGCAGATCCTCCTCCAGAAACTGACGGAAAGTGCCGGGTTCCTGGACGAGTGCTTCGACCATCAGGAGGAAATCGCCAGTGCTGAAGCCTGCGTCGCGCGGATCGAGATCGTCGCCGAAGGCTTGCAGGAAGGCATCGTCGAGATCGTCGGCATGTCTCTGCCGGAACCTGTCGATTTCTGCTCGGAGCATGCTTCCTTCAGCAGCCGACAGGCCGCGTGCATAAAGTGCCACGGCTTCGGGAATGGTCTCGGCCTCGAGATCCATGTCCTGATGAAAGCAGCTGCCCATCATCTCGGTTAGTCCCGGAAAAGTTCGTTCAGCGTTCATTTCGCTCTTCTCCTGCATCATGGAATGGGAAAAGACGTGAGAACGAAATAGGCCCGACCGGCATAGGTTTCGCGCATCAGCCGCACCTGCACACGGGTCATGGGCTTTATCTGCTGGGTAGATTTTAGGATGCCGCGCCCGACGTCTCGTCCGAGATCCATCTCGAGCTTCAGGACATTTCCCATGCCGGCATCCCGGGACCAGGCAATGATCCGCGCTCGGTTGGATTGCAGCGTGCGCGTCACGGCGCGTTCGGCAGTCACGAGGTCGGTGTAGGTGGAGATGGACTTGGGTGCGCGCCCGCGGCTTGCCATTTCGCTCATCCGCTCGATCAGTTCATGGTCGGTCCAGCCCACATGGCGAGCGATGGTGTGTCCGCCGACAGACGCACCTTCCTCCGCCTCCTGGCGCATCAGCGAGATCCGGCCGGCGCGGACTGCGCCGACGCGCACCGCACCCGCCATGGCCGATCCGGCAAGCGGCACCAGAATTTCAACGGCCAGCGAAATATTGTCCGCCGTCTCAGGGCTGGCGCCGAGGGATTTCGCCAGCGACGTAACGCCCTGTTCGGAGAGCGAACTCAGGTTGCGCCCACTCCAAATCTGCCGACCGCCGGTAACGCATTGGTCCAGGCCGTGCGCACCGAGCGCAAGGCCGCCCGCCTTGGTGACCATCGTCGGTTCCGGAGCCGCCAAGAGCGCGCCGGCGCCAATGAGCTCCGTTCCACATCCCAGCAATCGAAGACCGCCGATAATGCGGTTGCCGATGGTGCCTTGCGGCTCCAGCGTCTCGTTCTCCAGCACCGCCGCCAGCTGGACCGCCGACAAGGCGAGCCGCAGGCCATCCTGCTGCTCGTCGTTGGAGCCGGGCGCTACGCGGGCATTCGCCAGTGCCGTCATGGCTTCACGACCCTCGCGGCGCGCACCATTTTGTGAGCCGGGTTCGGGAGCAACGCTCGGAAGGGCCATTGGTTATCGGTCGAGGTGGTTCTCATGCTGCCGATCCTCAGCCGGTTGCAGCAAGCGAGGCTTGCGAGAAATTCCGCACGAAATTGTCGACAAGCGTGTGCCGTTCAAAATAGTGGAGCAGGTCCAGACGGTTGGTTCGCACGTTGAAATAGGCTGCGGCCATCGGACGCTCGTCCTTTTTCTGCAAGAACGTCACTGCCGGATTGCCGTAGAGAAGCCTCGTCGGCGCGGGATCTTCGCCCAGAATACGCATGAAAGGCAGGGTGACGGACTTGCGGTAGTGTTCGAGGGCCTTGGCGGTGAATATGTTCTTTTTGCCGAAGTAGCGGTTGAGAACACCGACCTTGCCGTTCGGTCGCGTGGTGATCTGCTTTCCCGCCTCTATCAGCTCGGATAACCATTCGCTTGCGCCGGGCGTCCCCTGGATCCTGCGACCCTTGAAATAGACGTCTTCCCCGGTGGTGATGGTGAATACCCGCCGTATGACCTGGAGATGGCTGGTTCCGATGACTTTGATCCCGCCGATCTTCGTGCTCGGCGCAATCATGCCGAATACGCTTTCGTCGAAGACTTCCTCGACGATCAGATTGTAGTCCGTCAATGCCACCTTATCGATGTCAGGGTTGCTCATCGGCAATCTCCTCCAAGCCAAAATCGGGTGCGTTCAGGGGCCGTCGGCGCCGGATATATCCGGCGCCGAACAGCAGGCGGAGATTTACGCGGCTTTCGTCGTGGCGAGATCGTAGGATGCGATCATCGGTGACTGCGGCGTCTGGTTCTCGTCGAACGGCGTGTACTTCACCTCCAACTTGGTGAAGTTCAGCTTGATCGTCTCGATTGGCCGGTCACCGTTGGAATCGATGGAGTAGCTGGCGATCAGCGTATTGGTGAGATTGTATTCGATATAAGTCTCGCCAGGATTGCCTGTCGTCACGAGGTGGATGACGGTCCGCTTGCCGGTGCGGCCGGAGCAGGCTTCCTGGAACAGCTTGGTGGAGGAGGAGTCGCTGACCTTGGTCAGGATGACTTCCGAAATGGTCGGCTCGGAGGCTTCACGGTTCGCTGCAGAACCAGCGGACGTGTTCATGTTGCGGGAAACATTCCAGTGGATGGCTTCGATGTCCATCCATTTACGATGCTGCTCATGTGTCGCATCACCCTGAATGCCATCGATCTGCAGATAAATCGGCATGCATAACTCTCCTATGAAATCGGTTTTGCCTATTTCGTATTAGGCGTTTTGGCCTCTCGTCTTGCTGTTCCCCGAGCGCGCTTGGCAGTTCGGGGAGTTATATCCGCCTCCCGGTTATCCTCCGGCGGGACGAATTCAGTTTGGGCGCCAGGGCCGGCGGTGATGCCGAAGCCGTTCGCCCCATACTCGATAGTGATGGCAGCGACCTTGCTACCCGCCGATACGATGTCGAGGAAGAAGGTCGACAACACCGGCATGAGGTCGCGGGCAATCATGATCTCTATGGCTCGCGCGCCCATCTCGCTCGACTTGGCACGACCGACCAGACGGTCTCGCGCCTCCTTGGAAAGCTCGAGCGACGTACCGTAAGCGAGGCGTATCCTCTGCCGGATGCGCTCGATCTGGATGTCAACGATGCCGGCCAGGGTCTCTGCCTGAAGTGGCATGAACGGCAGGATGGTGGTGCGACCGAGGAAGGCGGGCTTGAAATGCTTTTGCAGCTCCGGCAGGAGCAAAGCCTCGAGCGCCTCGCCTTCCGGCATCGTGTCCGGGTCCGTCGCCAGCGTGGCGAGCAATTCCGAGCCTGTGTTGGCGGTCATGAAAATCGTGGTGTTCTTGAAATCGATGTCGCGGCCTTCGCCGTCGCGAAGGACACCCTTGTCGAAAACCTGGTAGAAAATTTCCTGGACGCCCTGGTGCGCCTTGTCGATCTCGTCAAGCAGCAGCACTCCATAGGGCCGCCGACGCACTGCTTCCGTCAGCACGCCGCCTTCGCCATAGCCGACATAGCCGGGCGGCGAGCCGAGAAGCATGGAAATCTTGTGCTCTTCCTTGAACTCCGACATGTTGATTGTGGTCAGATGCTGCGGCCCGCCATAGAGCATGTCGGCCAGCGTCAGTGCGGTCTCGGTCTTGCCTGTGCCGGACATGCCAACCAGCAGGAACACGGCCGGCGGACGGCGGGGATCGGATAAACCAGCGCGGGCGGCGCGCATAGCAGCGGCTATCCGGTCGATGGCCGCATCCTGGCCCAGCACCCGCTCCTTCAACTTGGCGTCGAGCGATCTGATCGTCCCGGCCTGATCCGACAGAAGCTTGCCGACCGGTATGCCCGTCCACCGCGCGACGACAGCAGCCACGACATCCCTGTTGACGACCCGGGGCACGAGCGGCGTTTCGCCAGCGACAACCGAAAGGCTTTGTTCGGCCGCCGTAAGCGCTGCCCTGGCTCCATCAGTCGTGAGCGGTTGATGGGGAAAAGACGCGATGTTTGCACCGCTGGCCGAAGGTTCCGCCGCGTTCATTTGCGAGACGCTGTCGTCTGCGCTGAACACCGATTCAAGCCTGTCGGCTTCCCGCGCCAGACGCATCTCCTCGTCAAGCTTCGCCTGGACCGTCTCGATTTCGGCGGCTATCGACACCGTCGTTTTCTCTATCTCTGCAATCCGCGCCGTCGTTTCGTCCGTCTGCGGCTCGTTGCGCAGCCAGTCCGCTTCCTTGCCCAGGAGGTCGCGCTCGCTGGTGAGCTGCCGCAGCGCTTCGGGCACTGTCTGCCGCGAGAGCGCGACGGCGGCGGCGGCCGTATCGATCAGGCTGATGGCCTTGTCCGGCAGTTGCCGCGACGGCATGTAGCGTGCGGAAAGGCGCACGGCTGCGACGATCGCCTCATCGCGAATACGGACATGGTGGTGCTTCTTGAGGTTCTCAGCGACGCCGCGTAGCATACGGATGGCGGTCTGCTCGTCCGGCTCCATCACCTGAACCATCTGGAAGCGACGGGTCAAGGCTGCATCTTTCTCGATATACCGCTTGTATTCGCTCCAGGTGGTCGCCGCGATCGTTCTGAGTTCACCGCGCGCCAGGGCCGGCTTCAATATGTTTGCGGCATCTCCCTGCCCTGCTTGACCTCCAGCGCCGATGAGACCGTGCGCTTCGTCGATAAACAGGATGATTGGAGCCGACGACGATTTCACGTCATCGACCACGCCGTGGAGACGCCGCTCGAATTCCCCTTTCACGCCCGCCCCGGCCTGCAGGAGGCTGAGATCAAGCAACAGGAGTTTCACATCCTTCAGTCGCTCGGGGACGTTGCCCGCCACGATTTCCAAAGCGAAAGCCTCGGCCACGGCAGTCTTGCCGACACCGGCTTCGCCCACCAGAATAGGATTGTTTTGCCGCCTACGCATCAGGATGTCGACAACTTGGCGCAATTCGCTGTCGCGGCCGATGACGGGATCGATCCGGCCTTCGCGGGCCTCTGTAGTCATGTCGCGTGTATAGAGCCGCAGGAATTCATTGCCGGCGGAAGACGCGGAGGGGGTCGACAGCATCGGCTTCGAAGCACCCGACGGGGGATGAGCGGCCTCCTCAAGAAGGCGATCGAGCTTTGCCCTGTCGAGACGACGTAAAGACGGAGCAATCCCGCGTACAACAACCCGCAATCCGGGTTCGATACTGAGAGCGGCAAGCAAATCCAGGAAAAGGACTGAGCTTCGACCGTATTGGAGAGATGCCGTCAGCCACGCTTCTCGCGCCAGCGCCAGCAGATTTTGGGAGAGGGCCAGAGAGGCCTGCTCCTCGCGGGCAATATCTGCAATCGCGGCATCGAGCTCGCCGCGCAGGGCTTCGCTCGAGACGCCAAGATCTTCAAGAAGGGCTGAATATTCAGGCACGTCCAACAGGGTGCGAAGCCAGTGGGAAACCTCCACCACCGGGTGCTGGTGACGCGCCGCAAGCGACGCACCTGTCTCAAGACCGACACGTAGGTTCTGATCGAAAGTTCTGATCAGACGACTGATATCGATATTCGACATCCAGCAAGCCCTGCCTTTTTGAGGAAGTTCTGTGGTCTTTCGAAATACAAATCGACAACTAGGGAGGCAACCCAGCCTTGTCTAGATCAAAAAAACCTTTATCTTGAAATTTGTCAATTCCTAAAGTCGTCACAAAAGTGTCGCAGTTCAACGGAGGTTGACAAAGCAAAATTGTGCACCAATTATGAAGAATTGGCATAGATTACGACAAAGTTAAGAATATCTTGAACGATTGGGGGAGTATTTTTCGCTTGAATGTGCCTAAAATTGCAGATCCACTTGATCAATACAATCCGTGCGGAGAAAACGTCCGGATAAATCCTTCTGTGCGTGGAATATACTATAGTATAAAGGATGCCAGAAACGCTGCGAGAACTGCCGAACGAGGTCTAGATCCCGGCGAGACTATTGGCGTGGCCCCTGCCTGGCAGGATGTCAACAATCTTGGATTGCAACTACTTTCTTCGAATACCAAGGACATAGAAGTATTAGCCTGGCTTGCGGAAGCTCAATTGAGGATTAAAGGTTTCGAAGGTCTAAAAGATGTTTACGCAGCAACTGCGTCGCTTTTAGACAACTACTTCGACACTATTCATTCGATTGGCGACGACGACTTGGAAGAGCGATTTGCGCCGCTGGCCGGACTTAACGGTATTGGCGGTGAAGGCACCATCATCCAGGCGATCCGGCTAACATCGTTGGTGGCGGACGGGAAATTTGGGCAGTACTCGCTTTGGGACTTTCAGCTCGGACAGCGCAATGGCCAGTCGCAGCGGCGCGATGAATTACAGCAGGCTGCCGCTGACGCCGGCGTCGAAGCGATGAAAAGCCATTTGAACTCGGTGATCGAATGCATCCAGGCCTATGATCGACTTGTCCAAATACTGGATGAACGGTGCGGCAACCAGGCGCCCCCTAGTTCGAACACGCGCAACGCGCTGCAGGAGGTGGCTGCTGCCATTCGCGCGCTCGCGGGTATCGAAGCTTCCGATGCGGAGCCGCTGGCTCCCCCTGTCGTCGCAGAAATGCGGGTGTCGGCAGCCGAGCAGCCTCCGGGGGAAACGGCTGCGGCGCGGCCACTGACGGCGGAGGCGATCCGCTCGCGCGAGCAGGCCTTCGAGATCCTGGCCGTCGTCGCACGATACTTCCGCCGCACGGAACCCCATTCGCCGATCGCTCTCTCGATCGAGACGCTGGTACGCCGGGGCCGGATGGATTTTTCCGAACTCCTCGCCGAGCTTCTGCCCGAACAGAGCTCCCGCAATGCAGTTCTGACTGCAGCCGGGATCAATCCATCAACAGACAAATCCGGAGGTTGAGGGCAAGACCGACAAACGGGCCAAGCCCGACAGCATTCTGTAACAGACTGAAATCGTGATCTGCCTATGGCAGGAAGGAGAACACCGATGGCAAGCGTGCATGAGAAACTGGAAAGGGTCCGCAAGCCCCGCGTCCACATCAAATACGAAGTCGAAACCGAAGGTGCGATGGTGGTCAAGGAACTGCCCTTCGTCGTCGGTGTGCTCGGCGACTTCTCGGGAACGCCGACGCAACCCCTTAAGCCGTTCGGCGAGCGAAAGTTCGTCCAGATCGACCGGGACAATTTCGACGATGTGATGCGCCGGATGACACCAGGCCTGACGCTCTCGGTCGAAAACACGCTGAAGAAGGACGGGACCGAGCTTCCGGTTTCGCTGAAGTTCGAAAGCATGGACGATTTCGACCCTGGCTCTATCGTCAATCAGGTCCCCGCGCTGAAAGCCCTGCTCGATGCCCGCAACGAACTGCGCGACCTGATGAGCAAGGCGGACCGGTCAGAGGAACTGGAAAGGCTGCTCGAGGACATCCTGCAGAACAAGGCTGACCTCTCCGAGCTCGTTTCCCAGCTCGGCGCCCGCAAGCCCGGTGGTGCATCGGACGCAGCCAAATGAGTGCTGGCAGCGCACGACGTCCGGTGGGCTGCCCCTATCCATCATTTTGTTCGAACAGCATTGCGCTCCAGACTGAGACGATCTGAGCCGCTGTCCCGGTAGGAAGGATTTGACCGATGAGCACTGACACCCAATTCCAGACCCCGCAACAGGCCGATCTCGTCACCGACGTTGATATTCTTGCCAAGGTCGTTGCGGCAACCCGGCAGACGGAGCCGGATCGCGCCCAGGATCTGTTGCGCACCCTGACGGACCAGGCACTGGCCGGTACCGTCACCTATGACCGCAACCTCACGATCACTCTCAACAACGCTATCGCCGAACTCGACAAGACGATTTCGGAACAGCTCGCCGCGATCATGCAGGCACCAGAATTCGTCAAGCTGGAAGGCACCTGGCGTGGGCTGCAGTATCTCGTGAAGAACAGCGAGACCAGCGTCAACCTGAAGATCAGGGTGCTGAACGCGTCCATGCGCGAGGTCAGCAAGGATCTTGCCAAGGCGGTCGAGTTCGACCAATCGCGGCTGTTCAAGTCTGTCTACGAAGACGAGTTCGGCACTCCCGGCGGCGAGCCGATGGGCGCACTGATCGGCGATTACGAGTTCGACAATTCCTTCGACGATGTGCAGCTGCTGCAAGGTATTTCGTCGATCGCGGCAGCGGCGTTTGCGCCGTTCATTTCGGCGGCAAGCCCGCGCATGTTCGGCTTTGACGACTTCCGCGAACTCGCCAAGCCGCGCGATCTCGAGAAGATCTTCGAAACCGTCGAATACGCGAAATGGCGGGGAATGCGCGACAGCGAGGACAGCCGCTTCGTCACGCTGGCCATGCCGCGCGTCCTGGCCCGCATGCCCTACGGACCGCAGACCAGCCGCATCGACGAATTTAACTATGACGAAACCGGCGGTTCCAAGAATGGCGAACTGCCGCACGAGAACTACTGCTGGATGAACGCCGCTTACGTGATGGGCACGCGGCTGACTGAAGCCTTTGCCAAGAGCGGCTGGTGCACCGCGATCCGCGGCGCCGAGAACGGCGGCAAAGTCGAAGGCCTGCCCATGCATGTCTTTGCCAGCGACGACGGCGATCTGGACCTGAAATGCCCGACCGAAGTCGGCGTTACCGACCGCCGCGACGCAGAACTCGGCAAGCTCGGCTTCCTGCCGCTCTGCCACTACAAGAACACCGACTATGCCGTGTTCTTCGGTGCCCAGACGACCCACAAGCCGAAGCTCTACGATCGTCCGGAAGCAACCGCAAATGCGGCTGTGTCGGCCCGCCTGCCCTACATGATGGCGACGTCTCGCTTCGCCCACTATCTGAAGGTGATGGGTCGCGACAAGATCGGCTCGTTCATGGAAGCGAAGGATTGCGAAGCCTGGCTGAACCGCTGGATTTCCAATTACGTCAACGCCAATGACGAAGCCGGTGAAGAATCGCGAGCGAAATACCCGTTGCGCGATGCGAAGGTCACCGTCCAGGAAATTCCCGGAAAGCCCGGCGCCTACAATGCCGTCGCCTGGATGCGCCCCTGGCTGCAGATGGAAGAGCTGACGACCTCTCTTCGAATGGTGGCACGCATTCCCTCCAAGTCCTGATGCCCTCACACGCGCGGCTTTTCCACCGCGCGTGTGCATCCAAAGACTTTGCCTTCAAATTTCACACACGCTCGAGACCGTGGGCCTTGTGGCCCCTATCCCGAGACTGTTTTGGATCTGATACCGGGATGACCATGGGTTCACGCACAGAGTGGAGGCGCCGGGCGGACCAGTTGATCGCACTGATCGACGAGGCTCTGAACCGCCAGGTGAACGCGATCCTGCACCATCCGGACTTCCAGGCCATGGAAGCCCGCTGGCGCGGGCTCGCCATGCTCGTGCGCGAATCCAGCCACAGCAGCGAGGTCAAGATCAAACTCCTCAGCTTCGGCTGGATCGAACTTGCGCGCAGCATGGAGCGTGCCTCCGATTTCGACCAAAGCCACCTGTTCGAGCTTGTCTATAACAGGGAGTTCGGCATGCCCGGCGGCGAGCCTTTCGGGCTGCTCCTCGGCGACTATCAGTTCTCGCCGACCGAGCCAGACGGCGCCGATTCCGTCAGCGCGCTCACCCAGCTCGGCATGACCGCCGCGGCGGCATTCTGCCCCTTCGTGGCCGGCGCTTCGCCCCGGGCGCTCGGCATCGAGGACTTCTCCGAGCTCAATCGCGTGCAGGATTTCTCGTGGCTCGCCAACCAGCCGACCCGGTTGCGGTGGAACAGTCTTCGCGCCCGCGACGACTCGCGCTTTCTCGGCCTAGTGGCGCCGCGCATCCTTATGCGCCCGACGCACGAGCCCTTCGCCCGCCGGCGTGACGATGGGTTTCCGTTCAGGGAAAGCATCGCCGCGGATGGCAGCTCGCTGCTGTGGGGCAACGCCGCCTTTGCCTTTGCCACCGTCGTGATCCGCAATTTCATCGAGGCAGGCTGGTTCGCCGATATCCGAGGCGTCACCCAGGATGCGGTCGATGGTGGCTTGTTAAGCGGTGCGGAACTTCCGCCCTACGACTTCGGCACCGAAAGCAACGGGCTTTCGGCCCAGCCGCCTGTGGAAATGCGGCTCACCAGCGGCCAGGAACAGCAGTTCTGCGAACTCGGCCTGATCCCCGTTGGCACCACCTATCTATCGGCCTCCGCGATCTTCAACTCGAACCAGTCGATGCACGCGCCGCCGCACTATGCTAACGAGCATGCCCGCCAGAATGCGCAGCTTGCCGCGATGCTGCAATACGTGCTCTGCGCGTCTCGCTTCGCGCATTACCTGAAGGTGATCATGCGGGACGAGATCGGGCAGTTGTCCGACGCCATTTCGATCCAGCGGAAACTCGAGGACTGGCTGACCGGCTACACGCTCGGCAACGACGATGCCGACCTGTCGCTAAGGACGCGATTTCCCCTCCGCTCGGCGGGCATCACGGTTCATGAAATTCCCGGCAAGCCCGGTACGTTCTCGTGCACCGTACGTCTGCAGCCGCATTTCCAGCTCGACGACGTTTCCACCAGTTTCCACCTCATCGCAGAAACGGCAAACACAGCGGCCGCAAAATCGCGCGCGGCCGCGCCTGAAAGGATGTCCGCATGACATTGTCCGAAAGCATTTCCCTGGCACTTGGCAGGGATGCGCTCGACGAGGCGCTTCAGGAGGCAAAGGCCCACATCAAGGCCAATCCATCCGACCAGGACGCGCGCCACCTCTACATCGACCTGCTGATTCTGGCCGGCGACTACGAGCGTGCCGACAACCAGTGCAGCCTGGCTGCCACCTTCGCACCGGAGGCGACCATGGGTTTCGTCCTCCTGCGCAACATGCTGCGGGGAATGGCGGCTCGCGATGCTTGGTTTGCCACCGGTGCAGTCCCGGAATTTCCGGGCGGCCCGAGTGAACTCGACAAGCTTGCGCTGCGCATCGGCATCGCCAGCCGGATAGCCGACAACCAGGAGACGCAAGCGATCCTCGGCGCTCTCGATGAACAACGCGGTGAGCTCGCAATGCGCTGGAACGGTAAACAGGTTTCGGATTTCCGCGATCTCGACGACCGCATGCCGCATGCCCTGGAAGTGATCATGAGCGGCGGCGGGTATCTCTGGATCGATTTCTCCAAGATCGCCGCGCTTACACTTGAGCCGATCAGCCGACCCCGCGATCTTGCCTTCCGCAGCGCCGAACTGTCGCTGGTCGACGGCGCCGTCGCATCCGTCCTCATCCCGGCGATCTACCCCGGCAGCGGCACCGACGACAGGCTGCGGCTTGGCCGCGAGACAGAATGGGTAGAGGAACCGACCGGCATCACCACCGGGCGCGGCCAGCGCTGTTTCCTGGCCGGCGACGATCTCGTCTCCTTCCACGATCTGCAGAGCCTGAAGAGGTCGCAGACTTCCATCGATAGCGACCCGACCGGGAGGCAGGTTGCCCATGGCTGACCCGCTGGAGCGCTACCGGCCGCGCGATCGCATCCTTTCCCGATCGATCCTCGACAGATTGATCGACGAGGAGCCGGATCGCCCGTTCGATCCGCCGGCAAGTACGGCCGAGCAGATCCGCACCATGCGGGAATCGATCCGCCGCGACCTGGAGGCGCTGCTCAACACGCGCCGCTGCCCGGAGGCGCCGCCTGCAGCGCTTCCGGAACTGAAGGATGCGCTGGTCAGCTATGGCGTCGACGGCATGGTCTCGGCCAATCTCGCCACCGACGAAGCCAAGCTGAAGCTTGCGCAGATGGTGGAGCGCCGCATCTCGATGTTCGAGACCCGTCTGTCAGACGTCCGCGTGACGATCCTCAAGAGCCGCACGATGACCGAGAGGGCCCTGCGGATGAGAATCCAGGCGACCTTCCGCCTGCACGAAGGCATGCCGCCGATCAGCTTCGAGTCGACCATCGATCCCTCCACGCAACGCTTCCTGGTGGAGGCTGCGAATGGCTGAGGGCTTCCTGCACCGCTACAACGACGAGCTGCTGGCGCTTCGGCGGCGGGCCTCGCGCTTTGCCGACGCCTTCCCCAAAATCGCCGGGCGCCTGCGAATGACCGGCGACGTGGCCGACGATCCGCATGTGGAGCGCCTGATCCAGAGCTTTGCCTATTCCGCCGCCCGCGTCCGTCAGAAGCTGGACGACGAATTTCCCGAACTCAGCGATGGGCTGCTCGAAACGCTCTACCCGCACTATCTGGCGCCGCTGCCATCGATGAGCATCGTGCGCTTCAAGCCGAGCGACACGCTGGCCTCGATACAGACTGTGCCGCGCCACACGGAAATCCTGGCCGAGCCGGTCGGCGGCGAGTCATGCCGTTTCCGCACGACCCAGGATGTCGAGATGGCGCCGATCGAGATGTCCGAGGCCAGCCTCAGCGGCCAGCCGATCAACGCGCCGCTGTCTCCCTACGGCGGCGCTGCGGGCTGCATCAGGCTGTCGCTGCAATCCCTCGACCCACGAAAGCCGCTGGGGGAACTGGGTCTCGGGCGGATACGCCTGCATGTCGCCTCCCCGTGGCAGCAGGCGGTGGCGATCTATGAACTGCTCTGCAACAACACGCTCGGCATTGCGCTGGCAAAACACGCGGACGATCCATCGCCGATCTTTCTGCCGGCGCGAAACCTCAAGCCGGTCGGTTTCGAGCCGCAGCAGGCAATGCTGCCCTATCCCGCGCCGAGTTTCATCGGCTACCGTCTCATGACCGAATTTTTCGCATTGCCGCAGAAGTTCCTGTTCGTCGATATCGAAGGGCTCGACGCCTGGAGCGGCGGACCGCTCGAGATTTTCATCTATCTCAAGGAAACGGATGCGAAACTGGAGCGGGCGCTGTCTGCCCGCGACTTCGCGCTGCATGCGGCACCGGCCGTCAATCTTTTCCGGCAGACCTGCGAACCGATCTCCGTCGATGGCACCCGCACCGAATACCGGCTTCTGCCGGATGCGCGCCGTCAGAAGACACGGGAAATCTACGCGATCGACCGGGTACTTCTGACAGGCCCACGGGGAGAAGAGGAGTTTTGCCAGCCCTTCTTCGGTCGCTCGCAAAGGGCAGGCAGCAGCGAGTCCTATTGGCAGTCCTATCGCCGTTTCGACGAGGATGACGGAACGAGCGACATGGACATCGCCTTCGTCAACCGTGATCGCCATGCGGCCGGCAGGATCGATGCCGTGGCGAGCATCGATGCGCTTTGCATCAACCGCGACCTTCCGGAACAGCTGCCCTTCGGTGGCGGCCATCCCTTCCTGCAACTGGCCTCCGGGCATGAGGCGGTCGCGGGTGTCGAGGCGCTGATTCCTCCGACGCCATCGGTCCGGATGAGCGACCAGGACGGCCGAAACTGGCGGCTGATGTCCCATCTCCTGCTCAACCACCTGTCGCTGTTCGACAACGAGGGAGCCGCACTCAAGGATATTCTCTCGCTCTACGCATTCCGCGACAGCCCGGAAACGAAGCAGCTCGTCGATGCGCTGATCCGGATCCGGGCGGAAACGTCGACCGCCCGGCTCGGAAGCGGCGGGATGGTGCCCGGCACCGACATATCGCTGGAATTTGACCCTGCCGCCATCGACCGCGCATCGGCTTTTTTGTTTGGCGCCGTGCTCGATCGCTTCTTCAGCCTCTATACGTCCGTCAACAGTTTCACCCGCCTGACCATTTCGATGAAGGGCCAGTCCAGACCGATCGCCAGCTGGCCGCCCCGCGCCGCCGAGCGGCCGCTTCTCTGAGAGGATCCGACGCGAACCATGGATGCTTCAACCGCCCGCAAGCCTGAAGGCCACGCCGTACCCCCCGACGGGGCTGCGTTGGCCGGGCTCGTCGATCTGCTGGAGCGCGATCCCGGTCGCTTCGAGCCGGTCACCGCGTTGCGCATCGCCCAGGCCGCAGCCGAAGGAGAGCTGGGCATCCTGGCGCATACCGGCGTCTCCACCGCGCCACTTCCCGTCAGCGGCCTCAAGCGCAAGGATGGGCGCTTTTCGCTTCGCAGTGCGCTTGCCGGCCTCACAGGCCCGCTCGGCTCGATGCCCTCGACCTATGACGAACAGATCCTTCGCCAGGAGCGCAACCGCTCGCGGGCGCTTGCAAGCTTCTTCGATCTCTTCAGCAGCCGCATGGCAGAACTCTTCGCCGATGCCTGCGAAAAATACCGGATCGCCCGGCGGCTGCGCTGGGGAAGCGATCGCAAGGGCAACGCATTCGTCAGTTCGCTGCTGGCACTTTCCGGCTTTCGCACCAGGCGCCTGACAGAAATTGCCGGCGTCGACGAGGATATCCTGCTGCGGTTCTCCGGATTCTTTGCAGCCCGCAACCGCAATGCCGCGAACCTGCGCGCCATGCTGGGAGAGTTTACCGGCCTACCGGTCGAGGTTGAACTATTTCGCGGCCGCTGGCTGACCGTTCCGGAGGCGGAGCGCAGCCAGATCGGAAGTCCGCAGGGCGTCCAGCTCGGCGTCAACGCCACGGCCGGCACCGCAATCCGGGATTTCAGCGGCGGCTTTCGCATCGTCATCGGCCCGCTCGGCTATGCCGACTACCTCTCGCTGACCCCAGGCGGCCGCGGTATCACGGAGGTTTTCTCGCTCGCCCGTCTCTATGTCGGCGCGGCCCTCGATTTCGACATCCAGGTCGTCCTGCGCAAAGAGGAAATCCCGTTCTGCCAATTGGGTGAAGCCGGTGACATGGCCGCGCAGCCCGGCCCCCGGCTGGGCTGGAACAGCTGGGCACGGAACGAACCGGCGGCAACGGACAGCGGCGACGCGATCATCGTCGAGCGCCAACCCGTCGACACGCAGGGAGGTTTGCATGCGGCTTGAACTCAAGCAGATCAGCGGCAGCGCTGCCGCCTCGGGCACGGCGACAAAATGGTATTTCGAGCGGGGCCGGCGCACTCTCGGGCGCGCGGCGGACTGTGACTGGCAGTTGCCGGAAGACCAAAGGTCGGTGTCCAAGCTCCATTGCATCATCGAGCGGGACCGGGACGGATTCACCCTGATCGACAAGAGCGCCAACGGCTCGAAGGTCGACGGCGTCGTCGTCTATGAAGGCGAGGCCACACGGTTGAACGACCGATCGCGGCTCGAGCTCGGCGGGCTTGCTTTCGCAGTCTCGATTTCCGGCGAACGCGCGCCTGACGTGGAAGACCCCGCAGCGGGCATAGCACTCAGCGACGAGCCGCTGACCATCTCCGCCATCCTTGCGGATATTTCGTCCGGCGGCGGCAGTGCCAGCGGCATTATCGGTGAACGGGAAGCCGATGGATGGTCGGGCCAGGCAACCCCCGTGCCCGCTCGAGAGGGCCGCGGCAAACCGGGCGCCCCCTCCTCGCGCGACGTCGAAATCGGCTGGGACGGCCCACCGCAGCTGGGTTCGGCCACCAAGCTGCTGCCCGACGACTGGAATGTAGACGGCTCGTCGGATTTCGGGGATCACCTCGAACATGGCTCGGCAACCCGCGTGGCAGTGCCGATCGCACGGGTTCGCCCGGCGGTGTCGGAGGGGGGTGTCGAGGAAGACTTGCCCACGTTCGAGCCGCCTGCAGAAATCGGGGAAGTGGACTTCGCTGAACTTTCGCCCGACCGCTCCACCGGACTAGTGGCGACGATGGAAGCGCTGCTGACGCGCCTGGAAGACACCGTAGATGGCGCCTTCCAGTTGTTCGACATGGAACAGCCAACCGTCGCGCCTCCTTTCAATCGGTCCGCCCAGAGCCGCGAAGACATCATTGCCAGCCGTGCCGAGGCACTGCTGATGCGCCAGCAGCGACTGACCAGCGCTCTCGATGCCTTGATGCGGGAGGCGACCCGGCTCATGGAGCCGCGCCTGATCGAGGCGCGCGTCGATGCCAGCAGCCGCAAACTGCCCTGGGGGCGCAGCCGTGACTACTGGCGCGCCTACCGGACGCAATTCGAGAAAGACGGGAAGACGCTTTCGGTGCGCGACATTTTCCGCGCGGCAATGACTGGCGAAGCGCCACCGACGGTTTTCCGAGCACCAGACCTTGGCGGCAACGCGCCGGCCGGGGGAGAAGAGGGACGACGCGACGATGAGAAATGAGAACCGGGTGGCCTGGAGCGAAGGCATGTTCCTTCGCGTGCAGCATTTCCAGCAGGCGGACCGCTGGACGGAAAGGCTGGTGCGCACCACGACCCGCGGACTGTGCCCCTACCCCTGGGGCGTCTCGGAAATCGGCATCGACCGCAGCGCGCTCGCCATCGGCCAGTTCGCCCTGTCGAACCTGCGCGGCATCCTGCCCGACGGCACGCCGTTCGAGGCGCCGATCGATGCCGACCTGCCGCCGGCGCTCGATCTCGACCCGGAGACCAAGAACGCCATCATCTACCTCGCACTTCCCGCCCGCCAGCCGGGCAAGGCCGACGTCGCCCTGAACGGCGGCCCGCGATTGAACAGCGTTCGCCTTGTCGCGTCCAACTACGAGGCGCCCGACGCCAATGTCGAGACCGACTTCATGGCGCCGATCGATGTCGGTCGCCTTAGCCTGCGGTATCTGAAGACGGGCGACGAACTCGCCGGTTACGAACTCATCGGGCTTGCCCGGGTGATCGAGGTGCGTTCCGACCGCGCTGTCATCCTCGATCCGGAGTTCATTGCCGCCAGCCTCAATTGTGCCGCCGAATCCCGGTTGAGCGAGTTGATGACCGAGCTGCTCGGCATCGTCCGTCACCGCGCCGAGGCGATTGCCGAGCGTATCGGCGATCCTACGATCCGCGGCACCGCAGAAGTCGGGGACTATTTCCTGCTGCAGATCCTCAACCGTGCCGATCCCATGCTGAAGCATATCGCCGCGAACGCAACGCGCATGCATCCGATGGATTTTTACGAGACCTGCATCCAGCTGGCCGGCGAACTGGCGACGTTCACCACCGATCGCAAGCGCGCATCGGACTTTCCACCCTATCGTCACGATGACCTGAAGGCGACGTTTGCAGCCGTGTTCGACGATCTGCGGGCCTCGCTCTCGGCCGTTCTCGAACAGGCGGCCGTGCTGATCGAGCTGGCAGAGCGCCGCCATGGGGTGCGCGTCGGTACCATCAACGACCGCTCGCTGCTGAAGGATGCAGGCTTCGTGCTTGCCGTCCGTGCCGAAATGCCGGCGGAGGACGTGCGCCGCAAGCTGCCGGCGCAGATCAAGGTCGGGCCCGTCGAACGGATCGCCGAGCTCGTCAACGTCGCGTTGCCCGGTATTCCCGTCCGGCCCCTGCCGGTGCTGCCGCGTCAGCTGCCCTATCGCGCCGGCACCATCTACTTCGAACTCGACACCAAAAATCCGATCTGGAAGCAACTCGAGACCTCCGGCGCCATCGCCTTGCACCTTGCCGGCGATTTCCCGGGTCTCGAAATGGAACTGTGGGCCCTTAGAGAATGAGCAACGAACCCACGCCTGGCTGGAAAGATCAGCCGACCCTTGTCGAAGTGACAGAGGAGGGTACCAAGAAGACCCAGTCCGCCCAGAAAATGGCGGAGATGCTCGACGACGTGCTGGACGGCGGGCATTCGATGCCGGCATCCGGCATTTCCGCGGCGCCGGGCGGCGGCTGGTCCGTCGAGACCATGGTCCGCGACTTCCGCTTCGGCGGCGAGGAAGTGCCGACGCTGGTGCGCTCCGCCGCGCCATTGCTGAACCTCGCGCATGTGCTGCGCTATACGGAAGAGCAACCGGATATCGACCAGCTGCGGCGGGTCGCGGTCGAGGCTGTCGGCCGCTATGAGCGGGACCTGGCGGGTGCGCGCATCAGCCAGGAGCGGGCCCGCGCCGCCCATTACGTCATCTGCGCCACCGTCGACGACGTGATCCTCAGCAAGCCCTGGGGCGTGCGGGCCGGATGGGCGCGTTCGGGGCTCGTGTCCACCTTCCATATGGACGTGACGGGCGGTGACCGGGTTTTCGATTTGCTCGACCACTTCCATCAGAGCCCTGGTGCCAACAAGGATTTGCTGCTGCTGCTCTATTTGAGCCTTTCGCTCGCCTTCGAGGGTCGCACCCGCGTTTCGCCGCGCGGAAACCTCGAACTCGGACGCATCCGCGACAGCCTCTACAAGACGCTGCTGGGCCAGTACGGGATTTTCGAGCGCGAGCTTTCACCGCACTGGAAAGGCGTCTCGGCCCGCCACAAGCCGCTGCGCACGTCGGTTGCGCTGTGGACCTTGCTGTCCCTCCTCGCTTTGATCCTTGCGCTCGGCTACCTGTTTTTCACGCTGTCGCTCAACGGCGCTTCCGACGGAACCTTCCAGCGGCTTGCTTCCCTGCCGCCGCGCGACACACCGAGCCTGCTGATCAGCGCACCGCAGCGGCCTCCGGAAGAGAAACCGGCGGTGGTAGAGGCCAAGCCTCAACCTGTTCAGGAACCACCGCCAAAGACCCCGCCGCCGCCGAGCCGGCTGGACAGCCTGCTTGCCTTCCTCCAGCCCGAGGTCGACAAGAAACTGGTGACGCTGTCGGATTCGAACGGCAAACTGCTGGTGCGCATCAACAACTCAGGCCTGTTCGAAGTGGGCAGCGCCGAGGTCAGCCCCGAATTTGAGGGCCTGATCCAGCGTATCGGTGGCGCCCTTGCGCAGGAGAACTTCCGCGCCGTCGTTGTCGGCTATACGGACAACATCCCCATCCGAACCATCCAGTTCCCATCGAACTGGCATCTATCGGAAGCGCGCGCCAAGGCCGTGGGCGACATACTCAGCGGCTTTACCGGCCCCGGTGCAATCCTCACCGAAGGTCGCGCCGACAGCGATCCGATTGCCGACAATGCCACGCCACAGGGTCGCGAGATGAACCGACGTACTGAAATCCTCGTGCTGACCGATCCAAAGGAAAGGCTGACCGATGCCGGTCTGAAGGTTCCGCCGGCGAAGGCGGAACAACAGACCACGCCAGAGGCCCAGGCTGAGCCAGGTGCAACCCGATGAACAATCCGCTTAGCCTTTTCTACACGCTGCGATCCTATGTCGAGGCCTATGCCGGCCTGGTCGGCCGGCGGTTCATCTCGGTCATCTGGGTCGCGGCGATCTGCGTGGTCGTCTGGTTCTACGGCTCTCTTGCAGCCTATGGCGACTTCAAGCCGTTGGCCACGCCGAACGCGCGGATCACGCTCATCGTCGCCGTCATCGTCGCATGGCTCATCTATCTCGGCTATTCGACCTACCGCGATCGTCGCCGCGACAAGCAACTGGTCGAAGGGATCGAGCAGGATGCCGCAGCGGAAGCGGCTGCCAGCCAGAATGCTGAGGTCGGAGAGATCCACAACCGGCTGAAGGAAGCGCTGCAGCTCCTGAGGCGGATTACCAAGAAGCGTTTCGGCTATATCTACGAACTTCCCTGGTACGTGATCTTCGGCGCGCCGGGCTCCGGCAAGACCACGGCACTTTCCAATTCCGGCCTGAAATTCCCGCTCGGCGATGCGCTGGGCAGCAATTCCGTTCAGGGGATCGGCGGCACCCGCAACTGCAATTGGTGGTTCACGGACGAGGCGATCCTGATCGACACCGCCGGACGATACACAACGCAGGACGATCTCAATGGCACCGCCAAGGCGGGCTGGGAGGGATTCCTGGGGCTATTGCGCAAGTACCGTCGCTCCCAGCCCATCAACGGCGCTCTGCTGACGATCTCGATCGGCGATCTTCTGACCCGCGATGCAGGAGCCCAGCGCGAGGAAATCCGCGTCATACGCCAGCGACTTTCCGAGCTCGACGAACATCTGCAGGCGCGTGTCCCGGTCTATCTCGTGCTGACCAAGGCGGACCTGTTGACCGGCTTCGTCGAATTCTTCGACGGTCTCAACAAATCCGACCGGGAGCAGGTCTGGGGAACGACATTCGGTCTCGACGAAAGCTACAAGGCCGAAACCCTGCCAGAGCGCTACATGGCAGAGTTCACGCTTCTGCAGGAACGGGTCGGCTCGATGCTGATCGAACGGCTGCAACAGGAGCCGAACCCGGAGCTGCGCGGCCGCATCTTCCGCTTCCCGGCCGAGCTCGCGGCCCTGAAGGAAGGCTTGCATGAGGTGATGACGGAACTTTGCTCCGGTTCAAAATTGATCGAGCCGCCTTTGCTGCGGGGTGTCTATTTCGCCTCGGGCACGCAGACCAGCCGGTCTGTCGTGACCGCGTCCCAGTCGCGCCGCAGCTATTTCCTGTCCCGGCTGTTCAAGGAGGTGATTTTCGAGGAAGCTTCGCTCGTCTCCCGCGACAAGCGGCTCTCCCGACGCCAGATGTTTTTCCGCCGGGCAGCCTATGCATCGGCCGTTTTGGTTCTGGCCGTGGTGTTGACCAGCTGGACTGCGACATACTTCCAGAACAATGCGGCGATTGCCAGCGCCGACCGTCGGATCGACGCCTACGAACAATCCATTCGCGGCGTGCCCGTGCGCGATGTCTCCGACGCCGATTTCCTGCGCATCCTTCCGGCCCTGGACAATCTCGCGGCTGTCACCACAGACTTCTCCAGAACCCGCGTCTGGCCCGTCAGCTTCGGCCTCGACCAGGAGGGAAAGGTGGCCGCCCGACAGCGCGATGCCTATCAGCGCGCGCTGAACGCCCTTCTCCTGCCGCGTATGCTGGTGCAATTGCAAAAGCAGATGACCGAGGCCACGAACATCGACGCGACCTTCAATACCCTCAAACTCTACGGCATGCTGGGTGGCCTTGGAAAGATGGAGCCGGAGTTCGTCAGCCTCGAAGCGGACGACATGTTCACCGCCCTTTATCCCGGCGAAGGCCGCGCCGCTGCCCGCCACGCCCTGATCGCCCATGCCCGGGCGATGGCCGACGGCGTCTTGCCGCCCATCGAACTCGACGATGCCTTGATCGCCAAGGCCCGCGATACCATCCGCTCGCAAAGCATCGCCAGCCGCGCCTACGATATTCTCGCCAACGAGCGGTCGGCCCGCGATCTGCCGGAATGGACGCCCGCAACTGCGTTGGGTCCATCCGGCGAGCAAGCCTTCGAACGGACGTCGAAGGCGCCGCTTCAGGATGGCATCCCCGGGCTTTTCTCGACCACCGGTTACCGCAGCGTCGTGCTGCCAGATATCACCGATGCCGCCCGGGAAGCGCTCGACGAGGAGTGGGTACGCGGTGTGGCCAATCCGGCCGGCACCACGATCGATACGACGACACAGGCAGCGCTCCAGCTCTATTTCAATAGCTTCGAACAGCGCTGGACTGCATTGCTCAGCGATATGCGGATCAAACCCTCGCAGACGATCGGCGATGCCGCCGAGACCACGCGGATCCTTGCCAGCGAACCAAGCCCCGTCGAGGGTCTGGCGAAATCCATCGCCGCCTTCACCGATCTGAGACCCGTCGGCGCCGATGTGGCCTCCACGGGAGACGTCGACCCGGTCAGCGCGACGAATGCGCTGACCGCTGCGGCCAACGCACCGGATCCTTTCGGCGGTCTTCGTCTGGCGTTGGAGGTGCCTGTGGCGCAGACACCGATCTCCGACCAGTCCAAGGACGCTCCGAAATCGCCGATCGGCCAGCTCAAGCCGCTGCTCCAGAAGGTGCACGATCAGCTGTCGCGCGCCACCACCTCGACGGCCGAAGTGGCCAAGGTGTTCGATGTCGATAGCCAGCTCACCGATGCCAACCAGGATCTTCTGCAACAGGCCCGTCGCCTGCCGCCGCCGGTGGACACCTGGATGGCGGGACTGGCTGCAGATGTCGGCTCACTGGCGGTAAAATCGGCCCGCACCCGCATCAGCGATGCCTGGACGGCGGAAGGGGCAAGCCTCTGCTCCAGTGTCGTTGCCGGCCGCTATCCCTTCGACCGGCAATCGCCGCGCGACGTGGCGATGAGCGATTTCATCAGGCTGTTCGGACCGAAGGGGCTGTTCAAGACATTCTTCAGCGAACGGCTGGCTGCCTTTGTCGATACCAGCGCCACCCCATGGGGCTGGAAGGGGACGTTCGGCGCAAAAAGCATTCCGAGCGAGGCGATCGCCCAATTCGAAAATGCCGACAAGATCAACCGCGCCTTCTTCCCGGCAGGCAGCGAAAATCCGGCAGTGGCCATCAACATCAAGCCGGTCTCGCTCTCGGAAGCCTCCAACGCGGTGATGCTCGAGATCGAGGGTGAGCGCGTCGTGTACTTCCACGGCCCCGTTCAATCGAAATCGATCTCATGGCCATCGACCGGCGCAAGCAACGTCTCCCGTCTCGCCTTTCAGCCCGGCGGCTGGGAGCAGGCATTGACGGAAAACGGCGACTGGTCGCCTTTCCGGCTGTTCGACGATGCCAAGATCGATAACCAGGGCAGCGACCTGTTCCGCGCGGCATTCAGCAAAAACGGCAAGGTCGCGGAATTCGACGTGCAGTTCGGATCGGTCCTCAACCCATTCCGGCTGGAAGCGCTCTCGGCGTTTTCCTGCCCGGCACAATTCTGAGTGGACCGATATGAACGACCGAGCAGCCCTCCGCCTCACCACAACGGACGCCGAAAAGATCGGCTTCTTCGGAAAGGTGCCCAGCCACGGTGATTTCGTCTCGACCTCGCTCTCGCGTGGCTTGCAGGATTTCCTTCAGGTGTGGCTGCAGGCCGGCCTGCAACGTGTGCAACAGTCTTTTCCCATAGACTGGGAAGCACGGTTCAGGGCGATGCCCGCATGGCGCTTCGTGATCGAGCGCGGCCAATGGGGTCCGGCGACGCTTGCCGGTGTCGTCGTGCCGAGCCTCGACCGTGTGGGACGCAGCTTTCCGCTCGTCGTGGTCGCCCCTGTCCCGGGCTTCAGCGGCGATCCGCGTCGCGTCTGCCTCGACGACAGCTGGTTTACCGCTGCGGAAGGGATTGCCGAAAGCTCCAGCCGCCGAGACTTCGACATCAAGGAGTTCACCGCAGGCCTCAAACGGTTGCGAAGGCCCCACCCCGGCGACCTCGAACCAGAGGCAGGACCGCGCACAACGGGAACCCTCTGGTGGCGCAGAGGCGATGACCGACGTCTTGTCGGCTTCCGCACATCCGCTGCACCACAGCCCGACGATCTCCTGAAACTGCTCCCGGATGACGCTCCGCCCAGCCGCCCGTCTGCCACGCCAACCCAGCCGCAGCCTGCGACGGCGTCGATCGCCAAGCCCGCTGCCGCCCCGCCTCCGCCTCCCAAAAAGCCGGCGCCGTCGTTGAGCTTCACCCACAGCGAGGTATCCCACCCCGGGACACGGCTTTCGGTGAATGCGGACAGCATGCTGATCGCAGCGGACCGGGGGCTGTTTGCCCTGGCCGACGGGATCGGAGACGGCCACATGGCGGGAGAAGCGGCCAGGATAACCGTTGCAGCGCTGGACGAGACCAACCCGCAAGAGACAATCGACGACGTCGTGCGGGACGTCAAAGGCAAGCTCGGCCGCGCGCACGGCCTTGTCCAGGCGGTGAAGATGTCGTTCGAACGCGACCCGCCGGGCGCCGCCGTTGCGGTTCTCGCGAGGCATGGACAAAGCTTCGCCTTGATCTGGGCCGGCGACGTGAGGTGCTACCTCATCCGCGACGGGATGATGCGCTGCCTCACCCGCGACCATCTCGACGTCGGACTGAAACGGGGCCTGTCGCGCTATGTCGGTCGCGCCGGCCAGTTCAGTCCTGAGGTCGTCACCGACACCATCCATCCCGGCGACCGGCTGCTGCTCTGCAGCAACCCGCTTTGCCGCGTGCTTTCGGAACGCAGCATTGCCGAACTGCTGATCTCGACAGCGCTCGATGACGCTGCCGAGGTTCTGGGACAGGAAGCGCTGATCGCCGATTGCCGCGAGAATTTCAGCGCCATCGTGATCGACGTCGGCGTGAAGAATGGCTAGCGCCTCTCCGCCACCGGGCTTCAGCGCGGTGCAACGCCAATTTTCCGCGCTCGTGCAAACCTTGTCGAGGGACGGCGAGCGGTCCCGGTCGGCCGACGAAAGAAGGCTCCTCGTCGACCAGATAAGGGCAGCGCTGGACCGCGGCGAGGCACGTCTCTCGCAAGAACCGGAAACGGTTGTCGCCAACACATTTGTGCTCGAAGAGCGGATCCACGCGGGGACATCGACGGAAGTCCACCGCGCCCGCCACCGCGATCTCGGCACCTATCATGCAATCAAGACGCTGACGGCGCAGCAGGCCGGCGATCCCGTCGCCAGCCGATTGCTCTTGCACGAAGCAGCGATCGGGCTGGCCCTCAGGCATCCCCACATCGTCGCAACGCAGGCGCTGCTGCGCCTTGCGGATGGGCGCCCCGCCCTGGTGTTCGAATGGAGCGGCCGGAGCCTTGCCGAACACCTCCGGAAGGGCCCGATTTCGCTCGCCGATATCCATGCCGTCATGGCGGCGCTGCTCTCGGCTCTATCAGGCCTGCACGACGCGGGCTGGGTCCATTGCGACATTTCGCCTGGCAACCTGCTGATCGACGAGGACCGAGCGGGGCAGGCCCGGCTTGCAGACTTCGGCGTTGCCGTGGCCACCGGCCTTCGCCAATCCGACCTCGATCTCAGCTTCGCAGGACAGCCGGAGTTCGCCGCACCCGAGCAGATCGCCAGCGAACCGCTCGATGGCCGTTCGGACCTCTATGCCGCCGGTCGGTTGCTGTCTGTTCTCCTCGATCGTTGCGACCAACACTCGCACGGCTGTAGCGCAATCTCGACACTCCGGTTATTGGCAACCACCCTGTCTCACCAGAGACCGGAGATGCGCCCTGAAAATGCAAAAGCCGCCCAGGCTCTCCTTGGCGGCTTTCGGGTTTGAACGTCCGGCCCAGCTAGGGCTATCTCGGCTCGCAAATCTGCGGTTTCACTTACCGCCGGGCAGTGGTGCGGCCGCTGAGGGCGCGCTCTTCTGGTAGATGGTGAAGAGCTTGGCGAAATCCACGCTGCCGGAATTGCTGGCGTAGAGGATATCGCCGTTCAGAATCTGGAAACGTTGCATCAGCGCCAGGTTGGCAACATCCTTCATGTCGACGCGATAGATGGCGGGCTTTGTGGTAGCGCCGACCGAAGAGCCGTAGACTTGCTGATTGCGAACGACATAGAAATTGCTGGCGTCGGCACGGTCGTCCAGCAATCCGCCGGCACGGCTGAAGGCCTGCATCAGGGTCAGCTTGCCCAGCTCGAATTCGAATTCGCCGACACTCTTGAAGGCGCCGAATGCAGTGAAGCTCGGTGCATCCTTGCCGACAACGACCTGATCGTCGGGCAGCAGGTAGATGTTCTGGCGGTTGTCGTCGAGGACGCGCTGCAGCGGCGCCGTGGCGCGTTGCGTGCCACGAATGACCGTGACGCTGGTGGAACTCGGAGCGGACGAGGCGCCGCCGGCAAGGGCCACCGCGTCGAGCACCCGCTCCTTGCGAGCGGTGAGCGGGAAACGACCGGCCGAACGCACGTCGCCATTCACGGTGAAGGCGCTGCTTGGCTTGTCCACCACGGTCACCACCGCCTGCGGATTGACGGCCGACCCCTTCAGGCCTTTGACGATGCGCGATCGCAATGCGTCGGGCGACGAATCCACGACCCGCTGCCTCCCGACGAAGGGAAGCGTGACGGTCCCAGCCGAATCGACGGTGAAGCGTCCGAGGTTGAGGGTCTTGCTCTGGGTCGAGGAGAACAGGCCGTCTTCGCCGGTATCGAGGATCGTGACGTCGATGACATCGCCCCGGCGCAATTTCGTGTCGCTGAGACCGCCGGAATGCAGCTGGCTTAGTCCTTGGTCACCGGATGCATAGGACAGCGGCGCCGTCATCAGCGGCGACATCGGTGCATCCGCAAGTCTGGTCACCGGGATCGACTGGTTGGTGCGCGGGTCCTTGGCGCTGTAGAAGCCCCCGGCCCGCGGTCCATCCGAGGGCTGTGCACAGGCGGACAAAATCAGCAGCATAAAAAGAGGTGCAAGCTTCCGCATGACGTCGCCTTTGATAGATTCGCGTAATTGATAACTATCAAGTGACGCGGAGTGGGCAAGACGGCGTTGCCGGAAAAAGGCAAATATGACTTTCCTGAGGCGGGCGCTGTGGCTTATCGGCAACCAGTGCTCGTGCCGGGCACCTCAAATAGAGCTGGCTCGGGAAATCGGAGAGCGGGTATAATGGCATCGTCAACTCAACGGAATGTGTAATTCGATGTGCGCCATGACAGAGCGTGATCCACTCTATCGCCGCCATCGCTTCCCCGCTGAAGTGATTGCCCACGCTGTGTGGCTCTATTTCCGTTTCCCTCTGAGCTTGCGAACGGTCGAGGACTTGCTGGCGGCCCTGGGATCATTGTCTCTCATCAGACCGTCAGGCTATGGGTGGAGAAATTCGGCCGCACCTTTGCTAACGAGATCCGTCGTCGATCATCGGGTCGGCTTGGGGATAAGTGGCACCTCGACGAGGCCGTCGCTTCAATCCGTGGCAAGACGCATTGGCTGTGGGGCGCTGTAGATTAGGACGGTTTCGTCTTGGAGGTTATCGTACAAAGCCGCGGAAATACAAAGGCGGCCAAGCGCCTGATGCGTAAGCTCTTGAAGGGTCAGGGACGGTCGCCGCGTGGGATGATCACCGACAAGCTGCGGTCCTACGACACAGCAAAGCGTGAGATCATGCCGGCTGTCGAGCACCGCTCCCACAAAGGGTTGAACAATCGGGCGGAGAATTCTCACCAGCTAGTTCGGCGGCGAGAGCGGATCATGAAGCGCTTCAAGTCAGAGTGACATCTACAACGCTTCGTCTCCATTCATGACCCGATTGCCAACCTATTTCAAATCCCACGCCACGGCATCTCCTCCGGCCACCATCGCGAACTGCGCATGGCGGCGATGAGCCTGTGGGCGAAAATTGCCCGAGCATGACAGATATCTGCGGATGACGTCCTTCGCTGGCCTGTCATCCGTTAAGTTTACGATGCCTTACCGGGCTATAGAAAGTGAAAGCAGGCTCAAACCCGACGAAGGGGCCCTGCTCTCCTTAAGCTGCATCACTAGCACAGTCGTGCTAGTGTTCATGACGGTTTTGGCTGTTAATGAAGGGTTCCAAGAACAGCAAGGAGGTGGCCAGTTGGCTCTAGAATGCATAATAGTTGCAGATGACCATCCCGTCTTCCGTGATGGTGTCTGCTCACTAATTCGTGGCCTGTTGCCTGATGCCGAAGTGCACGGTCTTGGTACTTTCGAGGAAGCCCGGGATTTTGCCCGGGCGGCGCCAACGCCGCCGAGTATGTTCATACTCGACCTGACGTTTTCACACAAGAAAATCCGTTCCGAGCTGGAAGCCTTGCGGCGGGAATTCGATTGCGCAGCAATAATTGTGGTGTCGATGGCAGATGACCCAAACACAGTGCAGACGTTGCTATCTTATGGCATCAATGGCTTCGTACACAAGTCTGTGGCGGGCCACGAGTTGTGCCGCGCCATAGTGGCGGCTAGGCAGGGTGACGTCGTTATCCGCTTACCTTTGGCCGACGCCATCAACGAAAGGTCGCCATTCCGCTTGAGTGATCGGCAGACAGAAGTCCTGCGGCTCGTGGCCGAGGGCAAGAGCAACAAGGAAATCGCCGTAGCTCTGTCGATATCTCCATTCACCGTGCGAATCCATGTTTCGGCCATGCTTCGCGCCCTCGGCGTTTCGACGCGAGCCGCCGCTGTTTCCAAGGGGATCAGCGAAGGCCTCTTGGACATTGGAGGGGAATAGATGCTGAGCGCGGAAGCGAACAGGCATGAAGGCTACAAAAGCGAACAACGCCATGCGGCAACACGAGCCGCGGTGATCGGCTGCATATGTGCCTACATCCTCGCCCAGACATATAGGGGCTACCCTTTACCCAGCGGGCTTTTCATTGCCTGCGTTGTGACAGTCCACTTCATCACCTCGTGCGGCCTGCTTCTGTGGATCCGGCGAAGACCAGGCGAAAGTCACCCTCGGCACTACGTCATGACGATATTAGACATCAGCGGCATGACTTACATGATGGCGGTCGGGGGCGCGCCATTTCTCCTACTCTACACTGTGATGCAGCGGATGGTGGTCGCCAACGGGATTACTTATGGTCCTAAGTCGATGAAGATCTCTACCGGAGAGGCGCTCATATCGCTCGCGGTCGTGACCTATTTCAACGACTATTGGCGGAACAACCTCTTCATGGTTCTTACCTTGGCCAGCGGCATGATCCTTGTGCCAACCTACATTTATATGATGCTGAAACGCTTGGAGCTTGCCTACGAACGAGCGCAAGAAGCGAGTATCTCAAAGTCCCGATTTTTGGCCCAGGCCAGCCACGATCTGCGGCAGCCGGTGCACGCAATCAGCCTGTTTACTGCCTGTTTGCGCGATGCACAGCTGCGCGCCGAAGAACTGAAAATGGTGGACAATATCGATCGCTCCCTGCAGAGCGTATCGCGATTGTTCAAATCGCTTCTGGATATCTCCACACTCGACAGCGGCAGAGTCCGCCCTGCCATTAAGCCCGTGGCAATCAGCGAGATTCTTGAAGAAATTCTTCACCAGAACAAGGAAGCAGCTCAAGTCGACGGCACCAAACTGCGAGCTATCGCCTGCGATGTCATCGTGAAGACAGATCGAGCCCTGTTCGCCACAATGCTGCAGAACATCGTGAACAATGCCGTCAAGTACGCTCCTGGGAAAGAGATCTTGATCGCTTGCCGGCGCCGCCGCGATACACTTGCCGTTCAGGTCTTTGACCGCGGTCCAGGGATCCCGGAAGGACATCGGGCAAAGGTGTTTGAGGAATTCCACCAGGTTCGTCGACGCGGCGACAAAGACGTCGAAGGGGTGGGGCTAGGACTGGCCATCGTGCGCAGGCTCGGCAACGTTCTAAACATCGACGTTGCACTTCGCTCTGTGATTGGCCGCGGCACCTGTATCACGCTATCGAACTTGCCGATCTCTACCGATCCAATACCCTTGCCTCGCGCTTCGTCGGCAATTTCTCCCGGCCTCGAGCACGGGTTACGCGTATTGCTGGTCGATGACGACGAGACCGTCCTAACAGCGACGGCGATCCTCCTCCGTAAATGGGGCTGCGACGTTCAGGCGGAGCTTGCTCCGCCACTGAAGCTGTCAGAGCCGGACCTTCTTATCACCGACTTCGATCTTGGCAACGGCGTTACCGGCAAAGAGTGCATTGACCAGGTCCGGCGCCTGGCGGGCCGACCGGTGCCATCGGTTGTATTGAGTGGGCATGACCAGGAACGCGTACGCGAAGACTTAGACTTGCCCGAGGTTCCCGTCCTGGTCAAACCAGTGCGGCCAGCCGAGTTGCGCTCTATCCTGCTTGCCCAGGCAGTTCAAGCGAGATCGCACCGATCTATGCAGCGCTCGACAGAGTAAGCACCAAGCCACTAGGGTGCGCCGGTTCAGTTCTGGAGGTGGCAAGCACACAGGCAATTTGACGATTTCTAGGCAGATATCGCAGTTTCCGCCAAGCGCACAATTGCTATTCTCAATAAGCCGTCTGGCCATAACCGGTGGCGATAAACGTCCTGTCGCCACCGTATTTGTTGATTTCGCTTCTTTGCGAACCCTGCGCCTCAGCTATTTGCCCCACTCGCTTAATAACAGCCCCATGGTCCGCAACGGCGATAGTAGTAGTGGTGGTTGTCTAAGGAAGCGCCAAGCACAGTTCCGCCTACGACACCCAGAGCGGCCCCGGCGACGGCGTTATTCTCCGCTTGCTGGGACTGTTGCCGGTTACTCTGGTATGTAGCGCTCACGCATTTTTCGTATCGCTTCGTACCGGCTTTTAGACCCTGTGCACTGCATGTCATCTGAGCGCTAGTTGCGGATTCTTGAGCCGTTTGGCATGACGTCAATCCCCCAACAACGACGAGTATTAAAACTCCTAAAATAGCGTTTCGCAGCATCTCTTCCCTTTCTAGATTTCCATCCTGATGATTTAAAAGCAATGCGTCCTTCGCACGTAGGAAGAGAGATGCCCAGTAGTACTGATGGACTAGCACCCGGCAGAAAGACTCCAGCGGAGCGAAGGAAAAGTGAATTAGGTGAGATCCGGAGCTGCACTCGTTACTGGTCGTGGGGCAACCGCCGTCCACGGATCATCAGGGATGAGCGATTAGCCAGCGACGCCCGGCGCACTATCATTTCGCTCCAGCCGGAACTGACCGCGAGCTGCCGAGTGTTGTAACGAAGGTGATCGCAAATTTCGGCGGGGCGCGCGATTGATGGATTGAAAGTCAACATCTCTGCTTCTCAACGCATGCGGTTGCATAAATCCACTTCCTATTCGCTCAGCGCAAGACAAAATGCATACGCACGGGCACAACTAGTACAGGTGTATTATTGCGGATCCCTGTCGGTCTCGAATAATAAGATCTATCTGTTCGTGCTGTCCGACGTGGCAGCATCGACAGTAACTGGCGGGTCTTTGCTTGATGGCTGATCCGCCGGATGTCAGATATATTTTAACGTCTCAAACATAGGAGAAGATCAATGGCAAGTTCAATTCGTGAATTGAGTGCGAATGAAATGACGGCGGTTGGCGGTGGCGACACATACACTTGCACAGTTACTACCAATGCCCAAGGAAAAGCGACACGAGTAGATTGCGTGAACAACCAGACTGGCCAAAGATCTAGTACCGTCTACTACAACGGCTACCAGCCCCACTAACTGCTGGCGCTTTTCGGCGCAGAGCAACGCCCATTTACTGGGAGCTTGCGGTCATTGCGGGACAGCGTCTCCGCTTAGCCGTTATGAAACGAAAGAAGCGCATGTTTCTGACGGTAAGTGGAATAACGCCTTGGCTTGCACTGTAGCTAGCTCCAGCACGAGCATGGCCAGCTCCGACAATGGGTTCCACATGATTAGATATAGGAAGTTGGGCGGGGTTCGCGGACGCCGCCCATTTCATTGAATGAACAATAAATCCCCTCTTTTTCGCGAAGAATCGCTTACGGCCCGGCGCATGGCGTGGCTCGGTCGGCCGACAATTGTCAGCCCGTTATCACGATGGGGGGTGGTAGCCTTCAGCCTGTCGTTCGTCGCCGCGGCACTGTTGTTCCTGACGTTCGGCGAATATACGCGTCGGGTGCGCGTGAGTGGCGTTATGCTTCCGGTGCAAGGATTGACGCGCCTGGTCGCCTCCCAGCCCGGCCGGGTAGAGAATTTGTTTGTGCACGACGGCCAGACCGTCCGAGCAGGTGACCTCCTGTACGTCCTTGGTCTGGACAGCACCACGTCGCTAGGCGACACCAACGGCGGAATCGTAGCTGCACTTCGCGATCGTCGGCGTGAATTGGTCGAGACGCTGCAGCGCCAGGGGGATCTGGCCGAGGCGAATAAGCGCCGCCTCATTGAGCAGGTCGGCAGTGTCGCGAGCGAGCTGGACCAAGTTGGGGCGCAGGTCAGCTTGTTGGAACAGATTACGGAGGAAATGAAGGGTTTTGCGAAGCGCCAGCAGGATCTTATGGCTAAGGGCATCACCACTATGACGCAGTACGAGGATCGCCTACAGGCCTACAACGCCAGCAGGATGCAGCTAGAAGCGCTTCGCCGCGAAACAATCCAGCTTAAGGCGCGGCATGAGGACCTGAATGGCGAACTGTCGGCCTTCGATCTGGAGACGGCGGAGAAAACCTCTGCTATCCGGCAACAGATCCTCGAAGTCGATCAGGAGATCGGCAAAGCGGAGTCACAGCGGGAGGTGCGCATCACCGCGCCGCGGGACGGTACCATCACGGGCATCATCTCACTGGTCGGGCAGACTGTTAATGCGGGCACGCCGCTTTTGACGATTGTCCCATCCGATCAACCATTGGTAGCCCAGCTGCTCGCGCCGACGAACGCCATCGGCTTCGTTCGCAAAGGATCAGACGTGCTGCTGCGCTACGCCGCTTTTCCTTACCAGAAGTTTGGGCAATACGCCGGGAGTGTGGAACTCATCTCACGGGCGACCCTACGACCGGAAGAAGTGGCGCTGCTCAACGCCGGCGGTGGTTTCGACGCCGCAAGCTCGCCGTCCCTTTACCGCATCACCGTCACGCCGAAGGAGTCATTCGTCAACGCCTACGGCCGCCAAGAACCGTTGCAGGCTGGCATGCAGGTGGAGGCGCATATCCTGGCCGAGACGCGGCCTCTCTACCAATGGCTGTTGGAACCCATCTACGGGCTGCGCGGCTCGGTCAGCGCCGGCGGCAACGGCGCATGATCGAAGCCGTACAGTCGATAGCTGGGCGCTTGTCAGGCAGCTTCTGGAAGGCGGTACCGGTCGTTCTGCAATCAGAGGCCGCGGAATGCGGCTTGGCCTGCATGGCGATGGTCAGTGGCTTTCACGGACGGCAGACGGGAATCGCCGGTATCCGCCGCCGCATGGCGATTTCTCTTAAAGGATTGACGCTGCGGGATCTTACCGAGGTCGGTTCAGGTCTGGGCTTGGCGACAAGAGCGGTCCGCCTCGAGCTGGACGATCTTGCGCAACTTCGGCTTCCATGCATCCTTCACTGGAACCACAATCACTTCGTGGTGTTGACGAAGGTTGGCGCCAAGTCAGTCGTCGTCCATGATCCCGCAATCGGCCGACGAAGCCTCTCTATGAAAGCCTTCTCGGAGAGTTTCACTGGCGTCGCCCTGGAGGCATGGCCCGGGGAGAGCTTCGAGAAGCGCGATGAGCGCGAGCAGGTTCGCATTCTCGATCTGTTGCGCCGCACGCGCGGAATCGGAAAGGCCGCCGTGCAGGTCCTGGCGATCTCCTGTTTGCTGGAGATGGCCTTGGTGGCGGCTCCGATCGGATTTCAGCTGATTTTGGACGAAGTGGTCGTCGCGGCCGACTACGACCTCCTGACCTTGATCGTGCTCGCGCTTGGTTTGTTGCTCACTTTGCAGGTGGTGACTACGCTGGCTCGCAGCTGGATTACAATGCTTGTCGGGTCCAGCCTCGCTCTGCAATGGAAAGTGAGCCTGTTCGACCAGTTGATGCGGCTGCCACTCAGCTTCTTTGAAAAGCGCCACGTAGGTGATATCGTCTCGCGCTTCGGCTCGTTCGACGTGGTGCAGCGCACCTTGACGGTTGACGCCATCACCGCCTTTCTCAACGGCGTGATGGCGGTCGTTCTCGTGCTGATGATGTGGCTCTATGGCGGCTGGCTGCTGGCGATTGCCTTGCTAAGCACGGCGATCTACGCCGCGCTTCAAACCCTCGTCTACCGGCCGTTCCGGGCCTGCTCGGAGGAGGCGATCATTCACGCCGCGCAGGAGCAAAGCCATTTCATGGAGAGTGCAAGGGGTATCGCGAGCCTCAAGGCATTGAACCTGGAAGCCCGCCGGCGAGGCGTGTGGGTCAACTACCTGGTGGATCGGATCAACGCAGATCTGCGGGTGCAAAAAATGCAGGTACTGTTCAACGCAGCCTCGACGGGCTTGTTCGGGCTAGACCGGCTTATCATCATCTACTTCGGCGCGCGAGCGATCATGGCCGACAATCTAAGCGTCGGAATGTTAGTCGCGTTCCTGGCCTACAAGGACCAGTTCGCGGGCCGGGTCGACAGTTTCATCGGTGCAGTGGTCCAGTTCGTCATGTTATCGATGCACGGCGAACGCATCGCCGATATCGCCTTGGCCGAGCCGGAGACGCAAGCGCTTGCACCGATACTGCAGCTGTCACCGAACCGAACCGCATTCCACGCCAGCAATGTCGAGGCAAGGCGCATCCGGTTCTGCTATGCCGAAAACGAGCGAGACGTTCTGCCTGGCGTTAGCTTTTCCATCGCTGCCGGGGAGTGTGTCGGCATTGCCGGGCCATCCGGCGCCGGCAAGACGACGCTATTGAAGATTATGGCCGGCCTCATTGTGCCTACGGGCGGCCAACTTCTGATCGACGGTAACCCAGTCACCCCTGGCAGCCTAGCCAGCTACCGGGCGCGGATCGGCTGCGTCCTGCAAGACGACCACCTGTTCGCTGGCTCGATAGCGGATAACATCGCAGCGTTCGATCCGGACCACGACTCTGGTTGGCTGTCCGAATGCGCGCGCATGGCGGCGATCCACGACGAAATCCTCGCCATGCCTATGGGTTTTGAGACGCTGGTTGGAGATATGGGGAGTACACTGTCAGGCGGACAGCGCCAGCGCATCATTCTCGCGCGGGCGCTCTACCGGCGGCCCTCGATCCTCTACCTTGACGAGGCCACCAGCCACCTCGACGGCGACAATGAAGCGAGGATCAACGGGGCAATCAAGCAATTGTCAATGACCCGCATCATGATCGCGCATCGGAGTTCGACGCTGGCGATGGCCGATCGAGTGCTCACGCTGGGAGGATATGCCGTTGGCGGTCACACGACTTGAAGCCGCACAAGCGATGGTCGGGTTTCGTTATACAAATTACGTTTTGGAGCCTGTGTAACGTGGAAGCGGCCGGTGGGCGCTTTCCAGCCAATCAGATCCTTCCCTATATCGTCGCGCAGGTTGTCGGCGGCGTTATCGGTGGGGCTGTCCTCTATAACATCGCAAGCGGAAAGGCAGGCTTCGATCTCACCGGAGGGCATCGTAAACTTAACGGATGACAGGCCAGAAGGACGTCATCCGCAGATATCTGTCATGCTCGGGCAATTTTCGCCCACAGGCTCATCGCCGCCGTGCGCAGTTCGCGATGGTGGCCGGAGGAGATGTCGTAGTGTGGGATCTGAAATAGGTTGGCTATCGGGTCATGAATGGAGACGAAGCGTTGTAGATGTCGCGGTGACTTGAAGCGCTTCATGATCCGCTCTCGCCGCCGGACTGGCTGTTGAGAATTCTCCGCCCGATTGTTCAACCCTTTGTGGGAGCGGTGCTCGACACCCGGCATGATCTCTCGCTTTGCTGCGCCGTAGGACCGCGGCTTGTCGGTGATCATCACACGCGGCGACCGTCCCCGGTTCTTGTCGTGACGGTCGCTCTTCGTCGATCGGTTGCCTGGGTTCCTCCGGCTTCCGGGGATAGCGCCAGCGTTCCCGACAGAGGGCTCGTCAGAACTCTGCGATCTTGCCCCATGCCGATGCCGAGAAGCGATCCGGATGGTAGGGCCTGGCGGGCACCAATGGCTCTGCGCCTGTGGCAATATCCGCCACGAGGTGACCGGCGCCCGGGCCGATGCCAAAGCCGTGGCCGGAGAAGCCGGCGGCCAGAATGAAGCCCGGAAGGCCCGTGACCTCGCCGATCGCCGGGACGCCGTCGGGGGTCGAGTCTATATAGCCTGCCCAGGAGCCCGTCACTGTCGTCTTCTTCAATTCTGGCAGCAGTTCGAGGGCGCGCGCATGGATCAGGCGGATCGTCGAAGCGTCCGGTCTGGGGTCGAGGATCCGCATGCGCTCCATCGGTGTCACCTCATCCAGCCGCCAGCTGCCGAGCGTCTCGTGGCCGCTGCGAATGCCCTCGAGGTTGCCGGGCGCAAGGTTGCGCCAGCGCTTGACGAACATCGGCAGAAATTGCGGCGCGAACCTCAGTTGCTGCGAGGTGACGTCGACACGGCCGCGCCCGCTGATCGCCAGCGTATAGCCGCCATCGCCCCTGCGGGTGATCGAGACGCCCGCAGTATGAAGCGCATCGGGAAGGCCGACCGCCCCTGCCGAGACCGACAGTATCGACGACCGGATGGAGGCTTGTGGAAAGCGGATGCCCAGCTGTCTGCAAAAGGACGAAGCCCACGCCCCGCCGGCAAGAATGGCCGTTTTTGTCCTGATCGTCCCGCGTTCCGTGACCACAGCGCTCACGCGGCCGGCTTCGGTTTCGATGCCGCGCGCGGCGCAGTTCTGGACCACGGTGCCACCGGACTTGACGATGGCGCGTGCAACGGCCGGCGCGGCCTGCGCCGGATCGGCGATCCCGTCGGTCGACGAGAACACGCCGCCCTTCCAGCTTTTACCGGTGGCTCGGCCCCGCTCCGCGGCCTCAGCGCTTGAGAGCATGTGCGTGGTTACGCCGACGGTTTTCGCAAAGTCGCGCCAGCGAGCCCAGCCTGCAATTTCGGCCTCGTTGTTGCTGAGATAAAGGAGGCCGCAACGGCGAAAGCCGGTTTCCTCCCCGGTCTCTTCCGCAAAGCGCTCCCAGAGCTCGAGGCTCCGGGTGGAAATCGGCAATTCGCGGGCGTCGCGATTCTGTTGCCGGCACCAGCCCCAGTTTCGGCTCGACTGCTCGGCTCCAATGCGGCCCTTCTCGATGAGGACCGTCTTCAGTCCGCGCTTTGTGAGGTAATAGGCCGCGAAGGCACCGATGATGCCGCCACCGATGACAACCGCATCAGCAGAGTCGGGCAGGTCCGATGGGGTATCGATCAGCGTCAGTGGCGCAGGCATATTCATCTCCGGTTTTCACCCCTTACACTAGGCGCACCGCGGACGCATTCACTGCCGGAAATATCTGTAGCACGGCAGAAAATCCTCTGGATGAAACACCCATCGGCATCTTCTGCTCAGTTTTGAAATCACCAATTTGTAGATTTGGGCGGCGTGTGTGGTAAGGTCGCCCGGATATCTGCGGCATTTTATGCTGCAGTCAAAGTCAGCAGGAAGGCGTCAAACCCGTGATGAAACTGGACCGGACGGACATCAGGATCCTCTCTGAGATGCAGAAGAACGGTCGCATCACCAATGTCGAATTGGCCGAGCTTGTCCACCTGTCGCCGAGCCCATGCCTGATGCGGGTCAAGCGGCTGCAGACAGAGGGATATATCGAGGGCTATTCGGCGCAGATCAACCTGGGAAAGCTCGGGCAGACGCTGACCGTCTTCACGGAAATTACCCTCAAGAACCACCGGCAGGTCGATTTCGCCAGGTTTCTGACGGTCGTCGGCAAGATCGACCAGGTCGTCGAATGCCACCTCGTGTCCGGCGGCTACGACTATCTGGTGAAATTCATCACCGCCGGGATCGGCGAGTATCAGATCATCATGGAACGGTTGACGGACATGGATGTTGGCATCGACAAATATTTCAGCTTCGTCGTGCTGAAGTCGCCGATCGTCAAGTCGCATATTCCGTTGACCAGCCTCTTCCCGCTCTAGCGTCCCTCAGAGACCGCCATATTGCCGGATGAGGTCCGGCTCCAGAACCAGATTGTCCAGCCATGCCGGATCGAGCTCGGGGACGGAGGAGAAGAGCAGTTTCGAATAGGGATGCACGGGCGCCTTGATGCCTTCGCGCGTCAACTGCTCCACCTTTTCCCCGCGATACATCACCACGATTTCGTCGCAGATCGCCTTGACGACCGAAAGATCGTGACTGATGAAAATATAGGACAGGTCGAGTTCGCGCTGCAGTTCCTTCAGTAGCTCGATGATGGCCGCAGCCACGACCGTATCGAGAGCCGAGGTAATCTCGTCGCAGATGATGAGCTTCGGGTCTGCGGCTAGCGCGCGTGCAAAGTTGACACGCTGCTTCTGGCCGCCGGACAGTTCCGCCGGATGCCGGTAACGCAGCGACTTCGGCAGCCGAACCATGTCGAGAATCTCGTCGACCCGCTTGCTGCGGGCCTTGCCGCTCATGCCATGGTAGAAGGTCAGCGGCCGCCCGATAATGTCTTCGATGGGCTTGGCAGGGTTGAGTGCGGTGTCTGCGGACTGGAAGACGATCTGCATCTGCCGCAATTGTTCCCGGCTGCGGTTCGTCGCGGCGGGCGGCATCTGCTCTCCGGCAAAGAGAACTTTCCCGGCGCTGGCGGGAAGCATTCCCGCGATCGTCCGTGCCAGCGTCGATTTTCCGCAACCGGATTCGCCGATAATGCCAAGATTGCGGCCCTTCTGGAGGTCGAACCCCACCGAGCGGACGGCGCAAACGAGGGGAAGTCCGTCCGCCTGAATCTGGCCGTAGCCGGATGACACATTCTCGATCCGCAACAGGGGCGCTGCCGACGCTTCGTTGCGACCGGAGAACTCGAAATGCTTGGGCTCGAATGCCGAAAGCAGCTCCTGGGTATAGGCATGTTTCGGCGTCGACAGGATGTCCTGCGTGGTGCCGGTTTCCTGAACCGCTCCGTCTTTCAGGACGACGATCCGATCCGCGATCTGGGCGACAACCGCGAGATCGTGCGAGACATAGACGCCGGCAATACCGCCGGCCCGCATCACCGACTTGAAAGCCTTCAGGACCTCGATCTGCGTCGTCACATCCAGCGCGGTGGTGGGTTCATCGAAGATCATCAGCTTGGGATCGCCAATCAGGGCCATGGCGGCGGCAAGACGCTGCAACTGTCCGCCCGAGACCTGGTGGGGGTAGCGGTCGCCGATATTTTCGGGGTCCGGCAGCGACAGTGCACGAAACAGCTCGATGGCGCGCAGGCGCGCCTTGGCTGGCGGCATCAGTCCATGGATCCGGGTCACCTCGATGACCTGATCCATGATTTTCGCCGATGGATTGAAGGCCGCAGCGGCACTTTGCGGCACGTAGGCAACCTCCGTGCCGCGGATCCGCTGACGCTGGCTTTCGGAAAGCGCCGTCATGTCGCTCCCGTCAACCATCACCGAGCCCCCGGTGATCTTGCAGCCGGGTCGTGCATAGCCCATCAGTGTGAGTGCTATCGTCGTCTTGCCGGAGCCGCTTTCGCCGATCAGGGCAACAATCTCACCCTTGGCGATGTCGAGATCGACGCCGCCGATGATCTCGATCCTGCGTCCCGAATCCGTCGTCGCTTCGACATGCAGATTTCTGATTTCGACGAGATTGGTCATGGTCAGGCACTCCGATCCCGTATGGCGCGCGGCAGATTGTCGATCAACAGATTGACGCTGATGGTCAGGCTGGCAATGGCCACTGAGGGTGCGATGACAGCCGCCGAGGCATAGGACAGGCTCTGGATATTCTCATGCACGAGCGCACCCCAGTCTGCCAGCGGTGGCTGAACGCCGAGCCCGAGGAAGGAGAGGCCGGAGAGCAGCAGCACGATGAAGACAAAGCGGATGCCGAAATCTGCCAGAACCGGACGGATGATGTTGGGCAGGATCTCCGCGCCGACGAGATAGAGGGTGCTCTCCCCCCGGATGCGGGCCACCGCGATAAAGTCCATCGTGTTGACGTTCACGGCAAGCGACCGGGCGAAGCGGAAGGAGCCCGGTGCATAGATAAAAGCAAGCGTGAGGATGAGTGCCGGCAAGGAAGACCCGACGGCCGCCACCACCACCAGGCCGAAAAGCTTGCTGGGAATGGAAAGCATGGCATCCATGAAACGGCTGAGTAACGTGTCGAACCAGCCTCCGAGAACGGCGGCTGCCATGCCGAGCACGACGCCGCTCGTGGAAGCGATGAGGACACCCGCAAGGGCGACGCCCAGCGTGTAGCGAGCCCCCATGATGATGCGGGAGAGCATGTCGCGCCCCAGATAGTCGGAGCCGAGCCAGAGTTTGCTGCTGATCGGACCAAAATAATCGGTATCGACGATCTTGCCGGGCGAATAGGGAACAAGATGCGGCGCGAAGATGGCCACAATCGACCAGAACAGGATGACTGCCAACGCGATCATGCCGACCGGGCTGAATGTATAGTCGAAACGGCGAAACGGCTTGGATGTAGCGATCTGCGTCATTTGCGGAGCCTCGGATTGGAAATGATCGCGATGATGTCGGCAATGGTGATCAGGATCAGGTAGCCCGCACAGAAGATCACCGCGCAGGTCTGGATCAACGGCAGGTCACGGGTTGCGACCGCATCCACCATCAGCTTGGCAATGCCCGGATAGTTGAAAATCGTTTCAACGATGATCACGCCGCCAATGAGATAGGAAAGCGACAGAGCCAGAGCGTTGACGATGGGACCCAGCGCATTCGGCAAGGCGTGGCGCAGGACCATGCGGCTGCGTGAAGCGCCCTTCAATAGCGCCATTTCGACATAGGGTGTGTCGAGCGTCTCGATCACCGCAGCGCGCGTCATGCGAATGATCTGCGCCGAGACCACGAAAGTCAGCGTGACGACCGGCATCGCATACATCCGCAGCATGTCGGAAAAGGAGTGGATTTCATTGACGAAGGAAATCGCCGGCAGCCACCGCAGATAGACGGCGAAGACAAGGACCGCCGTAGAGGCGATCACGAACTCGGGCACGGAAATCACACCGATGGTCAAGACGCTGACGACCCGGTCATAAAGCCTTCCCCTCATGACTGCGGAGGTAATGCCAAGCGTCAGCGCAAGGGGAACTGCGATGATCGTCGTGAGGCCTGCAAGTTCCATCGTGTTGACGAAGCGACCACCGATGAGGGTCGAAATCTCCATATTGTTGGCATAGGACTTTCCGAGATCGCCCGTCAGAAAGCCGAGGCCCCAACGGAAGAAGCGCAGGATGGCGGGATCGTTGAGGTGCATTGCCTGGCGCAGCCCTGCGATTGCTTCCGGCGTCGCTGCCTGGCCGAGCAGGATGGTGGCCGTGTCGCCTGGCAAAAGGTTGGTCGTAAAAAATACGGCGAACGACACGATAACGAGGGTGATCATCGCTATGCCGACCCGCCGGAGGATCAGGCTTCCGATTTCAGAGTTCATGGAAGATCTCCCGCCGCGTCGTCCGATGCCGGCGGCCATGCCAGTTTCCCATCAAACGTGTTTAAAAAGAAGAACCGATTGCCGAGGGTCCGCCTGCAAATCGCGGTCGCCCTGCTGTCGCGCAATGGTCTGGCGTTGCTCATGTCCGGAGGGCAGAGCCCTCCGGACGACACGCCTGATATCAGGCTTCAAGCCAGATATACTCAGCCATGGCATAGCCCATCATGCCGCCGAGAGAGTTGGGCAACAGGCCCTTCACCTTGCTGGAAATCGCATCCGCGTTGGTGATGTAGGCCGGGATGATGGTGCCAGCTTCCTCGGAGATCATGGTCTGCATCTCGTTGTAGATCTCCTGGCGCTTGGCCTGGTCGAGCAGTCCGCGGGCCTCAAGCAGCATCTTGTCGAACTTCGGCGACTTGTACTGGCTCTCGTTCCAGGGGGCGTCGGACGAGTAGAGAAGCGAGAAATAGATGTCCGGGGTGGGACGCGGGTTGATGTTGCCGAAATGGATCGGCGCCTTCAACCAGTATTTGTCCCAGTAACCATCGGAGGGCACGCGCTGGACGTCGAGCTTGAGACCGACATCGGCACCGGCTGCCTGGATGATCATTGCCATGTCGATCGAGTTGCCGGCGGCTTCCGAGGCGACGACCGGGATCGACTGGCCGAGAACGCCGGCCTTTTCGAAGTAATGCTTGGCCTTGTCGGGATCGAAGGCCTTGGGCTTAAGGTCTGCGTTGTGGAAGAAATTGGCCTTGGAAATCGGCTGGTCGTTGCCGACTTCGCCAAAGCCCCGAAGCGCCGCCGCGACGATCTGTTCGCGATCGACCAGATACTTCATGCCCGTCACGAAATCCGGCTTGTTCATATCGAGGCGGATGTTGAGGTTGGTATAGTTGCCGCTCGTCGACTTCGACAATTCGAAGCCACTTTGGGCTTCGACCTGCTTTGCCGAACGCGGGTTGATGGCGGAGGCCAACTGGATGTCGCCGGCGAGAAGCGCGTTGACGCGGGCATTGTCGTCGCTGATTGCGATAAATTCGAAAGTATCGATATGCGGAAGGCCCGGCTTCCAGTAGTTCTTGTTCTTCTGCATCAGCGAGCGCACGCCCGGTTCGAATGTCTCGAGCACGAAGGCACCGGTGCCGATCCCCTTCGAAAAGTCGGTCGTTCCATCTTGCACAATCATGAAGTGGTGCAGCGCCAGGATAAGGGGAAGGTCGGCATTGGCGGCCTTCAGGACGATTTCAACCGTACTGGTGTCGATCGCCTTGATCTCCGACATCTGGGCCGCGATCTTCGCGACCTTGGAGCCGACGGCCGGGTCGAGGTGACGCTTCAGCGCGAACACGACGTCGGCCGAGGTCAGCGCCTTGCCGTCATGGAAGGTGACGCCCTTGCGCAGCGTCACGGTCCAGGTCTTGGCATCCTTAGTATCGAGCTTTTCGGCGAGTTCCATCTGCGGGACGCCGCTGGCGTCGATGAAGGTCAGGCGGTTGTAGAGCGAACAGCAGCGTACATAATCTGTGCCGAGCGAGGCCTTGGCCGGGTCGAGCGTATCGGCGTTGGAAGCGGAAATGCCGGCGGCCTTGAAATGGCCGCCCGAAACCGGGGTTGCGGCAACGGCACTCGTGGCCCGGCCGAAAACCGCGCCGCCGGCTGAAAGGGCCACGCCGCTTGCCAGCATCAACTTCAGGAGATCGCGGCGGGATGCACCGCGACGAATGGCGTCCTCGACCTTGGCGTCGTCGGACTTCGTCCAATTGGTGATCTTGTCAGTCATTTCATTCCCCTTTTCTGTCGGTTGGGATAGCGGCCGTCTTGATTGCGGACCTTCCACCTCGGTTGATTGTCACAAACGGACCGTTGCAGGTTTTGTGATGGCGTTGTGCAAGCTAGTTGTCGGTGCAGAGCCGTCGCTTCCCACGATCAGCAAGGTTCCGAATACTGAAATCTGAAAGAAGAAATGTTGCCTTTCACCCAGTCTGCGATGTCGGGGCCTGGAGTTCGGCCCGTTCCCCAATTGAAGTGTTGCATGGCGACTGTGGCTTATTCTCCGATATTGCCGGAGGCAGCAGCATAAAATTGCGAACTTTGCCGCCCCGGCGATATTTCGGGAATCCGCTCTCAAGCCATGGCGGACCTGACATCCGGGTCGGCGAGCGTCTGGTCCAGCGTCTTGCGGGTCCGCTCGACGATGGCGTCGATCTCGGCATCGGTACAGCAGAACGGCGGCGCATAGCCGAGAACGCCCTGCGGGAAGGCCCGGATGACGAGGCCATTGTCCCAGGCGCGGTCGAAGATCCGCCGGGCGGGCATGGCGGCGGCTGGAAGCGGGGTCTTCTTCGCCTTGTCGGTCACGAGTTCGACGCCCGCAAGCATGCCGCGGCCGCGGACATCGCCCACCAGAGGATGATCGCGCAGGCTTTCCAGCCCGGCCATCAGGCGGGCACCGGCCTTGTGGCCATTTTCCAGCAGGCCGCCTTCGTAGAGCTTCAGCACTTCCAGTGCGACCGCCGCACTGACGGGATGGGCCGAATAGGTGTAGCCGTGGCCAACGGCGGTTTCGCCGGCAGCATCGGCAATCACGTCATAGACGCCATCAGACATGAAAACAGCGCCCATCGGCACATATCCGGAGGTCAGGCCTTTGGCGACCGTCATCATGTCCGGAACGATATCCTCGTCTGCACAGGCAAAGAGCGGCCCCGTCCGGCCGAAGCCGGTGATGACTTCGTCGGCAATAAAGAGGATGCCGTAGTGATGGCAGAGGTCGCGGATGGCCTTGATCCAGCCTTTCGGCGGCACGATGACGCCACCGGAGCCCTGGATCGGCTCGGCATAAAATGCTGCAACACGGTCCGGCCCGATTTCCTCGATCTTCGCCTTCAGGGTCGAAAGCGACGCGTCGATAATCGTTGCCGCATCCTCGCCGACCGGGTTGCGATAGGGATAGGGCGAAGGGATCTTGTGCTGCCAGTCGAAGGGAACGCCGAAGCCGGCATGGAAGGCCGGTAGTGCCGTCAGTCCGGCACCGACCGTCGATGAACCGTGATAGCCCTGCTGGATCGAGATGAACTGGTCGCGCTTTGGCTGGCCTTTCGCGTGCCAGTAATAGTGGACGAAGCGAATGGTCGAATCGACCGCATCGGATCCGCCGAGCGTGAAATAAAGCCTGTTGAGATCGCCCGGCGCGCGATCGGCGAGTTCGGCGGCAAGCCGGATGGCTGGTTCAGAGCCGAGGTCGAAATATCCTGTCGCATAGGGCAGCTGGCGCATCTGGCGGGCCGCCGCCTCGACGATGCTCTCGTGGCCGTAACCGGCATTGACGCACCACAGACCGGCGAATCCGTCGACCAGTTGGTGGCCGCTGGCGTCGGTGACCGTTGCGCCGCGGGCGGATGTCAACACCCGCACGCCCTGGCGCTCATGTCCGCGATAGGAGGCGACGGGATGGATAAGATGGGCGCGATCGAGTTCGATCAGGGAATTGGCAAGCATTCTGCTTCTCCAGATGAGTTCAACCGAGGGCCTGGTTGGCCAGAGCGTAGACTTTTCGGCGGGCCTGTTCTGCGTTGTCCTTGGGCGGACGCCGCATCGCGACTCCGCCGCCGGCATGGGCAAGTCCGATTTCGGCAAGCCAGGAGGCAAGGCCGGTCTCGCTTCCCGTGTCGACGCGCAGAAACGCGCCGGGACGGGAGGCGGCATGATAGGCAATCAATGCACGGGCCTTTTCAACATCGGGCGCAATGACCGGGCCGATCACCTCGCCGCGCCCGAAGGGCCGGATCGCCGCATAGGCTTCCACCGCATCGCCCTTGCGGACCACCGCAATGCTGCCACACGCCACCAGCGCATCGATCATGCTCGACCGATCCGCACCATAGGCCTCGCGGTCAAGCATCTTCAGGGCGTCGAGATCGCCGGCGGCCATGTCCTCGACCCCCTCGGCGGCGGCGCAGGGGAGCACGTGGCCCTGGTACTGCAAGATCGTTCCGACGGCGACAAAGCCGAGCTTTTCATAAAGCGGGAGGCCTTCCTGCGTCGCGATGAGGCGGAGCGGCCGATTGCCGGCCAGTTTAAATGCCTCTTCCATCAGCTTGCGTCCAACGCCGAGGCCGCGCATGGACTTGTCGACGATGACCATGTTGATGGTGGCGCAATCGTCCCCATAGGGTGTCACGAGCGTCGTCCCGGTGACGCGGCCTTCCGCGTTTATGGTGACAACGCCAGCGCTCAGCTGCTGCACCAGCATCCAGTCTTCGCGCCGGTGTGGCCAGTTCTCGGCCTGCGTCAGCGCGACTGCACCATCAATATGCTCAGGCCCGAAGGCGACGATATCAAATTGGCTCTGCATGGGTATTCCTTTCCTGGCCTGAAGTTTCGGACAAGAAAGGGAAGCTATTCATCTGAAAGCAGAGGTCTGCGCACTATCTTCCCCCAAACCACCGTGCGCATCCCGCATCTTATGCTGATGGGGATATCGACGGCCCCAGCGGAGGTCATTCCGGGCGGTGAATTGACGGCTGTCATGCAATACTGTGCCAAACGGGGCGGTCATTAAAACACTTTGTGCTTCCGGGGCATGCCAATTCGCGCCGCCAAGGCAATTCGCGTCATTCTATGATGGGGCCAATGCACACAAAGATAGAGGAAGAACGTCATGGCCCCCTTTCGCCCGAAATATATCTCCTTCGATTGCTACGGCACGCTGATCAATTTCGACATGGTGGGTGCGGCCGACGACCTCTATGGCGACCAGCTGGATGAGCAGGCGATGCAGAAATTCAAGACGAATTTCGCCGCCTATCGTCTCGACGAGATCATGGGAGCCTGGAAGCCCTATGCGGACGTCGTCCATAATTCGCTTTCGCGGACCTGCAAGGCGAACGGCGTCACCTTCAAGGACGAAGATGCCAAGACGATCTATGAGCGCGTTCCCACCTGGGGTCCCCATGCGGATGTGCCGGCCGGTCTTGCCAAGGTCGCCAAGGAAATTCCGCTGGTCATTCTTTCCAACGCGATGAACTCGCAGATCATGTCGAATGTCGAAAAGCTCGGTGCGCCCTTCCACAAGGTCTATACCGCCGAACAGGCACAGGCTTACAAGCCGCGTTTCCAGGCGTTCGAATATATGTTCGACATGCTGGGCTGCGGGCCGGAAGACGTTCTGCATTGCTCGTCCTCTTTCCGCTATGACCTGATGTCGGCCCATGATCTCGGTATCAAGAACAAGGTCTGGGTGAACCGCGGTCATGAGCCGGCCAACCCCTATTACGGCTATACCGAAATCGCCGACATTTCAGGACTTCCCGGCGTCGTCGGCTTGTAAGGGCGATGACTATGAAATTCGTCTCCTATTGGCATGACACGGCGCCGGCCTTCGCCGGTGCCGCGCAAGGGCCAGTCAGCGGGCACTTCGATGTCGCCATCGTCGGTGCGGGCTTTACCGGGCTTGCCGCCGCACGGCAGCTTGCCAAGGGCGGGGCGAAGGTCGTCGTCCTGGAAAGCGAGCGCGTCGGCTTCGGCGCGTCGGGCCGCAATGGCGGACATCTGAACAACGGGCTCGCGCACAGCTATCTCGGTGCGAAGGCGGAGCTCGGCAAGGAGCGCGCCATTGCGCTCTACAAGGCGCTGGACGATTCCATCGATACGATCGAGGCCTTGATCGCCGAAGAGCGTATCGACTGCAATTTCCGCCGTTCGGGCAAGCTGAAGCTGGCGTCCAAGCCCAAGCATTTCGAAGCGATCGCACGAAATTTCGAAGCGCTGAACAGGGAATGCGATCCGGATACGGCGCTCCTGACGTCCGACGACCTCAAGAGCGAGGTCGGCTCGCCCTTCTATGGCGCAATGCTCTCAAAGAAGAGCGCCATGATGCATATGGGGCGCTATGTGGTGGGCCTGGCCGAGGCGGCGGCTCGCCATGGCGCTGCCATCCATGAAGCCGCGGCAGTCAGCGATCACCGAGAGGCCAACGGTATTCATACGCTGGTGACCGCGCGCGGCGATGTGACGGCGGCCAATGTGATCCTGGCGACGGGCGCCTACACGACGCGGAATTTCTCCTTCTTCCGCCGCCGCATCATTGCCGTCGGCAGCTTCCTGGTTGCGACACGGCCCCTGACCGAGAGCGAGGCCGCAGCCGTGATGCCGGGCAACCGCACCTGCGTCAACACGATGAACATCGGCAATTACTGGCGTCTGTCGCCGGATAACCGACTGATTTTCGGCGGTCGCGCGCGATTTTCCGCGACCTCCGACCAACGCTCGGATTCCAAAAGCGGCGAGATTCTGCGCGAGAGCATGGAGCGCATCTTTCCGCAGCTGAAAGGCATCGACATCGACTATTGCTGGGGCGGTCTCGTCGACATGACAGCCGACCGCTACCCGCGCGCCGGTTCCCAGGATGGTTTGTGGTATGCCATGGGTTATTCCGGTCACGGCGCGCAGCTTTCGACCCATCTGGGCATGATGGTGGCGGACGCAATCCTTGGCCGCGCCGACCGCAACCCGATGCGCGACTATCCCTGGCCAGCGGTGCCCGGTCATTTCGGCAAGCCCTGGTTCCTGCCGCTGGTCGGCCAATACTACAAGCTGCTCGACAAGTTCCAGTAAGACCCTCCACGCCTACTCCCCGAAGGCACAAACTCAAGGCACCGATTGGAAGCAATCAGTGCCTTCTTTTTTGTCGTCATGGATGGTGAGACAAGGGCGGGATGGAGCCCGCCCGATGTCCCCGTCAGGCGAGCCCGCCGATGTGGAAGCTCTTGGTCTCGAGATATTCCTCGATCCCCATCTGCGCACCCTCGCGGCCGAGACCGGATTGCTTGACGCCGCCGAAGGGGGCGACTTCCATGGAGATGAGACCGGTATTGAGCGCCACCATGCCGAATTCCAGCGCCTCGCCGACGCGCCAGGCGCGCTTCATGTTTTCGGTATAAAAATAGGACGCGAGACCGAACGGGGTGCCGTTGGCAATGGCGATGGCTTCCTCTTCGGTCTCGAAGCGGAAGAGTGGAGCCACGGGGCCAAAGGTCTCTTCGGTCGCAAGCTCCATGTCTGTCGTCGCGCCCGTGAGCACCACGGGCGCGGTAAATTGGGCGCCCCTCGGCAGGACGGGCGTCGCGGTGATGATCTTGCCGCCCTTTGCCAAGGCATCGGCAACATGACGTTCGATTTTTTCAATCGCGGCGCTGTTGATCATCGGACCGATCGAAACGCCGGGTTCCGTGCCCGGGCCGACCTTCATCGCTTCCACGCGGGTCTTCAGCATGGCGGCAAACGTCTCGTAGACGCCGGATTGCACCAGGATGCGGTTGGCGCAGACGCATGTCTGACCTCCATTGCGGAATTTCGAGGCCAGTGCGCCTTCGATTGCAAGATCGAGATCGGCATCATCGAAGACGATGAAGGGTGCATTGCCGCCCAGTTCCAGGCTCAGGCGCTTGATGCTGTCGGAAGCGCCGCGCATCAGGAGCGAGCCGACCCGCGTCGAACCGGTGAAGGAGATCTTGCGCACCGTCTCGTTCGCCATGATCTCGTTGCCGATATCGTTCGGCATGCCGGTGACGATGTTGATCACGCCCGCCGGGATCCCTGCCCGTTCCGCAAGCACACCAAGGGCCAGCGCCGCATAGGGCGTGAATTCCGAGGGCTTGATGACGACCGTGCAGCCGGCGGCGAGCGCCGGCGCCACCTTGCGGGTGATCATCGCATTCGGGAAGTTCCACGGCGTGATGATACCGCAGACGCCGACCGGCTCCTTCATAACGAGAATGCGGCGGTCGCGGCTCGGTGCGGGGATCATGTGGCCGTTGATGCGGCGCGCCTCTTCCGAAAACCATTTGACGAAGGACGCACCATAGCGGATTTCGCCGCGCGCCTCGTCCAGCGGCTTTCCCTGCTCGCTGGTCAGGATGAGCGCCAGATCGTCGATGTTTTCGATGATCAGATCGAACCATTTTTCCAGCAGAATGGCGCGCTGGGCATGGGTTTCGGCTTTCCAAGACTTCCAGGCCGCATTTGCGGCCTCGATCGCGGCGCGCGTATCTGCGCCATCCATGTCCGGAACGGTGCCGATGGCATCCTGCGTTGCCGGATTGATGACATCGACAGTTTTTCCGGAGCGCGCGGCGACCCAGTTTGCGCCGATCAGGCCAGCCTGGCTGAGCAGGCTTTTATCCTTGAGGTTCAGCATGTAGGTATCCTTACAATGTTGTCAGTGCGTTCTTGACCGCACCGGTAATCGTGGCGGTGGTGTCTTTTCCAGGCGCCGTGCCGATGCCCTTGCCCGTGGTGATCGCGAGCGCCTTCATGATGCGCCGGGCTGCCTGTGTCTCGCCCAGATGCTCCAGCATCATGGCGCCCGACCAGATGGTGGCCATCGGGTTTGCAATCCCCTTGCCGGCGATGTCCGGGGCCGAGCCGTGGACGGGCTCGAACATCGAGGGCGCCGACCGGTCCGGATTGATGTTTGCCGAGGCCGCAAAACCGAGGCCGCCTTGAATCGCCGCACCCAGATCCGTGAGGATATCGCCGAAAAGGTTCGAGGCGACGATGACGTCGAGGCTTTCGGGCGCCATGACCATGCGCGCGGCCAGCGCATCGACGTGATAGCTGGTCACCTCGACCTCGGGATATTCGGTGGCCAGCCGCTGGGTGATCTCGTCCCAGAACACCATGGAATATTTCTGCGCGTTGGACTTGGTGACCGAGGCAAGCTTGCCGCGACGGGCCTTTGCCTGTTCGAAACCGAAGCGGACGATGCGCTCGACGCCCTTGCGGGTAAAGATCGAGGTTTCGACGGCCACCTCGTTGTCCATGCCCTGGTGGACGCGGCCGCCAGCGCCTGAATATTCGCCTTCCGTATTCTCGCGAATGCAGAGAATGTCGAAATTCTCCGCCTTCAGCGGGCCTTCCACACCTGGCAGGATGCGGTGGGGGCGGATATTGGCATATTGCACGAACGCCTTGCGGATCGGCAGCAGCAGCCCATGCAGGGAGACTGCATCCGGCACCTCTTTCGGCCAGCCGACGGCGCCCAGGAAAATGGCGTCGAAGCCGCGCAGCGTCTCGATCCCGTCTTCCGGCATCATCCGCCCGGTTTCCTTGTAAAACGCGCAGGACCATGGAAATTCCGTGCCATCGAGCGCGAAGCCGGCGGTTTCGGCAGCTGCCTCCAAGACCTCCCAGGCGGCGTCGACAACGTCACGTCCGATGCCATCACCGGGGATCAGGGCGATTGAATAGGTCTTCATGGTTTCTTCCTCAGAGGCTGATGAGCACGCTCTTGGTCTTGCGGTTTGCATGATAGGCCTCGCGCCCAAGATCCTTGCCGATTCCCGAGCGCTTGTAACCGCCGGTGGGCAGGATATGGTCGCGCGAACGGCTGTAGCGGTTGACCCAGACGGTGCCTGCTTCAAGCTTGCGGGCAAAGCGGATCGTCCGCGACAGGTCTTTCGTGAAAAGACCGGAAGCCAGGCCGTAGATCGGGTGGGACGAGAGCGCCAGTGCCTCTTCCTCGCTCTCGAATGTCTGCACCGTCAACACGGGTCCGAAGATTTCCTCGACAATGGCGGGGTTCATCTGGTCGACATTGGCGATCAGGGTCGGCTCGAAGAAGTAGCCTTCGCCGGCCATCAAGCCGCCGCCCGTCAGGCATTCGCCGCCGGCAACTTTCGCGGCATCGACGATGCTGGCGATGCGGGCGCGTTGCCGCTCGGAAATGATGGGCGAATATTGTGTTGTCTCGTCCCAGGTCGGCCCGGGACGCACTGTTTTCATCTGCGCGACGATTGCCGCGACAAGCCTGTCCGCGACCGATTTCTCAACGATCAGCCGGGTGCCGGCGACACAGGCCTGGCCGGCGTTGAAGATGACGCTGCCCGCGATTGCGGCAGCAGCCTTGTCGATATCGGCATCGGCGAAGACGATCTGCGGGCTCTTGCCGCCCAGTTCCAACGTCATCGGCTTGACGCCGGTGCGGGCAATATTTTCCATGATCGCCGAGCCTGCGCGGGTAGAGCCGGTGAAGCTCACCTTGGCAATGTCGGCGTGGCCGGTGAGCGCATTGCCGGTAACGGGACCATCGCCCAAAACGACATTGATCAAACCCGCCGGAATGCCGGCCTTGACGGCGAGCTGGGCCATGTAGACGGTCGAGAAAGGCGTCATTTCCGACGGCTTGATCACCACGGCATTGCCGGCCGCAAGAGCCGGCCCGAGCTTCCAGCCGGCCATGGAGATCGGGAAATTCCACGGCGTGATCGCGCCGACAACGCCATAGGGTTCGCTGACAATCATGCCGAGCGTCTGATCGTCGGTCGGTACGAGATCGCTGCCTTCCTTGTCTGCAAATTCGGCGAAAAAGCGGATCTGCTCGGCCGTCACGGCAATATCGCCAGCAACGAGCTGGCCCACAGGACGCGTCGAGGACAGGGCCTCGATCTTTGCCAAGGCTTCGGCTTCCCTCTCGATCAGGTCGGCCCAGGCCTGCAGCGCCTTCGTCCGCTCGCGCGGGCGCACGCCGCCCCAGTTGCTGGCTTTCAGCGCCGCTTTTGCATTGTCGACGGCACGGTCCACCAGATCGGCGTCGGCAACCGGACAATCGGCATAGGTTTTTGCATCGGACGGCCGATGCATTGCGATACCGTCGGTGGTCGCGATGAGTTCGCCGCCGATAAAATGGCCGATGGGCAGGGGCAGGCTGTCGGGATCGAAGCTGAGGCTCATGGGATATTCCTTCTCGGGATGTCCGAGACCGGTCAGACCATCCGAGCATAAATCGTTGCGCTGGACTGTGCCGACCAATGTTTCCAAGGTTCTGAAGGCTGCGGCAGATACCCTCTGTGTGGCAGGATTGCCGCCGCCCTCATGCTGTCAGTTCACGACGACGTAGAACTTGCGCACCGTCTCGATCGTCTTCCAGACCCCGACGAAGCCTGGCTTCATCACGAAGCTGTCGCCGGTCCTGTAGGTGACGGGTTCACCGCCCTCGGGCGTGATTTCGACGAGACCGGAGAGGATGTGGCAGAATTCGAAAACCTCGCCCTTGATCGACTTCGTTTCGCCGGGGGTCGCTTCCCAGACGCCGGAGAGAACCTTGCCGTCCTTCGCCTCGTCCATCGCCCAGGTCTTGAAGGATGGGGAGCCGGCAATCAGCTTCTCGGGCGCCGGCAGCGATTCACGCGGCGCAAAGGTCGGGTTAGGGTCGAGGGTTTTCAGCAGGGACATGTCGATCCTTTCGGTTGTTTCAATAGCCTAGGCGTCGGTCGACGAGCCCGATGGGATCGAGGCCGCAGAGGTGACGTTTGATGTTGTCTATGACGATCCGCGCAGCGCTGGCTGGCTGGGTAACGCTGGCGATATGCGGTGTGACGATGATCTTGGGATGGGTCCAGAAGGGATGCGCTTCCGGCAAAGGTTCGGGATCGGTGACATCCGTCATCGCAGCCGAGAGATGGCCGCTGTCGATTGCGTCCATCAGGGCAGCGTGGTCCAACTGCGGGCCGCGGCCCGCGTGAATGAGAGCAGCGCCCTTCGGCATCTTTGCAAAGAGGCTCGCATCCAGAAAGCCGCGCGTCTCGTCCGTCAATGGCAGAAGGCAGATCAGGATGTCGCTTGCCCGAAGCATCGTATCAAGGCCATCGGCGCCGTGGTGACAGACAACGCCATCGAGCGTCCTAGCGCTGCGGCTCCAGCCGGCAATCGGGAAGCCGAGTAGCTGCAGCCGCTCTATGACGGCTTGCGCGAGCATGCCAAGGCCGAGAATGCCAATGCGGCACTCGCCGGCCTGCACTTGCGGCACGGGGGCCCAGAGCCGGCGCCTCTGCTGGTCGAGATAGGCGGGCAGATTGCGGTGAAGCGCCAGGACGGCCATCAGCACGTATTCCTGCATCATCCGGACAATGCCATCCTCGATCATGCGGACGATTTTCACATGGTTCGGCACCCGATCGAGATTGAACTGGTCGACGCCGGCACCGATGGAAAACAGGATTTCCAGGTTCCTGTAGCGGTCGAGATCGTCAGGCACCGTCCAGGTTATGAGGTAGCGGACGGAATCGGGATCGACGCTCTTCTCGTCCATGCTGAAAGACAGGTCAGGCAGCGCCTCGGCAAAGGCCGAGGCGAAGATTGCACCGCGTGTCTGGTCGGACCTGAAGAGAAATGTCATCGAAACCGTCCGCCTCAAGCCTGGCAGCGCTGGCCAAGCGCTTCAATGAAACTCTGGCAGGCGGCAAGCTCGCTTTCGAGAATGAATTCGTCGGGCTTGTGGGCGCGGCCGATGTCGCCGGGTCCGCAAATGAGAGCATCGATACCGGCTGCCTGATAGAGGCCGGCCTCGGTGCCGTAGCTGACTGCGCCGAGCGCCGTCTGGTTGGTGAGGTCTTCGACCAGGGCAACCAATGGAGATGACCGATCGAGCGCCAGCGCCGGGTAGGCGCTCATTTCGTCCCAATCGACGGAGAAACCCGCCTCGCGCAGTGCTTCCGCCTTCTTGCGGATGGGGGCAAGCAGGCTCTGCGGATTGACACCCGATATTGCCCGCGCCTCCAGTTCGAGGCGGCAAAGGTCCGGCACGATATTGATCGCCTTGCCACCACTGATCACCCCGGCCTGCAGCGACGAGTAGGGTGGCTCTAAGGCCTGATCGAACGGCCCGACGGACAGCCGTTCCGCTTGCTCGATTGCCGCATTGAGCACGCCTGCCATGGCATGGATGGCATTGAGGCCGAGGTCGGGACGGGAGGAGTGGCCGGCTCGCCCTCGGACGGTCACGCTGGCGGCGGCCTTCCCCTTATGGGCGAGAACGGCTCGCATATTGCTTGGCTCGCCGATGAGAGCGCCGAGCGGGGCGGCGCAAAGCGCCGGCAGTTTGGCGATCAGATGCGGCACGCCGCGGCATCCGACTTCCTCGTCGTAGGAAAATGCGAGGTGAATGGGACGGGTAAGGCCCGCCTTGGCGAGCTTCGGCGCGGCCGCGAGTGCTGCGGCAAGATAGCCCTTCATGTCGGTCGCGCCGCGCCCGTAGAGCCGTTCGCCGTCACGACGCAGGCTGAAGGGCGATGATATCCATTCGGCGTGTTCCGCGGGCACGACATCCATATGGCCGGAAATGATGTAGCCCGGCACGTCGCGTGGGCCGATGGTCGCAAACAGATTGCTGCGGTCGCCTTCCGGACCCGGCATAACGGTGACCGCGATATCTTCTGCTTGCAGATAGGTGCGGATCCAGTCGACGATTTCCCCGTTGGGCGTGCCCACGACGGTTGGAAACGAAATCAGCCGTGCCAGAATTTCAGTCGCGTTCATAGTTTCCCCGGTGCATGGACAAGCCGCCCCGCAATTTATGGTGATGATGAAGCATGACGGATTATGGGGGGATTGAATGCCGAACCTGCGTTCGCTTCGGTCGATTGTTGTGCTTCAATGGGCCTTAAGAGCGATTTATGCGGTGGCGTAGGTTTAGGATGGCGGGGCTGTCGCCAAAACATGGCGGGTTGCACCTAATCACTCTTGATTGCCGGGGGCGGGACGTTGGGGCCAAGCAAGAAAAATCAGATCGACGCCTTTTCAATGCAGATTGCCGACGTGCAGGATGCCGATCTGGACCAATTGCATGGGCTGTCGATTTCCGTCGGCTGGCCGCACCGGGGGGAAGACTGGCAGTTCCTGCGCGAGGTCGGCGAAGGGGTCGTTACCACGGACGAGATCGGCAGGATCATGGGGTCTGCCATGTGGTTCCGCCAAGCGGAAGATCTCGCGACAATCGGCATGGTCATCACATCGCCCCGCCTGCAGACGCAGGGAACCGGCCTCTGGCTGATGGACTATGCCCTCAAGGAACTCGAGGGCGTCAACCTCAGGCTGAATGCCACCCGGGCAGCGCAACGGCTCTATCATTCCCTCGGCTTTGCGCCGGAAAAGACGGTCTACCAGTGTCAGGGCATCGTGAAGGCCGGAGCTGGTGCGGCCTGTGGCGCGCCGAAGGGTGAAATCCGTCTTCTCACGGCAGAGGACCTGGCCGCCATCACGGCCCTCGACGGCGCGGCCTTCGGCGTAGTGCGCGCGGGTTTGATCGACAGGCTCCTCCGCCAGTCCGTCGGCTATGGCCTCTATCGCGACGACACCTTGAGGGCCTTTGCCCTCTGCCGGCCTTTCGGGCGTGGCCACGTGGTTGGCCCCATCGTCGCGTCAACCGATGCCGACGCCATCGATGTCCTCTCTCTCCACTTGAAGGAGCATGAAGGCCGGTTCCTGCGGCTCGACACCCACTTCGAGAGGGGCGATTTCGCACTTCTCGCCATCCGCAGCGGCATGTCTGTTTTCGACACCGTTCTCACGATGTCCCTGGGCAAGAGGCTGCAGGAGTTTGGCCCGGATGCTTCCGTTGCGCCGCTCACCTATTCGCTGGTCAGCCAGACCCTCGGATAGACGGCGTGACGGACGACACCGCGATCAATGGGCAGAGCCAGAAACGCCCGGCGAATTAAAAGGATGAAACATGAAGACGCTGCTCCTGAGAAAAGAGGACGTAAGCCGCCTGATCAGCAATCGGGACGTTATAGAGGCCGTCGAAGACGCCTACAGAGCCTTCAGTTCCGGTCAGGTCGAACAGCCTGACTATCTCTCGATCCACCTGCCTGCGCCTCGAGGGGAAATCGACTTCAAGCTCGGCTATTGCAAAGTCAACGAAACGATCTCCATGAAGGCCTCTTCGGGCGGCTTCAAGAACAACCCCGAAAGCTTCGGATTGCCGACTGGCATGGGGACGATCATTCTATTTGACGCACAGAGTTGCGCCCTCACCTGCGTGATGGATGGAAGCCTGATTACGGGTTTGAGAACGGGCGCCTCCGGTGCCGTATCTGTCAAGGCGCTGGCCAGGAAAAACGCCTCGAAAATCGCCTCGATCGGCACCGGAAATCAGGCGAGAATGCAAATCCGCGCCATCAACGAGGTCATGAAGATCGACGAGATCCATGCGTGGAGCCGCACGGTTGAAACGCTTGCAAAATTCAAGGACGATATCGAAAGCGAACTGGGCATTCCGGTCATCGTTACCGGCTCCAAGCAGCAAGCCGTCGAGAAGGCCGACATCCTGATTACGACGACCCGCGGCTTGGGCGCACCAGTCGAAGCAGCCTGGGTCAAACCGGGGACGCACATTGTCGCCATCGGAACCGATCAGCGCGGCAAGCAGGAACTGGAGCCGGAAATCTTCAGAAACGCGAAAATCGTCGTCGACTCGATCGCGCAATGTACCGAGAAGGGCGAGACCTGGCATCCGCTCAACCAGAATATCATCACCAGAGACGATATTCACAGCGAAATTGGCGAGATTTTGCTGGGCCACAAACCCGGTCGGGAAAATGAGGATGAGGTGACCATCTTCGATTCCACGGGAATGGCGATACAGGACATCACCACGGCAGCCAGGATCTATCGCAATGCCATCGAGCAGAACGTCGGAACCCAGTTTGAATTCTTCTCGTGAGCAAGCTCTCCCGGCCCCGGCGGAATGGCTTCATGTCCGGAAAGCCTCAGATCCTTCCAGATTTTTCCAAATAGACATCAACTCCAGATTCCTCTGAATTGCAAAAGGCGGCGAAGGTGAACCAGCAAGGCAGTCATCGCAACTACCCCACCATCGAGGATATCCGGGAGGCCCGGATACGACTGCAGCCCTATATCAAGCGCACGCCGCTGCTGCGCGCGGAACGGATCGAAAAGGCTGTCGGCTGCCAGCTCTATCTCAAACCGGAAACGCTACAGATTACCGGTGCATTCAAGATCCGTGGGGCTCTGAATGCGGTGCTCTCTCTGCCCAAGGAAAAGATCGCCAAGGGTCTGATCTCCAGTTCGTCGGGCAATCATGCACAAGGCCTGTCCTATGTCGCCAGGATGCTGGGAACGAAAGTCCTGCTGGTGCTGCCGACCACGACAGCGAAGTTGAAAATCGAGAATACGCGGGCTCTCGGCGCAGAAGTCATTCTTTTCGATGGCGATAATGCTGCCCGATGGAAACGGGTCTATGAATTAGCAGAAGAAAACGGCTACACGGTCGTACATGGATTTGAGGATCCGATGGTCATGGCTGGCCAGGGCACAATGGCCTGCGAAATCCTCGAGGACCTCGAAGACGTCGATACAGTGATCGTTCCCTTGGGCGGTGGAGGCCTAATCGCCGGTGTGGCGACCGCCATCAAGGAAACCAACCTTCGCGTGCGTGTCATCGGCGTCGAACCTGCCCTCACGCCAAAATACTTTCACAGTCGGCTGAACAAACAGCCGACGTCTCTACCGTTGCTTGACACGATTGCCGATGGATTGAGGATCAGCGTTCCAGGAAGAAACCCCTATCCCATCATCGAGAAATATGTCGACGAGATTGTTCTCGTTGATGACGTGCACATCATTCAAGGCATGCGGACCCTCGCCGTTGATGCGAAATTGATCGCCGAACCGGCAGCATCGATCGGCATCGGAGCCTTGTTGGCCGGTTCGATAGCTCTTCGGCCGGATGAAAAGGTGTGCGTCATCCTCACCGGCGGAAACTGGGAATTGGACGCCCTTGCGGAGATCTATAAATCTTCGGCTGTCTGACTTGGCTGATGGCACCTCCACGGATGTTTTAGCGCTAACCGACAGCGATGGTACCGCGCGTCTCATGGCGGTCTTGAATGGATATGAACACCGACCCCGGCATTCGAGGGACCGAGTGCTGGATGTTCGTGACCATTCAATTGCTTAGGACCTGCTCCGTGACTCTCTGCAGCGAACCAGCCCGACTTGAGATCACCTTGCGGATTGCGCTCAGGATGGGATGCTTGATCCCCTCGTCAGCCAGATCCGCAACAAGGGCATCGGCCTCGCTCACAAGGCTCTGTCGCAAATTTTTGCAAAGTCTGCAGAAAGAGCTATCGCTGGACACAGTTATGCAGCGCGCGCCGCGAATTGTTAAAATGCGGATTGGCCACTGGTTGAGAATTGCCGCTTGCGGATCACATGAGCCACCTCGATGCCATCCAATTACTGACGCCGACTGGAAGGATTTGAAGCCTTTCATGGGCCGGGTCAGCTGCTTGATAAACCGGTGATCTTGCTCGATCATGTTGTTGAGATATTTGACTTGGCAAATCTCGATCAGCCAAAACCATCCATGCTGTAGCAGCAGCCAGTTGACGTTTTGCAGTCCGGCCAGGTTCGCGCCGCTCTTGTCGATGACGACCTTTTCGGGCCAACCATTGTTGTCGATCGTGCGGGCGAAGAAGGCGCTGGCTGGAGGCTCATCACGATGCTCGGACAGCATGAAATCAAGGGTTTTACCGAATTTATCGACAGCGCTATAGAAATAGGTCCACTTGCCTTTGACCTGTATATAGGTTTCGTCCATTCGCCAGGAACGGCTGGTCGCGGATTTGCGGCGCCGGGCCTGAGAAGCGATAAGCGGCGAATATTTTACGACCCATCTGTTCAGCGTCGCGTGGTCAACGGCAACCCCGCGCTCGGCCAGAATTTCTTCCAGATCACGATAGGACACGGCATATCTGACGTAAAATAACACCCATTCATGGCACTATTTCCGACAAAATAGGCACTAATGCGTAATTTAAGCCGCTTCCAGCGGATATCCGTTGGCACGTTAGATGGTGGGCCCTGATGAGGCCCACCTAGATCACGGCCCGGTTTAGGACGCCAGAGCAAATGGATAGCCCTGCCTCCCATTGTCCGACTTCACCTTAAAGCGGCGAACCATATCAGCTAAGTGCTCCGTTTCCTGTGTCAGGTTCTGCGCGGCGGCGGTGGTCTGCTCAACCATCGCAGCATTCTGCTGGGTGACTTTGTCCATCTGATCGCCAGCGACCGAAACTTCACGCAGGCTGGTCGCCTGTTCGCGAGCGGCGACCGCGATCTCACCGACAGTAGCGTTCATCGCAGAGACCTGTTCAACGATCTGTGCCAGCGACACGCCGGACTGGCTGACGAGATCGACACCGGTCTCGACCTGGGCTGACGAGGTCGAGATGAGATCCTTGATCTCCTTGGCAGCCTTGGCGGACCGCTGGGCGAGTTCCCGCACTTCCTGTGCCACCACCGCGAAGCCTTTTCCAGCTTCCCCGGCCCGGGCTGCCTCGACGCCGGCATTGAGCGCCAGCAGGTTGGTCTGGAACGCGATCTCGTCGATGACGCCGATGATATTGCCGATCTTGGCCGACGAGTTCTGGATCTCGCTCATCGCCTCGATGGCGCGTGAGACGATCAACCCGCCCTTTTCGGCATTGGTCCGCGCTGTGGTAACTGCACCCTGGGCCTGGCCAGCGCCCTCAGCCGTGCCGTTGACGCCGCGGGTCACTTCACCGAGCGCCGCCACGGTCTGTTCCAGCGATGCTGCCTGCTGCTCGGTCCGCCGCGCCAGATCGTTCGATGCCGTGGCAATCTCGGACAGGCCGGAGCGGATGGTGCCGATGGCGTGGATGACTGAGCCGACAGCCTCCTCGAGGCTCGCAACCGAGCTATTGAAGTGATCGCGGATGCGGGCGTAGCGCGGATCGACTGCGCCGACCCGGACTGTTAGGTCGCCGCGAGACAAGGCGTCTAGCCCGCTCGAAATCTGCTGGAAGGCCTGTTCCATCACCTGGGCGTCGGCAAGGCGCTCTGCCTCCTGGCGAAGGCGTTCGTCCTCGGCTGCAAGCCGCGCACGCTCGGCATTGGCTTCCGCCACCAGCTTTGCGCGACCGGTTTGCTGGAACACCTGCAACGAGCGGGCCATGGCGCCCAGTTCGTGACGATGCTCGATGCCTTCGATCGTGATGTTTTCGTCACCATGGGCAAGCCGTTCCATGGCCTGCGCCATCTTGCTGATGGCGGATGCGATCAGACGGCCGAGCACATAGGAAAGGACCAGCCCGATGACGATCAGCAGGCCGCTGATGATGAGCGTCGTCGAGGTCGCCGAAGCAACGGTGCTTTCGACGGAACCGTCGAGCGACGTCTGCGCGCCGGTGATACGGGCCTGCAGATCGCGGAAGCCGCTGGCGATTTTCGCCGCTTCGGCCTTCATCCGCGTTTCACGGATCTGGTTGCTTTCGAGGAGGACTGCCTTCACGTCGCCAAGACGGGCCGTGTAGTTCTGCATCAACTGGCCGGCACCGGCAAGGCGCTTCCCCTGAAGCTCGACCTTGGCTGTCGCAGCCGACTTCGTGTTCATGTCGACAGCTTCCTTGAGCGACGACTGGGCAAGATCATAGGCCGCCAGATCATCCGCATGCACAAAGCGTTCGGAGAAATAGAGGCTGCGATTGAGCGCTTCCAACGTCTGGGCGGTCCGGTTCAGGAGGTCCAGGTCATTCTGCCGCCACGCGCTTCTCATAACGTCGTTGAGCGCGATACTGGTCCAAGGCCCGAACTCCGTGACCTTGGCGATTAGTGCATCGCGCTTGTCCTGCAGCTTCACCAGTTCCGCGAAGGCGGTGCTGTAGGCCTGCATGTCCTGGCGAATGGTCGTGATCCCCGCCTGCAAGGCCGGATCGCTGGCAAAACGCTGATCGTCCTGCAGGAACGCTGCAACATTCGTCTTGAATTGCTGTGCAACCGCATCACTCGGCGTCGACCGAAAAGCCTCCGCAGCCATCTGGATGTCGTGCAGCTTGTTGGAGTAGTCTGAGATCGAAAGGGTTTGGCTGGCCGTCGCTCTATAGGATGCGAAGATCGATGACAGGCTGTGCATGCCCGAGATCGCGTTGAGTGACAGGAGGCTCATCAGCAGGATTAACGGCACGAAGCCAGCCGTAATCTGGGCCCGAATGCCGAGTTTTTTCCAAAGTTGCATGATCTGTGTCCCCTCGATCTCTTACTGACTTTTCGGCAGGTATTGCGTGACGTTCTGAGGCGTTACCAGTTCGAACGGAACGTAGTTTTCGCGTTGTACCGTTTCTTTGCCAATCAGCTTGAGTGCGGTCTCTATGGCGGTTTTGCCCTGGCCCTGCGCACTTTGCAGGATGGTGACGTCAAGATCTCCGGATGTCATGGCGGCAAGGGCGTCATCGGTCGCGTCCACGCCGGCAACGATAACATCCTTCATCGATACTCCCTTGCGCTTCAGAGCTCGGATAGCGCCCAGCGCCATCTCGTCGTTATTGGCAATTACGGCGTCGAACTTGACACCGGCTGTCAGCCATTCCGTCACCTGCTGGTCGGCATAGTCTCGCGACCAATAGGCAGCCTGACGCTCGACGATCTTCATGTCCTTGCATTCCGGCCTGGCGAAAACAGTATCGACGTCCTGAGTACGGGCGCGGGCTGCGGCATGGAAGAGCTCGCCCATCAGCACGACGACCCTGCCCTTGCCCTTCATAATGCGGCAGACCTCGGCGGCCTGCAGGGTGCCTGATTCCTTCTCGTTCGAAGCCACGACCGCCTGGTCGGCTGGCAACTCGGCGAGGTTGGCGGGTTCGTTGTTGACGTAGATCAACGGGATGCCGCCATCCGCCGCAATCTTGGTCATCTGCGGACCAAGATCTCCGTCGGCTGGCGCAACGATGATTGCGCTCACTTTGGTGTCCGCAAATTTCTTCAATTGTTCCAGCTGACGGTCGTTGCTGCCATCTGCATTCTCGATTGTGACCGTCACGCCCGGCGTGGCTTTAGCGCTGGCGTTGATCGCGTCGAGCAAAGCCGATTTGTACTTGTCGAGTTTCGACATCGACACACCAATCGTCTGCGCCTCGGCGCTTACGGCAGAAAGTAGCAGCGAAATCGCTACCAATATGTTGCTATTCATCGTCAGCCCCGATCCATGATCCCAGCACGATACATTACGGCAACATAGTAAACATTTACCTTATATGCTGAGGACTGAGACAGGTATCGTCTTCTTCGGAGCGTCTGCTTTGCAGCGTGCCTGATATAATGACATGGCTGTGGAAGAATTCATATTCTGAGCCGCATTGGCCAGTTTAACTGTTTTCTCCAGTAGCTGGATCAGAAAGAACTCGTCGTTGCGATTGCGTTTGCACTCCAGGGTGATTGAACCTTGACGAAATCAGATCGGCACAGGCTATTTCCTCGCGGCTAAACTCACCTACATCCACGCCTCAAAATGAGGAGTGTGACATGGACGAAGTGCAGGCGCCGAAGGTCAATCGTTCCATTCTCCAGGAGGTCATTGCGGGCCTCAGCGACGGCGTCATTCTCGTCGATCCCGATGGATCGATTGCCTGGGCCAACACGGCTGCGCTGGCGATGCACCGCATTGAAACGCTGGATGAGCTCGGCAGTGATGCGAAAGGCTACCGCCGCAATTTCACGCTTCGCTACCGCAACAACCATCCCCTGGAAGAAGGGCAATATCCCATAGAGCGCCTGCTCTCCGGTGAAACGGTCGACGACGTGACCGTGGAAATCTCGCCGTCATCGGACCTGGACCTGGTGTGGGTTCACACGGTGCGGAGCCTGGCGATAGCCGATGGCGGCGAAAAGCCCGATGTGCTTGTGCTGGTCATGCGCGACGAGACACCTCGCTTCGAGGCCGAGGAGCGCTTCGAGCGCGCCTTCAACGCCAATCCGGCACCCGGGCTCATCTGCCGCCTCGATGATCACCGCTTCATTCGCGTCAACCAAGGTTTTCTGGAGATGACGGGATTTACCAAGGAAGATGTGGTTGGCAAAAGCGTTGAGGCCCTCGGCCTGTTCGCCAACTGTGAAACCGGCGAGGATGCGCTGACGAAACTGGGCGAGGGACGCGTCATCCGCCACCGGGAAGCGCTGGTACCCCTCCCTGATGGCGGCGACCGACTGGTGATCGTGGCCGGAGAGCCCATTTCGGTGGTTGAGGAGCCCTGCATGCTCTTCACATTTGCGGATCTGGACGGTCGCCGCAAGGCACAGAATGCGCTCCGTCAGAGCGAGGAGCGGTTTTCGAAATCCTTCCGGCTGTCTCCAGCGCCGGCGGCCATCTCGCGGCTCGACGACTTTGTTTTCATGGAGGCCAACGACGCCTTTTTGCAAATCTCCGGATATGCCTCTGCGGAGGTGGTCGGCCGCACCGCCGGCGAGTTGCATCTCTGGGAGGATGTCGCGGCGCGCCGGGCGATCGAACAGAAGCTGCGCGACAATACCTTCATCCGCGACGAGCCCATGCAGATGAAGCAGAAGTCAGGGGGAGCGGCGGAGTGCCTGGTATCCGCTGAACGGGTGGAGATCAACGACCAGCAATGTGTGATCTGGGCCCTGCAGGACGTGACCGAGCGTAGGCGCAGCGAGGCGGAACTGGTCGAGGCCATCGAAAGTGTGATGACCGATACCTCGTGGTTCAGCCGCTCGATCGTCGACCGGCTGGCAACGCTCAAGCACAGCTCCACCGGCCGTGCGCCAACAGCACAGCTTTTCGAGCTGAGCGAGCGGGAACGCGAGATCCTCGGCCTGATCTGCAGCGGGCAGAGCGACGCCGAAATGGGCGAGCACCTGCATCTTTCGAAGAACACGATCCGCAACCATGTTGCCTCCCTCTACGGAAAGATCGGTGTCAACCGGCGGGCAGCAGCCGTCATCTGGGCGCGCGAGCGCGGCTTCACGGGCACGTCCGAGGGAAAGGTCAAATCTCCCAAGCCCAATCCTAAGACTGCAGCCCAAAAAAACCCGCAGAAATCGTGAAAAAAGGTCACTAGATACTAGGCAAGCTGGTATTTCCCAATCTGCAAGAGGCCAGTTCCCAGCGCTATCTTCTTCAGCATGGCACCGGCAAGACCGGCGTCAGCATCGGAAGCCATCCCTGAAAGGAGATTACCGCTATGGACAAGAACCGTATCGAAGGTGCCGCCAAGGAACTCAAGGGCACGATCAAGGAAACCGTCGGCAAGCTGACGGGCAACGAGCGACTGGAAGCGGAAGGCAAGTTCGACAAGGCTGCCGGCGAAGTCCAGAGCACCGTTGGCAAGGGTAAGGATGCCGTCAAGGACGCGCTCAAGTAAGCCCGCCACCTAAATCCGCATGATCGCCGGCTCGTCGGGAGTGACGAGCCGATAGCCCAATGGAGGCGATTTCCAGATGATATTCTTGCCCTACCCCGCCGTATCCATGACCGCGTCGCGCGATTGCTCGATACGGATCGCCATCGAGTGTTCCCTCGCCTACACCTATGGGCACGCGGAATGGGATATCGAGGTCTCCGTGTCGGAAGGCCGCGTCACGCTGAGCGGCCGGGCATCTTCGGTGCCTGCGGCGACAAGGGCAGCCGAGATTGCTGCCGACTTCACGTCGAAGCCCGTTCTGAACACCATCGAGATCGCTTCCGACCTGCCAGCAGCCCGACCCTAGCGTCTCGAAAGCGCTCTCAGGCTCTCTTGACCATTTTATATTGCTCTACGGATTGCCTCTGTCATAGTGGCGCTCCCGTGTAGAACCTGGCCCATAGCGCTTCCCTCCATTCCAAGGAAAATATTGCACCATCAAACCCGGGATCAAACATCTAGGAGACAGAAGCGGACGCGCCTCATTCGTCACGCAAAACTCCGGGACTACGGGACCATACCGGACGAGCGCGAGAACATCCGGAAAGTGGCCTCTCTTTTTACACGCCCAACTTCAGAACTACCCCTGTCTGGCGCGGTTCGCGGGAAATATAAATGGCCGCCCGAGGGCGGCCATTTGTCATCATCCAACATCGCACATTGAACAGTGTTAAGCAGCCTTGGCGACGTCTTCGCTGTGACGGATCTCGGTCCCGAGGACTTTCAGGCACTCACGGATGAACGCTGCAAGTGCGGTCCAACCCTTCGCTGACACCATGGTGCCATCCACATACGCTTCTGTGGGCGAAAGATCGATATAGGTGCCGCCAGCAAGTGTAACTTCGGGCTCGCAGGCTCCAAGAGCTGCCACCTTTTTACCACGAACCACACCGTCGACGGCGATCAGGATTTGCACACCGTGGCAGATCGTGAAGATAGGCTTCTTCGTCTCGTGGAAGTGCCTGACAATGGCCTGAACCCGCTTGTCTGTCCGGATGTATTCCGGACCGCGGCCGCCCGCGGCATAAACCGCATGGTACTGGTCCAGTTGTTTCTCGGCTTCCGAAAATGTCTTGTTGATCGTGAAGAAATGGCCGAGCTTTTCGGTGTAGGTCTGATCGCCCTCAAAATCGTGTAGCGACGTTTTGATCAGGTCGCCCGCATTTTTGTCCGGGCAGATGACGTGAACGGTATGGCCGATCGCTTCCATCGCCTGCTGGAAAACGAAAATCTCGTATTCCTCAGTGAATTCACCTGTCAGCATCAGTATTTTCTTGCCTGGCATGCTTCTCTCCTCTTGCTACATGCAGTGGGGCGGCACGAGCCGCCCCGGTGTGGGTTAGTGGTTAGAACGGCGAATCTGGAAAATAGTATTCCTTCGCATTTGCCTGGGTGATCAGCGGAGCGTCTAGCTTGACGGTTCCGCGCACTGGCGCTTGACCGATTAGATTGGCGACGGTCATGTAGATTGCCGTCTTGATCATCGCTGGTGGATATGGGGTCTCAACTGGCGTCATCGCATCTCCATCGATGACCTTCTTGACGATGTCTTTCATGCCATTGCCGCCGAGAGCAAGCTTGATGTCCTTGCGGCCCGACTCCTTGACAGCTTCAAGTACGCCGAGAAGCATGTCATCATCGTTGGCCCAGACGGCATCGATCTGCGGATACTTTGCAAGGTAGTCCTGCATCAATTTGAAGGCCTCGTCGCTGTTCCAGTTTGCGTACTGGATGTCGAGGACTTTGAGTTCCGTGCCCTGGATGGCGTCGTTGAAGCCCTTGATGCGCTCGTCGTCGATGACCGTCGGGATACCGCGCAGAACGACGAGATTGCCCTTGCCGCCAAGTTTATCGATCATGTACTTGGCGGTATTGCGGCCAACAGCGATGTTGTCGCCGGCAAGGTATAGGTCCTGGATCGTAGCGTCGCTCAGACCGCGATCGACGACAGTGATGAACGTTCCAGCGTCCTTGACGGCCTTGACCGGGGTTGTCAGTTCTTCCGAGGAATACGGCAGAATGACCAGGGCATCGAGCTTGCGCCCAGCAGACAAGTCTTCCAAGGCACTCACTTGCGCGGTTGCTGATGGTGAGGTCTTAACGATGACCTCAACACCGGGAAATGCAGCGTTTATTTCCTTGGCCGCCGCCTGTGCATGGTAGACTACCCCTGCCGTCCAACCATGGTCGGCTGCCGGGATCGACACCGCAACAACCTTCTTATCGGCAGCGAGCGCTTGGCCAGCGAGCAGCAAGCTCCCGATCGCTGCTGCCGCAATCAATTTAGACTTAAACATATAATTCCTCCCAGAATTGGACCAAAAATTAGACATCCATGCGGTCCTGACACGGATTATTTCGAAAACCTTTGAATGAGCATCGCAATGATGATGATGACGCCCTGAACCCCGGCTACCAGGTATTCCGAGACGAAATCGGACAGGACCATCAGGTTTGCGATCAGCTCGAGAATGACGGCACCCGCGACCGTTCCCCAGACGTGGCCTTTGCCACCGCGCAATGCCGTACCGCCGATCACGACGGCGGTGATGACCTGGAGCTCCCAAAGAACCCCTGTTGTCGGCGTCGCGGCTCCAAGACGTGGCACGTAGCAAATGGCAGCGATTGCAACGCATGTGCCCTGGATAGCGTAAGCAATCGTGCGGGTTTTGATGATGGAGATGCCTGAATAGCGGGCGACGTCCTCGTTTGCCCCTACAGCCGCACACTTCCTCCCGTACTTCATTTTGTAAAGAGCGAAGGATGCAACGGCGGCGACCGCGATCGAGATCAGGATGGGGACCGATACTCCGCCGATCGTACCGAAGTACACTGGGCGATAGGCCTCACGCAGGCTGCGGGCGATCGGGATCGTCCCTCCGTCCGACATGTATGTGATCAAGGCGCGGAAGATGCCCATCGTCCCAAGCGTCGCAATGAACGGTTCGATCTTGCCGGCGGTGACGATCAGGCCGTTCATAAGACCGCAAGCGGTGCCAACCACGATCGCCACGACCATCCCGGCTGGAATTACCGCGAGACCCCATTCGGGTGCCATGCTGTTCATGAACATGATGGTGATGCCCGTGATGAAGGCTGCCATCGACCCGACAGATAGATCCAGTCCCCCCGAGGAGATAACAAACGTTGCGCCTACAGCGATAATGGCGATGAACGCGCTTCGGGTGATAACATTTCCAAGATTGGTTGCTGAGAGGAAATCAGGGTTGATGACGAACCCTATGACCAGCAGTGCCAGCAATGCCAGAAACGGTCCCACATCAGCCCAGCCGATGTTCCATTCCCGCTCTTGCCGCAGTGGCGTCGAGCCTACGACTGCACTCATGTCTTCCCTCCCTGCTTGTCTCTTGTCGTCACATTGCTTGTCGCCAGCAGAGCTATTTCATGTTCCGTCATTGTCTCGCCGCTCACCTCACCGGTGATCCGCCCCTCCCGCATCACAAGGATTCGATCGCAGATCCCAATCAGCTCCTGCATTTCCGACGAGATGACGATGCAGGTTCTGCCCTCGCCGACCAGTTGGTGGATGAAGGCGTAGATCTGTGCTTTGTTGGCGATATCGATGCCACGTGTCGGTTCGTCGATGACGACAAGAGACGGACGTGTCATGAGAACTTTCGCCAGAAGCAATTTCTGCTGGTTGCCTCCGGAAAGTTGCCCCGCGTTAACTCCGAGCGTCTTGAGCCGAATATCGTACGCATCGACCGCGTCGACTAGCGCTGTCTGCTCACGAGCCCTGCGCATCATCAGGCCAGGGTGAAACCGCGAAAGCGAGGATAGCGTCAGATTGGGCCCGAGCCGCTCGTGGAGCAGTAAGCCCTTTCCTTTTCGATCCTCTGTGAGGTAGCCGATGCCTGCGTCCATGGCCGCCCGAGGCGAGCGGATGTCTATAGTCTTGCCGTCGAGCATGACCGATCCGCTGGCTGCTCGCAGTCCCATGATGCCTTCAAACACCTCGGTTCGACCCGCACCTATCATACCTGCAAACCCGAGGATTTCGCCCTTCCGTGCGGTGAAGGAAACGTCCTTGGCATAGCCGGGGACCACCAGGCCCCGGACCTCAAGCGATGGATCTTCCGATGTTTCAGATCTTTTCCCTGGATATAGGGCCGCAAAATCCCGGCCGACCATGAGGCGGGCCATGTCCATTTGGGTGAGGCCACTCCCCGGGTACGTTCCCACGAGCTTGCCATCACGAAGGACACTCACCTTGTCGGCTAGACGCTGCACCTCGTCGAGACGGTGACTGATATAAAGAACCGCTGCTCCCTGCTCCTTGAGCTGCAGGATGATTGCCAGAAGCCGCTCGACTTCGTCTCCCGTAAGCACTGCGGTCGGCTCATCGAAAATGACGAGTTTGTACTCATCAAGAAGCGCGCGAGCGATCTGGACCAGTTGGCGATCGGCGAGCGAAATCTCTCGAACCAATGCGTTCGGCTTAACGTGACACCCTAGCTGTGAGAGCTTTTCGGTTGCAAGGCGCCGCATCGTGCGGTCGTCGACCATTCCGTTGCGCATCAACTCGCGTCCGAGAAACAAATTCTCCGCAACCGTCAGACCATCTGCAAGCAGGATCTCCTGATGCACCAAGACGATCCCAGCCCGCTGTGCATGCTCCGGTTTTGAGAAGGCGACCTTCTGACCAGCGATCGTCATCGTCCCGGACGTCGGCTCTGCGTAGCCGGACAGCAGCCGCATGAAGGTCGATTTTCCTGCGCCGTTTTCTCCGATGATGGCATGAATTTCGCCAGGAAAAATATCGAGCGAGACATCGGAAAGAACTGTGACCGGACCATAGTCCTTCGACATTCCCTGCGCCCGAAGGACTGGATGATGCCCGTGACGATCAACGCTCCTCACGTCATCCCTCTCCCGTTGCACACTCAAAACAGTGGACATGGAAGGGTCCTCACTCGAACGCCGGAAGAAGGCGATCACGCGAATGCTCCAAATGCGCCCGCATTGCTTTCTCGGCTGCGTTGGTATCCCCGGCAGCAAACGCCGCTAACAGGGCTTCATGCTCGTCCAGGGCTTCCTCGGTGACCCGCGAATGGAACATCAGGCGGAAAATATGGAAATGCGTGTGCTGGTGATTGAGCGTCTCGCGGATCAACTCGTTTCCTGCGAACTCCATTATCCTGTCGTGGAAAACCGCGTCCTGGCGGGCAAACGTCGAATAGCGAATGCGCTCGTCGGTCCCGTCCCTGCGGCCCATCACTCCACCCGCCTCCTGAAGTGATGCAAGCTTCGCCTCATCCATTCCGGCAGCCGCTTTGGCAGCACCATACGGTTCAAGCAACAGGCGCAGTTCGTACAATTCGTCGAACCTGCGACGGGTAATTTGTGGGGCGGCGCTGTAACCGATCAAATGGGTCTTGACGACCAACCCTTCACCTTCGAGCCTGCCAAGCGCCTCCCGGATAGGGGTCTGAGAAACGTTCAGTTCCCGTACCATGTTGTCGACGGATATCCGGCCTCCGGGCGAGATCTTCAGCGCCATAAGCTGAGCGAAGATCGCTTCATACACGCTTTCCGCCAAACTATTGGCGCGCTGGATAAAGCCGCTGTGATCGGGTGCATTCGTACGGTTCGCTGAATTTTTGTTCTGCATATCGTAACCTCTTGACATGGACGACAGCTAACACGATGGTGCCTTATATGCAATCCCATATCCTATAGGATTTAATATTGGAGACTTCATGAGGGTTCTACGAGAGGATGCGCTGCATTTGGCTTCGACCCTCCTGGAAGGCCGAAACGCACCGCCCGCGTCCGCCGCCCTGCAGGCACAGGTGCTTGTTGATGCGGAGCTGAAAGGTCACCCGTCGCACGGACTTCAAAGGCTGCCCCGAATCCTGACACGGATCGAACGCGGCCTGATCGATCCTCGATCCGACGGCGAAGCGACTTGGCGCTCTGTTTCGTTTCTGGAGGTTGATGGACTCAAAGGATTGGGGCCCGTCGTCGCTGTATCAGCCCTGAAGCAATTGAGTGCGAGGGCGGAAAGCACGGGCGTCGCCATATGCGGCATTCGCAACTCGAACCATTTGGGAATGTTGGCTTATTATGTGGAGTGGCTCGCTACCCGTGGCCAGGTCGGCATTGCCTTGTCATCAAGCGAAGCTTTGGTTCATCCCTTCGGCGGTACACGGGCCGTTCTTGGAACCAATCCTTTAGCGATTGCTGTTCCGACTGCAAACAGGCCAATGGTGGTCGATCTTGCCACGGGTGTCGTGTCGATGGGTAAAATTCACCATCACGCTGCGAACGGCCTGTCGATCCCACTTGGCTGGGCGCGCGATGATACAGGCCAACCAACGACAGATGCAAGTCGCGCCACGAAGGGAGCGATTGCTCCGTTCGGCGACGCCAAAGGCTATGCTCTGGGCATGGCTCTGGAACTCCTCGTCGCCGCGCTGGCGGGCTCCGCCTTGGCACCGGACGTAAGAGGCACGCTTGATGCTGACACTGTTTGCAACAAGGGAGATGTCTTTATTGCAATCGACATCGGCATCCAGCCCGAACTGATGCATCGCCTCGCCGCCTATTTGGACCTCGTCCGCGCCTCGCCCCCGTCAGATGAGAGCATATCAGTGGCCATACCTGGCGACGGCGCAGCGGACAGGCGCACCCAGGGTCTCATCCATGGCTTCGAGATCGCGCCGAAACTTTGGCAGGACCTCAACGCCCTTTCCCAGTTCACAAGATCGCTCTCCAAAGGACATGCACGATGACCCTTTTTGCCGCTATCCGGCTCCCGCAAGAAATCCTCTTCGGCAAAGGCCAGCGCCACGCCTTGCCCAAGGTGGCCACAAGGCTTGGGAAACGCGCGTTGATCTGCACTGACGAAAGATTTTCCGGGACGGACATGTTCGCTGATATCGTCGCGTCGCTTAAAACGGTATCGGTCGAAATCCTGGTCTACGACGCTGTCCAGCCGGATGTTCCGCAAGAGACCGTTTCGGTATGCGTTGACCATGCGCGGGAGTTCAAGCCCGACATGGTGATCGGCATCGGCGGCGGAAGCTGCCTGGACATGGCGAAGTGTGCGGCGCTGCTTTTGACCCACGGCGGTCGATTGCAGGACTATTATGGCGAGTTCAAAGTGCCAGGTCCGATCCTTCCGGTTATCGCCGTTCCCACCACAGCTGGCACCGGCTCCGAAGTAACGCCTGTCGCAGTTATCTCTGATTCCGAGCGCACGCTTAAAGTAGGCATCTCGAGCCCGTACCTGATCGCGACGGCAGCAATCTGCGATCCGGAACTCACCATGACCTGCCCGTCAGGATTGACGGCAATCGCTGGTGCCGACGCCCTCACCCATGCTATCGAGGCGTTCACGGCTGCCCGGCGTGGTGACGACCACAAGCTGGCACAGAACCACGTGTTCATCGGCAAGAGCGCGCTCACGGATCACTTTGCCTTGCTCGCTATCAAGCTGTTGGGACGCAGTCTTGAAAAAGCTTGCAAAGATGGCAGCGACGAAGATGCGCGAGCAGACGTCATGATGGGTGCTCTCGCCGCCGGCTGCGCCTTTGGAACAGCAGGGACTGCTGCAGCGCACGCCGTTCAGTATCCGGCAGGAGCGCTTACCCACACCGCACACGGCCTCGGCGTCGCGACCATGATGCCGTATGTCATGAACTACAACCGGTCCGTTTCGGTCTCTGAGATGGCGGAAATCGGATCAGCCCTTGGCCTGGACAGTGTTGGGGTGGAAATCGAGACCCAGGCGAAAGCTGCGATCGAAGAAGTCCGCAGACTCTTTGCTGCCATCGGGATCACGCCCACACTCGCAGATCTCGGGCTTCCTGCCGACAAGCTGGACTGGACTGCCGAACAGGCTCTTGGCATCGACAGATTGATCAAAAACAACCCCAGACCTTTCGATCTCGACGCCATGAAGCGTCTTGTTAAGGCAGCTTACGACGGCGACCTCGCCGCGTCCGCAAATTGATATCGAGGAATGCCATGACCATCGCTCAGAAAACACCCCACCCTGACCATCAAATGCCCGACATCGACGCTGCGTCCCGCGGCCTCTACATCGATGGAGCCTGGCGACCGTCTCACAGCGGTCAGGTGATCGACGTTGTCGATCCGTCGAGCGGAGAACGTCTGGCCTCCGTGCCGGACGCAACGATCGAGGACGCGCGTCTCAGCATCGATGCGGCTGCAGCGGCGGCCCCCTCCTGGCGCGCGACCCCTCCCCGCCGTCGCTCCGAGGTCCTGCGCCGGTGTTTCGAGTTGATGATCGAGCGCTCCGAGATGCTGGCGACTCTCATCTCAATGGAAAACGGCAAGGCGTTGCGAGATGCCCGCAGCGAGGTCGCCTATGCCGCAGAATTCTTCAGATGGAACGCGGAAGAGGCGGTTCGTATCACGGGAGAATTCGGGATCGCACCTGCAGGTGCCAACCGCATCATCGTCGACTATCAGCCGATCGGTATCTGCCTGCTGATAACGCCGTGGAATTTTCCGGCAGCAATGGCGACACGTAAAATTGCGCCTGCTTTGGCTGCCGGATGCACGGTGATCCTGAAGCCCGCAAGCGAGACACCGCTGACAGCCTATGCGCTCGCGGCAATCTACGAAGAGGCTGGAGTTCCTCCAGGCGTCGTGAACGTCCTTACGACGACCACTCCTGGACCCGTCACCGCGGAGGTCCTTGCAGATCCTCGCGTCAGAAAGCTCTCATTCACTGGCTCTACCGGGGTTGGGCGTCTGCTGCTGGCGCAAGCTGCCCAGCACGTTGTCTCATGTTCGATGGAACTGGGCGGCAACGCGCCTTTTCTGGTGTTTGACGATGCGGATCTGGAAGCTTCGCTGGATGGCGCAATGATTGCGAAAATGCGCAATGCGGGGGAAGCCTGCACCGCTGCCAACCGCTTCTATGTTCAGTCCGGAATATATGATGCCTTTGCAACTGGCCTGTCGAAGCGCATGGCCGCGCTGAAGATAGGTGCGGGCGTTGACGGGGCGACCGAGTGCGGGCCGATGATTACGCGCAAAGCCGTCGAAAAAATTGGCCGTCTGGTTGAGGATTCGAAAATGAAAGGCGCGCGCGTTCTATGCGGCGGAGAAGCACCGGAGGGACCCGGTTTCTTCTACCCACCAACTGTTTTGGTCGATGTACCAACCACCTCCGAGATGGCGCATGAGGAAATCTTCGGTCCGGTCGCGCCTCTCTATCGCTTTAACACAGAGGAAGAAGCCATTAGCCGTGCAAATGATACCGAGTACGGTCTTGCTGCCTACGTCTACACCCGCGATCTCGCTCGCGGCTTGCGCGTCTCCACGCAGATTGAAGCTGGAATGATCGCACTTAACCGCGGGCTTGTCTCCGACCCTGCTGCACCGTTCGGAGGAGTCAAGCAGAGTGGCCTCGGTCGCGAAGGTGGTCAGCACCACGGCATTGCCGAGTTCATGGAAGCAAAATATATCGCGACGAGCTTCTGAACCAGGAGATGTGATTTGGACATCGACCCCTTCCGTATCCGTGCCCATGTGGCAGAATTTGACGCCATCGTAGAGGACATCGTCGCGGCAAGCGTCCGAACACGTGAGACGCTGCAGATGGAGGCAGATATCGCTTACGGGACAGGTAGCGACGAAACGCTGGACGTTTTCTTTCCGGCAGGCTCTCGTGGAAAGTTACCTGTGCATATCTTTGTCCACGGCGGCTATTGGCGAATGTTTTCCAAGCGGGATTATTCCTACGTCGCAGAAACTGTCACTCGCACCGGTGCCATCGCCGTCATCATCGACTACTCGCTGATGCCGAAGATGAGAATGAATGTGCTCGTCGATCAGGTACGGCGCGCGGCGCGATGGGTAGCCGAAAACATATCTGCTTATGGCGGAGACCCGTCTCGGCTTACGGTAAGCGGGCATTCTGCCGGGGCCCACTTGGCGACGTTCCTGTTTCACCAGCAATCCTCGCCATCAATGGTCCGCGCCGCGCTGCTTCTCGGCGGCGTCTACAATCTCAAGCCGCTGCAGGCTTCGTTTCTTGCACCAGAAATTGGGATCACCGATACAGAAGTAGCGGCATTCTCGCCAATATCCCATTCGTATGATACCCGCTGCCGCGTCGTTGTCGCCGTCGGCGCTGACGAGACGCCGCCGTTTCATCAGCAGGCGACCGAGTTTGCCATTTCATTGGAGCAGCAAGGTTTGGCTGTGTCCGTGCAAACCATCTACAGCGCTAACCATATGAGTAGCGTCCGCGATCTTGGCCAGTTAGAGAGTGCGTCGGGCACTCTCTTGAGGACGTTGCTGATAGGGGTTTAGCAGGCCGCGGAACGGCCTATCGCGCCTGGTCAATATGCGGAGGAAAGCAGCGCCTACGTCATTCGCGGGTCTCTCATCCGATGAGTTCACGTGACCTTGCCCCCAAGTTTTATCCAGTTTTGAGTTCGCTCCAGCGGTTTTTGGTTTCTGTTGTTGGGTCGGTAGCGGCGGGTTGCGGTGCGGAGCCATTTCGGCTGCGCAGCACCGCATCACGTCGCGGGTTGAGTGTCCGAGCGAATTCGGCCGGTGTCAGCCAGCCAAGGCCTGAATGCGGGCGTTGATCGTTGTAATCGCTACGCCAGTTTGAAAGTGCAGACCGGGCATGAGCAAGCGACGAGAACAGCGTTTCATTCAAGAATTCGTCGCGCAGCCGCCCGTTGAAGCTTTCGATAAA
>NZ_JBCEBQ010000012.1:0-91390 GCF_049472505.1 Rhizobium sp. HT1-10 | reverse complement strand
TTCCGAAACAGCCAGGCGAACTTTGAGATACAATTCCACGGTGTAGATCCCCTTGTCCCTCCTGCGTTCAATGCAGAAGGAAGATAGGTGGCCGGATTTTACTCCGCCCCTACGACGTGATTATCACGCCGCTACCGTGGCCGACTTTTGCACCGCCGCTCTCATGGATTGGGACATCTTGAGCGTTCGCACTAACTCGGTGACCTTTACTTCACCCTTGCGCAACTCTTCCAAGACGCGCAGCCGGTTTTCATTTTTTAAATGATCCAGCAAAGCGGCACGCTCGGAAAAATTTCTATCTCCAGATCTCATTCCCACCTTTTCCGTGATAGTTCTATGAGTGGCCTAGCCATCTCCGTGGTGGCTAGGCGATCCCATCAGCAACACCCCTCCGCCTATCTTTTGAGCGGATACTAGAACTCCTCCCAGCCCTCCTTGGCTGCCGCTACTGCCTGAGAGCCGCCAGAAAAGGCGCCGGCGAGCTTCGAGCGCAGGGATCGGGCCGGGGATGCACCTGGCGCCGCTCCCATATGGCCGGGCCTTACCTGATCTGCGCGACCCGGAGAGTTAGCTGATGCAAGGCGAGGAGCTGGCCGGATAGTGCCCATAGCAGTTGGCGATGCATTTGATGCGAACCCACTTGAGCTGGTTCTCAGGTTGAACTGGCCGAGCAGACCGTTCAGCGCAGCCACCTCCTTGGTGAGGCTGTAGCTGGCGGCCGTCGACTGCTCAACCATCGCCGCATTCTGCTGAGTGCCTTGGTCGATCGTATTGACGGCGGTGTTGATTTCAGCAAGTCCGGTCGACTGTTCGCGTGCCGCTTCTACAATAGCACGGACGTTCTGGTCTATTTCCTCGACCTCTTTAACAATCTGCTCAAGCGATTGTCCGGTCCGCCCCACGAGCTCGACACCATTCTTGACCTGAGATCCAGATGTTGAGATCAGCGCCTTAATTTCTTTGGCGGCTTGGGCGGAGCGCTGTGCCAACTCGCGCACTTCCTGCGCAACTACCGCAAAGCCTTTACCTGCCTCACCAGCTCGCGCGGCTTCCACACCCGCATTGAGCGCCAGAAGGTTGGTTTGGAAGGCGATTTCGTCGATAACGCCGATGATGTTGGAAATCTCACTAGAGGACTTTTCGATGCCTTGCATGGCGGCAACCGCGTCGCGCATGACCTCGCCCGACTTCAAGGCCCCCAATTTCGCCCGTCCGACCAGCTGCCCCGCATCTTCAGCGCGTTTTGTAGAGTCTTTCACCGTTGTCGTGATTTCTTCCAATGCGGCGGCAGTCTGCTCCACGGAAGCTGCCTGCTGCTCGGTACGCTTAGACAGATCATCGGCCGCCGCGCGGATCTCATTGGCCCCGGCATCGATTGCCTGAGCATTTTCGGCAACGGCTCGTAGCGTGTGCTGAAGCTTGTCCATCGAGCCGTTGAAGTTCTCCCGCAGCCCGTCTAGATGCGAAACGAAAGCAGTCTCGATGCGATAAGACATGTTTCCGCTGGAAAGCTCGCTCAATCCCGTTCCCAAACTGTCGACCGCCAGGCGAGTAGCTTCGGCATCATGCGCTTTCTGCGCTTCTCGCTCTGCGCGCTCCTGTTCCGACAGGGTTCGGTTGGATAGCGCCTCTTTTTCAAGGCGGATGCGCTCGATAGCGTTGTCACGAAAAACGGCAACAGCTGCAGCCATCTGCCCGACTTCATCACGTCGCTCCAGCCCAGCAATAGGCTCTTCCGTCTCGCCAAGAGCCAGGCCTTCCATGCGGCTCTTTAGTTTGACAATTGGTGTGGTAATGCCGCGTGATGAAATAACTAGCCCTGCAGCAAGCGCGGCCGCAAAAACGAGGCCGAGCGTCACCAACGTGTAGAAGATAGTGTCTACTGTCACGGCAGATAGCGCATCGCTTTGGTCTTCGACACTCTTGTTTTTGAGATCGATCCAGCTACGAACATTCAAAATCTCATCCTTGACCTTCAGGTCTGCCTGCCTCAGCAGCAACTTTGCTCGATCGTTGTCGTCGGCCAGACCGGCCTTCACAGCCTCGTCGGTAATAACAACAATTTCTTTTGCTGCATCGACTAGAGGATCCACGGTCAGTGCATCCTCCTGTGCATGCTCTTTTGCTGCGGCGAAGAATTCAAACAAGGACTTTTTATTCTGAGTGTAGTTATCATTTAGACCCGCCATCTCAGGATCCTTCAAGCTATATGCGAGGATCTGATAAGCATTGTAGTTGAGGGCTGCGACACTTTGGCTTGCTCGAGACATGGCAAGCGTCGCCACTTCGTCTTGCGAAATGAGGTCTGAATAGTTGTCGTCGGCTTTTTGGAAATTGCGTGACATCATCAACATGCTGCCGGCGGCGATAACGCAGATTGGAATCAGAACTGACAATATTTTGGTTCGGATCTTCGCATTTTGAAGGAAGGACATGATGGTTACAATCCAGTTGATGGCCTGTTGCATATCGGCGCGGGTACGCTTGTAAAAACACTACCGTTAGAAGCTGACAATTTGGTAAATACTGAGTGTTGCCGTGGTCGTATCCGGCCTGGTTGCGACCTTTGGTGACCGCAGCTCGGGCAAACACAGCCTTTGAGGTTACTGACCGCAGACGAGATGTATAAGCTCGGTCCAATCGATGCGATGGGTGGCGACTGCGATCTCCATCACGAACTCACCGCCATGGGGAGGGAAATTCTAGACAACGCCGACCCCAATGACCCAGTGGTCACGAAGGTCCGCAGGGAGGCATACAAAGTTTTCCGGACCGAAGAGAGATGCAGCAAGTTGTTCAAGGAGTTTCCTGAGCTTTTTTATCCGGTCAGATCCGATTGAGGGAAGCCGCAGGCCACAAAGGTGGGGCACGAGGTTGACTAGCCGTATCAATTAGAATCGGTTGAAGCAGGCAAACTCAAGGGAAGAATGGACCCCAGGCACTATCAAAATATAGCACTGGCGTCTCCGCGAGCTTCCGCCACAAAATCTCGTCAGATGGAGAAACAAATGGCAAAACTAACCAACGAGCAAAAGTGGATGGTGGCTGCTGTGTGTGTTTTTCTTTTCATTGCTTTCGGCTGCATAATTTACAGCGAAAACTATTCTGCGAAATGTGCGACCGACAGGCTTGAATGCAACGTACAGTCGAGCATGGACTTTCTCGAACGAATGTACGGGCCATACAAAGCCTTTTGACAGGGATCTGCAACTTACAGACAAATCAACGCCATCCAATCTGAATCCCTCTATTCTGCCGGCCCCGCCCCCGAGCATAAAACATTCAACGCTTGACTGAGGGAGCTTCAGGACCGAAAAGATCGACAAAAGCCTGAAGCTGTTCGTCGGTGGCCTCTGCCGGAGCATGGAAGTGGATCATAATCCCTTCGTCTCTGAGTGCCGCGGCCTTTTCTATTGCCTCTTCGAAGGTCTCGAACTGGTCCGACGCTCCGGTATCCATGTAAGCTTGGACGGTCCACGGCATTCCGCTCTCCCAACGTTACAGTTAATCCTCGCCAGTCCGTGAAATCTCGTCAATTCAGATTAATGTTACTTTATGTATGCGACTTTCTCAGTTGCTCGCGCTGTGGCAGCCCGCCAGTACCCAGCGTTAGCATCCTTGACCTTCGCATGCCGTTGGATCCCATAGAGCGGTAGCGTCTCAGCAGACCAAGCTTTTAGGACGAGCCGGTTCTATTTCCTTTCATTAGGCAAAATGGACACTATCAACACGCGACGGCATCGTAATGATGCCGTGCGAGCGTAGTAGGCAACTATGTTCTCCCAACGCAAAGCAGAGATTTTTATGAACAATAGCCCTCACGCCATCGACCTCCAAGTTGACTCCAACATTCGATCGCTCCGCCTTGGCAGTCGCGTATCGCAGGAAGCATTGGCCGAACGTCTCGGCATAACATTTCAGCAGGTACAGAAATATGAGAAGGGAGCGAACAGGATCAGCGCGAGCCGAATGGTGATGGTGTGCCGAGCGCTTGGTTGCGATATTGGCGACCTATTCGAGGGCACCGAAGATGTCAGCCTCGGCTCGAGCGCCGACGCCGCCCCACTTCCCTCTCGCGCTCGGCAGTCTCAGGCTTCGATGAAGGGAGGCCAATTGCTCGACGCCATACCGCGGAAGCAGCGGACCGCTGTGCTGTCGCTGCTGCAGACGCTTGCCAAGTCTGATTCAGCACCCGACGACGAGGACGACGTCGACGACTGAGTGTGGCCGCTAGCTTGTACTCTACCGGTCCAACTGGCGTCGTCATTTTCGCAAGTAGCTCTTGCCGCCGCTATCGGTGGTGCAAAAGTGTCAACCCCTCGGGCCTGTGCAATACTTGCCAGACCGGCATGAGCATTCGTCGGCGGACGTGGGTGCCATCTCTTCAGATTGCGAGCCGAGGAGGCCCAGCGAGCCGCCTCCAACTGAGGAGCAAGGGTGGCCGCGAAGGAGACCGGCCGTCCTGGCTATGATCCGGCCGATCTTTTGAAGCTCTACGTGTACGGCTACATCAACCGGGTGCGGTCCAGTCGGCGACTGGAGGCGGAGACCCACCGCAATATCGAGGTCATCTGGCTTCTGCGGCATCTGAAGCCTGACTTCCGCACCATCGCCGATTTCCGCCGCGTGAAGCGGTCGGCCCTCCAAACAGGTGTTCCGGGAGTTTGTCACATAGTCCCGCGAATAAAGGGGTCGCCGGTTCGATACGGTTCAAGGCGTTCGATGCCGGCAGCCGTCCATGCTTACCTATTCTATCTCAGCAGACGGCAGAACTCGCCAGCGTACAAGGTTGTTGTCAATGCGTTGAAGATTTGATGTGTCGATCAGCAGGTTGAGCTGCAAATGGCTAGCCTGATTCTCAGTTGAGCCATGTAAGCAGTCCAACCAACCCAGCGGCCTGTCTTTGTGCAACTGCATCTGCTACCGAGATCGCGTGAGTTTCTCCTCGAAGGCCGTGCTCGTCTATGTCCAGTTTCAACAACAATGACAGGCCTGTTGAAACACTGGCCGACGCCCTCGCAACCGAGCGTGTGAACCCGGTGGCGCTGTTGGAAGCAGTGCTTTCCGCCTCAGATGATTGCATCAAGATCCTCGACCTTGAAGGACATATTCTTTTTATGTCCGAAGGCGGCAAGCGCGTGATGGAGGTCGATGACTTCGCTTCTTTGAAGGGCTGCCCGTGGCCTGATTTCTGGGCGGACGAGCGCAACTTAGCCGCCCGCAATGCCGTCTCAATCGCTGCCTCAGGGCGTCCGGCCCGCTTCACAGGCTCTGCCAAGACCGCGCGGGGTAACGATCGATACTGGGATGTCCGAGTGCTGCCGCTTGTCGATAGTGGAGGCAGGCCCACCCAGCTCCTCTCGATTTCTCGTGATATCAGCGAGGGTCATTCCGCACGGGCAAAGGTTGCAGAACTGCTTGCTGCCGAACAGCAAGCAGCCAAAGCGGAAGCCGACACGTTGAGGCGGATGCTGCTCGATGCGCCGAGCTTCATGTGTGTGCTGGAAGGGCCGGAGCACGTTTTCAAGATTACCAACAAGGCCTATCTTCAGCTTGTTGGGCATCGTGACCTGATTGGCGTACCGGTTCGCCAAGCTTTCCCGGATGTCGAAGGGCAAGGCTTCTTTGAACTGTTGGACGAGGTTTATGTGACGGGAGAGCCGTTCATTGGTCGCAGTGTCAGCTTTGCGATCCAGCGTTCCCCAGACGCCCCTCATGAAGAGGCATTCCTCAACTTTGTCTATCAGCCTATCTTCAGCGCGGATGGTGTTGTCACAGGGATATTTGTGGAGGGGAGCGACGTCACAGACTTGAAAAATGTCGAACTCGCGCTTCGCCGAAAGGATCTTCAGCTCGAGCTTGCGCTTGACGCGGCAGGAATGGGCGTTTGGGAATGCACTGTGGTCGATGGCCATTTCATTGATATCAAGGAGGACGAACGGGCAAGGACGTTGCTCCATCGTTTGGCTGATGAAGAGGCGACTTTCGACAATTTCACATCCCGCGTTCATCCCGATGATCGGCTGGCTCTTGCCGAGTCAGCGCTGCAGGCTCTTGATCCAAGTGGCAGTGCCGCTGGATTCATGCCAGAGCGAAAACTGTTACAGCCGACGGCGCAACGAAATTCGTGGGCACAGTGCGGGATGTCACCGACCGCAAGGATGACGAGGCGCACCAGCAGCTGGTAAGCGGCGAACTGCAGCACCGGATCAAGAACCTCCTGGCGATGGTCAGTGCAATCGCCACGCAAACATTGCGCGGAGAAGATATTGCTGAGCGGCGAGAGACATTTAATGCGCGTCTGCACGTTCTGGCGCAGGCCCAGAATATGTTGATGGCTACGACGTTTCAAAGCGCTGGAATCCATGACACGCTACGAGCGGCACTCGCGCCCCATGGCGGATCTGACGGACGTTTCGATATCGATGGCTCGCACTTCGAGATGACGCCGAAGCAGAGCTTATCGATGGCACTCACTTTGCATGAGCTTGCCACTAACGCCACCAAATATGGCGCACTTTCAAACGACGCCGGCCGCGTCAGAATATCCTGGCATCTGGCGAAGGCATCAGACGGACGACAGGATCTCAATTTCGTCTGGCAGGAGAGCGGAGGACCGGCCGTGTCCGAGCCGAAGACCAAGGGTTTCGGGTCACGTCTTATCTCCCGCGTGCTTGCTGCAGATTTCTCAGGCGACGTACGGATCATTTACCCGTCTGGAGGCGTTGTATGCACACTAACAGCCAAACTTGGCTAGCTCGACGCGAAAATGTCTCGCTTTGTCCTCCATTCAGCGGGATCCGGCCAACCAGAAAATTTAAGTCATGATTGCTCAACGAACCGCCGTCTTGGTTGTCGAAGACGAGGCCCTCGTTCGAATGGGCATTGTCGATGAACTCGAAGATTCGGGTTTCGAAGTGTTCGAAGCCGAGAATTCAGTTGTTGCAATCGAGTTACTAATAGCCAATCCGCGCATAGAAGTGATGTTTACGGACATCGACATGCCCGGCGGGGTAGATGGCCTCAAGCTTGCAGCCTCGGTTCGGGACAGATGGCCGCCCATTGCGATCATCGTAACGTCCGGTCATCGTGCAGTCGGTGTTGACAGCCTCCCGGCGCGGGCGCGCTTCATGTCGAAGCCATACAATCCAGATGTCGTGGTTCGGTCGATCAAAGAGATGATGACTCAGTAATTTCAATGGTGCAGATCTTGCACGGTGCCACTTGATCACTCAGAGAGGCCTGCGTGAAAAGGATTAGCAGACAAGCTTGCAATTCATCAAAGCCGTCCGGGAGTGGCGCTATTTACTGTCGCCCGGATGATGCGCCTACGGGTCGCTCACCTGATTCGCTGTCGAATGCTATTTGAGCGCCTGGCATCCACAGCTGCAGCGATGAAATTGCGTGACAGGCCATGATAGAGCGGTTCTCGCGACAGGACGCGTGACGTGACATATCCAAGCATCGAGACGTCCATGATCGGGATGACGGCCTGGTGATCGCCGGTCATTTCCAGAATGGTAACGAAGGCTGTCATCGGGGCCCGGACGACCCCGGCGAAGTATCCGGCCATGCCGAGAATAGCCGCAAGCGCTATACTTGTTCCAGTAGCGAGCCAAAGGTGCTGCCAAAGCCGCGCCGATAGCGGGTGACGCTATGCAACCTGAACCCCATCAGTCCCCCATACAGGATCGCGCTCGCTCAGCAGTCGTTGCCCGGTATGCCTGCCGGCTCAGAAGAGAAACTCAACTCGCGGTTTTACCGCTGGCCCGGCGAAACTCATCCGAGGTCTCGTCGAGGAAGACGTAAAGTGCCGTGATCTTGCCATCGCGGACGGTGATCACGTCCCAGCCCGTATATTCCGGCGGCTCACCGCGCGGCCCCGAACCCCAAGCCAACCGTCCGGCGTTGTGGAGCACCTGCGGATTGCCGTGCGGCGCATAGACATAGTGCGGATGCGTGGCTCTTAGGTCGCCAGCGAACTTGTCAATCGCATCGTGGCCGATGATTGCACCGGGAGGAACGTATAGGACGCCGTCCTCTGCCCAGAGTTCGCCGATCGCGGCACGCCGCCGGTCGTTGTCGCCTTCGCCGAAGACCTCCTGGAGGTTCCGGTCAAGCAACTCGCGGATACGCTCTGCGGATTCGTTAGACTGTATCATGACATCTTTCCGTGAGAGGCCGCCGACCTCGGCACGGTATTGTGCCGAGGTTTCTGGCGACACATGGGACTTCAGATCTGGGCCTGACCTCCATCGACGAAGAGTTCGATGCCGTTGATGAAGCTCGCCTCATCGGAAGCCAGGAACAGCACGACATGGGCGATCTCTTCGGGGCGACCGACGCGGCCTGCGGGGATCAGACTCGCCAGATAGTCTCTGGTGCCCTGGGCCTGATTGCCCCCACCAAACAGTTCGTCCAAACCGGCTGTATCGGTAACGCCAGGGCTGATCGCGTTGACGCGGATGTGGCGATCCTTCAGGTCGAGAATCCAATTGCGGGCGAAGTTGCGCACCGCGGCCTTGGTCGCCGAATAGACGCTAAAAGCCGGCGTGCCGGAAATGCTGGTGGTAGAACTCGTCAGGATCACAGAGGCAGCGTCCTTCAACAGCGGCAGCGCCTTCTGCACCGTGAACAGGACGCCTTTGACGTTGGTGTCGAACGTACGCTGATAATTTTCCTCGGTGATCGCACCGAGCGCGACCATTTCGCCGCCGCCGGCATTGGCGAACAGCACGTCGATCTGCGCATGCTTTTGCTGGACGGCGTCGTAAAGCCGGTCGATATCGGCGAGATCAGCCATGTCGCCCCGCACCGCAGTGACCCGGCCGCCGATCTGCTTCACGGCTGAATCCAATGCTTCCTGTCGGCGGCCGGTGATAAACACCGAAGCACCCTCGGCTGCAAAGGCTTTCGCCGCTGCGAGACCGATACCGCTGGATCCACCCGTAACCACCACGACCTTGTTGTTGAACCTGTTCGTCATTGTCTTTCTCCTTCAAAACCGGCGAAGCGCCGTTGCTTTCGAATATGTAAGATGAACGATGAGGCTTGTAGTCAGCGAGTTTGACACGTACCGTTCCACAGGAGGAACGCTGAATGCGGATTGATCTGAACGATTACGTCTATTTCGCCGAGGTCGTCGCTCATGGCGGCTTTGCCGCCGCAGGTCGGGCGCTGCGTGAGCCGAAGTCCAAACTCAGCCGAAGGATCGCCGGCCTCGAGGAGCGGCTGGGCTTGCGATTGATCGAGCGGTCGAGCCGCCGTTTCCGGGTGACTGACACTGGCCAGGCATTTTACGAGCGATGCAGAGCAATACTTGCGGAAGCCGAACAGGCGGAAGCGCTGGTCGCGCAGGCGCAAGCKGAACCGCATGGCCGCATCCGYTTCAGTTGCCCAACMGGGATGGTYGCGCCCATTTCGRMAYTGATGTCATCYTTCCTGTTACGCTTTCCGAAAGTSCGRCTCCARCTGRTGGCAACCGACMGGKCSGTGGAYCTGATCGARGAACGCATTGATCTCGCRCTTCGCGTCCGCRCCAGYCTYACCTCGGATGCAGCCCTGACCATGCGGTCGYTGGGAGCCTCGATCCGCATTCTGGTTGCCAGTCCTCAACTTGCCAGTCAGGTGGCCAGCATCGAGCATCTGAACAMCTTCCCGGCAYTRTCAACTGACCATGCGTCGGACGATYTCGAATGGCACCTGGAAGCGGAGGRTGGGCGCAAGCATRTCGTTCGGGTCCAGCCGCGCATGGGATGCGAGGACATGGCAACCGTGCGCGATGCTGCAATCAATGGCCTRGGTRTWGCGCTSYTGCCSGATCATGTCTGYCGCGAKGCGCTGGAGGCTGGAAAGCTTGTGCGCGTGTTGCCAGCTTGGGGTGGGYTACAGGGTATCGTGCATCTGRTGTTTACGACGAGACGCGGCCTGTCACCTGCCGTCCGGGCGCTCATCGACCATCTCGCTGCCGGCTTTCCGCGYGAYGCCCTCAGTAAACGCACGTGACGCGGTGYATCTGCGTWGCTARCCCGCCAACTGSTYYTCRTAWCGCAAGGCCCAGTCCCGCAAGGTCGCAAAGGTCGGCATGAGGTCGATACCGGCCTGCGAAAGCGCATATTCSACCCGTGGMGGTATCTCSGCGTAMGCGGTGCGAATGACAATGCCGTTGCGMTCGAGGTCGCGAAGYTGCTCGGTCAGCATATGCTGAGTGATACCCGGMAGCGCWCGRCGCAGTTCGCCGAAACGCATCGGSCCAGCAACYAGGCTACAGACGATCTCGATCTTCCACTTACCGGTGATCGCCCGGATCGCYCGCTGRAAGCGCATSACGTCGATCGGCTCAGGTCCCGTGCAGCCATCGCAATCTTCGCCATATATCCGCGGCTCTATGGTCTGGTTTTTCATACTACCTCTGGAAATTCATCCTACTTGCCAATTTTCATATGCTTCGCAATGACTGGTCGCAAGGACAAGTGAAGGTATGGAAAWTCATATGRGCAAGATTCTTATWACGGGTGGTTCAGGKTTCCTTGGCAGCCATTGCATCGTRRCGGCGCTCGCYGCGGGGCATGAGGTTCGCACGACGCTGCGCAGTCTCGACAAAGCAGGMGAAGTCCGCGCCATGCTCGCGGCARCCGGTGTCGATCCGAAGCAMGAGGTCGCATTTTWTGAAGCKGATCTGGRGAATGACGAAGGYTGGAGYGMCGCTGTCGCGRGCTGCGACTATGTTCTGCACACKGCATCKCCGTTTCCRTCAGCCCAGCCRGACGATCCGAAYGACCTGATYGTGCCGGCGCGTGACGGAACGTTGCGTGTTCTTCGCGCRGCCAGTCGTGCCGGCGYSAGGCGCGTTGTYCTCACATCMTCCTTTGCCGCYGTTGGGTACGGCCCGGAAGCAMCRAGCCATGTCTTTACYGAGGAAGACTGGACGCCGRTCGATGSRCCAAACCAGCCATACATCCTGTCGAARGCCATCGCGGAGCGYGCTGCATGGGAYTTCGTSARGGACAGTGGAACRCCCGARCTGAGTGTCGTCAACCCAACCGGAATATTCGGACCCGTGCTCGGCCCTCAGCTTTCGACRTCAATTCAGATCRTCAARGGACTGCTGGACGGRGCSTTYCCACCTGAGTTGCCGGAYATRTGGTTYGGTGTGGTCGATGTGCGCGACGTSGCCGACCTGCAYCTGCGGGCCATGATTGATCCGTACGCGGCGGGCAAGCGCTTTATTGCCGTGAGCGGCGAGCCAGTATCTCTGTTGGCGGTTGCCACCATATTGCGCGAGCGCTTTCCAGAATTTGCCGCCAGAGTTCCTAGTCGTGGCGCCTCTTCCTCACCTAGCGCGAGCCATAGACGCTCCAGCAGTGACAAGGCGAGGCAGAGGCTCGGGTGGAAGCCACGCACAAGTGAAGAAGCAATCGTCGCCAGTGTTGAAAGTCTTATCCAATTGAAATTGCTCGAAGTCCTTGAGTAATTTCGAGGGCCGCGCGAATTTTCACAAAGGAATCGGGAACGGCGCTTGGTCGATGTGTGATGAGAATATCGCGTACCCAACGGCGCAGCCGACGGTTCGACTACTTTCAAGGCGTGTATAATGCCTTCTTCCGAGATCGTTACTCTGATCGCGGATGAGGAAACACTGAGAAAAAACAAGTTCGCCAGCCAGATGCCGACGAACCGTAATAGTCGCTTTAAACGCAACGACCCTATTGATGGTATCCTTCGCCAGGATGGATCTTTCCGGGAAAAAGACCCAGTGGGCGTAGGGGGTAGTGGCAACGGAACGTAAAACCTACACAAGGTTCAGCTTTTCCGTACCGAAGAGGCGTCACACGACGAGAGATTGTTGAACGGGCGGCTGCATCAGCTCTATGGTGATACCATCCGGGCCAGAGATATATGCGACCATTGTTCCGCATCTGGGTCCGGCTGGTATCGGCTGCGGCGAGCCCTTCACTGCCCACCCCGCCCTCTCAACCCGCGCGATTGCGGTGCGGATATCTGTAACAGTGAAGGCGATATGAGCAGCGCCGATCGCACCCGCGCTACGAGGTGTCTGGCCCAACCTAAGGCCTGTCGAATACTCGAGAAGCTCGATAGGGTAGCCATTTGGAGCAGTCACCAGCGCCATTCGGCAGCGCGGATCGTCAACCCCCGTGGCCTCCCGTAGGAACTCTCCACCCATCTCTCCTTGGCGAACAAGGTCGAAACCCATCGCCTCAGTCCAGAACTGGATCGCCTCCTCCAACGAGGCGACCGAGAATCCCGTGTGGTCCACAGCTATCACACCAGCATTTTCGGCCATTTTTATTCCTCACATATCGAGCAGTTACGTCGCGCTACAGTACGCCGTTCGCATAACAAGTCATAGCACTTGCAATCCCTTCAGTCCTTTTGTGGCGCTGATCTCGAGTTCGATGCCTTTCAAGAGCGTAAACCGCTGCTCTGGACTATCTCACGTCCTTCCGTGATCTAGGACGGCAATGCGTATTTTGCGCGTCTTGTCGTGTTCGTCTGCGTAAAAGACAGGGCAACGCCCGGGCTTAAAAGCCCGGGCGAATGAGATCAGAAGGCTCCAGGAAATCTGATGGTCGTCAAAGCGACATGTAATGCTCGGCCCACGGGCGCACCCGCTCGAAGCAGGCCGCCGCGCGCGTGACATCCAAATCGGCGTATCTCCGGCCCATGATATGCAGGCCTACTGGAAGGCCGCCGGACAACCCCGCCGGAACGGACGCGGCCGGATGGCCGATCAGGTTGGTAAGGTAGGTCGGGCACCATCCAATCAGCGGATTGATCTCGACACCGTTGATCGAAGAAGGGCCGGTTGTCATTCCAGCCTCACGATTCAGAACCGGTAGTGCAGTCGTGGTCGGTGAGACGATCAGGTCGACGGATGCAAAGGCTTGGGCAAAGGTATCATAGACGGCGGTCCGCATGACCTGATCAGCCTGCATTTCCATGAGAGACTGCTTGCTGGCCATGTCCATCCAGTACTTCAGTGCCTCGGGAACCTGCTCACTATGATCCTTCAAGAGGTCTATGCCGCCAGTCTTCAGACCCTGGATGATCCCGAAGGAACCGGCGCAGATAAGCCGGCACCACATGTCGGTCAATGCCTGGTGGCTGAAAGGCAGCTTGATGTCGAGTGCTACAAGTTCGGCTCCGGCATCCGCAAAGGCTTGCACCGCTGAATCCGTCACCGTGGTGACGCCGCTTTCCACCGGATAGGTGCCGAAATCGGGCGTGTAGCCGATGCGCATCCCTTCGAGGGAGGTCGCTTGAGCGGCGGACAGGAAGTCGATCTCCTGCGGGTTACTGAACGGATCGCTGGGCTCATGTCCTGAAAGGACGGACATCGCCAAGGCAAGATCTTCCACGGTGCGGGCGATCGGCCCCTCGTAAATAAAGGGCGACGTTCCGGAGAAGGCATCAGGCCGGATCACCATGGGGACGCGACCCTGGGATCCCTGAAAGCCCGCTACACCGGACCAAGACGCGGGAATCCGAATGGAGCCGCCAGCGTCAGAGCCACCGGCCACAGGAACAAGTCCTGCGGCTACGGCGGCTGCGCTGCCGCCTGATGAGCCACCGGGATTACGCGCAAGGTCGAAGGGATTGCGCGTTGCGCCAAAGAGCCAGTTGTCGGTTGTAGCGTTGAACCCCAGCACCGGGGCATTGGTCTTGCCAATCAGGATGGCATCTGCTGCCTCGATCCGTTTAGGGTAGGTGCTCCAGAAATTCGGGACAAAATTCTTGAGAGCTGGCACGCCTCCCATCGTGGACGGCCAACCGGGCTTGAAGTCAAACAGGTCTTTCATCAGCGTCGGCACCCCAGCCATCGCTCCGATGGTCTCCTTCCGGGCGATCCGGGCATCCAGCTCCCGGGCCTTCTGCCGCGCGCCGTCATAGTCCTTGAATATCACCGCGTTCAAATGCGGGTTCTTTTGCTCGATCCGTTCAATGGCCGCATCGGTCACCTCAAGCGCGGACATTTCGCCGGATTTAACAAGCCGCGCGGTCTGCGCAGCGCTCAGGGTTTCATTGTTCATCTGCATTCTTCTCTTCCCAACTCAGGCTTTGGTCGATTTTGCGATCATTTCGTCAGTGCTCATGACATGCGCAGTTGAGACGGCGAGCACGCCGAGCGTGACGCGATGCACCTCCTTTGCGGGGATCGGGCCAAAGCCGACATCGGGATAGTCGTAGGTGCCCGTTGCATCCGAAATGAAGCCCACCTTGTAGCCGTTGAACATGGCATCATGGGCAGTGGCGTGGCAGCAGTTCTCGGTGGTCACACCTGTCACGACGACGGTCTTGATTCCCTTGGTACGCAGGATGATGTCGAGGTCGGTTCCAAAGAAGGCACTATAGCGGTGTTTTTTGATAACGACTTCTTCGCCCTGTGGCGCAACATCGGGGTAAATCTCGATCCCGGGTGTATTGTCTATCAAGCCGACGCGATCTGCGATCGGCGGATAGATCTCGGCAAAGGGGCCCATGTCACAACCGTTCGCCCGGTGTGCATGGGTCGTGTAGATCACCGTCATTCCAGTCTTGCGCGCATGACCCAGGAGCTTGGCGAGCGCTGGCAGGAACTCACGACCCATCGGGGTTTCCATGGGGGCGCCGATTGCGACGAAATCGTTCTGCATGTCGATGACGATAACGGCCGTCGTTTCGGGGTCGAATTGGTCGATCTGCATTGCCATGATGGTCTCCTTGGTCGTCATGTGGCGTGTGGCGATCTGCGGCCATTGCCCTTGGGGCCTGACAGAACGCGATCCAAGTCAGACTAGGCCCAAGACGACCGGTCCGCTTTGCCGCAGGTGACAATTTAAGGAGACGATTTGTCCTTGCCTGCCAATTTGGCGGCAGGTCGATGGCGTTTACATATCCCGTTCACCACGCGCGTCGCGCATAAATGACGGAGATTTGCCGAACCGAGCGCGAAAGGCCTTGCTGAAATGCGATAGGTCCTTGAACCCGCAAAGCAGAGCAACATCGGTGACACGTGCCGCACTTCCGTCGGAGAGCAGTTTGTATGCGGCATCGAGCCGCTGATCCCAGAGCCATTGGATCGGGGTTGTCGCGTAACGGGAGAACAGCCGGTAGAGCGTTCGGGGCGTTATGGACTTGTCGCGCGCAATCGCGTCGACGTCCAGTTCGCAGTTACCCAAGTTTGCCAGCATGTAGTCTTTGACTTCGTCGAGGCGCCTCTCGGATCGGGTTGATAGCGATGCCTGGCCGATCTCGGTGTCCAGGGTTGCCGTCAAAATGTCGAGTGCAGAGGCGCCGATACGCCGATCATTTGTAGATACGGGCTTCGCCGCCAGATCAAACATCTGCAGCACCATAGCACTGGCCATCGGAGCCATGCGTGCACTACGGGAAATCTTATGCGCAGCCATGCGTTCGACCCCGTGCAAACGGGCCTCAAGCAGGGGGCGTGGAATAGTGACCATGATCGCATGGGATTTCTGGCCGAAGCGCAAGGTGAACGGCCGGGCCTGATCCTGCAGGACCATTTCGCCCGTGCGAAGCATCGTGGAGTGACCATTCTGATGTAATTCAGCCGATCCGCCGAGCATCAGCCAGAACATGAAGCAGTCCTGTTGGTCGCCCCGGATATCCCTACGGCGTCGTTCGACCTGAACCGGCTCCATGCTCTTCGAGACGGACCAGATGTCGTCGAGGAAGAGCTCTCCGAAGTTCCGGATCGAAACCCGGGCCCGAAAGTCATCATCAGCCGCCGTTGTGCATTCTGTCCGTGAAAACTGTCGGCACGTGACATGGTGCCAGTATTCGAAACTGTCTTCTGGTCTTACGGCGATGATTTCTGCCATGTGACACACCTCAGATGCGGGCGCTCTTTTGCCGATGATTTCAGATGCAATAGGCTACACGGTCTTCCCTGGTCGGGACAAGACAGTCGCTTTAGTCAAGCCAGATGCCGAGTTAATAACCTGCCAAACGAGCTTGCAACGATGACCGACAAGCAAAATCGCATGGCTGATCAGAATATAAGCGATGCTAAGGCGCGGGCGGTCTTCGCAGCATTTGCGGGAGCGCACCTCCTTGCTCGCAGTCGGGCTGACATTTTGCTCTTTGATGCGATGATTCAGAGCTACAGAGATGCTGGATTGCTGCCAATCGGATAGCTTTCAAGCTTTGAAACGGAGGATTAGTGACGGCACCAATTAGTTGATTGGCGGACGAATTTTGATTTCTCTCAAGATTTTTGGGACCTCGTCCCATCGCGGTATCTCTCGTCGATCGGTGTTAATCTAACCGCTATCGCTTCACCGCGACGCACTTTACCTCCGCAAGCAAGCCAGGATGTGCCAGTTCGGATACGCCGATGCGCGTCCATGCGTAGGTTCCTTTTGGAAAGACTTCGTTCTTTGCCATCCGGAAAATATCCATGTGCTTCGACATCTCCACATGATAGCTCGTCATCTCCACGACGTCGTCGAAGGTGCAGTCTGCGGCCTCAAGGACGATGCGGAGGTTTTCCCACATGGCCCTGAATTGTTCTCGCGGGTCCTTAATCACCTGCAAGTCCCTCGTGCGGCCGACTTGCCCGACGACGTAGATCGTATCGCCAACCTTTACCGCCGGGGCGTATCCTGCACGGGCGACGATTTCGCGCATTTCCTCTGGAATAATGATTTCTCGATCCATTGGTCTGAACCTCGCTTGTTGAATAGACGGTCCATGTTGAGAAGGGCTCCGCCACGAAATCACGAGCGATTATCTAATCCCAGAAAATATGACTTGCAATAGAAACCGAATGGTTCCATATTATTTCCATGGTTAAACGCAGTCAGACATCCCGGTCCGTTGGACGCCCTCGTGAGTTCGAGCTTGACGACGCAGTTCGAAAGGCAATGGGCGTGTTCTGGGACCGTGGATATCACGATGCGTCTTTGCCCGATCTGCTCGAAGGCATGGAACTATCGAAAGGTAGTTTTTACAAGGCGTTCGTGGACAAGCGGGGCGTCTATCTCCGCGCGCTGGATATCTACATCGAAGATGCCACTCGTAAGCTTGGCGAAATCCTGCATGCCAACCCGTCGCCAAAAGCCGCAATTCGAGAAGCCTTTTCGCGGCAGGTTGAGGATTCGTCAGGTAAAGAGGGCCTGCGCGGTTGCTTTGTCGTATTGTCGGCCGTCGAAATGCTTCCCGAGGACGAAGAGGTTTCCGCTCGAATTGCACGACTGTTCCGGCGACTGCAGGATCTTTATGCGGCCGCCATCATAAGGGCCCAAGCCCTCGGTGAGATTGATCCTGGGCTGGACGAGCGAACTCTGGCGAGGTTCCTCGTGTGTCAGATCCAAGGAATGAGAGTTCTAGGGAAAACAGGAGCGGATCGCGACGACACCAGGGCGATGGTTGACTTCGCGCTAAAGCCACTCGACTGACTTCAATTAGGAACCATTTAGTTCCGAATTCACGCATTTTGCAACCCCGCTTCAGCGGTTTCGCTTCTCGATATGGAGAAAAAGTTGATACAATCCCATGATGCCAAGGACGGTCTCGATCCGCGCAGGTGGACTGCGCTGGCCATCTTGTTGACCGGGGCTTTTCTACCACCGCTGGATTTCTTCATCGTCAACGTGGCGCTGCCCTCGATCCGGCAGGACTTTCAGGCCTCCGCCTCGACGATGCAGCTGATTATTTCAGGCTATGCCACCACTTACGCAGTCATGCTGATCACCGGTGGCAGGCTTGGCGACCTTTATGGTCGACGAAACGTCTTTCTGGCTGGAATGGTCGGATTTGCCGCCGCCTCTTCGTTGTGCGGCTTCGCCTGGTCCCCTTCGGTCCTGATCACCGGTCGTATCCTCCAGGGGGTTGCGGCAGCAATCATGGCACCGCAAGCCTTGGCGTCGATCAATGCGATTTTTCCCGATCACGAAAAGTCGAAGGCACTCAGCTTTTATGCCCTGACATTTGGGTTGGCATCAATGGCTGGCCTGTTTCTCGGTGGGGCGCTGATTGCACTGGATGTCTTTGGCCTCGGTTGGAGAGCCATTTTCCTTATCAACCTTCCCGTGATCGCAATAGCCGCGCCAGCCGCGCTGGTCATGTTGCGCGAGACCCGATCGGAGCATGCGAGGAAGCTGGATATGGGTGGAGCGACCCTGATCGCAGTTGCGTTGTTTGCCCTGATCTCGCCGCTCATTGAGGGCCGTGAACAAGGGTGGCCGATCTGGTCGATCTTGATGCTATCGGCTTCCCTGCCACTTCTCCTGTTATTTTGGCGCTACGAAATAAAGGTAGGGGCCGCGGGGGGAGATCCGATTGTCGAACCTCGACTGCTCCAGGTTCCTGGACTGAAGCGCGGGCTGCTCTCAGCCCTGTTCTTCTATGCCTTTGCGGCTTTCTGGCTGACATTTTCGGTCTATCAGCAGGGCGGCCTTGGCCGTACGCCTTTCGAGGCAGGAGTTGCAATCCTTCCCGCGGCCCTCGGGTTCGTTTTAGGACCAATCGCGAGCGGGAGCATCCTGCGCGTCTTCGGTAGGTATTCTGCCGCCGCAGGCATGACCCTAGAAGCGGCTGGATTGTTCGGGACCGCGGCCCTGATCTCTTTCGGGGCACCAGAGTTCCTATTCGTTGCCCTGTTCTTTGTCGGCGCCGGTCAGGGAATTGCGCTCCCAAACCTGGTGAAGACTGTCGTTCAGCGGGTTGACCCGGCGCGGTCAGGTTTGGCTTCAGGCCTGGTCAATTCGATGCTTCAGATAGGCGGCGCTTTGGCGACAGCGCTTATCGGCGGATTGTTTTTCTCAATCCTGGGTCCAGCATCCGATGAGAGATCCATCGGCCATGCCTACAGCATCGCAGCCGTCGCGATTGGTCTTTGTCTCCTCATTGCAGGTTGGCTTTCCGCTGGCCTGCCATCGGACAAAGAAGTCCACCGATGAGTGCGAACGTTGAGCCATCCGCTCTTCCTTTGAAGGTTTGACCATTCCCAATCCCAGTCGGCCACCCTCGGACAATCCATTTCTCGGCCGATCAACATGCAATATTTTGAGGTAAAATTCCATGAACAACATTCCCACTCCTCCGCTTGCGGGAAGGCGAGCTCTCGTGACCGGTGCGGCACGCGGTATCGGTGCAGCCATCGCGTTAAAACTGGCCGAAGATGGTGCCGACGTTGCGATCACCTATGAAACGTCGGCCGAGAAAGCCGAAGCTATCGCTGCGGAGATCCGAGTGATGGGCCGCAAAGCCATTGCCATTCAAGCTGATGCCGCGAGCCCAGACGCTGCTAAAGCCGCGGTTGAGCGAACTGTCGCTGACCTCGGCGGCCTCGACATCCTGGTCAACAATGCCGGCGTCCTGTTTGCAGGTGATTTCTCCACACAGCCACTTGACGAGATCGATCTTCAGTTGAACGTTAATGTGCGCGGCGTCTTTCTGATCACTCAGGCAGCGCTGAAGCACATCCCGGACGGAGGCCGCATCATCAGTACTGGCAGCAATGCAGGCCTGGCTGTGCCTTTCGCAGGAATTGCGGTCTATGCAGCGACCAAGTCCGCTCTGGAAAGTTTTACACGTGGTCTAGCGCGCGAACTGGGTCCGCGGGAAATTACCGTCAATCTGGTCCGGCCTGGCCCGATCGACACCGATATGAACCCTGCCGATGGCGCTCTGGCACCTGCGATCTTGCCGAGTCTGTCTATTGCCCGATACGGTCGGACCCGAGAGGTCGCAGAGGCCGTTGCATTCCTTGCAGGCCCGGGCGCTGGCTACATCACCGGCTCGGGCATCCTCGTCGATGGCGGCATAAGCGCTTGAACATTAAGCAAGGCGGGAACTGCCGATCGGCTAGGCGGGTTCTCTTTGCGAAAATTGGAGATAGACATGGAATATACACGCCTTGGAAATACGGGCCTTGAGCTTTCCCGGCTCTGCCTTGGGTGCATGAGCTATGGCGAGCCCGATCGTGGAAGCCACCCCTGGACGCTAACGGAAGAACAAAGCCGCCCCTTTATCCGCAAAGCGATCGAATTGGGCTTCAACTTCTTCGATACCGCCAACGTCTACTCGGATGGAACGAGCGAAGAAATCCTCGGCCGCGCTGTAAGAGAGTACTCGACGAGAGACGATGTGGTCATCGCCACAAAGGTCAATGGTCGGATGAAGCCCGGACCAAATGGGGCAGGTCTGTCGCGAAAAGCCATTCTTTCCGAGATCGATGCCAGCCTAAAACGTTTGGGGACTGACTATGTCGATCTCTATCAAATCCATCGGTTCGACCATCAGACACCTATCGAGGAGACTCTGGAAGCGCTGCATGACGTCGTCAAGGCGGGCAAAGCCCGCTACATCGGTGCGTCGTCGATGTATGCGTGGCAGTTCTCGAAAATGCTCGCTGTCTCGCAGGCGAACGGATGGTCTCGGTTCGTCTCCATGCAAAACCACCTGAACCTGTTGTATCGTGAAGAGGAGAGAGAGATGCTCCCGCTTTGCAAAGCCGAGGGTATTGGCGTCATCCCGTGGAGCCCGCTCGCACGTGGCCGGCTAACCCGCGATTGGAGCGCGCAAAGCGATCGCTCCGAAACCGACGAGATCGGAAAGGGCCTTTACACCCGAACCACCGAGGACGCCGACAGACGCGTGGCGGAGGCGGTTGCCAAGATTGCGCAGGAGAGGGAAGTGCCCAGAGCACAGATTGCGCTGGCATGGGTTCTGTCTAAATCCGAGATCACCGCACCCATCATCGGCGCAACCAAGTTGCAGCACTTGGACGACGCTGTCGCCGCGCTTTCAGTCAGGCTTACCGACGCTGAAATACAAGCTCTTGAGATCAACTACATTCCACACGCTGTCGTCGGGTTTTCCTGATGACAGGGTGTTGGTTCGACTGGCCTGGCCGCAAGAGAATGGAAACATGTGAATATGGAGAAAGCATTTGAAGACAATCGGTATACTTGGCGGAATGTCCGCAGCCTCGACCCAGATTTATTATCGGGAACTCTGCAGGCTGACACGCGAGAGCCTTGGAGGACTTCATTCTCCTGAGCTTCTGATCAGGTCTGTCGACTTCGATGAGATCGGGAAATTACAGGCATCGTCTGATTGGGCCGCAGCGGCAAACATCCTTAACGAAAAAGCCATTGCTCTGGAGCGCGGAGGTGCCGACTTGCTCATCATGGCGACGAATACCATGCACAAGGTGGCGGACAAGATCCTGGGCGGGGTGTCTATCCCGTTCGTTCACATCGCAGATGCAACTGCGACAGCGATCCTGGACAGCGGTTTCCGTAGGCCGGGGCTAATGGCAACCGCTTTCACGATGGAACAGAATTTCTACACCGAGCGCCTGACCGCCCGAGGACTGTCACCAATAATTCCTGACGCCGATGATCGAGCGGAAACCCACCGCATCATCTATGACGAGTTGTGTCGCGATGTGGTTCGTGAGGAAAGTCGATTGACGTATGAACGGATTGCGCAGCGACTAATTGATCAAGGCAGTGATTGTCTGATCCTTGGTTGTACCGAGGTAGGGATGCTGTTGAATCAGGACAATGTCGGCGTCCCCGTCTTCGATACGACCCTGGTTCACTGTCAAGCAGCCCTTCGAGCTGCATTGCAGTGACACGCTGCGGCTCTGGCGATTAATTTGAGGGAGTATGCCAGAGCATCGGTCAGCCCTGCTGGCCAAGATAATGGTGGACCCACTTCGCCTCTTCCGACGCGGTGCGTCCAAAATGCCTTCTGAAATCGCGGCTGAATTGGGCAGGGCTCACATAGCCGACCGACGCAGCTACGTCTGCAATGGTCCCGCTCTGGCGGGCGATCATAAGTCGCGCCTCATGGAGCCGCATCGCCTTTAAATATTGCATCGGACTTGAGCCGGTCAGGTTCTTGAAATGGACGTGATAGGACGGAACGCTCATGCCCACCTCTTTTGCCAGATCCGCGACGGCAATTTCGGCAGCGTAATTCTCCCGCAGCCACGTCACGCTCTCGACCAGTTTTCCTGATGTTCCTTTGCGCTGGAGGGCCGCGATCACCGTGTCACCCTGCGGCCCTGACATGATCCGATAATGCAGTTCACGCAGGATGGAGCTCCCGAGCACGGCGATTTCTACCGGGTTGCCGAGTACAGTCAGCAGGCGAAGCAGGATGTCTTCGATATCGTGACCCATTCTGCTCGAGAGGAGCCCTCTCGGTTTGGCGTCTGAAGGACCTGCGATTTGCTCCATCTGCAGAGCAATCTCGGCCGCCATCTGCATGTCGAACTCCAGATAGACGGCAAGCAATGGCCGCTGTGGACTTGCTTTTGAAGTCATCCGGAATGGAACGGGTACTGAGACCGCGAGATAATGGTCCTCGTCATAGAGGTAGACGTCGCCTTCCAGGATTCCGCATTTGCTTCCCTGTAATACGAAAACTGCCCCCGGCTTATAGAGAACCGGAACGTCATCGAGTACCGCTTCGGTGCGCAGGATACGGACACAACTGATCCCGGTCTGATTGTAGCCGAGGAGAGGAGCCGCTTGCCCGGCTAGGACGACAAGCCGATCATGTGCGACGGCCCGTTCTTCAGTATTCATAGGATTAGTCAAGCCAATTAGAGAATTCGCAATCGAGTTCAGCTGGCCTTCAGATTATCTGTCATCCACGGTTAATCAAGGAGTTTCAGAAATGTCGAGCAAAACGTTTTTCATAACAGGTGCGAACTCGGGCTTCGGATTGGCGATCGCCACTGCCGCAATCAAAGCCGGTTACACCGTCATCGGGACCGTCCGCTCCGAAACCTCGCGCGAAGCGCTTGCAAAGACCCTCCCGGAACTGCACCCGGTTCTTTGCGACGTCACCGATTTCGACCGCATCCCTGACGTCGTCCTGCAAGCCGAGGACGAACACGGGCAAGTCGACGTGCTGATCAACAATGCGGGATACGGTCACGAGGGAGTGCTCGAGGAATCGCCACTTGAAGAGATGCGACGTCAGTTTGATGTGAACGTGTTCGGCGCCGTCGCCGTGGCCAAGGCATTTCTTCCGAGGTTCCGTGAGCGCCGCCGGGGCTTTATTGTCAACGTCACATCGATGGGCGGTATGATCACCATGCCCGGCATCGCATATTACTGCGGCAGCAAGTTTGCGCTTCAGGGCATTTCCGAGGTCATGCGCTCGGAAATGGCGCCGTTTGGAGTTCGGGTGACAACGCTTTGCCCTGGCTCATTCCGGACGGACTGGGCTGGGCGTTCCATGGTCCGCACTGACAGGTCGATTGCGGATTACGACAGCCTGTTCGATCCGATCCGCGAGGCACGTCAGGCCGTAAGCGGCAAGCAGCTCGGTGATCCTCAAAAACTGGCCGCCGCTGTGCTTACTCTCATCGGGTTGGACAATCCTCCGCCGCAGCTGCTTCTTGGCAGTGATGCCCTTAGCCACGTGACCGCGCGGATCGAGCGTTTGCAGCAGGAACTCGCATCGTGGAAAGCTCTTACGGTCTCCACGGACGGCTAGCAAGAAAAAGAACTTTTGCTATTGACGATCTGCCTACTAGAAGGTAGACAGATTCCATGAGCAATCTTTCGAACACTTCCGACGAAATCCTGGCCTCTGCGCGCAACCTCATCATGAGTGGGGGTTACAACGGGTTCAGCTATGCAGATATCTCGGAAGTGGTCGGCATAAGCAAGGCCAGCATCCACCACCACTTCCCCAGCAAGGTCGATCTGGTGCGTGAGCTGGTCAAGCGTTACCGGGAAGACGGGCAGGCGAGCGTTGTCACTCTCGAACAGAATGTTCCAGACGCATTAGACGTCCTTAAAGTCTATGCGAACCACTGGGCCAAATGCATCGAGGATGCGAGCAGGCCCTATTGTGTGTGTGCTTTGCTTGCCAGTGAACTGCCATCCCTTCCGCCGGAAGTCGCAACCGAGGTGACGAATTTCTTTCGCTTCATTTCATCGTGGCTGACGACGGTCATGGAGCGTGGCTACAAAAGCGGGGCGCTCAATCTCACGAGCGAACCGCATGTCGAAGCCGAAGCGTTCCTGGCGACGGTATATGGGGCGATGCTCTCGGCGAGAGCCTACGGGGAACCGGAGGTGTTTTCGACAATACTTGCACCTGCTCTCAACCGCCTTACGCCGAATGTCTCTCACTAATCCTGAGTGGCCAAGGCCGCTCAGGTAAATCGCGTTCATCGAAACTACCAACTAGTAGGAAGATAAAAATGAAAAATGCTTTCCCCGCTTTGGCCTTCGGGCTGGCCAGCGTCTTTTCTGTAACCGTCCTTTCGACACCCGCATCTGCCGAAGATAAGAAAGCCGCACCGATCCATGTCCGCGGCAGCATCGTTGACTACCAGGGTTCAACGCTCAAAGTGAAGACGCGCGAAGGCGAGACAATCGATGTCGCGCTTGCTGACGACTGGAAGGTGGCTGGCGTCGCGGATGCGAAGGTCACCGACATCAAGCCGGGCGATTTCGTGGGTATCGCATCCTTGCCAAAAGCCGATGGCGGCGATGGAGCGCTTGAGGTCCTCATTTTCCCGCCGGCAATGAAGGGCACAGGCGAGGGTAGCTACGGTTGGGATCTGAAGCCCGACAGCAGCATGACCAATGCGACGGTCGCGGATGCAGTCAAGGCCGTCGACGGCCGGACTGTCACCGTGACCTATCATGGCAAGGAAAAGAAGATCGCCATTCCGGATGGGACACCTGTCGTAACCATCGCTGGAGCCACCAAGGATGATCTCGTTCCCGGCGCCGTTGTCTTCATTACCGTCGAAAAGGCTGCAACAGGCCCGATCGCCCACCAGGTGGTCGTCGGCAAGAATGGCGTGGTTCCCCCCATGTAAGCCACGCCGTCACTGGCCGGAGCAGCCGCCTTACTGCTTCGGCCAGCGACTACAGATCGACGCTGCTTGATCTTCAGCGGTAAAATGCCACAGATGAAAGACGTTGAGATGAGCGCAAACGCTTCCAATGACAATGTTCAATATCCTCGGACGATCTTCATCCGCCGCCACTCCATAGTGACTCGGCTTACGCACTGGCTAAACGTGCTTTGCCTGAGCTTCCTTCTTTTGAGCGGGCTGCAGATCTTCAATGCCCACCCGGAGCTTTATTGGGGTCATTATGGCGCGAACGGCGACCCCGCCGTCCTGACAATCGGCTCCGACGATGATGCAGGCACGCCAAGCGGCTTCTTGCGTGTCGCAGGGCTACAAATCCCTACAACCGGCGTCTTGGGTGTTTCCAATGTTGATGGGGAGCCGACTGCGCGCGCTTTTCCGTCCTGGGCGACAATTCCCTCGTTCCAGGATCTCGCGGCTGGACGTCGCTGGCATTTCTTCTTCGCCTGGCTGTTTGTGATCAATGGTATTCTCTACCTGGGATTCAGCCTGCTGAGCGGACATTTCAGGCGAGACTTGGCGCCGAAGGTGCACGAACTCTCGCCTCGCCATCTCGGCCGCGAGGTTCTCGACCACGCTCGTCTTCGCTTCCCCAAAGGGGAGGAGGCCAGGCATTACAACACGCTTCAAAAGCTCACCTATTTGGCGGTCATTGTCGTCCTCCTGCCTCTGATGGTTTTGACCGGCCTGACCATGTCGCCGGGCGTCGATGCCGCTCTGCCGTCCCTTGTCGATGTTTTCGGCGGACGCCAGTCCGCGCGCACGATTCATTTCATCACAGCGTCGGCGCTTGTGATCTTCGTTATCGTGCATGTGGCAATGGTGATCCTTTCCGGGACCTGGAACAACCTCCGCTCGATGATCACCGGACGCTTTGCGATCCAGGAAAAAGGCCCGAAATCATGAGCAAGCTCTTTACTCGACGCCGCTTTCTGATTGGCGGCACACTTGGCGCTAGCGCCTTGACCCTTTCCGGATGTGACCTGCTCGACCAAAACGCAAACGTCGCCAATGTCCTCCGTTCAACCGAGCACCTGACGTTGAAGGCGCAGAGACTGCTTCAGGGGCGTGATGCTCTGGCCCGTGAGTTTGACGAAAAGGACATTTCTCCCTCTTTCCGTGTCAATGGAACGAGCGCGCCCGACAGCGAGGAATATGCGGAACTGTTGGAAGACAAATTTGCAAATTGGCGACTGAAGATCGACGGTCTTGTTGATCGGCCTCAGATGTTTTCGCTTGTCGATCTGAAGGCGCTCCCGTCCCGCACCCAGATTACCCGCCATGACTGCGTGGAGGGATGGAGCGCCATCGGCAAATGGACGGGCGTTCCGCTCGGAAGCCTGTTGCGGCTGACCGGGCTGAAGCCAACGGCGCGTTACGTCGTGCTGCATTGTGCCGACGAACTCGAAAAGACACTCGATGGTAGCGGCCGCTATTACGAGAGCATCGATCTCCTCGATGCGGTTCACCCGCAAACCATCCTTGCCTACCAGATGAACGGCAAGGACCTCAGCGTCGGCCACGGCGCCCCCTTGCGTCTCAGGATCGAGCGGCAACTGGGGTACAAACAGGCCAAATACATCATGCGCATCGAACTTGTGGATAGTTTCGCCGGCCTGTGGGGCGGGAACGGCGGCTATTGGGAAGACCGCGGGTACGAATGGTACGCCGGCATCTGAGGCAGTCAAACAGCAAACCACAGGATCACAGCTCATGAGCAGACGCCAAGTTCAAAAAGTAATGCCCATCACAGCGACCGCTTCTTCGCCACCGGTTGAGATCGGCCAAACCAACTCGATCCTCTCTGATCCAGACGGCCGATGGGTCGCAAAGCGGCAGGGGGAGATCGACGAGGCATTTGAGGAGCTCATTCGCTTGGAGAGAGACCACGGCATTGATTTAGTAATTCCGTCGCACGATAGCTCACAGAACGTCGAGTTCTCAGAAAAGCCAGCTGCGAAACTCTCCGGCGAAAGCGACCGAATTGGCCGATATGAGCGGGACGAAAATACCGCATTTGGCAAACAGGTCGGTTTCTTCTGACCGACTCGCTTTAATAAATCTCATCATTCAAGAAAGTGGAAAAGAACAATGGCAAACAATCAGACCTCCCTTGGCGCGAGCGCCAACGAGCAGTGGCTCAAGCAGTATTACTTTACGCGTGCGGCGTTCTCGGTGTTGTGGGTCACGGCTGCCTTGACCATCGGGCAGCAATCATTTGCGGTAGCGGCCGCACTGTTGATCGCCTATCCGGCTTGGGATGCCGCCGCGAACGTTGTTGATGCGGCCAGGAGCGGTGGCTTGGCGGTCAACCGCAGCCAGGCGATCAATGTCACTGCAAGCTCGATAATGACAATCGCCGTGATCATCGCTTTGACGATGAATATGAACTGGGTCCTGGGTGCCTTTGGACTATGGGCGATTTTTTCAGGGTTGCTGCAGCTTGGCACTGCCCTCCGGCGTTGGAGAACGGGCGGAGGTCAGTGGGCTATGGTTCTAAGTGGCGGCCAATCGGCATTAGCAGGCGCTGTCTTCATGTATCAAGCGCACATGCCGCTGGAACCTTCGATCTCCACGGTCGTCGGTTATGCGGGCTTCGGAGCATTCTATTTTCTTGTTTCGGCAGTCTGGTTGAGTGTGAGTCTGTCGCGTCGCGGTATGAGCCGAGCAGAAAATTAGACTTCTTTGTAGCTCTTGGTAAGGTATTAAACGTCAGCTTTCTTCAATCGGGCTTGTGAAGAGCGGCGTAGGATTCTAGTGCCAACCCACATGCGCAAATCGAGTGATACTAGCGCTTTCGGTTGATTATCAGAGGAGTAGGTCGCGGGTTCGATTCCATTCAAGGCGGCCGATCAGGTCGGGCAGAGGTGTGGGGCGACGCTTTGCGAGCGAAAACCGCTTAATCAAGCTGTGTCTCGGCCAGGGAGGGGACTTGGCCCGCCACGCATGCGGTGGAGGGTAGCATTCAGCTCTGAAACGCTGTCCCGTGCTTGTCCGCGTTCGCGTAGAAGCGTGCAGATCTGATCGGCTGGTAGAGCCTTCGAGTATAGGTAGCCCTGACCGAGGACGCAGCCCCGCTCAAGCAGAAGCTCGGCTTGCTCAGTAGTCTCTATGCCCTCTACGACCACCTTGATGCCAAGGCGTTTGGCAATATGGAGGATACCCTCGACTATGCTCGTCCCGGGGTCGTCAGGGCCTAAGAGATCGGTGAAGGATTTATCGATCTTGATGATATCCACAGGCACGGTGATGAGATGGGTGAGTGATGCAAAGCCAGTGCCAAAGTCGTCGAGGGCAATAAGCAACCCCGCGGCACGTAAGGCCGCGATCTTCTTCGCGACACGTCGATCACGATCACCAAGATAGACGGATTCCGTCACTTCCAGCACAGCATGGTGCAGTGGTACCCCCTCCTGTCTGAACGCGACCTCGAGGCTTTCCGGTAAGTCCGTGCAGGAGAAGTCTGCGGCAGACAGGTTGATGCCCACATGCTGGAACGGTATGCCGAGCCTTAGCCATCCACCGACATCCCGAGCGATGCACTCAATCATCCGTCGTGTGAGCGATGCCGCGATCTGGGCATCCTTTGTGGCTTCAAAAAATTCGGCGGCCGGCACGATGGCGCCATCGATCGTACGCATGCGGGCAAGAGCTTCCACGCCTACGATGTCTCCGGTATCTATCCGTACGATCGGCTGATACCAGGCTTCAATCCTGCTGTCCTTGAGAGCGGCAGCCACCTTGTGGATGGCTTCCAAACGCCTTGAAATCGCGGTGGTCAGGGTATCGTTAAAGATGAGCACGCCGCCGCGGCTCTCTTCCTTGGCGTGATAGAGAGCGATGTCGGCGTTCTGCCGAACCTCAGCCACGCTTAAGCCCACTCTCCAGTGCGCAATACCGATCGTGATAGTCGGGAACGCCGTGTGCTCGCCGCACACGGCTGGGACACTTACGTTGCTACCAATACGCTCGGCTAACGCCTTGGGGTCGATAGCCGCATCATCCAGGATGACGGCAAATTCGTCGCCGCCGATGCGATAGGCTCGTAGCGTGGCGGCCGAGCCGGCAATGCGAGCCGCCACAGCCGCAATCAAATCGTCGCCAGCGTTGTGACCGAATGTGTCGTTGACGCTCTTGAGGTTGTCGATATCGATCAACAACAGTGACCATCCGGACTTCGGAACATTTTCGAGGTCCTTGTTGTACTTGGCGCGGTTGGTGAGGCCTGTCAACGCATCAGTGTATGCGAGACGCTCCCGCTCCTGGACCCGTTCATGACGCTCAAGGGCGATCATACATAGCGGCAAGCATCCTTCAATGACGCTCTGTTCGAAAGCGGTTGGCTTTCGCGCCTCATCGAAATAGAGAGCAAATGTCGCAAGGACTTGTCCTTTGCTTCCAAAGATTGGGCTTGAGAAGCATGCTCTTAGGCCGGCAGCCTGAGCCAGATCTTTGAAAGCCGACCATCGAGGATCGATTTCGATATCGTCTACCACGACAACGCGCCGCAGATAGGCGGCTGTTCCACATGAGCCTGCGGACGGGCCGATTGCAATGCCATCCAGCGCAGCTGAGTAGTCCTTCGGCAGATTCGGAGCCACGCATGGGTGTAGCAAGCCATGCGAATCCAGAATCAATATTGACGTGCGTGTACCTGGCAATAATGTTTCCAACTCGCAGCATAGCGTCGCAAGTGTTGCCTCGAGATCGTCGCCTTGGGCGACCATCTTCAGAATACTGTTTTGCACTTCTATCAACATGGCCGCTCCTTTCTCCGATAGACGTATCATCGCTTGATGCCTGCGGCGTTAATCGGACCGACAATCTTGAGACATGCTGAATCTAAGGTTACAACCATGACGCAGCAATCTTACATTCAAATATCGCTTTAAGACGTATGATCTGAAGGCGTTGTTACGCCGTGAAAACAGCCAATCTGTTTCGCCTAGCAGTCCGCGACAGGAGATGGATCCGAGGGTGTTTAGGTGGATATGGTCTGCGTGGCCAAAGACGACGGCTCGACAGGGAGGCGTTGCATCGATGCCGAGCCATACTTACCATTCGAACTATTGGAGTAGCGGAGATGCCTCGCCAAGCTTGACCATTGGCCCTCGACCCCAGACGCGAAGCTTTCGCACTCAAGAATTTTTCTCCCGGTTTTCCAAGATACGTGCAATCTTGTGCGCCTGGCAGATCATTCTGTGATAACTTCAAAGGCAGGCATTTCAAGAACGAAACGGTCGCTGGAATTGATGTCACAATACGTGGCCTTGATCCCGCCGTCCGAACCTTCCCACTGGCAGCGGACGGCAATTCTCGCCGTGTCCGAGGGCGGACATGACGGGTTCAGGCACCGTGGAGTTTATGCCGATCTGAAGGAACTGGTCGAATATCTCGCAAATGGCACGTTTCCAGAACAGGGCGATACGATCTATATCTCGGCTCGAGGAGGAGCGGGACTCTTAAAGCACCATGCCTGCTCGTCGGACTTCCTACGTCGGACCCTCCATGCAAGATGGAAGATGGTCGACTGGATTGCGGATGATCTTGTCGGTAGCCGATAATGCCACACATGATTGACACTCTGCGACTGTTGCAAAGGAAACCGGATGCTAGACCTGCTGAAAAAGATCTACGAGAAAAACGAGGAATTTGGCTTTTTTCAAACCGTATCGCAGGGACAGCCGCCGGAAATGATCCTGATGATCGACTGGGTGTCTCGCAAGCCGCTTTCGCCACAGATGCGCGATTTCTATAGCTTCGCCCTGACTTGGACGGAGGGCTGACGGGATTGGATGTCGTTGATCCGAACAAGCTGGAAGAACTCTACTCCAACCCGGACGTGAAAGAATCGATCGACCTGAAGGCCGAGGACTACAAGCCGCTGCCCCCATCAGATCCCTCCGACTGGCGAAGAATGGCACTGCTGGCGTTGAAAGATGGCGGCCGGGGCCTCGGACTATGCTTCTACTGGTGGAAGTCGGATGCCGATACCGAACCCTGCATCGTCTTCATCAGCGGCGGCACGATCAACGTCTTCGTCGACCTCGAGGAATATGCCGAGCACCTCGCAAACGGAACATTCCCCGAGCAGGGCGATGCGATCTACCAGCAACTGGCACAGGACAGGGGAACGTTGAGCGACTGAGCTGCTAGCGATCCTGACCATGTACATCCGATAGCAGACCACTGCGGGCACTTGCTAGCTTCCCCTTTGCACTTCCGCTCGCTCATTCCAGCGGTCCATCGAAACCGATGTATATCCTCTTGCCGTTTGCAAAGGATATTTTCAATGGAGCAGGGGCCAAATATGAAACATATGGCTTAGTTCAATTGGCAGCGCTACGGGGACAAGACGGATGGTTACTTACCGATTGACGGACGAAGATATCATTTCAGGCAACAGATTGTGGTGGCGCTATCGGATCAAGCCATATGCTTACATCGCCGCATTCCTGCTAATCTGGATCGGAATGTGCCTATTTTCGGGTCTCACCGGTCGCGAAACGCTCGTTGTAGCCATCGTCACGAACTTTTTCGTCTCCCTCTGCGCAATTTTGGGAATGCACTACGTACTGCCTCGGATTTCGACATGGCAATCGCTTCGATATTTCCGGCAAGCCAGCAATTCGGCGCTCGACACATCCGCAGATTGGGACAAGATGCACATCGCGTTCAGCCAGACGGACGCGTTCCAGAAATTACCCTGGCGTGACATCAAGGGTTGGCGGGAGAATGACGATGTGATTGTGCTGATGCGAATCGGTCCGATGTTTAATCCGATCCCCAAGCGCGCCATGAATGCGCAGCAACTCGAGAATCTTCGGTCGTGCATGACTGAAGCGGGCATTTCCTGAAGCGGGCTTTCACATGCCCTGCTAAGGACTTGATTCATTAATTCTGCTCCTGAGGCCGGCCAAGCAGTCATCGAGCAGACTAAGCCAACTATTTAGGTTCTATAAATTGGCCTTACGCTCCAACCCTGATATTGTTAAAGAAACCTGCGTTCACTGATGAGGTCAGCGGTTCAAATCCTATCAAGGCGAAGAGCGCTTACTAGGATCCGTTTCTTTCTCCCAGAACGACTTGAAAAATGCTATCGTTTCTACTATTTTGATATCAAGACAAATATAGATAGGATTGAACCAGTGGCGGCTGTGACCATTCGAAACATCTCTGATGAAACGCATCGGGCATTACGCGCAAGAGCAACTCACCACGGCCGTAGTACCGAGGCCGAAATTCGTGACATTCTTGAAGCCGCTGTTCGTCCATCTGGACGCGTGAAACTCGGATCATTGCTCGCGGCCATTGGTCGTGATGCCAAACTGTCAGACAGTGACGTCGAAGCGCTGCAACAACAGCGCGACAGGACCCCGGCAGAACCGATGATTTTCGAATGATCTTGCTAGACACTAATGTAGTATCGGAGCCTTGGAAGCCGGCTCCTGATACTGCTGTGCTGACTTGGCTGGATGCACAGGCCATCGAGACGCTATTCATCTCTGCGATTTCAATTGCCGAACTTCGTTTCGGGATTGCCTCAATGCCCTCAGGAAAGCGTCAGACAATTCTCCACGATCGCCTTGAAGGTGAAGTTCTTCCCATCTTTGACGGGCGCGTTCTGCCTTTTAACGTAGGCACCGCGCAATTCTACGCGAAGCTGATGGCTAGCGCCCAAACATCAGGAAAGGCGATCGGGAAGGCTGATGGATACATTGCTGCTACGGCAGCAGAAAACCATCTCGCGGTCGCAACGCGAGATACAAGCCCATTTGAGGCAGCCGGAGTGAGAGTTATCAATCCTTGGGTCGACTAAGCCTTTAGAATTGTGGGTCGCCGGTTCGAGTCTCATCAAGACCGCCGGGTTCATCTCAAAGCCCAGCGATTTCCAGGTCAGGTTTCTGCACACACTGTCTGAATATTGCTGTCTCGTAACATGATCAGGTCGCCCTCATGACGGAACTTTAGCGATCCAGGACCTCGAAATATCCGGCACCCGCCTCGGTGAGAAGCGGACGAGCATCTTTGAGTGGAACCGTTAGGAGATCGTCAGTACAGGCGAATATGGCGTATGGCAGGCCCTGCAAGGTGAAAACGAGATCATCGGCGGTGAAGTAGACAGCGAGATTGGTACGGATGAGGTCTTCGTACCCACACTCTTTTTCCGTCTCTGTATCGAATTTTTCGCGGTTCTTGGTAATGAACTGAATCAGGCTCTCGCTCGGACCAAAGCTTAGCAACGAGGGATCCGCGACCGTAGAAGGATCGACCACAGTTCCGTCTCCATTGGTTGCGGTCCAGCCGCGCAGCAGAGTTTCCGGCACGAGTGCCTTGCCCGTTCGCGTATCGGCGAGACGATGATCCCCGAAATTACTAGGATGAGCGCCACCGCACCAATAGCTGCCACCCTCTGCAAGACCGACCAGGCGCGAAGTCAGATGTTCAACCGTTACAGATCCACCGCCGTCATATCCGCTGGTACCTTCCGCATCCAGTCCCGACCAGCCGAAGCCAAGATAGGCTCTTGCCATGCAGGAAAAGGCGGACAAGGCAAGCTGAAGGCGCTGTTGCGCCAGGTAGCGGTTGATCGGTGCCGGATCGACTTTTCCAATCGAAAGGACAACCGGATAAGAAAGTCCGGTTCGGGTGTCTTCATCCATGCGGTAGCTTCTGTCGCCAAGATTGGTCGCGACGCCTTGTTTGAAAGGGCGATCCATCTTCAGGAAATCGTAGGGCAAGCTGTCTTTACTCAGCACCATCGGCTGGTCGGTCCCGGTGAGCGCGTAGCTTGGGTCGAGAGCAGCGAGCAGGTCTGGTTCGCTATCGGAAATCGTCCGCGTGCCCTTCTTGTCGAGCTTGACCTGCAGCGTCTTGTCACTCTCTTTGTCCCGCCATGTCCCCGAAAGTCGCTCGCCGCTGCCTTCGGTTTTCAAGGTCCATTCAGCAGCGATAGGCGCAACATCGATGACGTCACCTTCGACGGTTTTGCAGAGCTTTTCGGTACAAGGCTTTTCTTCGGAAAGTAGCAAGGCGCCAGGATCCATAACCTTCATGCCATGCAAAGGGATGTCACCGCCTTTGGCAAGATAGGCATAGCGTCCGGCCCGCAAACCATTGGCACCCGGCGACGTCAATTCAAGGATGACTGGCAGAGACCCGATCGAGCCGGCGTAGGTAACCGCCTCAGCCGAATGCGCAACACCGGTTCCGAAGGAGAAGACAATCAAAGCAGCAAGAGGCAGGCGCATGTCTGATCCAAATCCGGTTGTGATCGTTCATCTTTACCGCCCACAGCCGCGGTTCGCCAGGGATATGATTGCTGTCCCAATAAGACGCTGATCTTGCCATTACATTCGCCGATGCCGATCCGGCACAGGGTACTGTAAACTTATCAGCCTGTGGTCAAAGGATGGCAGGAAGCACGGCATGAGGCTGCTTGAGATGAGAGATATCGCTACACATCTGCATGCCCGTTGCTCGTAGTTCACAATGGTAGACGAATGGAATGTCATGGCGAAAAACAAAGAGTTTTGCGATAGGCTCATCGAAGGAAACGAAATGCTGAAGCTGTTGCGCTGAATTGAAGCGCTTCATGATCCGCTCTCGGATTCGGATCGGTTGGGAATTTTCGACCCGCTTGGCGCACCGTAGGATCGCAGCTCGCCAGTGATCATACGTCAACAACGCTATCCCCTTTCAGAAGCTTCCGCATCAAACGCTTCGCAGGCTTGACATCGGAGCTACGGCAATCCCTCATGCGCGCCTTTTCGGCCAAGGGGATTTATCGAGATGCGTCACATGCTTATCACGACGACGAGCGCCATTATCATCGCTTTGACTACAGGGGCGTCAGCGGCGGAAATCAGCCAGGACGCCGCCAACGACATTCGTGACACTCTCAATCACCTGCTGCCCAAGGACATCGCCAAGAGTGCGCCTGTTACGGTCACCCCGGCTGGATCCCGCTACGAGATCGTCTATGACTTCGCCACACTGCTGGCAAAGATCAAGAAAGATGACTTTGACATCAAGGGTATGACGCCCTTTAAAGTGTTCGCGAAACCGCAGGACGGCGGGCTCTGGGATCTCGAAGGCAACAACAACCTCAACGTCACCGGCCATTTCATCGGACATGACAAGAAACGCTCGGACTTCACCTATTCGGTTGCCGATATGGTGTTCAACTCGGTCTTCGACCCGGCAATCAGCTATTTTCGCTCCGGCGATTTCAGCGCCAAGGAACTGAAATTCACCTCGTCCACCGATACCGAGGTGATCAATGCCAGCTTCGGCGACATGATCTACAAGTTGAGCTCCGCAGAAAGCACCGCTGCTGGTCGCTTGGATTTTGCTACCAACGGCAAGCTCAGCACCTTTGCAGAGCAGGTGAGTGGCAAGGAAATGCCGCCGATCCATATTTCGGCAGACAGCTTGGATTTCAACGCCAAGGTCAACGGCGTTGCAGCCAAGGACTTGAAGGAAATGGTCCTGTTCGTGCTCGATCACGTCGAGCAGGAGCATCTCACCAAGGAGAGCGAGGTCAAGTTCAAGGAAATGCTCGTTAAAGCCTTTCCGCTGCTGAACTCGCTCGAGGAAACCATCAGGCTCAACAATCTCGCCGTCACCAGCGCCGTCGGCAGCGGCGGCGCCAAGTCCTTCGGCTATCACTTCACGGTCGATGGGCCGAGCAACGCGACGCGCATCGGCGTGGCGATGGATGCTGCCGACCTGACGCTCGAAAGCGCGCTGGTTGATGGCAGTTACACCGCCTTCTTGCCGCAGGCGCTCGACATCCAGTTCGGCGTCCCAGGTATGGATTTCGCAGCCCTAGGCGACGAGTTCATGAAGCTGGATTTCACCAAGTCGACCGGCGACAGCAGGAAGGCGGGGAAACAGGCTGCCGAGAAGCTTTTTCCGGGCGGTATCCTGACGGTGGATTTTCCAAAGGTCAGCGCCAAGTCCAGCGTCTATGACGTCGAGGTATCAGGGGAGCTGGTAGGTCGCGTGGATACGCAGAAGGACTACAAGCTGAACGCATCGATCGTGGCGCGCGACTACGACAATACGATCGCGGCAGTGCAGGCACTGGCGAAGACAAATCCGGATCTGAGCCAGGCGTCCTTCGGACTGATGATGATCAAGGGCTTTGCCAAGGTCGATCCCGATGGCGCGCAGCGCTGGGATGTGGCGGTTGCCGGCGACGGCTCGGTCAGCGTCAACGGTCAGCAAATCAAGGGGCCGGACGCATCGGTCACTGAGGAGGCAGCGCCCTCGGACGACGCGGCTCCCTCGGATGAGGCGGCTCCCTCGGATGAGATAGCGCCCTCCGACGAGACCAAGCCCTGATTGCCGACGCCCCGCTTTGAAAGCGGGGCGATTTCATTCGGAAAGACAATGACGGAGCGCCCGGTTACCGGCGACACTCTCCGCCAGCGACGATGTGGAAGCCCACGTTACTGGCCTCGCAGGCATTCGTGAAGGTTTGCGGCTGGCGGCAGCATCTCGAAACAACTCCCGACGGTGCGGAAATGGCTTCCTAGAGATGTCGATTGAAATTTGAGTAGCTTTGGATCAATTCAATAATTGTCCAGTCTGATACAACACAACCTTCAGAGGTCACAAAAACGGAAAATTGTCGTGAAAAAACTTATCTTTATTGTAATTGTGGCGAGTTTCTCGTGTTTAGAACTATGCGCTCCAGCCCGCGCAGACGGTGCTGTAAGTGAGCTGGTTCAAAAATATCTGGCCAATGGACGCCTTGCTGAGGCAGACGAGCAGATATTGTCCTTAGCTGCTGCGGCTCCTAACAATGCTGACGCTCAGTTGGGGCTTGGCTTGGTGAAATCGGCCCGCGCATTCGAAAAGCTATCTCAATCGCTTTACCGGTACGGCTTTGGCTCTAAATCCGACGGCTATGAGATGTTTTTTGGTCGAGGTTTGGGCGACGTTGCCCGAAACGGCAGTCCCGAGCCAATCACATACGACCAGTTTCGCGCGATTCTTGCAGCCTTCATTGCCGATCTGGATGCCGCCGACAAAGCTCTTGCAGCCCTTGGTGAGAAGCCGGCAAAATTGAAGATCGACCTTTCCGTTGCGCGATTTGACTGGAATGGCGACGGCAGGGTCGGGCCGGAAGATCACATTGGGCGGGCCTTTTCCAAATTGGACGAGAAAGGTGGGGCGCTGCCTTTCATCGTCGGTTTTGACACTGCCGATGCGAAATGGCTGCAAGGCTACGACAATTTGCTGATGGCTGCTGCCAAGGCGTGGCTGTCTCATGATTTTTCCGAGAGCTGGAACGGGAGTTTCGGTGTGATCTTCCCGCGGGCCGTATCGACACTGTCGGCGGCCAACGGCAAAGGCGAGGAGGACATGACGATGCTCGGCGTCAATAAGGCGCAGGCCGATGACATCGCAGACTTCGTAACGCTTATTCACACGATCCGCTGGCCGGTTACTGACACGGCAATGTGGGGCGAAGTCCGAGATCACCTGAAGAAGGTCATTGTTCTCAACCGGGAAACCTGGACACTCATCGACAAGGAAACCGATGACGATCATGAATGGTTGCCGGGGCCAAAACAAAAGAGTGGGGTTCTGCCGTCCTTTGACGTCACGCCTGAACGCATTCAAGCATGGCTCGCAGTGCTCTCGCAGTTTGAAGCCGCCCTCGATGGTAAGATCCTTGTCCCGCACTGGCGCTTCAACAAGGGCATAAACCTTGCAAGAATTTTCACCGAGCCTCAGCCTTTCGACCTGGTGCTCTGGGTAACGGGACCGGCTGCGTTACCCTACCTGCAGGATGGCAAAGCCATGAGCAGCGGCGAGTGGAACCAGATTACCAATATCTTTGAGGGGAATTTCGCGGCCTACGCTTTCTATTTCAACTAATGTAACCGGCGCGGGGTCCCAATACCGGTACACTTGATAATCCCGTGTAATTTTTCACTTAGACAGGGTCATTTCGGTATGCCGAATCACAATTCAGACAAACAGAGCCGCCTCTGTCGGAGCCCTTGACCATCTTATGGCGACTAACGGAGTGCAGCGTTTGCTTTGTGGCACGAGTGGTCAATCAAGCATTTAAGATCCAGGCTACCTAGGCGGAACCGCTGTAATCTGATTTGTGCATTACCGTTACAAAAATCGTACGATTTTCCAAGTTGGAAAAATAGCCATAAATTGTGGGGGCCGAATGTTGGAGATGAGACAATCAGTTTGTATTTTGCTCTCAACTTTAATGGTGTTTTGCCTCAAGGATCTTGCATTCGCGGGTTCGCTGGCAGATGCGACTGAGCAAGAGTTGACAAAATGTCTGAATGATCCGGACCACGCCTCAACGGCTGACCAGGATGAGTGCGAGATGGCGGCGCTGAAATCCTACGACCAAAGGATGAATTACGCCTATTCTAGGTTGCTCAAAAGTCTTCCAGCCGGAACCGCAAATGATCTTAAGGCAGCACAGCGAACCTGGATCCTTTACCGAGATCAGGAGGCCCAAGCACGGAGCGCGCTGTTCAACGTTATGCAAGGAACCATGTACGCCCCTATGCAATCCGACGCAGAGACGACTTTAACAAAAGATCGCGCCCTTCTTCTCGAGCAATATCTGCGCGTCCTCAGGATTAACGGGCAGTGACAGGACAGAGCTGGCTCGGAACCCATTTAATTACTTGCGTGGTTTCGTCGGACTTTGTTCACTCTAATCATTATCTAACCCTTCGCTTTGATTCCCGGTTTGGCCGGCGGCAAGGAAGGTTGCGCTCCAAAGAAGCCACAGGCCATGACGAAAGCCTGGAATTCCAACACGCTCGCTGAGCCAAAGGAGAACAGCTGTGCTTGCGACGAGGGTTAAGACGATCACCGGCTTGGCCGCCGCCGCGCCGGCGTTCAAAGCACCCGAAGCCGCCAGACCTTGTGCGAGACCATGAGCCTGCAAGGCGGCAACGGCCAGGACAACTATCCGCGTCAAAATAGTTGTCCTGGGCGGTGTCGATCGCGTGGCATTATCCGGTGCCGGGCACCATTGAGATATAAGTCGGCAAATCTCACCGATCGCCAAACCGTTCAAGATCGGCGTCAGCCCTAGCGCCAGAATAGAAAGACGCTCCATTGCGCGGCCGGTATCGCCGGAGGCCTGGCGTGCGATGAATTCCGGATCGAGACCCGGCAGATGGATATTGCTACCCGCCGCCAATACAATTGCCATGGGCGCAAGCAGCGCTTGCCAGATATTTCGAAGAGGAAGCAGCCGGTCCATGATTCAACGCCTCCGCAATGATCCATCAAGCTGAAATAGAAATGTCCTTCGAGTTGGTATCTCCTCGCGGCAGTGATAGATCGACCTTATACGCCAGCGGATAAAGCGATCGGCGGAGCATCCAAGCCCTCATCCGCTAGTGCGCGTTGTGCATGGGCAGCAGCGAGATAGCGGCCGACGAGTTCGGAAAACGCGTCGGGCTTCATGCCGCGAATACCGATGGCGTCCAGCTCGATCATCCGACGCTTCTGCTTGACCTTATTGTAAAACGAGAATCGTGTGCGGTTGGGCAGCGGCTCGTTTTCGCCAAGATAAAGATGAAGAGCAAAACGGGTGGAGGCGTAGACCCGGTAGCCGATGACAGCGTCCCACCGCACCGGCTCACTCAGCCAGGGCGATTGCAGCGTTTCCGGGGTCAATACCATCAACGGACGCGCGGCGCGGCGGCGATAGAAGACGAAGGCGGAAAGGCATAGGAGCATGCCGGCGCCGAGCACTGCCGCCAATATAGCCTTGGAGCCCTCGTTCCCGCCAAAACCCATCTGATAGGGGAAGAGATAGGTGCAAGCGATAAACAGGCCAAACAGCGCGATGATGAACAGCATCGCGCCTGCCATTGGCCCGGTATTTTCATGTACCACCAGTTCTGGCTCGGTAACCCCGGCGGCGGCCGTCTTCAGTTCTTCACGATATTCCGTGCGAACGGCGCTGGCATTGAGCAGGAAGTCCGCCGACAGTTCGCGGCAAACCTGATCCCAGTCGGAAAATGCACGTCTGCCGAAGGATGCAACGCCTGCGTCCGGCAAACGCGTCGCATGCGCTATGAGCTTGTCATCAATAGCAACGCCGAGCGCCTGAATGCGCTGGATCGTCGGCGGGTGGCTGTCGGTGGGGTGCGCCTGGCGGTCTTCCAGATGCGTGGCTGGATCGTCGAAGCCTTGTTCCGCTGACTGCGTCGCGATGGCCGCAACAAGATCAGGGCCCAGTCCGTCGTTTCCCCGAAAGGCATCGCTCAGAACGAAGTGCACGCCCGGATCGGCAATGTGAACGCGAACGAGCGCGGATGCGGCGCCGGCCGGGCCGCTGACGGTGCTGCCATGCCGATCCGCTTCGAACTCTCGCAGCCGGCTCCAGTGGGCAACGGCAGTATCGAAGCGCGACAGCGCGTGGTAACCGAGGCGAAGGCCGGCAGCGATGCCGAAATCACCGTTGATGTCGGCTCGATAGAGCGCACCCAGCGAGCGCTGCAGACTGGAATAGATCGGCACGAACCTCTGCGAGTATCGCGTATCGTCGCCGGCAAAATGCGCAAGCTCGTGTCCGACGATCGCCGCGATCTCGGCGGCGTCCAGAAGCTCGAGGAACGGTGCGGGCATGTAGAGGGTCCGGCCTTCGACCAATCGCTCTTCGGGAAGCAGCAGGAGGCGGCTCTCGGTCACATAGAAACCGCTAGTCAAGCCAACGACAATCGTGTCCGGCGCGCCGGCCTGCATGCGTACCGCCAGGTTGCGGACGAAAGTCCAAAGCGCCGGCGCGTCCTTCTCGGTCACAACGCGAGCCCGTTCGACGATCGGCTCTGGCTCGACCAGCGCGAAGACGCGGCGCAGTCCGCGGACGGCTGTGACGGCGCAGTAAAGCGCGACACCAGCGAGGATGATGCCGGCGAGGGCCAATTTAACGGCATTTCCCGAGATGTCGCCCCAGAATGGCAGCGTCATTGTTTCGAACACGGTGGCGCCGACACCGGCAAAGCCAAGTCCGAGCATCACGGCCGCCAGGAAAAACGGCAGCGTGATCCTCAGCCAGGTGAAGCTGCGCACCAACTGGTCGCGCGACCGGCGGGCCGAAAGGCCGGCGAGGCTGGACCCGAGCAGACCGACCGCGCCACCGAGAAAGGCAAGCGCTCCACCGGCAATCGTGACATAGGCAAACGGATGCCGGATTTTGGCGACCGTTCGGAGAAGATCGTTCTCACCGACGGCATTTTCCAACTCCGCAACAGCCATCGAGGCCGGATAGGATCGCCCGCCCTCGAACTGTATTATCGTGCCAGGTGTTTTGGCGGCAACGGGACGGATTTCATCGAGTGCGCGGGCCATCTCCTGTCCGTTGGCTTGGACTGAGCGGCTGGCATCGACAGACCGATCAAGCTGCCAGATTCCGAGCCCGGCGAGGGCCAGCGGCAGCAGGATCAGCCAGAAGGCCAGCACCATGCCCGGCGAAATCCGGCGCTTGGCTGTCTCGATGGATGCTTGTGCGTTGGTCATACGTCCTCCCTCTCCCAGTTATCTGGCAAAAGCCTTCCGAAGCCCGGCGCCGGCTCGGGAGGCTTTCATCCGCGGTGATCAAATCACCCGACGGCTCTTTTAGAGAGCCGCTTCCAGCGCATCGACAATCGCCTTCGTCCGATCATCTACATCTGCGGAATTGGTGAACGGCCGGAAATTGACGTCCAGGATGCCGGCTTCGAACTTGACGCGATCCTTGTAGGCGGAAGCGGGGCTGCCGGCCTCCGTGTAATGGATGCTGATCGCCTGAAGCTTTTCGCGAAGAGCCTGTTTGCCCATCTCGTCCCGGGCAATGTCTTTCATCGCGTTTTCAAGCGGTGTGAAAACCGTTTTGACCAGATAGTCGTCCTGCCCGTAATATTTGTCGTCACCTGGCAGGGCAAGGCTGTTCCAATCCACTTTGATCGGCACCTCGAAGCCGGCGGCAGTTTGAACGCTCTTGTGTAGCGCTGGAAAACTGTCCTTTTCGAAAACCGCGATCGCACGCCGTTCGGCAAGACTGGGCGACGTTTGCGCTTCTGCTACCGAAGCGAAGGCAACTAAAGCGGTCAGTGTGTAGGCGGTCAGAGTTCTTCTCATATTGCTGTCTTCCCTTGTAATCATATTGTTCTCATAATGAAGGTGTAGAAGGCGTTGGTATTCTTTCTTCGTGCCACGACAATTGTTCAGTGCTACTTCGCATGCCGCGAAGGGATAGGTAGCACTGGTTGTCGAAAAGTGTAGAAAGGCGCGAACGATTTCACGATGAGCATGATATGGGACCCGCACGCCCAGCCGCAGCCATTGACGGACTAAAACGCCGTTTATCCCTGGCGGCAATAATTGCGGTCACTTCCCCACTGCTGATGCTTGTCTTTGCACCAGCAGGCCACCTCGCCTGTGACAATCCCTACCTGACTGAGACCAGTCCTGATGGGCGATGGACGATAACGGTCTGCGGACGTCCGGTGTGGTTTGCGATGCCAGGCAGCGGAAGCGATGCACCTGGCTGGATTGTGCTGCGTGACGAGACCTCGTCTATTCGTGGTGTATCCAGCCTATCGATGCTGCAGCTTTATGGCGGGGTCTCCGGCAGCGAAACCGAATGGACTTCATCGCACGTTCGGCGCTTGATGGTGTTCGACATGCAGCTTAGCCAGGCGCAGGGCCCGCTGGATCGATGGAGGAATGAATACATCTGGCGTTTGCGCGCGTTGGTGGGTTTGGTCCCACACAATCAAGACCAGACATAAGATGCCTTTCGTGTTTAGTCCCCCTCGCGGGCGCCTGAAAAAGGCTGAGGTCGACAGACACGTGGGCGGCTGGGAGCGCACAAGCGATTACGCGCCGGTGTCCATCGATCTTTCCGACAAATCGATCAAGCTGATGAAGCAAAATGAACAATGGCTTGCGAGACGAATTTCGAATTGTTCTGGCGAATCTGGTCCATGAGGCTGTCGCTTCAGAAACCAGGCAGGCCGTCGTCGTTAAAACGGCGATCGAAGAAATCGAGCGTTTGCGCATTCCGAACGAGTAGGATCCCGAACCTGCCGGCAATCTATCGGAACACACTGTAGAAGAGCCGGCAAATAACCGCCCCGCCGCAGCCGCCTAAATAAGCTGACGTGCGAAATCTCCAAGCAAAATAATTTTTGGTAAAGGAGTCGAAAGTTCAATTCCTTTGAAGACCTAAAAGTTTACGAACCGTAGCCGTCGCTCGATGTGTCAACTCTCTGCAGCGGTCCGGTTTGGGCCAGCAAATACCGAAGCTGTGAACCGAAGCTATCCGTTCATGCCAACGGAGAGGCAGCCGTTTCCAAGAGCGAGTGGCGAAATCGGTTATTCTCGCGCGCTCGCAAACCTCGCAATTCGTGAAACAAATTCACGATCTAGGCCCGCGAAGCCGTGATGAGAGTCGTATTTACAGGGGTTCTTTCCCGCGGTGCCACCATCCAACCAACTAGCCTCCACACGCCTGCCTGCCCATTTCAAGAATGGAGCGACACCTAACGGACTCGTGAAACGGCAAGCATCATTCCGATGATAGATTACCAATGTTGGCGGCAACAATGATGTCGAGTTTAGGATACTCGAAACGGACTTTCCTGGCCCTGATATGGGCGTTAGAAAACCGGACGCGAGTATAAGCCTATCAGGACGAGCTCCCATTGCTATCCCTTCTGCCGCTCGCGGCGTTCCTGCACTGGTCGCGACGACGGTCACAGGCCGCCCTTTTTCGGCCATGAACCCGACAGCTTCGGCAAGGTTCGTTCCTTTGTCTATCAGAAGCACATTGAGGCCCTCACTGGCGAAGGCATCGCGGTTGCGGATCAACACGTTATCGGCATTTCTGGTGAAACTTGCGTCCTTTGACACATCGAGAATGCCATCGCCTCCAACAACAATCACAAGACTCCCCTTGGGATTTGGCACAGGGATCAAGATGTTCCATGTTTGGCCGATCGCGACTGCGGTGCCGTTTTTAACATAATGACTGGAGCGCGCGTGAGAAGGCGCCGCTTGAACAGAGAGAAATAGCCCCAAAAAGATCGCGATAATTGATGTCCAAAGCATTTTTAGAAATTCCTGAGCCCTGCATTTGCTCGATCTAGCGTTAAGCTTTAAATGCTCGTCAAAATCCCAACTGTGAGCGCAAATGGTACTCAATTCTGTCACCAATATCAGGCGCTGCGGGTCGCGCTGACGTCGTATCGCCCATGCAATCTGAGATCAACATCGATTTTCGTAAAGGTGGATCTTGCCTGGCATTTACAGCAATCCGGAAAGTTTCTGTTTGGACGTGTTTACAGTCAAAGAGCCCGACTTGCTAACCAGCCATTCGCCCTCCCGCCCGGTCTTGCTAACTTTGTCGCGAATACGCGAGAGGCGTTCTCTATCCGTCTAAGTCCATCGGCACCTTCGAACAGTACCGAGTCTTCTAGACTGCGAAGATCTAGGCATTCAGCTATACAAAGCGTCTGGAGCTGACATGTCGTCACGCGCTCGGTGCCATCCCACATAAGGATCAGCAAGACTTGCTTTAGGACGTGCTGGATCATCATTTAACTCATCTGGGCCGCTGTTTTAAAGGGTTTTCGGTCTGTATCGGAGCGGGACGCCTCCCATCTTATGACCAATCCCAGAGGGGCGGAAACGCTCCCACGGCCTGAACGCATGCACGCTCTATGTTATGAGGCGAGCAATCCACAAACCGGCCGCGGCTAATGCCCCAGCCCAGATCACGGCCACAAAAGTCATAATGGTGATGCTGAGGATGAGCTTCATCTGGCAACCTTGTCGGTGGAGCAATATTCCAGCACGAACGCTTTGTACGCGATAGCGCACGCTCTGAATTCGTGAAACCGCCTTTACTGGATGGCAGCAGAAATGCCAAGTCATCAAGCTCGACCGAATTTCGGCCGGCAGCACGCTGCACTGATTGACGTGGCCACCTCGTATTCGTAATAGTCTCCGCGATGGTTCCCGTATGGGATCAAAAGGGAACACGGTGCGGATTACCCATCAGGGGCCAAAACCGGGACTGTCCCCGCAACTGTAAGCGACGAGCTTCATCCAAGATGCCACTGGTCCACATGGGGACTGGGAAGGCGGATTCGGCAACGACCCGCAAGTCAGGAGACCTGCCATCATCGGACGTCATTGGCATAAGCGTGGGGCGGGGTGTCTCGACGCGGCGGATTTCCGTCACCTTTGCCATGACAGCAGACGTCACACAAAGGACTTCCCATGTTTACCAATATCACCAGACTTTTCGACGAAAGCACGCCTGATCTCAAGGCACGTCTCGTGACGATCTATACGGTTCTTGCCGTTCTAAATTTTGGAGCCTGGCTATGGGCGCTTGTCGCCTTCTGGGACGAGCCTGCGCTACTCGGCGTGGCACTCGTAATCTACGGGCTCGGCCTTCGCCATGCCGTTGATGCCGACCATATAGCCGCCATTGACAATGTCACCCGAAAGCTCATGCAAATGAAACAGCGGCCGGTTTCCGTCGGCTTCTTTTTCGCAATCGGGCATTCGACGGTGGTCGTACTGGTTGCTGGAGCTGTGGTGGCGGCATCCTCGCTGCTTGGTGGGTTCCAGAGCCTCGAGGGTATTGGCGGCACGATCAGCACGAGCATTTCGGCATTGTTTTTGCTGATCATCGCTACGATGAACATCGTGATCTTCGTGTCGATCTATCAGAGCTACCGCCGCGTGCGGGCAGGGGGCACCTATGTCGAGGAAGATCTTGACCTTCTCCTTAACAATCGAGGCTTTCTCGCGCGCATATTGCGCCCGATGTTCAAGCTGGTCACCAAGAGTTGGCATATGTTTCCACTTGGTTTTTTATTCGGCCTTGGCTTCGATACGGCGACCGAGGTCGCTATGTTCGGCGTGTCAGCGACACAAGTGGCCAAGGGCGTTTCGGTCGAGGCGATCATGGTCTTCCCGGTGCTGTTTGCTGCCGGCATGTCGTTGATCGACACCACTGACGGCGTCATGATGCTCGGCGCCTATGATTGGGCCTTCGTCAAGCCGATGCGGAAACTTTACTACAACATGACGATCACACTGGTTTCGATCATCGTAGCCGTGCTCATCGGCGGCATCGAGGCCCTGGGATTGATCAGTGACAAGCTGGGGTTGGAAGGTGGCCTCTGGGACATCGTCGCCGGATTGAACGATAACTTCAACAATCTCGGGTTCGTGATCATCGGCGTCTTCCTTCTCGCCTGGATACTCTCGTTCGTGATCTACAAAGCCAAAGGCCTGGACGACGTCGAAATCAAAAGTCCCGTCTGACGCTGCTGCAAAGGTTTCAAGGGGCCATTGCGACGGCCCCTTGTCTCTATGCAGGCCCGAACCCGCAGGTCATCATCGCTCGACCTCACGCCACCTGGCGGCTCCAGCTGGCAAAGGGGTCGGGAAGATCACGCCAACGGTCTGGGGCAAATTCCTTCTCCTTCACGAGACATTCGTCAAGCTCGGCCGTAATCTTAGATTCCTCCATCGGATCGCAACCGATAAACACCAACTCCTGACGTCGATCGCCCCAAACGGGATCGAGGAACGACGAGATTATTTCACAGGATTGACGGTCCTTCGGCCATTGCTCGTTGGGCACGGCTGCCCACCAGAGGCCCATCTTACCGGTACGCACCATTGCGCCTGCCTGGCTCAACTCGCCAACCCAATGGGGTCGCGTTGCAAGCCAGAAAAAACCCTTTGCGCGCACGACGCCGCCCCAGGGCTTATTCAGAAATGCCTGAAATTTTGCGGGCTCGAAGGGCCGTTTGGCCCGGTAGACGAAGGAGCGGATGCCATATTCCTCGGTTTCGGGGATATGGTCCTTGAAACCATGCAACTCCTTGTACCAGAGCGGGTGCTGTTCGGCCTTCGTCAGATCGAAGCGACCGATTCCCATGATTTCGCTAAGTTCCACACGGCCGAAATCGGTTTCGATCAACCTTGCGTCCGGGTTAAGGCCGACGATGATTTTACGCGCAGCATCGAGCCGATCGGCTGACGCTGTCCCAACCTTGTTAAGGATGACCACATCGGCAAATTCGATCTGCTCGACAAGAAGATCGACCAGCGTTCGATTATCGTCTTCCCCAGCCGTCTGGCCGCGATCGGCAAGGAAGTCCGAAGAACCGTAATCGGCAAGTAGGTTCGCCGCATCGACAACAGTTACCATTGTGTCGAGCACGGAAACGTCCGCGAGGCTCTGGCCATCTTCACCCCGGAAATCGAACGTCGTGGCGACCGGTAGCGGTTCGGATATTCCCGAGGACTCTATCAGCAGATAATCGAAGCGGCCCTGTTCGGCGAGATTTCGGACCTCCTTCAAGAGATCATCTCGCAATGTGCAGCAGATGCATCCATTGGTCATCTCAACCAGTTGTTCGTCCGTGCGCGATAGATTTGCCCCACCATCACGAACTAGCGCCGCATCAATGTTAACCTCGCTCATATCATTGACGATCACCGCTACGCGCCGACCCTCCCGATTGTTGAGGATATGATTGAGAACGGTCGTCTTGCCGGCGCCAAGAAATCCGGAAAGGACTGTGACAGGAAGTTTGGTTGGCATGGGATGTCTCCAAAAATATGAACGTTACAGGATTACATGTAATGTTATAACGTATTAATCGTGGCGACAAGCAGTTCTTTCGGACATGCGAGCCCGTCGCCACTAGAATGTCAGAAGCAGCCCAACAGCCCCTGCTTATTCCCGGTTTAGCCCCGCTTTGCCATCACTCGCTCTTGATCCCCGCAACCACATCGACCAGTCGAGGTCGAATTCTAAACTCACGCTGTTCCCATCTTCGCGCCCTCTCCTTGATCCCCCTACGTTCCGCGTAACATGAGCAATGCCCGAACTATACGCGCTGTATTGTTTGCGACCGCGACAAGCCGCCATTAGCAAGGCGGCGGTCTCTGAGCTTTGCCGCCGGGCACTCAGGCAACTCACGGACCTTCAAGCCCTTCGTGGCGCGCCGAGAATGCCGCGATAATCTTGCTGGGTCATCAGCTGTGATACAGCATACAGACATGAACCTATCAACTTGAGGAAACACAGTGATTCGCCGTGGAAACAACCCAGGCTTGACGGATAGAGACAATCACGATCCATTCATTGCGAAGACCCAGAGTTCAGCTTGCAGATGACCACCTTCACGCCGTAATCGTGGCCGGAAGGAATTCGGAACGGTGGCCGGCTTGACTGGAATACGCATCCTTCCAATCCCTTAAGCGTAGCAGATGCAGCCCATCGTGCCATCGTTAAGCGATAGTCGCGTTCAACGGCTTAAGCCAAGGGTCGCGTGTCCGGATTTTTGCCCGGAATGGCCCCTTCGGCAAGAAGGACCACCTGAAGGCGCGAGGCTATCGCTGATCCGGCGGAAGCGGTGGCTGCCCGAAATCATGATGGATCGAGGTGGGTGAAAATGCAACTGATGAGGAGCTATCTCAGGGGCGAAATTCACCGCGATCCGGCCGTATGCTGAGGCCTGATACCGACGCCAATATTCGCTGCTTAGATAACTTGTCTTTTGTTCTTGCGTTTAACGTGGGTGCGGCCACCTGTGAGGATGAACGCATACGTCACATGCGCGACGCCGCAAGCCGTGCAACCTTGACGGTTGAATCATAACCTACGCCGTTGGACATTATAGTCATGCTGTCCTTGTTCTTAAACAGGTATACCGCGTAGAAATTCGTAGCGTTTTCAGCCGTCTTCAATCCCCAGGCACTTTCGCCCAAATCAGGAATTTTCAATATCTCCTCGGGCTTGTTTTCCGTCTTCATGACTTCGATACCCTGCTCGAAATAAGCCCGCTCCGCTCCTGCTGGGACCCCAAGGCTTTCGCCCTTGAAATACATGACCTCCATATAAACACCCGATATGCCGCCCTCCCAAGAACAAAGGCCGCGACTGGTTTCCCGTATGCGGGCAGGAGCACCAACAAATTTCTCCATTTCTGCAGCTTTTACCATTAAGCATGCTCGCTCGTTCGGATTGACCGACACTTCCGGTGCCTTTGCCCCGTCCGCTGCAATCGCCGCGGTGGCTAGGCTAAAACTTAAAACTGCTAAACCAGCATATTTTCGCATGGTGTACCTCCCATAACTTAAACTCGAATGACCTGAATTTGCCCACCGTGGTTACTTTTTGGCTTGATTTGTCCACTTAATTATAATTCACATGCAAATTCCACCCGGATTTAAGTAGTCGCGCTGTTAGGCCAACCGTTCGCAATGAGGATTCAGAGATTTCCAAGGTCTTTTGAGATAACTTTGTACGCGGCACTTTTCCAAGCTGGGAAAAGCGGAGGGCAAAGTTCATGACAATACGATCAGCTATCGACCAACGTGTGAGACAGGCCTGCGAGATCAATAGGTTCGAACATAAAGACCAGGTCTTGCGTTTCGCTGCCAAAATGGCCACCGTGGTCACTATCGTGGCGGACATACTGAACTTAGCCGCCCACGTCTCACTCAATGCCCTGGGGCTGCTGCCCTATGCATTGGTGCCCGCGGCGGTCGTCGGCCTGGTCATTTCGACTGTGGTCGCTTCCGTGCTGACCTTCTCGGTCGTCTATGTCATTGGCTTGGCCATCCATCGCCTGACGATTTCTCGTGCGATGTTCGAGCGGTTGAGCAGGACGGACATGCTTTCCGGATTATTGAACCGAAGAGCCTTTGTCGACGAGGTTTCAAGAGCACCTCAAGATGCGTCGCTCGTGCTATTCGATATAGATCGGTTCAAGCTTATCAATGACAATTACGGACATGATGTTGGCGATCGAGCCATCGTAATGGTCTCAAAGCAACTTGCAGCGGCCCTGAGCGAGAAGCATATCGTGGCTCGAATTGGTGGTGAAGAGTTTGCGGCCTTGATCGTCGAACTCACCCCGACCCAACGACTTGCTCTGGTCGAACGCTGCCGCCAGATGATCGAAGCATCCAAAGTGGGCGACGATGTTGCGCAATTGCGAGTGACGGTTTCCGCCGGCATCGCGGAACGGGGCTCCCATGACACATTCCAGTCGCTGTTTATTGCCTCCGACCGAGCGCTTTACTTGGCAAAAGCATCGGGCAGAAACAGGGTTGTACATTTCGACCCAATCCAGGAATCAATGGGTAAGACCAGCGAATAGATTTACGTAAAATATCCAGAAGGTCTTAAAGCTCCTCCCAGTCTTGAGTTAAAGTAGCAGGTGAGGACTGGCCGAATGCTAAAATATCGGCCTATTGAGCACTCACTAATTCTGTCCGGGGATATGTATGACTTGCAAGCGACTGCCGCTTGCCTCGCATCGTGTTTCGTAAATTGGCTTTTTGCTCCGAACTGGTGTGGACGCTTCGCCGGAAGTGACGAAGTCAATCCGAGGCCTCTTGAGTAGGATGGCTTTCCTTTTCTTGGTTCGAAAGCAGGAGCCGAAGTTCGGGGAGCAGGTCGACTATAGTGCGGTTGCCGGTTACGATGCTGACGGCTATGGTCATCGCCTGACGTCCCATCGCGCTGTCAACGCTGTCACCCCGTTCGTCACAAAACGCGGTCACAGCCGCCAATACCGCCTGGATTTCGTCATCTTTGAGGCTGATAAGAGACTGGGGCATGTAAATGCCATCCTAGCGAAAAGCTGGAAAAATTAAATTCCGATGGCTCCTAATTAGTTGCCTGCAGGCCTCGGACACTATCCCTAACGAGACGTTTTACGTTTTAAGTTGAATCCACAGGATGGCGCCGATTATGGCGCAATTGCTGAGCGGATACTGTCCCGACGCGACGGCATGAGAAACGTCAAATTCCTCATGTCGTTCACTCGTTTGGAGGGCAACGTCATCGGCGACTTAACGGGATATGGAATTCGCTGTGCAATGACGGGCCATGACGACCTGATCCGCTCTATCACTGCCATCGCTTTTTGAGCGACGGTGGTCGGCAATCCGGCCTACCCGTTTGCCCGTTAGGAATGCCACCTGATATGCGATGTTCCATAAATGCGCGTTACGATATACAATCAGCGCAAGTCCATTGTATCGTTAGAAATTGCATTCAATGTAGGGACCGGCGGATACTCGCTCAGTGAGTTGCGGCCAGCGCCCTGTACGCTTCCCGCCCAGCGACCCAGGTTCGGCGCACCGCCGGCGTCGCTCCATCCGGCCAATCGACGAGTATGAGATCGGCCTGCTTGCCCACCTCGATCGTTCCGCGATCGAGAAGCCCGGATGCCCGCGCGGGATTGCCGGCCACAAGAGGCCAGAGTTCGTGCAACTGCGCAACCCCATCGGCCTTCAGCCGCGCCAGACCCAGAAGCATCGCCGGATAATAGTAGTCAGACGCGAGGATGTCGCACAGGCCTTCGCGGATCATGTCGGCGGCCGCAATGGACGCCAGGTGGCTGCCGCCGCGTGTTGCGTTCGGCGCGCCGAAGACGATGTAGTCGCCAGCCTCGCGAGCCGCCCTTGCCACCCGGCGATTCATCGGGAACTCGCAGATCCGCGCACCACACTCGCGATAGAAATCGCGTGTCTTGATCTGGCTGTCGTCATGGGACAGCATCGGGGCGCCGGCAGTCCTACCGAGAGCAGCGACTTCCTCGATGGCGGCCAGGACCTGTGGTCGGCGCTCCCACATGCTCTTCGCCAGGCTAACCATATCCGTCGCGGATATCTTCGCCCGCTTAGCGCGCTCACCCATCTTGTCGGCAAAGGCGGCCGTCGAGGTATCGACGACCGGAAAGTCCGGATCAAGGTCGAACGGCCGTTCCTGCAACGGCACGGACGGATCAAGCATCAGCATCGACGTGTGGTCGTTGAAAGCAATGGACGGTCGGCGCGGCCCCGAGAGCGATTCGCGTATGAGGCCGATTGCCTCGAAGCAGAAGGTCTCCCAGCGGAGCTGCACGCGGTTATCGACTGTTAGACGCGGGGCCAACGCCTCAAGCGCTGAAACGACCGACCGACCATTTTCTACTGAGCGCAAGCCCGGCTCCCAACTCAGCGTCAGGGCGTGAAAGGCAGTGGCTATCCCGTTCGACGCAAGCTGGCGATCTGTTTCGAAAAGTGCGGCTTCCACCGGAAGCATGGTGCCGGGCCGGGGCATGAGCTGGCGCTCGAACGCGTCGCCATGGACATCCACAAAAGCCGGTCCGAGAAGATGACCACGACCATCGACCAACGTGGCCCCGTCTCGGGGGCCGTCGATCGCCGTGATCTGACCGTCTTCCAGCCGCACGGAAGCAGCCTCCAGGCGATCGCCTAAAACCACGGTTGCGCCTTCGATGATTACTGCTGATTTCTCTGGCATCAGTCTCATTCCGTTTAAAATGCAGAGGCGGCACCGGCTCTTTCCGGGCATTCAATCCTGGGCTTTTACGTAGCCGATATGACAGATTTGAGAATTTCCCAATGCCTAAGGAATTTTTACACATGGTGGTCGGACGCACCACTCACCCGCGCCGCGGGCGATCCGGAAGCTTCTACAAATACGTATTCAAACAACGCGTCGACTGCTCTCGAAACTTTCATCCCCTAACGCCGGGGCCGATATAGCTCTTCCAAAGAACTTCAACACAGTATCGGAGGATGCGACGCCTCCGCGCCGCATCCTCTTAAATCACGCGATATTGCGAAAGTCGTCATCGGCGGCGTCGGGTCCGCCCATTGCGAGGTCGAGCGCGAAACCCTTCGCGCGGGCCGGTTGGCTGGCTACGGAGTGATTGCCTGCCTTGGCACCTCGAGGCGCAAGTCGCCCGCGCTGGGCCGTATGGGTCCGGACACTTGCCGGTATTGGGCGGGAGGCGGCGTGGTCTTCAACCTGATCAAGCTTGAAGAAAGAGATCGATGCCTGCAGCTCTTCTGCTTGAGCGGCCAGCTCTTCCGAGGTCGCCGACATTTGCTCGGAGGCGCCGGCATTCTGCTGGGTCACTTTGTCGAGCTGCTGGATCGCTTCGTTGATCTGCGAGGCGCCGATATCCTGCTCGCGGCAGGCAGCACTGATTTCCGAGACCAGTTCCGCAGTCTTGCGGATATCCGGCACCAGGCGACCGAGCATTTCACCAGCTTCGGCTGCGGCCTTGACTGTGTCGCTCGACATCGCGCCAATTTCGGCAGCTGCCGACTGGCTGCGCTCGGCCAACTTACGGACTTCGGAAGCGACAACCGCGAAGCCCTTGCCATGTTCGCCAGCTCGAGCGGCCTCGACCGCTGCGTTCAAGGCAAGCAGATCGGTCTGGCGCGCGATTTCTTGGACAATGCCAATCTTCTCGGCGATCGTCCGCATGGCGCTGACGGCGCGGGTCACTGCTTCGCCGGAAGCCTCGGCGTCTTTGGCCGATTGGCGGGCAATCTTCTCGGTCTGGGCGGCGTTGTCGGCGTTCTGCTTGATATTGGCAGCCATCTCTTCCATTGCCGCGGATGCCTCTTCCGCAGAGGCGGCCTGCTCGGTTGCGCCCTGCGATACCTGTTCGGAACTCGAAGAGAGTTCCTGACTGCCCCCCGAAACGTTGTCCGACGCAGAGACGGCGTCCGCAACGACCGTGCGCAGGCGTTCTACCATCTGTTCGAGCGCCATCCCCAACGTATCCCTGTCGGATAGTGGCTTCGGCCGGATCGTCAGGTCGCCGTTTGAGATCTGGTTGGCGACGTTGGAGGTGACCCGAAGGTTTTCCACCATTGTTCGCATTGCCATGCCAAGTGCGTCCTTGTCGGATAGCGGTTGCGGCATCAAGGAGAGGTCACCCTTGGCTACCTGCTCCGAAATCGCGGCGGTCTTCCGCAAATTGTCGGTCATTCTCTTCAGCGCGTTGACGAGATCGCGGATTTCATCATTGCTCTTGTGCTCTATCTCTTGGTTAAGGTCACCCAGGGCGACGGCGTCAGCGAGCGTTACAGCGCGGCTAAGGCCTCGAGAGATATTAAGCAGGATCCAAATCGCGAAGGCCGCAGAGATGAGAGCGACGCCTGCCGTGATGGTGAGCAGCAAGTTGCGTGACTGGGCATACTGTTCATTGGTGGCCACATCGGTTTCGTGCACGTTGCCGGTAACCGTATCGTTGAGTTTCTGGAGGGTGGCGAGCAGCTTGGTCGTGATCGCACGCCCTTCGCCCATGGAGATCTCTCCGGCCTTGTTGTTAGAATCCGCCGTATTCTGACGGGCAAGACCCGCGATACGATCTTGAATCATGATCCAATTGGAATAGAGGCTGTTGAACTCCGCCATCTCCGCCTTGATGTCAGGATCCGGGGAGGCGGCAAGAAGGGCAGCTGCACTCTTTATCGCGTCTCGCTGCTTGGCGATTTCGTCGATATATCCGCCTATTTTCCCGGCATCGGTATTGATGATCGCATCCTTCTCAGCCCGGACGGAGTTGAGGACAGCATCAGAAAGATCGCTGGACGTATGGATGTCGGTTACGGGGCCTGCGACCATGTAGCTGATGTCATTGTTCAGCGACGACAGATTGTAAATCGAAATGCCTGCCATGACGCACGTCAGAAATACGATTACGCTAAAGACCAGGCTTAGTTTCAGTTTAATTGTGGATCGCATGTTGATGCCCTTTTGCGCACGGGTTTGCTCCCCGCTTAAATCATGATGTTGACTGCACAGTTTTTTCAGATCGGCCAAACGGGACTCATCATGAATCGCGGTAACGCCTGCGCTCACCGGTGCGCGTGATGAGGAGGGCCGAGAAGCTCCGGGGGGACGATCAGCTCTTCTGTCTGCAATCGGTATATTTACGTGACCTGTACACAACCCGGGGGTAGGTTGATGTGAACTTCCAGCCCGGCTAAGAGAATTTTTCTCCATGCCATTAAGATGCTACAGATCTCGTTGTTTCCTTCACTTCCAGCCTCTTCACGGCGCGCTTTCAATTTTCCTATAAGCGATGGCGTTTCCATCCGCGAAGGATCTGTTTCAATTGGTGCCAAAATCTTTGACATCAGGGATGCAGCTTCATGCGGCGATCAAAGTGACCAACCTGCGCGCCTATTACGCTGAATTGCGTCGCTTAACAGGGGGTTAAAAGTTAGCTGTGTTCGGAGAAAATTATCGAAAGTGTACGATGAACAAGGCACTATACAATTGAGACTGCAGGGTAGCTCTTGTTACAGCGCTGCCGTCGTCATCCAGCTTGATCAACGTCGTCCGCGGAATCAAAAAGTATGACAATCCTCACCTGTTGATCAAAAGCGCAAGTGATCTCGACAGCCTGTGGCTCACCTCATACTGGTCTTCGCTTGCGGCCGTTAACGGTCAACCCCCCACAACAAATTATGATAATATTTAATCTTTAGCCATTACCTAATGTAGCGATACCTCGTAACTCTCGGCCCAAATGATTTGGCGTCCTCTGTACCATGTTGATCATTCTCTAATACCCAGGGCCGCCTCATCATGACGTTTTTCGACAATATGCGGATCTTGAAGAAGATTGCGCTGTCACTAGCTTTTCTCATAGCAATCGGTTTGGCTGTTGCCTTTATCGGATCGTCATCACTCTCGCGGCAGCAGGCGTCGGCTGATATCACCGAACATACCTATAAAGTGCTGGGCATGATGGACGATTTGACGATTGCCGTCGCTCAGCAGGAAAGTAATGTTCGCGCTTACCTGATCTATCCCAACGACTCCTATCTCCAGTCGCGAGCGGCGGCGGAAAAAGATTATCGGAGCGCTCTGGCTGGTGTACGCAGCCTAACATCCGACAATCCCCCTCAGCAAAAACGTCTTGATGAGCTGGACGGGTTCGTGCAGGGCTGGTTGGACAATGTCGCCAAGCCAAGACTAACCTGGGCTGCTGATCCGGCCACGCGCGACAAGGCATTCAAACACGCAGCGGAAGGTTCTGGTAAGCAATATATGGACGGAGTGTCGTCAAAGGTTAAGGAAGTCACTGACGTCGAAGTAGGCCTTTTGGGAACAAGAACGAAAGCTGCAAATGATGCAGCTGCAACGGCGCAGATGTTGTCAGTTGCAGGTGCCGTCGGGCTATTGATCGTGGCGGCTGTCAGCCTTGTGGTTCTCAATTTTGGGCTTGTGCGTCCGCTGACTGCTATCAACTCAACAATGGCGAAGCTGGCTTCCGGCGATACATCGCTGACGATACCAGGGTTCGGCCGTGGGGATGAAGTCGGTGAGATGGCGAGTGCTCTGGAGGTGTTCCGCAAAGCCGCTGTCGCTAAAATTGAGCTGGAGAAGGAAGCAGAAGCTCAGCGGGGTCTAACGGAAGAAGAACGCGAGCATAAGGCCACAGCAGATAGAATTCGCGCTGAGGCTATGTCGCAGGCGACCTCTGGCCTCGGTGAAGGCCTAAAACATCTGGCTGATGGTGACTTGACCTTCCAGCTGGTCGAGCCCTTTGCCGCCGATTTCGAAACGCTGCGTGCCGACTTCAACGCCGCTGTCGGCCAACTTGCCGAAACGATGCGAGCCGTGGCCGAAGCAACCGGTGCGATCGACAATGGAAGCCGCGAAGTCAGTTCCAGCGCCGACGATCTGTCCAAGCGCACGGAGCAACAGGCCGCCTCGCTCGAGGAAACGGCTGCGGCCCTCGACCAGATTACTGTCAACGTTGCCAATTCGTCGAAGCGTGCGGACGAAGCCCGCAATGTCGCGGTTCTGGCAAACGAAAGTGCCGCACAGTCCGGCAGGGTGGTCGCCAACGCGGTCGATGCCATGCAGAAGATCGAGCAATCGTCCAACGAGATCTCCAATATCATCGGCGTCATCGATGAGATTGCTTTCCAGACCAACCTACTGGCGCTCAATGCCGGGGTGGAAGCCGCGCGGGCTGGCGAAGCAGGCAAGGGCTTTGCAGTTGTGGCACAGGAAGTGCGCGAACTGGCGCAGCGATCGGCAAAGGCGGCAAAGGAAATCAAGGAATTGATCCGCAGTTCCTCGATCGAGGTCCAAAGTGGTGTCAAGCTGGTCAGCGAAACGGGCGAAGCACTCCGGACCATCGAAGGCTATATCGTCGCTGTCAACCAGCACATGAACTCGATCGCGACATCGGCAAAGGAGCAATCCGTCGGGCTTGCCGAAGTCAACACTGCGGTTAACCAGATGGATCAGGTGACACAGCAGAATGCCGCCATGGTCGAGGAGACAAGCGCTGCGGGCGCGTCGCTTGCTGGTGAAAGCGGCAGATTGCGGGAACTGATTTCGCAGTTCAGGCTTGGCAGCGCCTTGCGCCAGACGTCAGCAGCCATGGCGGCGGGTCCTATACATCGCCCGGTCGCTTCACCCGTCAAACGTCTGGCCGGCAAGGTGGCAAGGGCATTCTCCGGCAATGCAGCCGTTAAGGAAAGTTGGGAGGAATTTTGATGCCATTCTTTTCGCTGCAACTCCTCCAAGTCAACGCTGATGTCGTTCGCGCTTGTCACAAATGCGTTGCGTCAGGATGACGTCTGGCAACGCTTTCCCTGTTGGTCGAAGAAGTGAAGGGCCGTCTCCGGGGCCGCGATCACGACTTCATCGTTGATCCTGATGGCGGAGCGTCCTGGCACACGGAACGTGATTGCCTGACGGTCTGGCAAGACTGCATGAACGTAGCTTTCCGCCCCGACCAGCTCGACCGCAAGGACGCGAACCTTCGCACGAAACGCACCTTGGCCTTCAGTATCGGTCACCAAGAAATCTTCCGGCCTGATGCCAATCGTTGTGACTTGCTTGGCTGCGAGCCTATCCCCCAGACGGAAGTCCGGATTTCCCGGCATGCAATTCAAGAGGTTCATGGATGGGGAGCCTATGAAGGTCGCAACGAAGGTCGTGGCAGGCTTCTCGTAAAGCTCGATTGGCGAACCCACCTGCTCTATCCGGCCGGCGTTGAGCACGACCAGCCGATCTGCCAGCGTCATCGCTTCCATCTGGTCATGCGTGACATAGACACTCGTCGTTTTTAGCGAGAACTGCAGCCTCTTGATCTCGACACGCATCTGGACGCGCAGCTTTGCGTCCAGGTTTGATAGCGGCTCGTCGAAAAGGAAGGCGGCCGGCTCTCTCACGATTGCCCGGCCCATTGCAACACGTTGACGCTGGCCGCCGGATAACTGCCGCGGCTTCCTTTCGAGAAAAGTCTCAATCTCCAGCGATGATGCGGCCTTCTGGATGCGGCTTTCGATTTCGGCCATCGGCATGTTGCGGTTTTTCAAGCCATAGGCGAGGTTCTGGCGCACCGTCATATGCGGATAAAGCGCGTAATTCTGAAAGACCATGGCGATGTCGCGCTCGGAGGGCTCGAGTTCGTTGACGATACGGCCGCCGATAGAGATCTCGCCGGAGGATATGCTCTCCAGGCCGGCAATCATTCGGAGCAGCGTAGATTTCCCGCAGCCGGACGGGCCGACTAGAACAACGAATTCGCCGTCCTCGATCTCCAGCGAAACGCCGGAGATGACCTCGATGGTCTTGCCATAGGTCTTGCGGACATTCTTGAGGGTGATTGCAGCCATTATTTCTCAGTCTCCACGAGCCCTTTGACGAACCAGCGCTGCATCAGCACCACGACGAGTATGGGGGGAATGATTGCCAGAATCGCGGTCACCATGACCAGGTTCCACGGTGTCGATGCGTCGGTGAAATCGACCATCTTTCGTAGCCCGATGATGATCGTCGTCATCTGGGCGTCGTTTGTGACCAGCAGCGGCCAGAGGTACTGCGTCCAGCCATAGATGAACAGGATGACGAAGAGGGCCGCGATGTTGGTGGTCGATAGCGGAAGCAGAATATCCCGCATGAAGCGGAACGGCCCGGCATTGTCGATCCGCGCGGCCTCCAGGAGTTCGCCGGGGATCGTCAGGAAGAACTGGCGAAACAGGAAGGTCGCAGTGGCCGACGCCATCAACGGCAAGGTAAGGCCGGCATAGCTGTCGATCATCCCGAGATCGACAACCACTTTATAGGTCGGCAGGATGCGCACCTCGACCGGCAACATCAACGTGATGAAGATCATCCAGAAGAACACCATGCGAAGCGGGAAGCGAAAGAACACAATAGCGTAGGCCGACAGGAATGAGATGACGATCTTGCCGGCGGCAATCACGACCGAGACGACGATGGTGTTCCAGAGCATCCGCTCCAGGCTGACGCCAACCACTTTCTCGACGCCGCCCGAAAGGGCGTCGCCGTAGTTTTCCAGGAAGTGACCGCCGGGCAGCAGCGAGATCGGAGGCTTCAGGATTTCCGCAGATGTCATCGTCGATGCGACGAACGTGTAATAGATCGGAAACGCGACGATGATGATGCCGAGGATCAGCATAAGATGCCCGACCAGATTGGCGATGGGACGCTTTTCGATCATAGTCGGGCCTCACGCATAGTGCACCCGCCGTTCGACGAAGCGGAATTGGAAAGCTGTCAACCCGATCACGATTGCCATCAGGATCACTGATTGGGCAGCGGACGAGCCAAGGTTGAGGTTCACGAAGCCATCATTGTAGACCTTGTAGACCAGAGTCTCGGTCGCCTTGGCAGGGCCACCCTTGGTGACGGAATCGATGATGCCGAACGTGTCGAAGAACGCGTACACTGTGTTGACGACCAGCAGGAAGAAGGTCGTCGGGGCCAGCAACGGGAACACGATGGTCCAGAAGCGCCGCGCGCCACGCGAGCCGTCGATGGCCGCGGCCTCAAGCAAGGATTTCGGGATAGCCTGGAGGCCCGCGACAAAGAACAGGAAGTTGTAGCTGATCTGTTTCCAGGCGGCCGCCACGACGACAAGCGAGATTGCCTGGTTGCCATTCAGCAATGGATCCCAAGCGAACCCGTTGCGACGAAGCAGGTATGCGAACGTGCCCATGGCGGGATTGAACATGAACAGCCAGAGCATGCCGGCGACGGCTGGCGCCACGGCATAAGGCCAGATCAGCAGTGTCCGGTAGAGGGTCTTGCCTCGTACCACCTTGTCGGCTGCTGTCGCCAGTGCAAGGGCTGCGATCATGGAGAGTGCCGCCGTCGCGATGCTGAAGATGACTGTCACCTGTAGCGAATGAAGGTAGCTCGGATCGCCGAGGACCTGCCGGAAGTTTGCGAGCCCGACGAACCCGCTCTTCATGCCGAACGGGTCTTCACGCTGCAGCGACTGATACAGTGCTTGGCTGGCCGGCCAAAAGAAAAACACCACCGTCAGGACGATCTGTGGCGTGACCAAGACGTAGGGCAGGATCTTGTTGGGAAAGACGACGTTCTGCACGACGATCTCCTCTGAAGGGGAGGGTGGTCCGCGACAGTACGCGGACCATGACTTCGCGTTGTCAGTTGCCGTTTGCCTCGGCGATCGCCGCATTGCCACGTTCCACGGCCTTGTCGAGGGCAGTTTTGGCATCCTCCTTGCCGGCAAGCATCGCCTCGAATTCCTCGTTCATGATGTCGCGGACCTGTGGCAGATTGACGAGGCGCACACCCTTGGAGTTTGCCGTCGGCGGTTTGCCCATCATCTGCAGGATCGGCGTCTCCATGCCGGGGTTCTTCTGGTAGAAGCCGGACTTCTTCGTCTCCTCATACGCAGCCATCGTCACCGGCAGGTAGCCAGAGACCTGGTGCAGGCGGGCTTGGATCTTGGTCTGCGACAGGAAGTGGAAAAACTCGCCGATGCCTTTGTATTCCTGATCGGTCTTGCCTGCGAAGACCCACAGGCTCGCACCGCCGGGAATGGTGTTTTGCGGACGGCCGTCTCCCTCGTCATAGGGAAGCTGGCCAATGCCATAGGCAATGCCGGCCTTGACGATATCACCAAGGCCGCCAGAAGACTCCGTCAGGATCCCGCATTCGCCCGATGTAAAGAGTTGCTTGGCCTCTGAAGTGCGGCCGCCATAACGGAACGTTCCATCCTTCGCCAAATCGGCGATTGCCTGGAAATGCTGCACAAACGGCGCCGAGTTGAACTCTAGCTTCACGTCGGTGCCGCCAAGACCATTTTCATTCGTGCTATAGGGCACGTTGTTCCAGGCGGCATAGTTTTCCGTCTGAATCCAGGTGAGCCAAGTCGATGTCAGCCCGCAATTCGCGGCGCCACTCGACTTGATCTTTTTTGCGGCATCAAACACCTGCGTCCATGTCTTTGGCGGGTTCTCCGCATCCAGGCCGGCTTTTTTGAAGATGTCCTTGTTGTAGTAGAGGATTGGCGAGGAGGAGTTGTATGGGAAGGACAGCATGGTGCCGTCCGGCTTCGAATAATAGGAGACGATCCCCGGAAGGTAATCCGCCTTGTTGAACTCGTAGCCCGCCTTCTTCAAGACGTCGACCGCCGGCATAATCGCTCCTTCGGCTCCCATCATGACGCCGCTACCCGCATCGAAGACCTGCAGGATTGCTGGCGATTGCTTGGCGCGGAACGCCGCGATACCGGCGTTCAATGCTTCGGGATAGGTCCCCTTGAAGACAGGGACGACCTTGAAATCCTCCTGGCTCTCGTTGAATTCCTTGGCGAGCTTGTCGACCACTTCGTTGTTGGCGCCCGACATCGCATGCCACCATTGAAGTTCTGTTGCTGCAAAGGTGTGCGTGGCGCCTGCCATCGACGCCATTGCCGCGATGGAGCATGTCATAATGAAACGGTTGGTCATGTTTCCTCCCTGTCATCTTTAATCAAATGCAATGGCGACCCTCCCAGATCACCATTGCAACTGCCGTACGCTCTCCAAAATCCTAGTCAGTCCGCCCTGGATGCAAACGCGTTCACGGGACTTAGAGCAGCATGGTCCTCCGTCCAGATGGAGGGAGATATTTATAAGCCAGCTATCGTTCCTAGCCCATCCCGGGCACCTGCGCCAACATGCCGGTATTTCGCGATGCGTCTCAGGTCATTGCGGAACATGTCGCGAAACGAGGAAAAGCCCTGTCTTCGTCAGGCAGACGAGCAGTTCGTTCGTGTCTCGAGGTGGTCGAGATTGCAACATCATCGGTATCTCCTGAACATCGTGCTCCAATCAGCCTGGACGTGATCTACAGGCCAGCAATCTTTTTGAGATCGTCAATCGCGCCCGGTGCTGCGGCGAGGACCTGGGAGCCCCTGGTCAGACGCTCGCCTTCGGTCGGGAAGGGGTGGTACCAGCCGCCGGCTTCCTTCACGAGGCAATAGCCCGCCAGGCAATCCCAGGCGTGCATATACGGCTCATAGTAACCGACAAGGCGACCCGCCGCGACGTAGGCAAGCATGAGCGCGCCGGAGCCGTTGCGGATGAAATTGCCCCCCGCTTCGAGGATGCCTTCGACGATCTTGCCCACGGAGGCGGGCGTTACGTGGCTGTTGGCACCAAAACCTGTCACGGCATTCTGTATGGTGCGGCTTGCGTCGAGCGACAGCGACTTGCCATTCAGTGTCGCACCCCTCCCGAGGCAGCCCGCATACAGTTCGTCGAAGCAGGGAGCGTAAATTACGCCGACTACCGGGATGCCGTCATGAAGAAGGGCGATGGAAACGCACCAGCTTGGCATGCCGTTGACGAAAGGGCTGGTCCCATCAATAGGATCGACGACCCAGGTATAACCGGAGGTTCCAGCCTGCAGGCCGTATTCCTCTCCCAACACGCCATCCGTGTCGTATGCCTCGCCGAAACGGGCGCGGATCAGCTCCTCGACCTCCCGATCGGCGATCGACACGACGTCCTGAGGATCGCGCTTCGTTTCGATTACAAGTGTCTCGCGGCGGTTGAAATAGTCGAACGCGAGCTTGCCTGCTTCACTGGCAACGGTCTGGGCTAGAGCGAAGCGCCCTTCAAGGCCGGAGACGGTTTGGGAGGTCATTGCGATTTTTCCTTGTCTGGATACAGCATGAAATTGAAATGGCGAGGCACGCTTCATGCGCTGATGATGGCGATGCCCCGCTCTCTAAAGCCGATCGTCACCTCGGTCGAAGTCGGAAAAGGCCTTTCGACCGCATTGTCGACGACGAACAGCGTCGACGACCGCGTCTTGACTTCATATTCAACGTGATCACCCAGATATGCTGCGTGGATGATGTGGCCGTTGAAGCCGCTAGGCGAGGCGCCCGGCGAAAGTGTTATGGCGTTCGGCCTGACGGCGAGCTGGGCTGGGCCCTTGGCTGCCTTCAAGGTCGGCATCCGGTGGAGCAGACCCTCGACGTTGATCACGGCATGCCCAGGCTCGATTGCGATCACATCACAGGGAACGACATTCGCCTCCCCCATGAAATCGGCAATGAAGGCCGAGGCAGGTGTTTCGTAGAGATCGCGCGGTGCGCCCTGCTGGGCGATCTCGCCATCCTTCATGACGATAATCTGGTCCGACACGGCCAGCGCCTCATCCTGGTCGTGGGTAACATAGACGGCCGTAAAGCCCAGACGTTGCTGCAACTCTCGAATTTCCGTCCGCACCCGTCTGCGCAGTCGCGCATCGAGATTGGAGAGAGGCTCGTCGAGGAGCAGAACCTGTGGCTCCAGAACGAGAGCGCGGGCGACAGCGACACGCTGCTGCTGGCCGCCGGAGAGTTCCGCTGGCAATCGCTTGCCCATGCCGCCAAGCCCGACCAACTTCAGCCCCTCTTCGGCCCGTTCACGCGCTTCCTTCTTCTTCAACCCAGAAGACTCCAGACCATAGGCGACATTTTCTAGCGAAGTCATATGGGGAAACAGGGCATAGCTCTGGAAAACCATGGAGACATCGCGCTCGTTGGCGGGCAGCATCGTCACATCCTTGCCGGCAATCAGGATACGGCCCGAGGACGGATGCTCCAGACCCGCGAGCATCCGCAATGTTGTCGTCTTGCCGCAGCCAGAGGGGCCGAGGAGTGTTACCAGCATCCCAGGCGCAATGGTCAGCGACAAGTCCGGAATGGCGGTGAAGGCGCCAAAGGTCTTCCTGACATTCTGGAAAACAACGGAACCGGGTTTGATCATGCTCATGCTGGGTTCTCCTGACCGATCGGAGTGGATGCAATTGCGACGGGTGCGGCGATCGCAACGCGGTTCTCGCGCCGCAGACGGCGTTCACCGACGATGAACTGGAAGCCCGTGATGACGGCGATCATCACGACGATCAGCGCTGAGGAATAGGCAATGGCAACGCCGTATTCGCCATTCTCCACCAGGCCGACAATGAAAGCGGTTGACATGTTATACTGGGCGCTGACGAGGAAGATCACGGCGCTGATCGATGTGATAGCGCGCACAAAGGAATAGACGAGTGCCGCTGTGATGGCCGGGCGAAGAAGGGGCAGGATGACCTTGCGGATCGTCCGGAAGCTGTTGGCACCGAGCGTCAGGGATGCCTCATCGAGGCTCTTGTCGAGCTGGCTCATGGCTGCAACGCCACCGCGGACGCCGACCGGCATGTTGCGGAAGACGAAGCAGGCAACGAGGATCAACGCAGTACCTGTCATTTCCAGCGGCGGCAGGTTGAATGCCATGATGTAGCTGATGCCGATGACGGTGCCCGGAATAGCAAAGCTCATCATCAGCGCGAACTCGAACAGGTTCCGGCCGACGAACCGCTGGCGAACGATGATGTAAGCGGTCAGCAGGCCGACAGCGGCCGTCAACGGTGCGGAGATCAGGGCAATTTCCATTGTCGTCCAGAATGAGTTCCAGGCAACCCCGGACCACTCCAGTCCGCCATCATTGCGGAAGCCTATGGAGAACGCTTTTATGTAGTGTTCGATTGTCAGACTGTTATCCAGCCCCCATGTCTTCACGAAGCCACCGAACAGGATCATACCGTAAACGACGAGCGTGAATGCGATCCACGGAATAACCAGGGCGTGGACGGCGATCGACAGGCCTTTCGGCAGGGCAATGTGCGCACCGGAATCACCTTTACCGGTCACGGTGGCAAAGCTCTTGCCGGAAAGCCAGAAGCGCTGCGCGATGAAGGCTGTCATCGTGAACATTAGAAGGATCATCGCAAGCACGGCTGCTCTTGACGGATCGTTCTGCGAGCCGACCACAGCGAAAAAGATTTCCGCCGACAACACGCCGTGGCTCCCGCCTAGCACCATTGGATTGCCGAAATCCGCCATGCTTTCGATGAATGCGATCAGGAATGCATTCGCCAGCCCTGGCGTCATCAGTGGCAGCGACACCCGCCAGAATGTCCGCCAGCGATTGGCGCGCAGTGTTTGCGAGGCCTCTTCCATCGAAGGACTCACACCTTCGACGACTCCAATCAGTACCAGAAACGAAATCGGGGTAAAGGATAGCACCTGGGCGATCCAAATCCCTGTCAGGCCGTACAGCCAACGGCTGGGTTCCGCTCCAGTCAAGCTGCCCACCCATTCAGTGACGACACCTGAGCGTCCGAACAACAGGATCAGTGCCAGACCGATGACGAAGGGCGGCGTGATGATCGGCAGGATGGTCAGCAGCCGCAGACCCTTCTTAAACGGAAATCGGGTGCGAGTGGCGACGAGGGCAAAACAGAGCCCAAGCAAGGTTGCTCCCGTCGCAGTCAGGATCGCGAGGCTAAGCGTCCGCCATGCAACGCCGCAACTGTCGCCGCCAACAATGCAACGTAGGCTCCAAACCGAAGGATCCTGAATATTGGTGATGAAGCCGGTCGCATCGAATGAGCCGTCGATCGACTGGAAGGCCCCGACGAACATGCTGCCGACTGGATAGAACACAAAGATGGCCACAAGGAAGATCAACATCGTGATCGAGCCTATGACAAACGCATCGCCCTTCATCACGCCCTGTTTCGCAAGGCCGAAGGAAAACAGCAGGACAAAGACGATTGCTGTGACTATGGCGCCGGCGCCCATGGAGGGCTGCCCGTCCGACATGGGGCCAAACAGAGTTTCGCTGACGGACCAGCTCCAGCCGGAGAAGTTGATCGCAAGGCCCTGCAATATCAGATAGGCGACGCCGATTGCACCCGCCCAGGCAAGGACGAGCCCTTGACGCTCAGGCGCGCGAATGAAGCGCGAAGCGCCTGCCACCAGAAGCGGGGCAGCCGCAACCAGCAGCCACCAACGCCCGAACTCGAAGATTTCCAGAGCCGCCGGGGCTGTTGCCGGATCCTTCGGATAGCTCGAGAGCCATCCGAAACTGTAGAAACCGCCCTCGATCCGGTACCAGGGCAACACGATCATGGCTACAAGGCCGACGATGAAGGCGACATCCTGCCTGCGATTGGCTTGTGCCATGTCTGTTTATCTCCGCTCAATTTTTGTGAAGGCTGCCAAAGATAACTAGGCAGCCAACGGCCCTAGGGCTCAGTTAGCCTTGGCGCCGATCTCCTTGTCCCAGCGGGAGAGCAAGGCCTTGCGGACAGTCGGATCGCCATATTTGGCGAAGTCGTAATCGATGAGCTTGATGTCCTCGAACTTCGGCGCTTCCTTCGGCACCTCGGCAGACTTGTTGGATGGAAGTTGATAGGACTTGCCGTCCTTCATGTGCGATTGAGCTTCTGCCGACAGCGCCCAGTCATACCACTTCTTGGCATTTTCCAGGTTCCTCGCGCCCTTTACGATTGACATCGAGCCGATTTCGTAACCCGTGCCCTCGCAGGGCGCGACCGTCTTGATTGGAAAGCCTTCGACCGTTTGGGCTACCGCATCGTGCATAAATACGATGCCAATCGTCGCTTCACCGCGTGCGGCAGACTTGACGGGAGCCGAGCCGGATTTCGTGTACTGGGAAATGTTGGCGTTCAGCTTGGTGAGATAGTCGAAGGCCTTTTCCTCGCCCATGATCTGCACGACCGTGGCAAGGGTGTTGTACGATGTCCCCGACGAGTTTGGATTGGCGATCTGGATTTCACCCTTGTAGGAGGGATCGAGAAGATCGGCCCAGCATTTCGGTTCCTTCAGGCCTTTCTTCTTCAAGAGTTCCGTATTGTAACCCCAGCCAAGTGCCCCGGCGTAAACGCCGACCGTACGGAACTTGGAGGTTTCTGCCTGCTTCTTGGCCCAATCCTGAAGTTGATCGAACAGTGGTGATTTGTATTCCTGCGTCAAACCTTCGGCGGCGGCCTGAAGATGCGGATCGCCTGTCCCCGCCCACCAGATATCAGTCTTCGGATTACGGGCTTCGGCGCGGATTTTCGCATAGGTCTCGCCTGCGGAGAGGCGGACCATGTTTACCTTGATGTCTGACTGCTTCTCGAACAGGCTCTTCATGACGTCGCAAACCTCGGGGTCGGCCGAGCAGATCATGTTGAGGTCGCCTGCCGCATGGGCCGAATAGGCGCAAAGGGACACACTCGCGGCAAGCAATGCCGCGGCCAATTTGATGGATCGCATAGTTTCCTCCGTTAAGACGACGCCTCCACGCCGGTCGCTTTTTGCAAGCGTGTGCAAATGCTGCCTGCGAATGGTAAGCCTGTCAATACGTTTGTCATAAAAATGTCACTGAGTTCGACAAGGTGCTCCTTGCACGGGTTTGCAAAAAGGCGCATGGATCTGAGCAAAGCACAGGGAGCCGGGCGCGTGTCTCAAAAACTCTTCGTCAGCGCGGATGAGGTCGCCAAGCGGGCAGGGGTGTCGCGCTCGGCCGTGTCGAGGGCCTTTACACCTGGCGCGTCCGTGTCGGCATCGACCCGTCAAAAGGTGGTCCAGGCTGCCGAAGAACTCGGCTATCATGTCAATCATCTGGCCCGCGGCCTGATGCGCAACGAAAGCGGGATTGTTTGCCTCATCGTCTCCGATGTCGCGACACCCTATCGGTCGGCACTTTTGCGAGAGCTTACGTTACAGCTCCAGTCGGCAGGCAAGGTGGCCATGCTCGTCAATACGGACCGATCGGACGGCAGCGTCGATCGCGCCCTGCAACAGGCCATCCGTTATCGAGCCGATGCTTCGATCATCATGTCCGGTCTACCCGACAAGTCGATAGCCCAACTCTGTCTGCGCAGCGGGCAAAGGCTTGTGCTGATCAATCGCGACGACGACCAGCCCGGCCCATTGCGGATCAATCTCGATGATACCGAAGCGGCTCAAAGGGTCGTGACCGCATTCTTGCGGGCGGGATGCCGACGGCTTGCATTTGCCAATTCCGACGCGGGCACGCCAAGTCTGATGGCGCGTGAGATGGGTTTCGTTGCCGCAGCGAAGGCGCAGGGGTCGGATGTCACCGTGGAACGCTACGGTTCCACCGGATATGAGTCCGGCAAGGTGCTGGCTCAACGATTGCTCACCAGAAGCGAACGTCCCGACGCCGTGTTTTGCGCGACGGATCTTTTGGCCTGCGGGTTCATGGATGCTGCCCGTCATCAGTTTTCGATCTCGGTCCCTGAGAGCCTCAGTATTGTTGGCTTCGACGATATCGAACAGGCGTCCTGGTCTTCCTACGAGCTGACCACATTTGCGCAGCCAGTGGCGGCCATTGCGAACGAGGCCGTCCAATGGCTGTCGGCGGAGCCATCAGGCGACCTCGATCAGACATCAAAGCGACTGCATGCCGAATTAGTGTGGAGGGGATCAGTCCGAGCGGGTTAGTGGGTCCAGGCGCTCCCTTAAAAAACTGGGCGGGCAAACGATCGAGCGCGGTCAACTATCTGTGTAAGCGAGATAAATCTGAATATATGACAGTTTTGTGACAACGGCGCTTGCTTTGTCTCTGCGGGTCAGAAACCATAGGCGGCTATAGAAAGCCAATTGGGAAAGCCTTTGGATGTTCCCTGTTTGGGTTTCTCGGAAGAGGACTAGAATGGCATTTCTTTTCGGTCTCCTTGCTCTTGCCAGGCATATCGCGCTCCTGCTTTGGAGGACGCGCATGGTGCAGACTGGTATCCAGCGAGCGTTTGCGGGTTACCCGGTCCTTAAGGGCAAGGGCGAGCTCCTTGTGAGCCGCATCACGCGATCTGAGGAACAGCATCGGGCGGACGCCAATGCCTAAGAAGGAGCCACGCACCTTTTTGCGAAAACTTGCTGATGAAGCAGGCACGCTCTTCCAAGGTCGGAATATCGAGCAATACGCCGCCATCTGCTATCGGCGTATGCCGGGGACTGGAGAGATCGAGGTTCTCCTGATCTCGACGCGCGGCAGTGGCCGTTGGGTCATTCCGAAGGGATGGGCCATGTCGAACAAGCAACCGCATCAGGTCGCCGAACGCGAGGCCTGGGAGGAGGCGGGCATCAGAGGGAAGGCGAAGAAAAAGGCCTACGGATATTATACCTACCTGAAGACGCTTGACACGGGTGCGAAGGTGCTGTCGGTCGTGCAGGTGCATCTGCTCGAGGTCTCGGATGTTGCTGTCGAGTTTCCGGAACGCGGGCAACGCGGCACAATGTGGCTGTCGCCGCTTGACGCGGCCCTGCAGATCAGGGAGCCCGAGTTGCGATCGCTTTTGACCGGCGCGGAAACAGCCCTCGGCAAACGTCCGAAAAAATTGGCCAGGTACTATATGAAAGTTCCATAAATAAGCGTTACGCCCCAATACCGGTTGCTTTCGTTGAACAGGCGCTTCGATGCGTGAGTGGTCGAAGGTTCCGATCCTTTCAAGGCGGCCACCTCGAAGGAAGGCAGAACCTTGCTCGTAGTCTAGCAGACGGACCTCTCCGGTCGAACACCCGAGGATCGTCGTCGGTGGCATACCGGCCAGCGGGTATGTTTAAAAGTCCTGTCGACATCGCTACCACTTTCTTCGGCCACTGGACGGCCAATCGCATAGAGGACTCCCTTGCGATGCTGTGAGATGACGTCCTATACGACAACATGCCGCTGCCCAAAATCACGGGCCGAGACAATGTGCAGAAGTTCCATCAGGACTTTGGAGTGGGAACGGCCTTCAAGGTAGATTGGACTGTCACGAACATTGCAGCATCGGGAAACGTTGTTCTCAACGAGCGCATCGATGTTTTTTCCCATAAAAGTGGCGGGACGATCACGTTGCCGGTCATGGGTACGGTTACAGTTGAGAATGGGGTGATCACTATCTGGCGTGATTATTTCGATCTGGGCGATTTCGAGAGGCAGGTTTCAGTTCTAAAGGGATAGACAGATTGCACCGGGCTCGATGAGCTTTGCTGCTCGGCTCACTCTTGCACGTTGAGGGGTTACTGTTTGTTAACCATGACCTGCCAATCTCATTATCTCGACGTGGTTCTCCTCCCTCCTTCGTCGATAAAAAACCTGGGCCGCGAGACACTGTCTCCGGCCCTTTTTTCGCGCACTCTATGACGTTTCGCGGCGCAATGAGTTCTGCCGCATCAGAGAAGTCCTCAGCTCCGTATGCGCCCTCATTCATGAAAGCCGGTTAGGACGACCTTCCCAAATAATCCGCCGGCCTCCATCCGACGATGGGCGTCCGATGTCGCCGCGATCGGATATACCGCGCCAATAACCGGCTTTAGCACGTGGCCAAGCCTCGGAAGTACTTGCTCTCTGAACCGGCGGATCATCGCTCTCTTCTCTGGCCGTGACCTGGATTTCATGACAGTTCCAATCAGCCGCAGGTGGTTGTGAAGAATGATGTCGAGAGGAATGATGGCATTGTCGTCACCTGCCAGCAGGCCGACCTGGACAAGCCTACCGCCGGGCGCAAGACTGCGGATGTTTCGGGAAAGGTAGGACCCGCCCACGAAATCGATGATTAAATCTACACCTCGCGATGCCGTCGCATCGACGACCTCCGCCTCAAAGTCCATCCGCTTATAATCATAAACAGCATTGGCGCCCAGAGAGCGGACGTATTCGATATTATCTGCGGATGCAGTAGCCAGCACGGTTGCTCCCGCCGCTTTCGCAAGCTGGACGGCCGCCGTTCCGATGCCCCCTGCAGCGGCTTGTATAAGAACAGTTTCGCCCTTTGCGACTTCTCCGAGATGTGCAAGTGCCTCCCAGCCCGTAACGAAGCTTTCCATGACCGCGGCAGCCTCGATGAAGGACAGACCGGTCGGAATGGCTGCAGCCATTCCGCTGTCAAGCCGGGCGAATTGGGCATAAGCACCTCCGCCCACGATGCCCATGACACGTTCACCGACTGAAAAACCGGCCGCGGCGTCCCCCACGGCAATGATTTCGCCAGCGGCTTCAAGTCCAAGAATGGGACTATCGCCGTAAGTTTGTGAGCCATAGACGCCTTCGCGCTGAAGCAGGTCGGCGCGGTTAACACCAGCCGCCATCACTTTGATCAAAAGGTCGCCAGGACGAATCTCAGGTAGAGGGGCTTCGGCAACCCGCAGAACATCCGCGCTTCCGAAGTCGTCGAATATGATCGCTTTCATTACCGCAAATCCTTATTTCGAAAGCGCCCGGCGGGCGATACTGGCAGCAAATAGCGGTGTCTCCCGCCTGTTGTGGTCGCCGCCTGCGGCTTGACGGGCTCCCGCTGCATCCTCAAACTTGACACTATGGTCTTCGAGGAAGGCCATGAAGGCATCCGTCGGATGTGCGGTCACCTTGTTGGTGTAACGAGTGCGGCCACCATCAATCTTCTCGGCGGTTAATTCCCAGACGACATTGACCTGGGTGCGGCCATTGGCCGTAAACACATCTGAGATAGAGTTCATGCGGCAGTAGGCGGGCTCGGCAATCTCGGCCACGTAGTGCTGCACGACGAGGCCTGAGCCAATCTGCTCGACATTGATAGACATGCGACGACCGTCATCGGTCCATGTGACACCGGCAGCGACGTGATCCGGTGGGCAGCAACGAAGGTATTCAGCTTCGGGCAGATTGAAGAGCCAGTCGGCAATGTCGATCCTTTCGAGTGGAACGTCGATCTCCGCAGAATAGGCAGATTGAGAAAGAATTGTATCGAGGACCTTGACCATTGTAGTGTTCCTTCTGTTTGTTGGCGAACGCCTGTTGACGAGAAGGAAAGTGCTCCGAATGCCTGCAAATGATAACGATCTCAATGGTCGAAACGGTTTTGCGTCGTAGGCAAAGATGAGAGACCCACGCTTCGCCGAACATCTCGCAGTTTACGTCGACGTCGTCCGCACCGGAAGCTTTTCAGCGGCATCTCGGCGGCGGGCTGTCACCCCTTCGACCGTTGTTCGACAGATCGATGCGCTCGAGCAGGATCTCGGTGTTTCTCTTCTGGTGCGATCGACACGGGCACTGTCACTGACGGACGCCGGTCGTCACCTGTTTGAGCGCGCCCAGCGCTTGCTCGACGATCTGGCTGACACGCATGCCGAGGTCGCTGCCTTTGACAATGTGATCGGCGGTACGTTGCGTATCGCCTGCTACCCGACTTTCGGAAAGCGGTACGTCATCCCTGTGGTGGCATTGCTTGCACAACAGTATCCGAACTTGAACGTCGAGCTGGATCTAACTGAGCGTCTGGCCGACCCAGTCGCAGAGCGCCTTGATTTGGTGGTAAGAATGGGAGACCTGCAGGACAGCTCGCTAATCGCAACGAAATTGGCACCTCTCGATCGCATCGTCGTGGCGAGCCAAGCATATCTTGAGCAATATGGCGTCCCGGAAAGCGCTGACGCCCTTCGCCACCATCGCGTCCTTGATAAGCTACATGGCAACGATCTCCTTGGTTGGTCAGCTATTCTGGGTTCCCCGATAGGGGGGTCGAGCGAGCGTGTTGTATTCCGGTCCGACGATTTCGAAGCGTTGAATGGAGCTGCGATCGCCGGCATGGGGATAGCGTTCCTGCCGAGCTGGGTCTCTGGGCCTTCCGTCCAGGCGGCTGAACTTGTCCGAGTTGTGCTGCCGGACGAGGGGTGGAACCAGAGACCATCCGGAATTTTCCTTCTCCGTGCGCTGCAAGCGCCATCGGCCAAGATCAGGGCCTTTACGGAAGCACTTAAAATTTATATTGGGGCTCCGCCGCGCTGGAGTTGAGCGGCGTAGACGGAAATGCTCGCCCTTTCGTGGTTCGGATCAAGGCAGCGGCCGATCATCGCGGATACTGAGTTTGCTTTGTTTCAAGGCGGACCGTTCAGCCAGATTACCCACCGCGTGTAAGCACTGATGACACCAAACCAAACGCTTGTTTGCTCCGACGTCGGAAGGTGCGGTCATGACGACACTTTCTCAGCGTCTTTGATCTTACCGGCCCCTTCTCTTCCGCCGACGGCTGCCCACCACAGCCTGCACCTGCTGTATGCCTTGCTTTTTAGGCTTCACATCAGTTCGATATCACTCAAGAAGCGAACGACGCCTGCGTGGAGGTATTCAGGCGACGGGATCGCAAGTAATGAGTTCAGTGAAGTGGTCTCACAGCCCGAGGGCACCAGTTCCGCCATCCTGCGTTCCCCTTCGTGTAAAGCGTTAGCCAGCAGGTAAGCCAAGTCTTCATCCATGTCGGCGTGAGCGAGTATCACCGACCAACTGCCCACTGAGATGATGGGAACCGACTGACCATGGTAGGTATTTGCCGGGACCTCCATTTGTTTCAGGAAGGTGTGCTTTCGGACAATCCCTTCTATTTCTTCAGAAGACGGGACAAGGAAGCGAGCACCTCCGGGGGATTGGGCAAGGTCGGTAAACGCGGGCCAACCCAACCCGCCGCCCCACAATGCTGCTGCTTGATCGTTGTCCAACATAGCTCTCGCTTCATCGTCTCGAGCGATGAAGATTGCTTCGAAATCCCGGTTGAGGTCGAGGCCCATACCGTCCAAGATATAGCGAGCCTGAACCCCAAGGCTCGATCCCGGCGCACCGAAGATAACCGGCTTGCCGATCAAGTCCGACACAGTGTTCGCTCGCGAGCGTCCAGGGACCACGAACATTCCGGCCGATGAGTACATTGCAGAAATCACTCGAAGGCTCGCGGGCGTACGACCGATGCCAGTCAGTGCTTCAAATGCTGCCTCGCCGCCGACCAGACCAAGCTGGATGGAGCCATCTTCGAGAAGCGGTATGTTTTCCAAGCTACCCCGCGTAAATTTTGGTATCACGGTTAGGCTTGGAGAAAACTCGTGTATGGTCGTCGCAACCGCGTCGCCGTAGGGTATAAAGCCTCCGCCGGGCGGGGAGGTGCCGAGTATCAGTGGCTGCTTAAAGTTTTCCGTTGCGGCTCTGGGGCTTGCTGAGCGGGCGCGATCTAGATGAGCCGAGGGTGTAGTTGTCATTGCCTGTGTCCACCTGTCAGGTTGGCATTTTTCGCCGTCTACGCAGGAGCGTACATTACCGAGATCGATCCGATGCCTTCGCACGAGCCGGTTAGATTATCCCCCGGTCTCACAGCGCTGACGCCAGCAGGCGTGCCCGTCATGATCAGGTCGCCTGGCGCAATTGTGACGAAGCGGGAGAGGTATGCGATCGCCTCGGGGACTTGCCAGATCATTTGAGACAGATCGCCTGTCTGCTGCACCTTGCCGTTCACAGTGGCTTCGATTTGCCCTTGCGAGGGATGACCAATCGCCGAAGATGGGGCAATTTCGCTGATGGGACAGGACTGGTCGAAAGCTTTGCCGAACTCCCAGGGCCGACCGGCTGCTTTTGCTTGGCTTTGCAGATCGCGACGGGTCATATCGAATCCGACCGCGTATCCAAAGACGTGGTCAAGTGCGGTTTCAGCGGGAATGTTCCTCCCGCCAGTTCCTATTGCCACGACCAGTTCGACCTCATGATGAAGGTCGGTTGTCTCCGGAGGAAAGGGCAGCACACCGCCTTCGTTCACGGCATCGGCGGGCTTGGCGAAAAGGAACGGTGGTTCCCGATCGGGGTCGTGGCCCATTTCCCTGGCGTGGGCGGCGTAGTTTCTGCCGACACACCAGATACGTCGGACCGGGAAAAAGCTTTGCTCGCCGAGGACTTTGACGACCGGCTGAGGGGAGGGCTGAATAGCGAACTGCACTGATAACTCCTGTCTTAACCAATTTGCAAATTGGTTACGACATCGCTCGCGACTGGTCAACCCGGAAGTGTCGACTTTTGTCGGCGATCTGATACGAAACGAATATGGCAAGAGACGAAAAAACAATGGCCGTGGTCACCTTGTTGCAAGGGTATCTGGCTAATGCAGACCTTACCCAGGACGGCCGGCTGCCAGCTGAACGTGTCCTAGCGGAAACGCTCGCAGTCTCGCGTCCGGAAATCAGAAAAGCGTTGGATGTTCTGGAGGGTACAGGACAAGTCTGGCGACACGTCGGTAAAGGAACGTTCTTGGGCCCACGGCCTGTCGCTTCCGTCGACACCGTTCTGGAAATAGCAAAACAGACTGACATCTCGGCTGTGATGGAAGCTCGCATCAAACTGGAGCCAACTCTTGCGGGTATGGCGGCCAAAAACGCGACAACCGCTCAGATCGACGCAATGAGCCGGTTAACTCAACAAAGCTGGACACCCGATATGTCCTGGCGGGCGTTCGAGGGTCTCGATGCGAACTTGCACCGGATGATCGCAACGGCTGCCGGCAACACGGTACTTCTACATCTGTTTGACGAATTGTCGGTGATACGGCGCGCCGTCACCTGGGCGAGAACACGCTCTGATCCAAGCGGTCCGCCGCAGTCGCACCACTCGTTTTATGATCATATCCGTATCGTTGAAGCTATTTCTGGCCGAAACGCCGACGATGCGGAAAGGTACATGACTGAGCATTTATCCGCAGTGCGTGTGCGGTTTTAGCGATCCGATTTAGATTAGTGAGCTCGGAATGCGTTGTTGGCGAGATGGTTGCATTTCGACCAGAGCGGACGGCTGACGCTCAAAATGCAGTTAGGTTTTATATGCTGCACGGGCGTGAATCACCGACAGTGGGGACGCGTTTAGCGCCTTTATATGCGAGCCAAAGTAATTCGCGGATATCTTCATCGTCTCGAACGGCCTTCCGGCGATTTGCCTTGCCGCATCCGCTCACTAAGCGATCTACACGAGAGAACTTTTCAGTTTCCCTGGAATAAACGCGGCTGCGTGATGTCTACACCGGAAGAACGCTTGGAATTCGCTGACAAGGAACGCGGACATGACATTTCGTCTGACAAAACTGCTTCTCGCCACCGCTTGCGCGGCCGGTATCTCGGCACCTGCCTGGGCTCACGCTCATCTTGAAACATCGCTGCCGGCTTCCGGCACGACCGTGTCGTCGCCCTCGGTCTTGTCTGTCGACATGTCTGAAGCTCTCGAACCCTCGTTTTCCGCGATCTCGGTCACCGATAGTACAGGCGCGCCAGTCACGGTCGGCGATCCGCAGGTCGGCGGCGAGCGCGGGCGGCAGCTCTCTGCGACCGTGCCCAAGCCCCTCAAGGCGGGCCTCTATCACGTGGAATGGCGTGTTCTTTCCAAAGACGGACACAGGACTGCCGGCAAGTTTGACTTCACGGTTGCGCCATGACGCCGGAGAGCGCCATGGCTGCCAACCGCTTCCTGCACGACAGTTCGCTCGGGCTGTTGTGGGGCGGGCTGGGCTACGCGTCGTTTGTCGCCAGGGGTCCGCTCGCTGGCAGGCTCGTGCAACGGCTCGACCCCATGATGTCCGGTTGCGTCGTGGTAGCAGTCCTCACGACCGCCTCAGGCTTTCTGATCTCGGCGGCGAATGCAACCGACGCGTGGAGTTCCGTCTTTGATCCGGAGACGCTTCACCTCATGGCTGAAACGGACGTCGGGCAGGCCTTTGCTATCCAGGCAGTCACCGCCGTTGCTCTCGTCGTGTCGACGCTCTTGAAGGCCTACCGGACATCAGTCGCCGTGACCGGTCTCATGCTTAGCGAACTCGCGCTAAGCGGGCATGCCACGGAAGGCTCGGGCCTCGCGGGGTTGGGCCATCAGGCAACAGACATCGTGCATGTGCTGTCGGGAACGGCATGGCTTGGGGCGCTGGTTCCATTCGTCATTGTCCTTCGTTTGTCTTCCGTCCTCGATCTTCAGACACCTGCCATCGAATCCTTGAAGCGGTTTTCCCTGGCAGGGCACGTCGCGGTCGCACTTGTCCTCGTCAGCGGACTGATTAACGTCTGGCTCGTTCACGGGCGGATTTGGCCAGACCTCTCTTCGAGATACGACCGGGAGCTTCTCCTCAAGATGCTGGCTGTCGGTCTGATGGTGATCCTCGCCATCGTCAACAGATACGTCTTCGTGCCGATGTTCGGCAGGGATGCCGCCCGTGCGCGAACCTGCCTGCTGTACGGGAGCCTGACTGAGATCTTCCTCGGCTTTGTCGCGCTCGGTCTGGTCGCCTCGTTCGGTCTGCAGGATCCAGTCTGAGAAATTATCGGCGTCTCCTGGAATAAATCGTTCCGGCCAATGTCTACGGAAGCCGTTGCCGATGCTGTTGAGGCCGGACGGGTTGAGCTTGGCGTCGTCGAGGGCGCGGTCGATCGCCCTGCTTTGTCTTCACGCACCATTGCCACGGACGAGATGATCATTGTTGTCTCACCTACCCATCCTTGGGTCGGAAGAAGGAATCTCGGAAAGGCAGATTTCGTTGAGGCGGAATGGGTGCTGCGTGAGCCAGGATCAGGCACGCGTCTTGCTTTTGAAGCGATGATCGCGAAAGAGAGGTTGAAGCTTTGGACATTAAACGTAGCAATCGTCCTCCCCGGCAATGAAGCTGTACTGGGCGCTGTCGAAGCGGGAATGGGAGCCACACTGACCTCTCGGAGTGCCGCCCAGACCCAGCTTGCCAGTGGACTGCTGGTCGAGGCGAGCTATCCACCTCTGCCACGCCCGTTCCTTCTCCTACGCCACAAGGAACGCTATCGCTCTAAGGCGGCCAATGCGTTTGAAGCGCAGCTGGAGGGATAACTCAAGCCCTCTTCGCACTTCAGGTGACGTGCCTGCCTCCATGCAACTTTCAAGCTGCCGCCTTCATTTCGTTCAATCGAAAACAGCGAATGAAACGTCCTGAACTATGTGTTGGACGGGTGGCAGGTAAGCGTATTTCCTCTCTTCAACGATTTGGAGAAACGCCATGCAACGGATTATCGCCTTCAAGAAGCCTCTCACGCTGCCCACAGTTCCCGTACAAGGCAGCGTTGTCCGTAACTTTACACCCAATTGGTTTGCGACAACGATGGGGACGGGCATCCTGTCGGTGGCTTTGGCACAGTTTCCCAGCCATCCATGGCTATTTGCGCTCGGGCAGGCGCTCTGGCTGTTCAACATAATTCTCTTTGCCACTTGCACGGCACTCTACGCCGCGCGCTGGGGGCTTTACTTCCACGAGGCAAGGCGGGTGTTCTCGCATTCGCTTGTTTCTATGTTCTTCGGCTGCATCCCGATGGGACTGGCCACGATCATCAACGGCTTTCTGATCTACGGCGTTCCGCATGTTGGTGAAACAGCGGTCTTCATCGCATCAGCGCTTTGGTGGCTCGACGTTGTATTGTCACTCGCCTGCGGCCTCGTAATCCCCTTCATGATGTTCACGAGACAGTCTCACTCTATCGACCAGATGACCGCAGTCTGGCTGTTGCCAATCGTCGCAAGAGTGGCTGCCGTCAGCGGTGGTCTGCTTTTGCCCCATATCGCTGAAGTTCAAACGCAATTAACGGTACTGATGGCCAGCCTTGTTCTATGGGCCTGCTCGGTCCCACTCGCTATGAGCGTCCTTGTGATCCTTTTCTTACGCATGGCCGTTCACAAGCTTCCGCATGTCAACATGGCCGCCTCAACCTGGTTGGCGCTTGGACCAATAGGAACTGGTGCACTCGGCCTTTTCGTCATGAGCCAGAATGGGCCCGCCGTTCTGTCGGCCAACGGTCTCGGCGGCGTTGCTCCAGCATTTGGCGGTGCGAGCTTTCTCGGTGGGATCCTCCTGTGGGGCTATGGCATTTGGTGGCTGGCGACTGCGATCATGGTCACCCTGCGTTACCTCCGTGAGGGCCTGCCGTTCAACATTGGTTGGTGGGGCTACACCTTCCCACTTGGCGTGTTTGCCGTCGCCACTCTTCGCCTTTCCACCATGGTGCCGATGTCGTCTGTCGCAGTCTTTGGTGCGGTTCTTGTCATTGCCCTCGCTTGCCTATGGCTGCTGGTTGCCAGCAAGACAATCGAGGGTGCTTTGAACCGCAAGCTTTTCGTCTCGCCGTGTCTCAAGCCAGATTGACGACTAGAACGATCTGGCATTTACCGCCAACCATCCAGGAATTTGCGGCGGGAACCTCATCTCGAGGATTAAGGTGCAAGCCCTCTTGCCAGCCTTGCCGAAGGGCTCTGACCCGAAGAGCTTGCAGAATGCCATTCAGATATCGCCGATTACCGTGCGCGGGCGGGGACTTCCTCCCCTGTTCGGTGGGCAACAGTCCCGTGTGGACAAATTTAGTCACGAGTTAATTTATCTACATGTCCTGTCAGTGGATACTGATAGAATGCATAGTTCAACTTCACTGTTGGAAAGTTGAGCCACTTTTGTTCCGATCTCACGGAAACCCCACGCTTGGTAAAATGCAAGAGCAGCGTGGTTTTCTCTATAAACACTAACATAGACGCTCTTGTGGCCGGCTTCAGTCGCGAGCCGCAAAGCTTCTGATAAAAGTCTTCCGCCTATCCCTCTGCGTGCATGATGCCTACGCACGTAGAGGGTAGCGACCTCAGCAGGCCCAAACCGTTGCTCCACATTGGATGAGCCGCTTGTGAGCTTGGCGTAACCAAGTATCAAATCGGCGTCGCACGAAACCAACACTTCGGTGGCGCTACACTCCAAATACCTTCGAAATGCAGCCGGTGAGTAACGCGTGAGCAAGTGATCGGCATAGGCTTTTAGGATGCCGTCTTTTGCATACGTGTCTAGCCATACTTCGGTTGCTAGAACGGATAAAATTTTGGTGTCTTGGGTTTCGGCTTTACGTACAGTAATGGTCACGGCTTATCCTCGGTTTCATCCGTCAGCAGTTCAATAAGCGCGGAAAGTACAAGTTTGTCAGCTAAGCAGATGGCGATTCTCCGCGTAGCAAGGGCGCGCTTGGCGCTTCGGTGCGCTGCCAAATGTCTAAAAAGCATTGTATGGGGCAGTCCACAGGTTTTCCGCCAGTTGTTTCAACTGTAGCTCAAACGTAGAAGCTGGCGGATATGCAAGCATATCTATGGACGTCGTTTTTTGCGGGCTGTAAGCCATTTGGACAAGGAACTATCCCAAGTCGTCTGTGCTCTGAGTTGGAAGGGGTTACCGGCTTCAGAGAGCCTACTGGATGCCCAATTGTTGTCTGTACCCAAATCATGGCGAGTTAGCCGACCATAAGGCCGGTTATAGCGACAGACTGAACTGATGGGGTTGCATCGCTGTCTCAGCTGAATGCGTCGTCCACATTGAAGGCTCGTCCCGCGGAGCTCCATCATGCGGCGACCGATGTCGACCGCGAAGACAACCATGCACCCGGCAGCAGCGCCTCAACGACTTTACGCTTGACGCCCTAGCTGCGATTAGACAACCCCATCAGTTCAAACTGTCAACCACCGGATAGTAGACCCGCCGCACCCGTTTGAAGTGGGTGTTTAACGTTAAGCGCACATTTGGTTTCAAGAGCTGAAGATGGTGCATTCCGGCAGGCGGCATCGGTTGAGATGCGCCGGCCGGAAAAATTGGTTCACGGTAAGCCGGTTTCAGATGGGGGGCCGCGGTGCACGACTGGCGTATACTGACGTTGATCAAGGGCCCACCGTGCAATCTCGTCCTTTCGCGCAAACCACACATCGTCGTGGCTTTTTGCGTAGGTGAGGAAGCGATCAAGCGCGCGGATTCGATTTGCATGACCGCTCAGTCGGTCGTGCATACCTATCACCATCAGTCGGCGTCTGGTTGCACCTTCTTCATAAAGCTGGTCGAACTCGTCTTGCAGGGCCTGCTCGTGCGCGTGGGGGTCGTAGCCTTGGAACGGGAAGTTCATGTCGTTCATATGCAGCGTATATGGCACCATGGCAAAGTCCCGACCGCGTACCGGGATGATAAACGGTTCGTCCCGGCTTGGCTCATCGATGCTATATAGAAAGCCGAGATCTTGCAAAGTTTCCGATATGTGGATGGAATTGCGCATGAAATATGCGTTCCAGCCGACAGGCTGCTCTCCCGTAATACGCTTGATGGTATCGACCGATTCCTTGATAAATGCCTTTTCCTGCTCTTGTGGCAGATCATAGGATGCGGTCCAGGTCGGGCCATGTGCACCTGCCTCGTGACCCCGTCTGACGATCTCGCGCGCAAGATCCGGGTTCTGTTCGATCGCTTTGCCGATCATAAACGATGTCACTTTGATGTCGTGCTTGTCGAACAGATCTAACGCGCGTGGGATGCCCTCATTGACGCCATAGGCGAAAAACGCGTTCGTCGCGTGATCCGGAACGCCAGGCTTGATCGGTTCAGGCAGCGCGCCGCCCGCCCCGGAAATGGGCTGACCAGTCCCCTCAAACATCAGGGAAATGCTGACCGCCAATCTAGCGCCGTTCGGCCAGAAGGGACCGGTCTTTCTATCTGGCGCATTGATCGCGGCTGCTGCTGCGCCGCCTGTTTTGGCTTTAGCGGGAAGTGCCTGCGAGACGAGTGCCCCTGTTGCGGCAACCCCAACGAAGTTACGCCGAGTCAATTCCAGTTTGGATGACATTTCTATTTCCTTGTTTGTCCTGTCTTGCGATCGCCGTTGGAGCCGGCGGCTGGCAAATACCAGCCGCCAAAACACTTACGCGATTGACCGAACGACGCCGCCGTCGACGCGCAACGCCGAGCCATTTGTTGCCGAGGCCTGCTGCGAGCAGACGTAAACGACCATGTTGGCGATTTCTTCGGTCGTGGAAAAGCGGCCCAGAAGCGACGTCGGCCGGTTCTGCTCGAGAAAGCTTTTTTCAACCGCTTCGATTGACTGGCCGGTCTGCTGGGCAATACCTTCCAGAACACTACCAAAACCTTCAGACCGTGTCGGTCCTGGCAGAACAGAGTTGACCGTGACGCCGGACTTGGCTGCCAGTTCCGCGACACCACGCGATACCGCGAGCTGGGCGGCCTTCGTCATGCCGTAATCGATCATTTCCTTCGGCGGGTTCAGTGCAGACTCGCTGCTGATAAAGACGACGCGCCCCCATCCCCGTTCAGTCATGCCCGGCAGATAATGCTTGGTAAGCCGCACGCCGCTCATGACATTGACCTGATACATGAAGAGCCAGTCCTCGTCTGTCAGATCATTAAAGGACTTGAACAGGGCGGCCCCAACGCTGTTGACAAGGATGTCGGCTTCCGGTGCCGCCGCAACCAGCTTGGCGGCGCCTTCAGCAGTTGACATGTCAGAGGCAACGCCAGACAGGATCGCCGTTGGGACTGCCTGTCGGATGGTTTGGATAGCTTTTTGTACGCGCTCTTCCGTGCGGCCATTGACAACCACTTCAGCGCCCGCCGCAGCAAGTCCTGTCGCGATTGCCAGACCAATGCCTGCGGTCGAGCCGCTAACGATTGCGCGTTTTCCAGATAGGTCGATTTTCATTTGCATCTCCTGTTGTCGTCTATTCGATACGGCTGAAGATATGATGGCACGACACCAGGCAGTAGACGTCCAACAGTCCTTGCAGTCGTTCCGGTAAGTCTCTAATGGAGGGGGCCAGGAGAGTAATTTGGCATCGGATCGTCTCGGGAGTATTGTCGCACTTGTGCGTGTCGCTGAGCTCGGCGGCTTTGCCGCTGCTGGTCGAGATCTAACAGTGTGCGGAAAAAGGCCCTTGCTCCGAGCGTATTGCCGTGATTCCATGCCTGTGGGATTGGTCGGCAGGAGCATGACATGCGCGGCAGTGATATCCAGACGGCAGGTCTGTTTTCTTATGTGAGCTGAGATGCCCGCGTTCCGACAGGCCATCCACTGCGGGCGATCCGTGCCATCGTGGACGAGGCGCTGGAAGTTCTGTCTCCGGATTTTGAGGCGATGTATTCAGCGATCGGCCGCCCTTCGATCCCGCCGGAGAAGCTCCTGCGCGCCCTGCTGTTGCAGGCCTTTTACACAATCCTCTCGGAGCGCCAGCTCGTGGAGCAAATGGACTATAATCTGCTATTCCGCTGGTTCGTCGGCTTGTCGATGGACGCGCCGATCTGGGACGTCACCGTGTTCACCAAGAACCGTGAGCGTCTCTTGGCAGGCGACATAGCAGCCAAGGTCCTGGCCGCCTTGCTGCGTCAGCCGCGGGTTAAGGCTCTCTTGTCAGACGAGCACTTCTCGGTGGACGGAACCTTGATCGAAGCCTGGGCGAGCATGAAGAGCTTCAAGCCCAAGGACGACGCAGATGGTGGCGACACTGACGGCAGCGGCTCTGGCGCTGAAGGGAAACAGCCGCCAAAGGCCACGGGACGCAACCCCGAGCGCGATTTCCACGGTGAGAAGCGGAGCAACGCAACCCACGCCTCGACCACCGACCCGGCTGCCAGGCTTTACAAGAAGGCCCGTGGTCAGGCGGCCAAGCTTTGCCATATGGGCGACGTCACAATGGAAACCGCAACGGCCTAGTGGTAGACGCCACCCTGACACATGCGACCGGAACCGCGGAGCGCGAGGCAGGACTGGATATGCTGGGCCGCATGGATGGGCGCCATCGAATCACATTGGCTGCAGACAAAGCTTACGATACGGCCGACTTTGCCGCCGCCTTGCGGGACATCAAAGTGACACCACACATCGCCCAGAACACGACGAACCGACGCTCTGCCATCTACGGTCGCACCACCCATTACTCCGGCTACGCCGTCAGTCAGCGCATCCGCAAACGCATCGAAGAGGTATTCGGCTGGACCAAGACCAGCGGCGGAATGCGCAAGACCCGCCATCGCGGAAAGGACCGCGACGGCTGGATGTTTACCCTGACAGCCACCGCTTATAATCTGGTGAGACTTCCAAAGCTGCTGAAGACGGCATAATCGCGCTCGGAATCTGCCGAAATAAGGCGGATTACGACAAAATAGCCAAAAACGCCGGTAAAAAAGCCTCATCACGGCTCGTCTTCGAGCCGTCTAGCGAGGATCGGTGGAAAAATTAGCCCTATTTCCGCCCTGCTAAATGTTTCTCCATCAGCAGTCAGCAAGAGCGTCGCGAGGCTCGAGGAACGGCTGCAACTTCGGCTTTTTCACCGGACCACGCGATCTCTTACAATGATCGAAGATGGGAAGCTCTTTTTCGAGCGGTTCAGCACGATTTTGACGGATCTCGATCGGGGCTGAAGACGACATGCGCGTACGGGCCGCTCGTCCAATTGGCATCCTGCGTATTGAAATGCCGACGGCGCTTGGAAGCGCTCAAAATTTTTCCTGCCTTGGGGCAACTCACATCGATCTATCCCGACTGAGCATCGCTGCGACCTTCGCTGACACTGTCACCGACCCGATTGCGGCTGCGATTGACGCCGTCGTGCGTATTGGAGAACCGCGCGACGAACGATTGATCGCAAAGTGTGTCTGAACCGTTCGATACATCGTGTGCGCCTCCCCTTCATATCTCGCAGCTTACGGAAAGCCGACAACCATCGAAGACCTCGATAACCACAAGTGCGCGAGACGAGCTTCGCACTACGGCCCTGAATTTGCGCCCTGGCGTTTTTCTCGACCGGAGACAGGGGAGCCGTTTGAACGTTCTGTGCAGGGAACCTTGAGCTTCGATAGTCCGATGCGATGGTTGACACCGGACTGTCCGGTGCAGGCCTTGTTGCAGCTCCATACTTATATGGCTGAACCTCACATTAAGTCCGGCGCTCTCGTCGAGGTGTTACCAGCATTTGCCGCAGATGGTCCTCCGATATCGGTGCTTTTTCCATCAAGCAGGAGCCTTGCGCCCAAAGTGCGGGCCTTTATCGACTCGTGACCAAGATTCTGTGAGACTGGACGTCCTCGGATCCGTCGATACTTGATCTAAATTGCGTTACACATCATCCGTTATCTCGCTTGGAAAATCATTTTCGAGACATGCGGGGCTAACAATTCAGATTGCATCAAGCGCAACCAAGGAATTTTAGCCCGAGTTGGCAGGGATTAACCTTTACCACGACCAACCTCGTTGAGAGCTCATGTGGGCAAAAGGATAGCAAGTAAACTCTCGAAAGCAGGTTAAGCCGTCGGTCGAGATACGGAATCGCTTTTTTTTGCGAGTATATTCATTAACTTTGCGTCGCCCCTTTTAACGCGCTGCCGCTGCATCATGATCGGCCGATAGGAGCGATAGAGGATCATCGTGATCAGCAGCCCAATATAGATATACTGCTCGAGCGACAGCACCTTGGTCGACAGGGCGAARTGCAGGGCGSCGCAGGCGGCRACGATGTAGACGAGMCGRTGCAGCCAGATCCAGTTCTTGCCCATCTGRCGGATCGAGTAYCKGTTCGAGGTGACGGCGAGGGCGGTCAGCATCACCAGCCCTGCCAYGCCGAACATGATGAAGGGTCGCTTCAGGATGTCGCCAAGGATGGCGTCGAGCATCAGCGCCTGGTCGAGGATGGCGTAAACCARGAAATGCATCAGCACATAGTAGAAACAGAGCAGCCCCAGGGCGCGGCGATAGCGCAGCCAGTTCCAGCCGACGAGGTCGCGSAGAGGCGTGATGGCGAGCGACAGCAGCAGGAAGCGGAWGGCCCACAGCCCSAGGAAAAGCTCGAATGTCTTGGTTGGATCGGCGCCRAGATTGCCWGTGGCGCCGAGGTAGAAGGTATAGGCGGCGGGAGCGAGGCCCACGATATAGAGCAGCCAGACGGAAGCTGGCTGGAAGCGTTTCGGCAGCGCCARCGACATTGCCATCAGTAGTTCGCCTTCAGATCCATGCCGGTGTARAGGCTCGCCACCTGATCGGCATAGCCGTTGAAGGGCAGGGTGGGGYGGCGGCTCGAGGAGAAGAAGCCACCTTCGCCGATTCTCCGTTCGGTCGCCTGGCTCCAGCGGGGATGGTCGACGGCCGGGTTGACGTTGGCGTAGAAGCCGTATTCGCCCGAATTGGCCACCCTCCAGGTATTCTCCGGCTGCTTGTCGGTCAGGGTGATGCGAACGATCGACTTGATGCCCTTGAAGCCGTATTTCCAAGGGACCACCAGGCGGATCGGGGCGCCGTTCTGGTTGGGCAGCGTTTCGCCATAGAGGCCGACGGCAAGCAGGGTTAGAGGATTGCGTGCCTCGTCCAGCCTGAGGCCTTCGACATAGGGCCAGTTCAGCGACTGGAAGCTGCCGGATTGCCCAGGCATTTCGGAGGGGCGGACGACGGTCTCGAAAGCGACGTATTTGGCGCTACCCAGCGGCTCGACCATATCGAGCAGCTTCGACAGCTGGAAACCGTCCCAGGGGATGACCATCGACCAGGCCTCGACGCAGCGCATGCGGTAAACGCGCTCTTCCGGCGGAAAGGCCTTGATCAGCGCGTCGATGTCGAAGGTCTGTGGCTTGCCGACCATGCCGTCGACCTTGATTGTCCAGGGCCTGGGCTTGAATTGCCCCGAGTTGGCGGCAGGGTCGGCCTTGTCGAGGCCGAATTCGTAGAAGTTGTTGTAGGTCGTGACATCCTTCAGCGGCGTCAGCTTTTCGTCTACCTTGTAGTCCGTTTTCGTCGCAGACAGTGCTTCCGCCATGGCGCTCTGTCCGGCAGTCATTGCCAGGCCGGCGCCGGCAGCAGCCGTCAGGAAGGCGCGGCGTCCGAGGTAGATCGACCGGGGCGTGATCTCCGAACTGGCGATCTTTGGGGGCTGGTAAGCGGCCATGATGAATTCCTCGCTCTGATGTAGGCGTTGCTACTCGTCATACGCAGCGGATCGCCTTTTAGTTACAAGTAAATCACGAATTTTCGGGCCAAGAAGGCAAATTTTTGTGTTCTACCGTGAACGCCGGTCCAATCCTCGTACCAGGCCTCGTGCCTCGCCATTTTACGCGCCAAGTTCCTCGCGGTTTGCGACGCGGCTGGCTCTAGCCCTTGCGCCGTACCGGATTCGGCTTACCTGATAGTGACAGCTCGCAGCGATTGATTTAGGACAATTCCAAAAAGCAGGGGCATTTGCCCGTCCCTGGCGGAATGGGTCCGCCGCAGGCATTTTCCATAGCTGCAGGACGTCGAGGATAACACCATGCCAGCCTACCGTTCGAGAACCACCACCCACGGCCGCAACATGGCCGGTGCCCGCGGCCTATGGCGCGCCACCGGTATGAAGGACAGCGATTTCGGCAAGCCCATCATTGCCGTGGTCAATTCCTTCACGCAGTTCGTTCCGGGCCATGTGCACCTTAAGGATCTGGGCCAGCTGGTGGCTCGCGAAATCGAGGCAGCCGGCGGCGTCGCCAAGGAATTCAACACGATCGCCGTCGACGACGGCATCGCCATGGGCCATGACGGCATGCTCTATTCGCTGCCCTCGCGCGAGATCATCGCCGATTCCGTCGAGTACATGGTCAACGCCCATTGCGCAGACGCCATGGTCTGCATCTCCAACTGCGACAAGATCACGCCCGGCATGCTGAATGCCGCCATGCGGCTCAACATTCCGGTTGTCTTCGTCTCCGGTGGTCCGATGGAAGCCGGCAAGGTGGTCATGCACGGAAAGACCGTCGCGCTCGATCTGGTCGACGCGATGGTTGCCGCCGCCGACGAGAAATATTCCGACGAGGACGTCAAGGTCATCGAGCGTTCCGCCTGTCCGACCTGCGGCTCCTGCTCTGGCATGTTTACCGCCAATTCGATGAACTGCCTGACCGAGGCTCTGGGCCTTTCTTTGCCCGGAAATGGCTCCACGCTTGCCACACATTCTGACCGCAAGCGGCTGTTCGTCGAAGCCGGACACCTGATCGTCGATCTCGCCCGCCGCTACTATGAGCAGGAGGACGAGGGCGTCTTGCCGCGCAACATCGCCACCAAGGAAGCTTTCGAAAACGCCATGACGCTCGATATTGCCATGGGCGGTTCGACCAACACAGTTCTGCACATCCTGGCAGCTGCCTATGAAGGCGGCGTGGATTTCACCCTGGACGACATCGACCGGCTGTCGCGTCGCGTGCCCTGCCTCTCCAAGGTGGCGCCTGCCAAGCAGGACGTGCACATGGAAGACGTGCACCGGGCCGGCGGCATCATGCGAATTCTCGGCGAACTGGAGCGCGGTGGGCTGCTCAACACCGAATGCAAGACCGTGCATGAGGCAACGCTCGGCGATGCCATCAACCGCTGGGATATCACCCGCACCAATTCCGAGACTGTGCGGACCTTTTTCAAGGCGGCACCGGGTGGCGTGCCCACGCAGGTCGCTTTCTCGCAGTCTTCGCGCTGGGACGATCTCGATACCGACAGCGAAAGCGGTGTCATCCGTTCGGTCGAAAAGCCCTTCTCCAAGGATGGCGGTCTGGCGGTTCTCTACGGCAACATCGCGCTCGACGGCTGCATCGTGAAGACGGCCGGTGTCGACGAATCGATCCTGAAGTTCAGCGGTCCGGCCCGTGTCTTCGAGAGCCAGGATTCTTCCGTCAAGGCCATCCTCAGCAATGAGGTGAAGGCCGGCGATGTCGTGGTCATCCGTTATGAAGGCCCGAAAGGCGGGCCCGGCATGCAGGAGATGTTGTATCCGACGAGCTACCTGAAGTCGAAGGGCCTCGGCAAGGCCTGTGCACTGATCACCGATGGCCGCTTTTCTGGCGGCACCTCGGGCCTGTCGATCGGCCATGCCTCACCCGAAGCGGCCAATGGCGGCGCGATCGGTCTGGTGCGCGAAGGCGACCTGATCGAGATCGACATCCCGAACCGCACGATCAACCTGAAGGTCACGGACGCGGAACTGGCCGCTCGTCGGACCGAGCAGGACAAGATCGGCTGGAAGCCGGCGGAACATCGCAAGCGCAACGTCACCACCGCGCTCAAGGCCTACGCTGCATTTGCCTCCAGCGCCGACAAGGGTGCTGTTCGTATCCTGCCCGAATAGGCGGCTCTCGCTATCGCGAGCGAAAAGGCGGCATTCGTGCCGCCTTTTGGCGTTTTGGGCGCTGTCTACAGCGGTTGGAGCATTGGAAAGGGGCGTGCGCGGTATGTACCTGCATTCGTGTAAACGCTACAAGCAACAGCTAAGAATAGCATCGACGAAGATTATGACCTCCCGACAACTTCGAGTTTCTTGCCTTACTCTAGGTAGAGCAGTTAGGAATTCATAACCATTTGATCCGTAACACGGGGGTGAAGATGAAACGTGCTACTATTCTGTCGACTATTCTCATGCTGGCGCTGGTTAACGTTGCTTCCGCGAGCAACTATGCATTTCGTCTTTACAATCGTGCTGAAGGTTACACAATCAACGGTTTCTACACCTTCCAGAATGGACGCTGGAGCGACAACTGGCTGCGCGGTCGCATCAGACCCGGCCAGAAAGTCGACATGGATTGGTTCAGCAACGAAGGCAGTTGCGTTGTTCCCTTCCGTGTCAGTTGGGACAACTATGGCGCCGAAGATTTCAAGATCGACTGGTGCAAGGGCGTCAGCAACATCTACATGAAAGACAAGGGCTTCGCTTGGGACTGACCCTGTCAGAGCGGTTTCGGTAGCGTCTTGGCCGAAGTTTCCAGCTGCTTCTGGCGTTCGTCGTAGGACGTCTTCAGGCAGGCCGCATCGGCGCCGCAGGCCTGGCGTCTTTTCAGCCATGCAGTCTGCTCGTCCTGCAGGGTGCCGCGCGAACCCATCGCCATGAGACCGGTGAGCAACTCGAAGGTCGTCGCCATCTTGACGTCGGCATCGTTCAGCGAGCGGGTGTCGCAGATCAACTTTTCATCCGGCAGCAGCGTCTTGCTATCGCAATCGAAGCTGGCGGCATGGGCTGCGCCAACGGGCGCCGTCAGCGGCACGAAGCCGAGAAGCGCCAGTCCCAGCATCGAGCTGGCAGAACGGCGAGCAGTCTTCGGTTGCAGGTAACCCATCTTTTGACTCCAATTTCATAGCTTTGTTACGATCCGCTTGCGCGGCGCCTTAAACGAGAATCGCTAGCGAAGCGCGCCTCGTGCATCCATAATTCATTCGAAGCCGGTTTGTTCAACCTCCGCCGGGTGCATTCCCTCTGATGCCTTGATCTTCCATGATTGCGCCCTCTTTCCTTTCTAGCGTTCGACGCTACAACGTTGCTCCCACGGATACTTCACAAAGGGTTCATGCATGCCAGCCTCGCTCAAACGCGCCTCGCTCCCGATCCTCGCGCTTCTTCTTACGCTTCCGGGGCCGGTCTTGGCCGAGACGGCCAAAGCCCTGCCGCAGAGCCAGATGGAAATGCAGCTGTCCTTCGCGCCGCTGGTCAAGCAGACGGCCGGCTCGGTCGTCAACGTTTATGCCGAGCGCCTTGTGCATCAGCAGTCGCCGTTTTCCGGCGATCCGTTCTTCGAGCAGTTCTTTGGCCAGCGCATGCCGAACCGCACCGAAAAGCAGTCTTCGCTCGGCTCCGGTGTCATCGTCGAGGCCAATGGCACGATCATCACCAACAACCACGTGATCGAGGGCGCCGATGACATCAAGATCGCGCTTTCCGACGGCCGTGAGTTTCCGTGCAAGGTGGTGCTGAAGGACGAGCGCGTCGACCTCGCCGTGCTCCGCATCGACACCAAGGAACAGCTTCCCGTGCTGCCGATCGGCAACTCCGATTCGCTCGAGGTCGGGGATCTGGTTCTTGCCATCGGCAATCCCTTTGGGATCGGCCAGACGGTGACCAGCGGCATCGTCTCGGCGCTTGCCCGTAACCAGGTGAAGAACGAGGTCGGCTTCTTCATCCAGACCGATGCCGCCATCAACCCGGGCAACTCCGGCGGCGCGCTGATGAACATGAAAGGCCAGTTGATCGGCCTCAACACGGCGATCTTCTCGCAGAGCGGCGGCTCGAATGGCATCGGCTTTGCCATCCCCGCCAATCTGGTCCGCGTCTTCCTCGATGCCGCCGATCGCGGCGACAAGAGCTTTGAACGTCCCTATATCGGCGCGACATTCGAGCCGGTGACCTCCGAAGTCGCCGACGCGCTGGGACTGAAGCTGGTGCGCGGCGCGTTGATCACCAAGGTCGTGGACGGCGGACCTGCCGGCAAGGCCGGTCTCAAGGCGGGCGAGGTGGTCACCGCGCTGAACGGCGTCCCGGTCGAGCATCCCGATGCGCTCGGCTACCGCCTGACGACGGCGGGTCTCGGCGCGACGGTCTCGCTGACGGTGCTCGACAACGGCAAGGAGCGCCAGGCGTCGATGACGCTCGCCGGCGCGCCGGAGACCAAGCCGCGCGAGGAAAAGCTGATTGCCGGTAACAACCCCTTTGCCGGCGCCACTGTCGCCAATCTCTCGCCGAGGGTTGCCGACGAACTCCATATGCCGACCGATACCGCCGCCGGCGTCGTCGTGGAGAAGCTGAAGGACGGCTCGCCCGCCGCCCGCCTCGGCTTCGCGCCGAAGGATGTCATCATCTCGGTCAACGGCGCCGTGATCACCAATACGCAGAATCTCGAGGCGGTCGCCTCGAGCAATCCGGATATCTGGCGGGTGGAAATCGAGCGCGATGGTCAGCGCATCCGGCAATTCTTCCGATGAGCAACGACCTGTTTGCGCCCCGCATCCCGGAGGCGGTCGCCGGCAGGCGGCCGNTCGGCGATTTTCTCCGGCGTCGCCGATCTGAAGAAGATGTTCGAGACCGCGCGCATGCGCCGCATGGACGGTCGCCAGACTTTGCTCTTCGTCGACGAGATCCATCGCTTCAACCGCGCCCAGCAGGATATCTTCCTGCCGTCATGGAAGA
>NZ_JBCEBQ010000011.1:0-90854 GCF_049472505.1 Rhizobium sp. HT1-10 | reverse complement strand
AATCACGTTCATTTGCCTCTCCTCGCCCTTCACACCTTATTGCTGCCAACAAAAGCCCGAAAGCCTCCGTATGGCCGGCGCAGGTTCCGTCAGTCCAATGGACTGGCGAAAGACATCTGCGCCAAGCATTAAGTGTAACTTCTCTTCGAAACACCAGAGCGAAGTCGTTCGTCAGCGCCAGAAGCGCCGCCGTCTTCGTCAGTGAGCGGCTTATAGGCCCTCACCCTCGGAATAGTCAACACACCTCCCTCCAAGTTTTTTGACAAATTTATAACAGACTGTTTTCATTGATTTATTCGACACATTTTTATTGTCTTCGCCAAACTACCCCAGATCTGCCGACGTCGCGCCGGACGACGTAGGACACCCAAATCCCGGTGATCATCGCAATTTCGACCGCGCGGCAGGCCTTCTTGGCGTTATCGAGGCTCCCCTCCCCCGCGATGGAACCAAAAGCGCGCTCGTGCCGTTCTGTGGCCAGAGTTTATAGGAGCACATCATGGCCACCACGACCGACGACATCAAGAATGGCATGAGCCGCGACATCGGCGCACTTCAGGCGGAAGTCACCCGTCTTCAGAAGCTGATCGCCACCCAGGGCGCCGACACCTACAGCGATCTTCGCGACAAGGCGGGCAGGCTCTATGACGAAGCCGCTCCGAAGGCGAAGAACGCCGTCGCGCAGATCAAGGCCGAAAGCGCTGCAGCGGCCGACGCTGCCCGCGAACATGCCGCAGCCACAACGACGGCTCTCGTCCTTGTCGGGATCATCGGTTTTGTCGCTGGCTATGTGATATCCGGCGCATCGCAGCCCGAACCGCAGCGCGGCTGGTGGCGCTGAGGTCAGCGACATCAGACCATAGCGCTGACGTCACGATAAAAGGCCTGCCCGATCGGGCGGGCCTTTGTCTTATTCGCAAATCATGCTTTACTGATGTTTCATAGAAACAGTGCGTCGAGGCGGAGTAGAAGACATCAACGGGAGGACGTTATGGAAATCGCCAGACTGGAGAGCATCGTCGAAGTCAGTGTCGTCAAGGCCGGCGTCAGCCGGGCCGTGGGCATCATGAGCATGCGCCAGGCGCTCGACCTCCCGGATATTCCCAATCTTATCTATTCCCATCCCGACCCGGCCAAGGCTGCCGCCGGCGTCGAAGTCAATCGCCGCGATCTCGAAGGCCTGCTCGTCCGCCATTAAGTCTCGCCTCTAACGGCGCGCCAGACGCGTCTGTTGGAGCCGACGCCGATTGCATGCGCCATCGGGACATGCGAAACCGGCGCGGATGACAACAGAGGCAGGACGCAGGGGTGAAACAGCGGCATTTTCCGCAACGACATGACCGGGGCGGCAAAGGCCGCGAAGCGGACGGCAAAAGGGTGACTCTGCCCCGCGCGCTGTCGAAACTCGGCTATTGCTCGCGCACCCAGGCGGAATCCTTGATTGCCGAGGGTCGGGTCAGCGTCGATGGCCGCGTGGTCAGCGATCCCGCAGCCTGGATAGACCTCGATCAAGCACGTATCGGCGTCGACGGCACGCTTGTCACTGCGGAAGCCAAGATCTACCTGATGCTGAACAAGCCGCGCGGTCTGGTGACGACCCGCCATGACCCGCAGGGACGACCGACCGTCTATGACTGCCTGAAATCGTCCGATGCGCCACATCTGTCGCCGGTCGGCCGGCTCGACAAGGCGAGCGAGGGCCTTCTCCTCTTTACGAACGACACTGTCCTTGCCCAGGCGCTGCTCGATCCTATCACCCACGTCGCCAAGACCTATCATGTCCAGGTGGACCGGCAGATGGACGATACACAGCTGGCGCGGATGACTGCAGGCGTCACCTCGGACGGCGAGTGGCTGACGGCGAGCTCAGCCAGCCTGCTGCGCCATGGCGAACGCAACGCATGGATAGAGGTCGAGTTGCGCCAGGGAAGAAACCGGCAGATCCGGCGCATGCTCGAAGTGCTCGGGATCGAATGCCTGCGACTGGTGCGCGTCGGCTTCGGCGACCTGCAGCTGGGTGAACTGCCGAAGGGCGAAGTGCGCGCCTTGAGCGAGGTTGAAGTGCGCGGCCTGCGGCAGGCGAGCGGCATTGAAAAGAGCAACGGGCTCTTCAAGAGGCTATAGAAGGCAATGCAACCCGAACACTTCTGGCAAGAGCTCGAGCCTCCCGGTGCGCCATCACCGACCGGCCCGTACCGGGAGTTTTATCCGGCTGAATTCGCCGGCGGGCAGTTGCGGCTGCCGATCAGGGTGCTCGCGGATGGCGAGTCTGCGCTGGCGTCGCTTATCATCAACCAAGCAAGCTTCGCCGTGCAAGAGGCATTGGCAAGCGCGCTTGCAGAGAAAATCCGCGGTCTTGCCCCCGATATGGTAATCGGCCTGCCGACACTGGGGCTGACCCTTGCCGCCGCCGTTGCCCGCCATCTCGGCCACAGCCGCTATGTGCCGCTCGGAACCTCGAGAAAATTCTGGTACCGCGATGAATTGTCGGTCGCACTCTCTTCCATCACCACGCCGGACCGGAAACGCCTCTATATCGACCCCCGCATGCTGCCTCTGATCGAGGGGCGGCGCGTGGCACTGGTGGACGACGTGATCTCCAGCGGCACCTCGATCGCTGCTGGGCTCGAACTTCTGGGCCTCTGCGGCATCGAGCCCGTGGTGATCGGCGCCGCCATGCTGCAATCGGACCGGTGGCGACAGCGCCTGGACGGCATCGATCCGAAATGGGCTGCACGCGTCGAAGGCGTCCTTTCCACGCCGATCCTGCAGCCGGCCGAAGGCGGCGGGTGGCAGCGACCGGCGTCAGCATAGGCGGACATTCCCCGTCGATGATGGATCGAACGCGGTTGACAACCGCGACCGGCAATTTATGGATCGGCGGACAACGTGCATCCCGACGGGATGCCCAGACGATTGGTGATCCCTTTGCGCATCCTTTCCGAAGCTCATTTTCCCGAACTGCCAAACTATTATCGCGGCAAGGTGCGGGAGAACTACGACCTGCCGGATGGCAACCGGATCATCATCAGCACTGACAGGCTCAGCGCCTTCGACCGTATCCTCACCTGCATTCCCTATAAGGGGCAAGTGCTGACCCAGACGGCGCGCTACTGGTTCGAGGCAACGAGCGACATCTGCCCCAACCATGTTGTCGCCTATCCCGACCCCAATGTCGTCGTCGGCAAGCGCCTCGACATCCTGCCGGTAGAAATCGTCGTGCGCGGCTATCTCGCCGGGACGACAGGCACGTCGATCCTGACGTTGTACAAGAAGGGCGAGCGTACGATGTACGGCATCTCGCTGCCCGATGGCATGCGTGACAACCAGATCCTTCCCCAGCCGATCATCACCCCCACCAGCAAGGAATTCGATGGTGGGCACGATGCGCCGCTGACGCCGAAGGAGATCGTCGATGGCGGTTTGCTGACCGAGGCGCAATGGCAGACGCTATCCACTTATGCCTTTGCGCTCTTTGCGCGCGGCCAGCAGCTTGCGCTTGAGCGCGGGCTCATTCTGGTCGACACCAAATATGAGTTCGGCGTCGATGAAAACGGCACCATCATCCTTGCCGACGAGATCCATACGCCCGACAGCAGCCGCTACTGGATTGCCGAGAGCTATCAGGAAAGCTTTGAAAAAGGCGAACGCCCCGCCAGCTTCGACAAGGATTTCGTGCGCAGCTGGGTCGCGGCGCGGTGCGATCCCTACACCGACGAAATACCTGAAATTCCTCAGGAACTGGTCGAGCAGACGTCGAAGGTCTACATCGCTGCCTATGAGGCAATCACGGCCAGCCGCTTTGTTCCGGACGACCGCGGTGAGACCCCTCTCGCCCGGGTCCGCGCAAGCTTGCGCGATTATTTTCCGACGCCCGCATAAACGCTCTTGCCAAGCGGCAGCCGATGCTATCCCGCCCGCAACGTGACCTCGCAGTCGTCTGAAACGCTCGCGGCGAGGCTGTGCGAGGGTATGCTTTTTGCAACACTTGAAAAAAAACGTTTGCCGTAGCCGGCGTTTCACGGCTCTGTGCGCGCAATCATCCCCGCGAATCTGCGAGGGGGGACTGTGATCTTGCAAATGCCATTGCTAGATTGACGCGACTCCGGGCCACCCTTCGCAAACCGTGAATGTGTGTGATCTTGGCACGAAGCGGTAAAGACTTCGTAAACGCACTAATGTTGATTAGAATTGTGGGAAATAATGTGATGGTTTCCATTCGTACAGCCGCTCCCGCCCTGCTGCTTATTCTGGCAGGCTGTGTAAGCGGTCCAGATCATAAGCCGCCGGTGATGCCTCTGCCGGCGAAATTCTCGGAAGGCGGTACGAAATCCAACGACGACGTCTCCAGCCGCAAGTGGTGGACAGACTATCACGACTCCCGGCTTGAAAGCCTGGTCAACACGGGACTCTCCCAGAACATTTCCATCCTGTCGTCGATCGAAGCGACCATCGCTGCCGAAGGTGACGTGACCGTGGCCGGTGCCGGCGGACTACCGAACTTGAGCGCTGACGCGTCACAGACCACGAGCGGTCAAAGCGGTAAGCTGCGCACGCGCACGAACACCACCAACACCAGCAGCGGCGACTTGACGGCCTCCTGGCTGCTCGACCTTTTCGGTCAGTACCGTCGTGCCCGCGAAGGCGCACTCGATACGCTCGACGCCTCCTACGCCACTGTCGACGTGACCCGCCTCACCTATCTGCAGGATCTCGTCAACAGCTACATCAGCGCGCGCTACTATCAGGCGCTTATCGGTGTCGCCAACGAGAACCTGAAGTCGCGTCGCGAGACGCTCGAACTGACCAAGTTCCAGCTGCAGGCCGGTGCAGCTTCGCGTCTGGATGTCGTCCAGGCCGAAGGTCTGGTGAATTCTTCCCTGGCGGAACTGCCGCCGAACGAGATCGCCTTCCGCAAGCAGGTGCATCACATTGCCACCCTGCTGAATGTGCCGTCAGCGACCGTTATGGCGGAAATGAAGTCCAATGGCGGCCAGCCAGTGTTCCGTGGCAGTGTCAGCACCGGCGTACCAGCCGATCTTATTCGCAACCGTCCGGATATCCGCAGGGCGGAACGCCAGCTGGCGGCAGCCACTGCGGAAATTGGCGTCGCCGAAGCCAAGCTTTATCCAAGCATCTCGCTCAGCGGCTCGATCTCGCCCTCCTACGTCACCTCAGGCGGTTCGAAGGGTAGTCTGACGTCCTGGTCGTTCGGCCCGACGCTGAACTTGCCGATTCTCGATGGCGGCCTCCTGCGCGCCAACGTCAAGATCGCCGAATCCAACGCCCGCACCGCCTATCTGACCTGGAAGTCGACCGTCCTGTCGGCCGTCGAAGATGTCGAGAACGCGCTTTCGGCAGTCACCCGCGACGCCCAGACGATCTCGGCGCTGCGTGCCCAGGTGAAGTCCTACCAGGAAGCACTGCGTCTCTCGACCGCAAGCTACAAGGACGGCGCGTCCTCATTGCTCGACGTCATCACCGCGCAGCTGCAGGTCACCTCGGCACAGGAAAGCCTAGCCGCGGCCGTCCAGACGAGCGCCGCCGACTATGTTTCTCTGAATGTCGCCATCGGCGCCGGCTATGTCGCCGCCAGCCCGGACAAGGTTACGCCGGTCCGCGTCGCCAAGAAGATGTAAGTCTTCGGCGAACCGACGCGCAGCCGATCTACAAGCCGCCGCAGCTACCCTGCGGCGGTTTTGTTTTGTCCGAAGGGCTGAAAGTGCACTTAGGCCGTTCCCAAACGCAAACGGCGCATCCACACCTGCGGATACGCCGTTTCAATCGCGCAACAAAAAGGCCGGAAAAATCCGGCCTTCCGTTATCCGCTTGCTATCAGTGCCAGTACATCCGTGGTCAAAGTGTAAGCGGATTTGCATACAGACTGGGCGCGAAAGGTTAACAAATCGTTAACGTATTTGCGCAATCGCGAATTAACGATACCGGGCGCATTGCGTGGTATCGAAAGTCCGCCGCCGCATGACTTGATTGAAAGATGGGGACGCAGACGCCAGTTTCAAGATGCGGGTCGCAGAATTCTGTTCAAGCTGCATTCATTCGGCCCTCGTTAAAAGTTTGTATCAATGAGCCAATTGCACGAATTGCTGCTAGAAATCGGGGGAAGAACCAGATGAAGACGATACTTCTTGCAACGGCTGCACTGATCGGTGCGCTGGGATTGCCGGCTATCGCCGAGGCAGCTTCCGGTTTTTCGACGGCTAACGTCAACATGCGCTCCGGTCCCAGCACGGCCTACCCCGCCGTAACGCTCATCCCCATCGGCGCTCCGCTGCGAATCAATGGTTGCCTGGCCGACCTGCCTTGGTGCGATGTCTCCTTCGCAGGTGGCCGGGGTTGGGTCGCGGGCCGCTACGTTCAGGCAGTCTATCAGCAGCGACGCATTTATGTCGGCCCGCAATATTACCGCCCGCTCGGCATCCCGACGATCACCTTCGACTTGGATAATTACTGGGACCGCAACTATCGCGGCCGCGACTTCTATCGGGATCGCGATCGCTGGGCACGGGGCACCGATTGGGACCGCGACGGCGGGGCGCCTGTCTATCGCCGTCCCCCTCCTCCGCCGGTCTATGATCCGCAGGACGATGACCAGGACAACTGGCAGAGGCGCCCCCCGCGCCAGCCGCTTTACGGCGACGACTATCAGGGCGACAACACTCCTCCGCCGCGCTACCGCCCACGGTACAACAATGATGGCGACCAGCCGCGCTATGACGACCGAGATCGGAACGATTTCGGCGGCGACAACAATCCGCCGCCGCGGCGCCGTCCGCAGCCTGATCAGGCCCAGCAGCCGCAGCCGCAGCAGCAGCAACCACGCCCTCCGCGTCAGCAACCGCCGCAGGCTCAGGCCCCTCAACCCCAGCCACCGCAGCCGCCTCAGCCACCGGCGCCTCCACCTCAGCCCCAGGCCGTCCAGTCTCAGCAGCCGCCGCAGGCAAGGCAGCCGGATAACAATGGCCCCCGCGTGTTACGTCGGGGTCGGGGCGACGATGACCAACCGATCACGGTTCCATGCAATAATGGCTATACCACCTGTGCACCCCGTGCGGCGCACAACTAGGCTGGCCGGAACGCGCAAAAACACGAAGGTCGCCATACCGGCCTTCGTGTTTCTCTACCTGAGAATGTTTTAGAGTTCAGTGGCTGGTCAGATCGGCTTCGCGCGTCGCGGACATGAAGATCTCGCGCGCCTCCTCAGCCGATCGGCGGCCGGCAATGGCAGCGCGGCAAACGCTGCGCGCGGCAACGTAGAGAGGACCTCGTCTGTCAGGCCACATATCGCTGAGGCAGCGAAGCGCCTCGAACGGCCCGCTGACGGTCCGCGAGTCCCCCTGGCTAAAGCCTACTTCTACGGGATTGGTCCATTTCACCTGTCGCATAAGCCTGTCTCCTCCTGACCAATGCTTGCGTGCATCCTCCTCGATGCGACGCCACGGCCATTGTCCATTAGTCCTCTAAAAAAGACAACAGTCGAATTTCTAGGGTCTACTGCTCATACTTCGCCACCCGCCGCGCTTCTTCGCGGGACAGCCCAGCGCGCCGACCGAGCTTTTCCAGCCCGAAAAAGCGATCGAGAAGCGAAAGCAGCCAGATTTGAAAACGATGGATCATCCGACAATCCTCCCAAGTGTAGAGGAAACGCTGGATCGCAATTTCCGTTCCTTGGAAGGCGGATCGACACGTAGTGGACGGTCGGTCCAAGCGAATGTACGTCCCAAACCTTCAGTCAAGCGGGCGCTCTAGAAGGTGCCTTGCGCTCCGTCGGCCGTCAGCATCTTGAACTTCGTTCCGTCCGTGAGGATCTTGGCGCAGCCGGTGCTGCCGTTTGGCGAGCGGATGCAGATGCTGCCGTTGGTGACTTTGTAACCCTTATTGCTGCCTTCCTTATAGGTGAAGCCATTGGCAGCAGTCTTGCCGGCAGCGCTTGGCCCCAGATGCTTGACGATTTCCGCCTTGGTGGCTGCGCGCATCGCGGCGAAAGCGGGGCTCGTTAGCAAGGCGAGACCGATGGAACCTGTGGCGGCCAGGTTGGCGAGCTTCTTTATCATGATGATATATCCCTTGGGAGCGGCTCAGCGCCGGATCACCGCCTTTGGCGGAGCGGCCTAAAAATACAGATGACGGCCGATTGTGCAATGTAGCGAAGCGAGTTCGGGCCGGTTTCGCCCCAACAAAAAATAGGCACTCCGGCCTGAGCCGGAGTGCCTTGTTGATAGTCCTTCTCGCCTGCGAGCCGGCTCTATCAGATTGCAAGCCCGGCTGAAGGAATTGCTTTCTCGGTCACAGGATCGTTGGGGTTTATGTCGTCCTGGGGCTCAATAATCGGCGGAACGGCCGGTTTTTCCTGCGTCCGGTCCGGTATGCCGGGGGTCGCGAGAGGGCCGCGCGGCGTATCGGCGTCTGGTGTTGGAAGAGGATCGCGATTTGGCATGGCTTTCTCCTTTCAAGGTCAACTGCGGCGGCCGGTAAAGGTTCCAACATCGGTGATATCGCCGATAGTTGGACGTGAAGAGGCTGTGGGTCCGCCATTAACCGCAAAGAAAAAGCCGGAACAGTCTCAGCGACCGTCCCGGTTTGTCAAATCATGCGAGCCTTATCGGCATCGCGCCGCTTCCGTTAGAGGCGGATGATAACCCCGTTGCGGCGATGATGGCGGCCCCAGTCACGGCGCTGGTGATAGCCGCGATCACGACGCCAGTCGCCACGACCATGGCGAAACTCGCGACGGTCATGACGCCAGTTGCGGCGCTCGTAGCGGTCATGACGCCAGCGGCGCTCGTCCCGGACCTGCACGACATCCGTAGACTGGCTCACCTGGACGGGCGCAAGAGGCGCGGCGGAGGTCGGCGCGGAAACGGCAAAAAGCGATCCGAAAGCCATCGAAGCCGTCAGGAACAATGTTGCGAAAGTTTTCAAGGTGTCTCTCCCGAGTTGGATGCATAACATGCAATCGCATCGAGAATGCATGAACGCGTGATGTGTTCCATGGCGGATGATGATTAGAGGTTGCGAATGGGGGCGACAAATGTGGGCGTCAACGCAATAGTTCGGTCAAAGCCAGCGCGATCCTGGCAAAGCACTGATTGAGATGTGCAAAGCGGCGGCGGGCCTTTAACGCCCCCTTAAATCGCCGTATTTACAGTTCACCCGACAGGTGGGCCGCAGCAGGCGTGGGCAGCGCTATCGCTTAGGCACTCCGCCAATTGGCCCGCAATGGCAACCACATCGAAGGATTGACCGGTCCGCAATGGCAGGCAAAGGCAGATCAGGTCAACGCATCGAACCGTCCTTCGCAGGTAAGCCCGCCCGCGATGACGACGAGTTGACGATCGACGCCGACGACCGCATCGGTGGCCGCTCACCCGGAAAGGGCGCCGGCCGGTCCCGCGAGAAATTTCCCAAGGGCCGCAAGACCGCACGCAACGGTCGCGGCGGCGGTCGGGGCCGCCAGGAGCGGCGCGCGGGACTTGGATTCATCGGCGCCATCAGACGGCTGATCTACTGGTGCCTCGTACTCGCCATCTGGGGCGGCATCGGGCTTGCAGGCGTCGTCCTCTACTACGGTTCACGTATGCCCAGCGCCAGCACCTGGCAGATCCCGGCCCGCCCGCCCAACGTCAAGATCAATGCCATGGACGGCACGGCGCTCGCCAACCGCGGTACCACTGGCGGCGAGGCACTGGCGCTCGAGGATATGTCGCCTTTCATCCCGGAAGCCATCGTCGCCATCGAAGACCGGCGTTTCTACTCGCATTTCGGCGTCGACCCGATCGGCCTCGCGCGTGCCTTCGCGACCAACCTGGTCACCGGCCATACCGTGCAGGGTGGCTCGACCTTGACCCAACAGCTGGCCAAGAACCTGTTCCTCTCGCCTGACCGGACGATGGAGCGCAAGGTCCAGGAAGTGCTCCTGGCCCTCTGGCTCGAGCACACATACACCAAGGACCAGATTCTCGCGATGTACCTCAATCGCGTTTTCTTCGGCTCCAACGCCTTCGGCGTCGAGGCGGCGTCGCGGCGTTACTTCAACAAATCAGCCCGCGACGTGAACCTTGGCGAAGCCGCTATGCTGGCCGGCCTCGTCAAGGCGCCGTCGAAACTCTCGCCGATCCGCGACCCCGCCGCCGCCCAGGCCCGCCAACAGGTGGTGCTGCAGGCCATGCGCGACCAGGGCTACGTAACCGCCGCCGACATCAAGACCGCACTGGCAGCCCCGCCGACGCGGGCAAAGAGCTTCTGGAACGGCGCCCAGAACTATGCGGCCGATATGGTCATGGACCAGCTGCCGGGCCTGATCGGTCCGATCAAGGAAGACGTCGTGGTCGAGACCACCATCGACATGAGCCTGGAAGCCAAGGCCGAGCAGGCGCTTGGCGACGTGCTCGACCATGACAGCAAGAAACTCGACGCCTCCCAGGCGGCCCTCGTCTCCGTCGATGGGTCAGGCGCCATCCGCGCCATCGTCGGCGGCCGTGATTACGCCGAGAGCCAGTTCAACCGCGCCGTCACCGCCAAGCGCCAGCCCGGCTCGGCGTTCAAGCCCTTCGTTTATGCCGCTGCCTTGGAGATGGGACTGACGCCGAGTTCGGTCAGAAACGACGCGCCGGTCAAGATCGGCAACTGGACGCCCGAGAACTACGAGCAGAAATATTCCGGCGTGGTGACGCTGGCGACAGCCCTTGCCCACTCCCTGAATACCATCGCTGCGCAGTTGGTGATGGAGGTGGGTCCGGCGAACGTCATCAAGCTCGCGCACCGGCTCGGCATCGATTCCGAGCTCCAGGACAATGCCTCGATCGCACTCGGCACGTCCGAGGTGTCGCTGCTGGAGCTGACGTCCTCCTATGCAGCCTTCATGAACGGCGGCTACAAGGCTACGCCGCATGTCATTACCAAAGTCACGTCGGCCTCCGGCAAGGTGCTCTACACGGCCAATTTCGGTGATCCGCCCCGCGTCCTCAGCCCCGCCATCGTTACCAACATGAACTACATGATGGAAGGCGTGATGACGTCGGGGACCGGCAAGGCCGCGCGCATTCCGGGCTGGCAGACGGCCGGCAAGTCCGGCACCACGCAATCCTTCCGCGATGCGCTGTTCGTCGGTTTCACCAACGACCTGACGACAGGCGTGTGGTTCGGCAACGACGACGGCAAGTCGATGAAGAAGGTAACGGGCGGCAGCTTGCCAGCCAAGGCCTGGAAGGAATTCATGACCGCAGCCCACAAGGGCCTGACACCGGCGCCGCTTTTCGGCAACGGACAGGTCGTCGAAGGCGACATGCCGATCGCCTCGACGGGCACCGGTACAAATGACCAGGCGACGATATCGGGGATCATCTCGGGTGTCCTTGGCGGCCCAGTGACCGGCAATGCGCCCGCGCGGACGCCGCCGACCGCGCCTTCGGCCATCGCCCCCGCCGTCAACCCGCCGACGGCCACAATCCCGCAACAGCCGGGGCTTGCCGCTGGCGACGAACCTGTCGACATGCCGCCGGTCGGGCCTGGCGAAGACAACAATCCCTATGCCGCGGAAAGACCGACGCCGCCGGCCGATATCGGAGAAGCGCCGAGCGGGGCGCACCCACGCCGCACGACCTTGCTCGACTATCTCATGGGTCGCTGACGCCCCTTGACGTTTCCGGGGACCATTGCCACTTGCACCTTGGACACGGGGCTGATCTTGTACCTGTTCATGCCTGTTTGAGGTCGAGCAGCCACAAGCTGCAACACCTTGAAATAAAGCATGGGCTTTGCCGGATTCCGCTGCATTTCCAGCCTTGCAGTCCGCAAAATCGCTACTTATATAGCCGACATCACCGCAGCGACGACTGCGAAAACCGCAAGACTATCCCGTAAGGGGCTGTCCCCGAAATGCCTGACAGGGGTTTCGACAGTCTGCTTCAATGGAGAATATGACATGGCAAAAGTAATTGGTATCGACCTTGGAACAACGAATTCCTGCGTGTCCGTCATGGACGGCAAGGATGCCAAGGTCATTGAAAATGCCGAAGGCGCGCGCACGACGCCGTCTATGGTGGCTTTCTCCGAGGACGGCGAACGCCTCGTCGGCCAGCCGGCCAAGCGCCAGGCAGTCACCAACCCGACCAACACCCTCTTCGCTGTCAAGCGCCTGATCGGCCGCCGCTTCGAAGATCCGACCGTTGGCAAGGACAAGGACCTCGTCCCCTTCAACATCGTCAAGGGTGACAATGGCGACGCATGGGTCGAAGCCAACGGCAAGGGCTACTCCCCCGCACAGATTTCCGCGATGATCCTTCAGAAGATGAAGGAAACGGCCGAAGCATATCTCGGCGAGAAGGTCACCCAGGCCGTCATCACCGTTCCGGCCTACTTCAACGACGCCCAGCGCCAGGCCACCAAGGACGCTGGCCGCATCGCCGGCCTCGAAGTGCTGCGCATCATCAACGAGCCGACGGCTGCAGCGCTCGCCTACGGCCTCGACAAGAAGGAAGGCAAGACCATTGCCGTCTACGACTTGGGTGGTGGTACCTTCGATATTTCGATCCTCGAAATCGGCGATGGCGTCTTCGAAGTGAAGTCGACCAACGGCGACACCTTCCTCGGCGGTGAAGACTTCGACATGCGCCTCGTCGAATACCTCGTCGGCGAATTCAAGCGCGACAACGGCATCGACCTCAAGGGCGACAAGCTGGCTCTGCAGCGCCTGAAGGAAGCCGCTGAAAAGGCCAAGATCGAACTGTCCTCTTCGCAGCAGACCGAAATCAACCTGCCCTTCATCACCGCCGACGCAACGGGCCCGAAGCATCTGACCCTGAAGCTGACCCGCGCCAAGCTGGAAAGCCTGGTCGACGATCTGGTCCAGCGCACTGTCGCACCGTGCAAGGCAGCCCTCAAGGATGCCGGCGTGACCGCGGCCGAGATCGACGAAGTCGTTCTGGTCGGTGGCATGAGCCGCATGCCGAAGGTCCAGGAAATCGTCAAGCAGCTGTTCGGCAAGGAGCCGCACAAGGGCGTCAACCCTGACGAAGTCGTTGCCATGGGCGCGGCCATCCAGGGCGGCGTTCTGCAGGGCGACGTCAAGGACGTGCTGCTGCTCGACGTGACGCCGCTGTCGCTCGGCATCGAAACGCTCGGCGGCGTATTCACGCGCCTGATCGAACGCAACACGACGATCCCGACCAAGAAGTCGCAGACCTTCTCGACCGCCGACGACAACCAGTCGGCCGTGACGATCCGCGTTTCCCAGGGCGAGCGCGAAATGGCGCAGGACAACAAGCTGCTCGGCCAGTTCGACCTCGTCGGCCTGCCCCCGTCGCCGCGCGGCGTACCGCAGATCGAAGTGACATTCGATATCGACGCCAACGGCATCGTCCAGGTTTCGGCCAAGGACAAGGGCACCGGCAAGGAACAGCAGATCCGCATCCAGGCCTCTGGCGGTCTCTCCGACGCCGAGATCGAAAAGATGGTCAAGGATGCAGAAGCCAATGCCGAAACCGACAAGAAGCGTCGTGACGGTGTCGAAGCCAAGAACCAGGCCGAAAGCCTGATCCACTCCAGCGAGAAGTCGCTGAATGACTTCGGCGACAAGGTTTCGGAAGCCGACCGTACGGCCATTGCCGATGCGATCGCGGCCCTGAAGAACGCCACCGAAGCTTCCGAGCCGGACGCCGAGGACATCAAGGCCAAGACCCAGACACTGATGGAAGCCTCCATGAAGCTCGGCCAGGCGATCTACGAATCGCAGCAGGGTGGCGAGGAAGCTGCAGCAGCAGCCGATGCTGCACGGCACTCTGCCGCTGATGACCACGTTGTCGACGCCGACTATGAGGAAATCAAGGACGACAAGAAGTCCGCATAAGGCACAAGCGCAAACCAGAACGGTTTTGCGGAAACTTCAGTCCGGCTGCCCCTTGGCAGCCGGAAATCCATTTCCGGGGTCTAATCCTGCATGGCTAAAGCAGACTATTACGAAATTCTCGGTGTCTCGCGCTCTGCGGACGAGAAAGAGCTGAAATCTGCCTTCCGCAAGTTGGCGATGGTGCATCATCCCGACAAGAATCCGGGTGATTCCGAAGCCGAGCGCAAGTTCAAGGAATTGAACGAAGCCTACGAGATGCTGAAGGACCCGCAGAAGCGGGCAGCCTACGACCGCTACGGTCACGCAGCCTTCGAGCATGGCGGAATGGGCAATGCAGGCGGCGGAATGGGCGGCGGCGGCGGTTTTTCCGACATCTTCGAAGACATTTTCGGCGAAATGATGGGCGGCGGGCGCCAGCGCCAGCGGTCGTCCGGTGGGCGTGAACGCGGTGCCGATCTTCGCTACAACATGGAAATCTCGCTCGAGGAAGCCTTTGCCGGCAAGACCGCGCAGATCCGCGTCCCGACCTCCATCACCTGCGACGTCTGTTCCGGCTCGGGCGCCAAGCCTGGTACCCAGCCAAAGACCTGTTCGACCTGCCAGGGCTCCGGTCGCGTGCGCGCCGCCCAGGGCTTCTTCTCGATCGAACGCACTTGCCCGACCTGCCATGGCCGCGGCCAGATCATTCCCGATCCCTGCACCAAGTGCCAGGGTCAGGGCCGTGTCACCGAGGAACGCTCGTTGTCGGTCAACATTCCGGCCGGTATCGAGGACGGCACCCGCATCCGCCTGCAGGGCGAAGGCGAAGCCGGCACCCGTGGCGGCCCGGCTGGCGACCTCTATATGTTCCTGTCGGTCAAGCCGCATGAGTTCTTCCAGCGCGACGGTGCCGACCTCTATTGCGCCGTGCCGATCTCCATGACCACGGCAGCGCTCGGCGGCACCATCGACGTGGCGACGCTCGACGGCACCAAGTCGCGCGTCACCGTTCCCGAGGGCACCCAAGCCGGCAAGCAGTTCCGGCTGAAGGCCAAGGGAATGCCGGTGCTTCGCTCCGCCCAGGTCGGCGACCTCTATATCCAGGTGCAGATCGAGACGCCGCAGAAGCTGACCAAGCGCCAGCGCGAACTGCTGCAGGAATTCGAGCAGATCTCGTCGCAGGACAACAATCCGGAATCGACGGGCTTCTTTGCCCGCATGAAGGATTTCTTCGACACGCTCAGCGAATAGGCCTTCTGGTCTATCGCGGAATTTCAGGCCGGTAGCGGAAACGCTGCCGGCTTTTTTGCATGACTTCGGCAACACTTTCTGACCAGTTGCAAGACAGGCGTTATTGCGCACTTCAATATCGCTCGTCATTGTCACAATTCCGATGCTAGGATATTTCCCAGCCGGTACAGGCGTTTGTGAAACCCGTGTGATGCGGAGCAATTGCATGTTTCCATTATCGCATATGATGAAGGCCTTTATCCGGAAGGGCCGCCTCACCGTCATCGACGCCGACGGCGAGCGCCATGTATTTTCCGGTACCGAAGGTCCTGAAGTGACGATGCGGCTCACCGACAAGAGGCTCTACCGAACACTGGTCTTCAATGCCGAACTTGCCGCCGGCGAGGCATATATGGACGGCACCATGCGCTTCGAGGAAGGCTCTGGTCTGCGCGACTTCCTCACGCTCTTCTCGATCAACCGCCTGTCGCTCGGCTCCTACCCGATCCAGAAGATCCTTCGCGCCGTGAAGATGCGGTTCCGCAAGCGCCAGCAGTCGAACCGGAAGGGCCAGGCACAGCAGAACGTTGCGCACCACTACGACATCGGCAACGACTTCTACAAACTCTTCCTCGACGACAACATGCTCTACTCCTGCGCCTATTTTCGCGAGCCCGGCGAGACGCTGGAGCAGGCGCAGCGCAACAAACTGCGCCTGCTTGCCAGCAAGCTCTGCCTCAAGCCCGGCATGACTGTGCTCGACATCGGTTGCGGCTGGGGCGACCTGGCGCTTTATCTGGCAAAGCTCGAGGATATTGAGGTGCTTGGCGTCACCCTCTCGAAGGAGCAACAGGCGCTTGCGACCGAGCGGGCCGCCAAGGCCGGTCTCGCCGACCGGGTTAAGTTCGAACTCCGCGACTACCGCGATGTCACCGGGCCCTTCGACCGGATCGTTTCTGTCGGCATGTTCGAGCATGTCGGCGTGCACCACTACGACGAGTTCTTCGCCAAGCTGAACGCGCTGATGCCGGACGATGGGATCGCCGTGCTGCACTCTATCGGCCATATGAGCCCGCCCGGCATGGCCAGTGCCTGGCTGCGGAAATACATCTTTCCCGGTGCCTATTCGCCGGCGCTGTCTGAAGTCTTCGAGGTCGTCGAGCGCAACAGCCTCTGGGTTACAGACCTCGAGTTCTTGCGCGTCCACTATGCAACGACGCTGCAGCATTGGGCCGCGCGCTTCGAAAGCAACCGCGACACGGTCGTGGCCATGTATGACGAGCGCTTCGCGCGCATGTGGGAATTCTACCTGATCAGTGCCGAGATGATGTTCCGGACAGGCAGCCAGCTTGTGTTCCACATGCAGCTCTCCCGCACCCGCGACGCTGCCCCCATCGTTCGCGACTACATCACCGATCAGCAACGTGCCTTCCTCGACAGGGAAAAGTTGCTGAACCTTTCGCTCTGATCTGCAATGCGAGAGCAACGAGAAACTTGCCTTCGTCGCACCATTCCTGATGGCCGGCTGGAATACCGATGGCAAGAAGCTGAACCAATACGTCGGCACTTTCCTCAACAGCAATGCCGCGGCCTGCCCGGTCAACGGTGCCGATTGCGGCTGGGGCGATTGGGCCTTCTGGATGGGCTACACCTATAGCTTCAATCCGAAGATCAACAACACCACGATGGTCGCCTACACCGACTCCAAGACCCTGCAGGTGTCCAGCAATCTCGGCATCCACCCGGTCAAGGATCTGCTGATCATGCCTGAGGTGACCTACATGCACTTCGACGCGGCGAGGACGAGCCAGCGGAGCGGCCTCGATCGATTTCAAAAGCGAGAGCCCAGCTGTCCCTTAGCTCTCGTCCTGCATCTTCTCGCCCTCGGGAGCGCCCACACTCCGGATGAGTGATGTCCCTTCTGCCTTGATTTCACCACCGTAATGTCAACCAACTGACAACGGTCTGTAATGCCAGCGGGTTATTTTCCACCGACACCCAAGGGAGACCGTCATGCACACCGTCGAATTGACCATGTCCGAAATGCTGCGCGATCCGATGGTCCGCCTGATGCTACGCGCCGACCGCGTTCCGCTGCGCGATTTTGCCAGGCTGCTCGAAGAGGCCGCAGAAGCCCGCAACGCCAAGCGCCCGCTAAACGATCTGGCAGCACGGCCGAGATCGCATTAGAAGCAGCGTCGCGCCCACCGGGATAAGGCATTACCTCCCTGCGGAGGGACGCCGACCCGCCGGCGTTCGACCGAACGCCTCTCCTGTCTAGTCCGCGATTTCGGGCTCCACCAGCTTCGCCAGGTTGACCAGCGTCTCTTGCCACCCAAGGTAACACATCTCGACCGGGATGGCGTCGGGAATGCCAGCCTGGGTTATTTCGAGCTCGGTGCCAACCGAGACCTTCTTCAGCAACACCGTGACCTCCATCTCACCCGGCAGGCCTGGATCGTCGAAGCGATCGGTGTAACGCAGGCGCTCGCCCGGCACGAGTTCCTTGAACTCGCCACCGAAACTCAGCGTGTTGCCGCTGGTAAAATTGCGAAACGACATCCGGAACGTACCACCGACGCTGGGCTCGAAATGATGGACCATGCAGACGAAGCCGTTCGGTGCGATCCACTTTGCCAGTGCCTCCGCATCCAGAAAGGCGCGGTAGACTTTCTCCGGGCTGGCAGTCAGAATTCGGTGCAGGCTTACAGTGTTCGGCATGTCATCCTCCCTCCTGATGGGCTGGCAGTAATTATACGCGCGTACCGTGATTTTCCAATACGACCTGGAGTAGATTTTTCGTCTCCACCGCACCGGCAAGCGGCCCACTCAATCCGTTGTGGGCCTCCTCTCGCGCCTTGCCATTCCATACCGATCGGCTTAGCTCTCACCGGACACACGAATCCCGGATGCAGATGCCGCACAAGGTCTCCCTCTCGCGCCTGAAACTGACCGACTTCCGCAACTATGCGGCCGTAGCTCTTGAGCTGGACGCGCGGCATGTCGTGCTGACCGGCGACAACGGCGCCGGCAAGACCAACCTGATGGAGGCCGTATCGCTGCTGTCGCCCGGCCGTGGCCTGCGGCGAGCCGCCTATGGCGACATCGCCCGGGTCAGGGCATCGAGCGGCTTTTCGATCTTTGCGGAAATCGACGGCATGGACGGCGAGGTCGAAATCGGCACAGGTGTCGACACCGCGGACGAAACCGCAACACGCAGGCTGCGCATCAACGGCACGACAGCCAGAACGGTCGACGAACTGACCGACCACCTTCGTGTCGCCTGGCTAACGCCGGCGATGGATGGGCTGTTTACCGGCGGCTCCTCGGATCGCCGTCGCTTTCTCGATCGCCTGGTGCTGTCGCTCGACCCGGCCCATGGGCGCCGCGCAACCGATTTCGAGCGCGCCATGCGCAGCCGCAACAAACTGCTTTCAGACGGCCGCTTCGATCCCGCCTGGCTCTCGGGCATCGAACAGCAGATGGCAAGCCTCGGCATCGCCATGGCTGTCGCGCGCGAGGAAATGCTCGGACTGCTCTCCGGCCTGATTAGCACCAGCCGCGAGGAAACCCCGTTTCCTTCCGCATCCCTGACGCTCTCCGGCTTTTTCGACGGCGGCCTTTCGGGACCCGCTTTCGACCTGGAAGACCGCTACGCCGCCATGCTGCGCGACAACCGCTACCGCGACGCCGGCGCTGGCCGCACCCTCGACGGTCCGCATCGCGCCGACCTGCTGGTCCGCCACCGGGAGAAGGACATGGAGGCCGGGCGCTGCTCGACCGGGGAACAGAAGGCGCTGCTGGTCGGCCTCGTGCTGGCGCATGCACGCCTGGTTGGCAACCTGACCGGCCATGCGCAGGTTCTGCTGCTGGACGAGATCGCCGCCCACCTCGATGAAAACCGGCGCGCGGCGCTGTTCGACCTCATCGACGGCCTCGGAGGTCAGGCCTTCATGACCGGCACCGATCGGGGCATGTTCTCGGCGCTCGGCGCGCGAGCGCAGTTCCTGACCGTCGACCACGGCGCCGTCCAGGCGTAATGCGAGGCTGCCAAGGCCCCGAAAACGATGATAGGATAACCGTATGGAACCCTTGAACTCGGACGAAATCGCCCGCTACCAGCGTCACATCCTGCTGCCGGAGATCGGCGGTGCCGGCCAGCAGAAATTGAAGGCCGCGCGCATCCTGGTGATCGGTGCCGGCGGCCTCGGTGCGCCCGTTCTGCAATACCTGGCCGCTGCCGGCATCGGCACGCTCGGCATCGCCGATGACGACCGCGTATCGCTATCCAACCTGCAGCGTCAGGTGATCCACGATACGGGAACGATCGGCCAATTGAAGACGCGCAGCGCCGCAGACGCCATCGCGCGGCTCAATCCCCATATCCGCACCATCCGTTTCGAGGAGCGCTTTGCCGCCGACACAGCAGCGCGGCAACTCTCCGGCTTTGACCTGGTGGTCGACGGCTCCGACAATTTCGACACGCGCTATGCCGCCGCCGATGCGGCGGAGGCAGCCAAAAAGCCGCTGGTGTCAGGCGCCGTCGGTCGCTTCGACGGATCGCTGACCGTGCTGAAGCCGTATGAGGCGGGATCGTCCGGCCAACCCAACCCCACCTACCGAGACCTCTTCCCCGCGCCGCCGCCCGAGGGTCTGGTGCCCTCCTGCGCCGAAGCCGGCATCGTCGGCGCACTCACCGGCGTGATCGGCACGCTGATGGCGATGGAGGCGATCAAGCTCGTCACCGGTATCGGCGAGCCGCTGGTCGGACGGCTGTTGCTCTATGACGCCCTCTCCGCCCGCTTCGACACCATCCGTTACAAGCGACGTGGCGGGACGGCGCCGTGAACGCGCGCAGGACTCTTCGTGTCGATCACAGCTTTGCAGACTGGGAAGGCCTGCTGGCGCTGATCGGGCGTTCCTTCGCCTATATGGATGGACGCATCGACCCGCCTTCGTCTGCGGTGGCGCTGACAGTGGACGCGCTGCGACAGAAGGCAGACGCTGAAATTGCCTTCGTCGTCATCGAAGACGAGACCTTGGTCGGCTGCGTGTTCTGTCGGCCGGAGCCGGATTGCCTCTATGTCGGCAAGTTGGCAGTCCTGCCGGGTAAGCAGGGCAAGGGCCTCGGCCGCCACCTGCTGGCTTTGGCCGAAGCGACAGCCCGCGATCAGGGACTTCAGGCGTTGCGGCTCGAAACCCGCATCGAGCTTGCGGAAAATCACGCTGCCTTTGCCGCCTGCGGCTTCGTCAAGACGGCGGAAAACGCCCATCCTGGCTTCGATCGGACAACATCGATCGAGATGCGCAAACGGCTGGACCTGTAGGCTCAGCTCTCATCGCCCCGGCAGGACGCGGTTTGGCGGACGGTGACCATCGATGAAGGCGCGAATATTGATGATCACCTTGTCGCCCATCTCGATGCGGCCCTCGATGGTGGCCGAACTCATATGCGGCAGAAGTACCACCTTGCCCTCATTGGCAAGCTTGATCAGCTTCGGATTGACCGCTGGCTCGTTGGAGAAAACATCGAGACCGGCACCGGCGATTTTCCCCGCCCGCAGGATATTGATCAGCGCCGGCTCGTCGATGATATCGCCGCGCGCCGTGTTGACGATGAAAGCGGATGGCTGCAGCAGCGCCAGCCGGCGGGCCGAAATCAGGTGGTAGGTGCCCGGGGTAGACGGGCAGTTGATCGAGATGATGTCGACGCGGGCGAGCATCTGGTCGAGGCTGTCCCAATAGGTCGCCTCCAAAGCGTCCTCTGTCTCCGGACTGACGCGTTTCCTGTTGTGGTAGTGGATCGACAGGCCGAATGCGTTGGCACGGCGGGCGACGGCGGTGCCGATGCGGCCCATGCCGACGATGCCGATGCGCTTGCCCGACAGCCGCCGGCCGAGCATCCAGGTTGGCGACCACCCGGCCCATTCGCCCGGCCTGTCGGTCAAGACCCGCGCGCCTTCCGCCAGCCGCCGCGGCACGGCCAGAATGAGCGCCATGGTCATATCGGCGGTATCTTCGGTCAGAACCCCCGGCGTGTTGGTCACGGTGATGCCCTTGCGCGCCGCCGCATCGACATCGATGTGATCGGTGCCGTTGGAAAAGCCGGCAATCAGCTTCAGTTGCGGCCCTGCCCGCTCGATCAACGCCGCGTCGATCCGGTCCGTGACCGTGGGAACAAGCACCTCGGCGCTCTGCATCGCCGCTGCCAGCTCATCGGCCGTTCGCGGCACGTCGTCGATGTTGAGCTCCGCCTCGAACAGCTCACGCATGCGTGTTTCGACGGCATCGGGCAGTTTGCGCGTCAGATAGACCTTTGGTTTTTTCTTCGTCGTCATGGCGCTCTGCGATGCCTTGTTCAGAGGTCCTTAACCAAGACCAGACATAATTTTATTTGTGCGGGCAGTTCTACCAGACCCGCCGGCGAAGACAAACAGAAGTCGCTTGCGGCATCCACGCATTTACGGATCGCCAAAGCGAAGCGCGCCGGGGCAGCGCGCCAAGACAATCGAACGGAAGACTGATGCGAAGCACCATGATCAAATCCTGCCTTGCATTGGCCCTGAGCCTGACCATGCTGTCAGCCTCGCTGGAGATGGCGCACGCTCAGGCCGCCAAGGGTGCGAGCGGCTTGCCGCTGCCACGCTTCGTGACCCTGAAGTCGAAGCGCGTCAACCTGCGCATCGGCCCGAGCAGCGATTACGCGGTCTCCTGGCTCTACACCCGAGCCGGCCTGCCAGTCGAGATCATCCAGGAATACGACAATTGGCGCCAGGTGCGCGACGCCGACGGCACCGAAGGCTGGGTCAACCAGTCGCTGCTCTCGGGTGCCCGCGCCGCCGTCGCAGCGCCCTGGATGAAGGGCAAAGGCAAGGAAGTCTACGTGAACATGCGCCGCGAGCCGCAGCCGTCAAGCTCGATCATCGCCAAGCTCGAGCCCGGCGTTATACTCGACGTGCGCGAATGCAACGGCACCTGGTGCAAGACTGTCACCGACGGCACTGAAGGCTGGGTGGCGCAATCGGAGATCTGGGGCGCCTATCCCGGCGAGGCCTTCAAATAAGGCCTGCTTCCTTTGCAAGCTTCGACAGCGATTTGTCGGGACGCGGGCCGATCTGCTGGATCACCGTACCTGCCGCCAGGCAACCCAGCCGTCCGCAGTCCTTCAGCTCCCGCCCCTGGGTGTAGCCATAGAGGAAGCCGGAGGCAAAGAGATCGCCGGCGCCCGTGGTATCGACCAGTTCTTCCAGTTCGATTGCCGCCACCTCGTAACGCTCGCCGCCGCGCAGGATGACCGCGCCCTCTTCGCTCATGGTGACGGCCGCGATCTTGCAATCGCGGGCGATCCGCGTCAGCGCTTCCTCGAAATCGTCGGTCTCGTAGAGGCTGAGCGCCTCCTGCCGGTTGGCAAAGACGATGTCGACGGTGCCCGAACGCATCAGCTCGAGGAACTCCTCGCGGTAGCGGCCGACGCAAAAGCTGTCCGAAAGCGTCATCGAGACTTCGCGCCCGTTTTCATGGGCGATGCGGGCGCATTCACGGATGGCTTCCTTGGCGCGCGGCGGGTCCCAGAGATAACCCTCGAAATAGGTGACCTTGGCATCGGCGACGACGTCGGCCTCGACATCCTCCGGCCCTAACTCGACGCAGGCGCCGAGATAGGTATTCATCGAGCGCTCGCCGTCCTCGGTCACGAAGATCATCGAGCGTGCGGTCGGCGGAAAGGTTTCTTTCGGTGCTGTCTGATAGTGGACACCGAGTGCACGAATATCGTGGGTGAAGATCTCACCGAGCTGGTCCTTGGCGACCTTGCCGAAATAGGCGGCCTTGCCGCCAAAGTTGGCGATGCCTGCCGCCGTGTTGCCGGCGCTGCCGCCGGATGCCTCGATCGCCGGCCCCATGCGGGAATAGAGCAATTCGGCGCGCTCTGCGTCGATCAGGTTCATCGCTGCCTTGGTAATGGCATTGTCGATCAGGAACTGGTCGTCGCAGCGGGCAATAATGTCGACGATAGCATTGCCAACGGTCAGTACATCGAAACGTGTCATGAATTAGGGAGCCCCGGTCAGTGTCTTCGCCGGTGTCCGGTCATATCGGGTTTTGAGAAGTTTGGAAGGCGGAATCGTTTCTCGCCCCGCATGAAATCGAGATCGGTCACAGAGCCGTCACTTTTACGGTGTAGAAAAATCTCACGCGACAAGCATGGGATGGTCGAAAGATCGTCTAGAGCCTTGATCGCATGGGGTATGACACCCTTGCTTCCATTGAACGCGCTGACCACGGATGTACTGGCAGACGGCGATGGAAGCAGACGCCGGGATGACCGGCTGAGGAAGAGCGGGCATTGCCCGCTTTTTTTGTGTCTTTTTCAGATTTCACCTGCCCTCGCCGCGCGCTTCTGCCTGCTGCCGACCAACGTCGTCACCGCGAGCAGCGCTGCGGCAAAACAGATGAGGCATACGCAGACCACGCAGACGCCGATCCAGCCGGCCATCGTCCAGGCCAAGCCACCGGCAAAGGCGCCGAGTGCCCCGCCGGAAAAACTCGACACCATGTAGAGCGTGTTCAGCCGCCCGCGGATCTCATGCCCGATGGCGAAAATGCGGGTCTGGTTTGCGATCTGGCCGCTCTGCATGCCGAAATCGAGCAGGTTGACGGCAGCGACCATGGCCAGCAGATGCGTCGTCCCGAGGGTGGCGGCAATCGCGAAGCTGGCCAGCAGGGCGCAGAACGCGAACGCGTTCACCCGCGACGAACCCCAGCGGTCGGACAGGCGGCCGGCGACCGGGGCCAGCAACGCGCCCGGCGCGCCCCACAGCCCGAAAAGGCCGGCAGCCGCAGCCCCGAGGCCGAAGGCGGGGCTCGCGAGATGGAAGGCGAGCGTCGCCCAGAAGGCGGAGAAAGCGCCGAACACCATGAAGTTCATTCCCATCGACAGCAGCAGCGCGCGGTGCCTGAGCAGCGGCAGCAGCGACGCCAGCAGTGTGCCATAGCCAATCCTCTCGCTCCCCTGCGGCCGCTTTGGCATGAAGCGAGGCACGAAGAAGAACAAGAGGACGGTCAGCGCTGCGGCGAGCCCGTAGGACGCCCGCCAGCTGTCGGTGTATCCGGCCACAAGCCCGGAGACGGTCCGCGACAACAATATGCCGAGGATGAGCCCTGTCGTCATGGTGCCGACGACCCGGCCACGTTTTTCAGCCGGCACCAGCGAGGCGGCAATCGGTATCAGCACTTGCGGCACCACCGTCACCAGCGCCAGGCAGGCGCTCGCGCCGATGAGGATGCCGATGTTGGGGGCAAGCGAGGCGGCGACAAGGCCGATGGCCGTCAGCGCCATCAGCCAGCGCAACAACTTGCGCGGTTCGGCGATATCGGCCAGCGGCACCAGCAGCAGGATGCCGAATGCATAGCCGACCTGGGTCGCCACCGCGACCAGCGAGGAGACGTGCTCCGGCACGCCGAAGCTGACGGCGATCTGGCCGAGCAGCGGTTGGCAGAGATAGATGTTGCCAACCATCACACCGCAGGCTGCGGCCATCAGCGGAATGGTACCGCGGTGGATTCCGGTCGACGACTGCGGATTGGACATAAATAGACTCACATTGGCATTCGCGCGCAGAACGTCATGGCTCGGCCACTTTGTCGAGGCCGGGGCTTTGCCGATTGCGCATTGCAGCATCCCGCTTGTGGTCGATCGGGCCAGATTTTCTGTTTTTGACGCGGATACCTCGCGTTACGCGTTGGCAAAGCAAGGTCGCTCCGCGCTAGGATGGAATGCGTTGATCCCGCGACATCTCGACAGGCTCTCCTTGACCGGCACGACTACAGACATTGCGCAGGCAGCCCGAAACGGGCTTCACGTCTTCACCGACGGCTGCTTCGACCCCGGATCCGCAGATGGCGGCTGGGCGTTCGTTGCCTATTGCGACGGTGTCGAAATCGCCTCGGGCTGCGGCGGCATCCGAAAGACGGCCAACAATACCATGGAAATCGCAGCCGTGCTCGAAGCCGCAAGCTGGATCGGCGGCAACGCCGCCGGCGAACCGGCCGTGATCTGGTCCGATTCGCTCTATGCGGTCAGGGGTTGCAACCTGCTGCTCCCGATCTGGCGAGGCAACGGCTGGAAGAAGATCGACGCCAACCCAAATGTCCGCAGACGGACGATCGCCGATGTCGACCTGTGGAGAGCCGTCGATCTGTTGCTCACGCAGAATACACTCGTCACCGTCGACTGGTGCAAAGGTCATTTCGGCATCGACGGAAACGAGCGCGCCGATGCACTGGCTGACAAGGGTCGGCTATCGATGCATCGGGCAAGGCAGGCATGAAACCCGGCCGCAGCGGCCGGGTGCTCGTGTCCGAAGGTTCAGTTGGTGGCGGGCGCAGGCGCAGCGGCCGGATCAGGCAAGGGTGCCGGCGTATCGGCCAGCGTCCGGAGATAGGCGATCACATTGGCGCGGTCTGTGTCCTTCGGCAGGCCGGCAAAACCCATAGCGGTGCCTGCGATGTACTTCTTCGGCGCTGCCAGGAAATGGGTCAAATGGTCATAGGTCCACTTTTCCGAGGAACCCTTGGAAAAATCCTTGATGGCAGCGGAATAGCCGAAGCCCTCGTGCGAGGCGATCGGCCGGTCGACGATGCCGTAGAGGTTGGGACCGACCTTGTTGGGCCCGCCCTTCGACGCGTCATGACAGGCCTGACACTTCTTGAAGATGGTTTCGCCAACTTTCGCGTCGGCCTTCTGCAGCAGCTGGGCGATCGGTGTTTCAGGCGCGGCAGCGGCCGCCTTGTCGCTGGCGCCGCCCGCCGTTGCCGTGTCGTCGGCGACAATCTCGAACCCCGGCTTTTCCGGTGGTTCGGATGCGAACAGCGCACCTGAAACCAGCGACACCGACTTCAGCACGAACAACGTCGCCAAAAGCGCGCCCAGTCCCATGTTCACGTAGGATGAATTCATCTGCTATGCTCCCCTGCCCGGCAAACCCGCCGGCCCCATCTTGAATTCGGCCGAAACCTGTGTCTTCTGACTGTCCCTTACAAAACTCTCCACCCCGCTCGGAACATCACACTTTTTGACACTTTTCCGACGGGAATAGAAGGCCCAACAATGACGCACCTTGAAATCGGCAAGACGCTGGTCCTCATCCCCGCCCGCCTGGCCTCCACCCGACTGCCGGGCAAGCCGCTGGCCGACATCGCCGGCCTGCCGATGATCGTCCAGGTCGCCCTGCGGGCGCGCGAGGCGGCGATCGGTCGCATCGTCGTCGCGGTCGACCATGCCGATACCTTCGACGTCGTCAAGAACGCCGGTTTCGAGGTTGTCATGACCCGCGAGGACCATCAGTCCGGCTCCGACCGCATCCACGAGGCCCTGCGCGCCGTCGATCCCGACGGCCGCGTCGAGACCGTCGTCAACGTGCAAGGCGACCTGCCGACCATCGACCCCGAAACCATCCGCGCCGCCTTGCGGCCGCTGGAAGACGCAGCCGTCGACATCGCCACGCTGACGGTGGAAATCCGCGACGAGGAGGAAAAGACCAATCCGAACGTCGTCAAGATCGTCGGCTCGCCGCTCTCGGACAGCCGGCTGCGGGCACTTTATTTTACCCGCGCCACCGCCCCCCATGGCAAGGGGCCGCTCTATCACCACATCGGGCTCTACGCCTATCGCCGCGCGGCGCTGGAACGATTCGTGACGCTGGCGCCTTCGACGCTGGAAAAGCGCGAATCGCTGGAGCAGCTGCGCGCCCTTGAGGCCGGCATGCGCATCGATGCGGAGATCGTTGACACGGTTCCGCTGGGTATCGATACTCCGGCCGACCTCGAAAAGGCCCGCCGCCTGCTTTCCAGCGCCTCCCTCTGACGGATATCCCATGACAGCCATGACCAACAAGATTGCCTTCCAGGGCGAATACGGCGCCAATTCCGACATGGCCTGCCGCGACATGTTCCCGGACATGGACCCGCTGCCCTGCCGGACCTTCGAGGACGCCTTCACCGCCGTCGACAACGGCGACGCCGACCTGGCGATGATCCCGATCGAAAACACCATTGCCGGCCGCGTCGCCGACATCCACCACCTGCTGCCGGAATCCAAGCTGCACATCATCGGCGAATATTTCATGCCGATCCGTTTCCAGCTGATGGTGCTGCCGGGCGTCAGCAAGGACGAGATCCGCACAGTCCACAGCCATATCCACGCGCTCGGCCAGTGCCGGAAGATCATCCGCAGCAACGGCTGGAAGCCCGTCATTGCAGGCGATACGGCCGGCGCTGCGAAAATGGTCCAGGAAGTCGGCGACCGCTCGATGGCGGCCCTCGCCCCGCGGCTTGCTGCCGACCTCTACCATCTGGACATCGTCGCCGAGAACGTCGAGGACGTCGACACCAACACGACGCGCTTCGTCGTGCTCGCCCGTGACGAAGCCTGGGCCGAACGTTCATCGAAAGACGAGAAGATCGTCACCACCTTTGTCTACAATGTCCGCAACATTCCAGCTGCCCTCTACAAGGCCCTCGGCGGCTTTGCCACCAACGGCATCAACATGACCAAGCTGGAGAGCTACCAGCTTGGCGGAAAATTCGTGGCAACCCAGTTCTACGCCGACATCGAGGGCCATCCCTCCGACCCGCATGTTCGCCAGGCGCTGGAAGAGCTGCGCTTCTTCTCCGAAAAGGTCCGCATTCTCGGCGTCTACAAGGGCCACCCGACCCGCGGCACGATGTAGGTTCAGTCACGTCACCGACCGTCTCACGCAAGGAGCCCCCCATGGCCACGACACCCCGCCGCCCGGTCAGCCCGATGGACGCCGCAGAAGCGCTGTTCAAGCCGACCAAAAAGCCCGTCGCCCCGGCAGTCGAGCGCCCCGCTGTCCCGAACACCAAGGAGATGGTGTCGCTCCGGCTCGACAGCGATGTGCTCGCCCATTTCCAGGAAGACGGCCCCGGCTGGCAGGAGCGCATCAACGACACGCTCCGGGCTGCGATGCTGGCCAAGGGCTGAGTCAACGATCAGAGCAGTGAAGCCAGGGCGCGTAGACAACGTCGAAGCCAGCAATAGCCCATCGGATGGAACAGCATGATCACCTTCCGGCCAATGCTTCAGGGCGAATTTCCGGCCTATCTCGCTTATTTCATCCCGGACTATGCCGCCGAGATTGCTGCCAACTATCGTGTGGCCGAAGCCGATGCACGGGTACAGGCGGAGCGAGAGATTGCGCAAGATCTTCCCGAAGGCCCGCAAACGGCGGGGCAGGATCTATTCTGCATCCTCGACGGGACAGGCAAAGGCGATCTCATCGGATACGTCTGGTATCGAACCGACCGTTACCGTCGATCGGTGTTCATCTGCGATTTTTGCATCCTGCCGGACCACAGAGGACAAGGTCGCGGACGCGAGGCTCTCGGCACCTTCGAATCCCTGATGGGACGTCAGGGGTACCGGGAGATCAGGCTGCGGGTAGCTGCCGACAACGCCCGTGCCCAGCACGTCTACGCAGTCGGCGGCTTCCGGGTGACGGGGGTCAATATGTCCAAACATATCGGCGCAGAGACAGATATCGATGGATTGACGGCTGAGCCGGCCGACACCGGACCCTCTCAACGGCGCGAATGAACGTCAGCCTGCAGCTTTCATCGGAAGCGCAGGAATGCAGCACAAACAGGAGTTTCCATGAAGATCACACGCAGCGGCTCGCTTCCTTCGGCCAAGGGCCCATCCGATTATTTCACCGGCACGGTGCGGATCGACGCACCGTTCAAGGGCGAGGAACCGGCCCGGATCGGTGGCGCTACCGTCACGTTCGAACCCGGCGCCCGCACCGCCTGGCACACCCATCCGCTCGGCCAGACCCTGCTGGTGCTGTCCGGCCTCGGCCGGGCGCAGCGCGAGGGCGGCGCTATCGAGGAGATCCGCCCCGGCGACATCGTCTGGTTCGCGCCGGATGAACGGCACTGGCACGGCGCGGCGCCGACATCTGCGATGAGCCATGTCGCCATTGCCGAAGCGCTCGACGGCAAGGTCGTCGATTGGCTCGAGCACGTTACAGACGAAGAATACCAGGCCTGAGGGCATCACACAGCGAATGCTGAAAGGCGCCGGCTAAGGGCGCCTTTCAGCCTCACGGCGCAGCCATTCATCGGCGGCATCCCCCATGGTCTGGCCGACAGCCGTTTTCAGCCAGGCCATGAAAGGGCGATCAAATTTGAATTGCTCTCCGCATTCCGCGTGGAAGAAGCGGCGGACATTCTGGGTGTTGCGATACGTCGCGGTCAGCGGCGTCGCGCGCGTGATTTCAGTGCTGTGCCAATCGAAGCCCATATCTGCCGCCCTCCGCCCGCAGCCTAGCGCGGGCGCCAGGTCTTGCAAAGGACCTGTCGGGCCATGCACCAGCCTCAAGGCTGATCGGCGATATCGGAACAGGTATGTTGCACCGCAATGCGTTATATTCGTTAGTGTACTAACTATCAACGAAATGTGAAGGTTGACGACCATGTCGGACGATAAGAGCACCCACCTGATCGGAATGCTCAAGACGATGATCAAGGATCACGGAATGCCGCAGACACCGAACGACATCACCGATGCCGAATTCCGCAGTCTCGCCGTAGCCCATATCGATGAATTCGATGAGGCACGCGGCGAATGCGAAAGCGATCTGACGCTGATCTGAGCGAACCCGCTGCGGGCTTGCCGCCCGCAGCCGCGATGGCCGTTACGCCATAGGCACGCCATTCCTGTTACTGATCGGGCTCGCAGACGCGCAGCCGATGGCCATCGGGGTCGAGCACCACGAAGGTCTGGCCGAAGTCCATCTGCGTCAGTTCCTGGGCAATCGGCAGGCCGCGACCGCGCCACTCCTGATAGCGGGCGGCAACACTCCCCTCTCCCGGCACCATGAACGCCATTTCGCCGCGATTGCCCAACGCTGAGGGCTGCGGCTCCACGCTGCTGCGCCGCCAGAGCCCGAGCGTAAAGCCGCCGTCGAGCGCGAACGCGGCAAAATTCGGGGTGTTAGCCACCGGCTCGCGGCCGAGCAGGCCACGGTAGAAGCCGACGCTTTCGGCTGGATCCTTGACATAGAGAATGATGAGGTTGGGGCTGGTCATGGTCTCTGCTCCCTGTTGACGACAAGGTGAGCATAGACGCAACAGCTGACAGTTTCTGGCAGCAGCGAGCAGCCCGTCGACGGCTCCTGCTAGTCCGCCTATCCGCCCTGCGCCTCTCCGAACTCTGCCATGACGGCATCGATGAAACTCTTCAACTTCGGCGTCTGCCGCCGGTCCGGGTGGAAGAGCAGGTGCATCGGCCGCGTCGCGGTCCGGTAGTCGGGAAGAACGCGGACCAGGCGCCCGTCGCGCAGCAGGTCCTGGACATGGTCGAAGGCCAGCAGTGCGATACCAAAACCGGCAACGGCGGCCGATACCAGGCCCTTCGCATCGTTGACACGCAGGCGCCCCTCGACCTTCGGCTCATAGACGCTGTCGCCCATTTCGAACCGCCAATGGTAATTTTCGGGCTGGGACCAGTGGGCATGTCCGAGGCACTCATGGCTTTCGAGATCGGCCGGATGGCGAGGCGTGCCCCGCTCCGCCAGATAGTCCGGCGAGGCGCAGAGGACGACGCGGAAAGGCGCCAGCCGGCATTTGGTCAGGCTCGTATCGCCGATCTCTCCGATGCGAAACACCGCTTCGAAGGAATCCTTGACCGGATCGACATACCGGTCGTCGAGCACGAGATCGATTTCGACGTCGGGATATTGGCGCAGGTATCGTGTTACCAGCCCCATCAGGCTCTGCGAGCCGAAGGATACGGGCGCGCTGATGCGCAGGCGGCCCTTCGGCGCGCCCTTGGCCTCTTCCGCCACGGCGTCGGCCCAATCGGCATCGGCAAGCACCAGCTTGCAGCGGTCGTAAAAGGTCCTGCCGATCTCGGTGACGCTTTGCCGACGCGTGGTGCGGTTCAGCAACCGCGCACCCAGCCGCGCCTCGAGATAGGTGACATGCTTTGCGACCATCTGCTGGGACATCCCCAGCGCCGTCGCCGCTGCGGCGAACGACCCCTTCTCCACCGATGCGACATAGGCGTTCATGCTGGCGAGGCGATCCATTCCCTACTCCTGGTGGTGACTATCCGCATCCTATTGCGATTTATCGCGGAGAGACCAGCAATTAATATTGTCTCTGCCTCGCAACGGGGCTCTGAAACAACTGGAGCAATCGCACATGAAAATCGGTATGATTGGCGCAGGCAATATCGGCGGCGCATTGGCACCGCTGCTGATCGCGGCGGGACATCAGGTCGATGTCGCAAATTCGCGAGGCCCTGCCTCGCTCTCGGACTTTGCCGAGAAGACAGGCGCCCACCCCGTGACGGTCGAGGATGCCGTGCGCGACAAGAACGTCATCGTCGTCACCATCCCGCTGCACGCCATCCCCGCCTTGCCCGCGGGTCTGTTTGCGAAAGTCTCGCCAGAGACTGTCGTCATCGACACCAGCAACTACTATCCGCGCGAGCGCGATGGCGCGATTGCGGCCATCGAAGGCGGGATGATGGAAAGCGCCTGGGTTGCCCGCGAGATCGGCCATGATGTCGTCAAGGCGTTCAACATGATTTACGCCAAGAGCCTCGCCGAACTCGGCAAGCCCACCGGCGACGCCGGCCGGCTCGCCATCGCCGTCGCCGGCAATGATGCGACCGCCAAGGCGACCGTCATCAGCCTCCTCGACGCGATCGGCTTCGATGGCGTCGATGCGGGAAGCCTGGAGGATTCCTGGCGCCAGCAGCCCGGCTCTCCCGTCTATGTGAAGGATCACGACGCAGCGGGTGTCCGCAAGGCGCTGTCGGAAGCCAGTCCTGAGCGGACCGAGCAGTGGAGCGCCACCCCGAACAGCCCGGGAAGCTTCGACGCCCCGGCTTAGTCTGCATTCCGGTGCCGCTAGGCATCGCCCACCAACGCTTATCCCGCGCAGCTACTCGCCCGGGATAAGCTGACATAAAGGCTCAGGCTGAAACAACACCACATGCCCGAGCCACGGAAGCCCGCCGCAGCTGGCCTCATCGACCCTCAGGCATTCCTGGTATAGTCGTCGACCTCGCGCCACTCCTTCATCAGCACCGCCCTGCGGCGCGGATAGCGGCTGTCCAGCACCTGCATCTCGCCGATGCGGTCGGTGCGGAAGTGGCGAAAATCCTGGCGCAATTCGCACCAGGCGGCCATGATGCGGATATGCTCGAGATAGCCGAGCGCAAAGGGCCAGACGCGGCGGATGGAGACCGCGCCGCTTTCGTCCGAATAATTGATTTCGACGATCCGCTCGTTGCGGATCGCCTTGCGGATGGCCGACAGATCGGCCTTGTCCTCTTCCCTTCGCCGCGGCCCGACCAGCAGCGTCGCCGAATCGATCTCGGCACGCATCTCCTCCGGCAGGACGGCAGCGATCTTGGCCATGGCGTCGGCGCCAGCAGCGGCCAGACGCGGTTCGGCGGCCTTGGCCACCCAGCGCGAGCCCAGCACCAGCGCCTCGATCTCCTCCTGCGAAAACATCATCGGCGGCAGCATGAAGCCCGGCTTCAGCACATAGCCGACACCCGCCTCGCCCTCGATATATGCGCCCTGCGCCTGCAGGCTGGCGATGTCGCGGTAGAGCGTGCGCAGGCTGACGCCGGTCTGCTGCGCCAGCGCCGCACCGGTCACCGGACGGCGATGGCGCCGGAGCGCCTGCAGCAATGTCAGAAGCCGTTCGGAGCGGGCCATGGCGGCGATCCGGTCAGCGCTGCCATTCGATCCAGTCACGCATCAGCCGGTGGGCGATGGCGCCCTTCGGCGGCGAGGTGTTTCCCGAGGCATCGGTTCGGTCGAGCATGGCCAGCGTTTCCTCCGGCGTGAACCAGCGACAGTCCTCGAGCTCGGCATCGTCGATGCGGATATCGGTGGACTTCGCCTCGGCATAACAGCCGATCATCAGCGAATGCGGCATCGGCCAGGGCTGCGACGCATGATAACGGATGCGGCCGGTGACGATGGCAGACTCCTCAAGAGTTTCCCGGCGCACCGCGTTCTCGATCGTCTCGCCCGGCTCGACGAACCCGGCAAGGCAGGAATACATGCCCGGCGCGAAATGATGGCTGCGGCCGAGCAGACAGAGGCCACGCGCCTCGTCGACCACGAGCATGATGACGACAGGATCGGTGCGCGGGAAGATCATGTGCTGGCAGACCGTGCAGATGCGCTTGTAGCCGCCGATATGGCTTTCGCTCGGGCTCCCGCAGCGGCCGCAGAAAAGGTTGTCGCTGTTCCAGCGAATGAGGCTCGCGGCCTGCGCCGCCTCGCCGAGGATTTCGCCTTCGAACAGGTGCTCCCGCCACAGCGCCCGCATGTCGGTCGCCTTGTACTGGCTGGCGAGATCGTCGACCGAGACGCCGACAGGCACGGCCAGTCGCGGTTCGCCGCTTTTGCGGTAGCCGAGCAGCACGGCATTGTCCCAGTCCGGTTCGAGCCCGGCCAGCTCGTATTTCGCAAACAGCGGATCGAGGATCTGGCCGTCATGCTTCAACAGCAGTTTTTCGCCGGCGAAGGCGAACAGGTGGGCGCCGTCGATCGACAGCGCTTTAGCAACCGACGTCTCGTCGCGATGCTCCGAATCCCGGTCGAGCGCATTTTCGGCGAAGGCCGTGAGGCTGCTCGGTTCTGGATGGGGAGCGGAGGTTTCGAAGAGTTTAAGTGTCATGGAATCACAGAGCCTGAAGGAGGGCGTGGCGGAAATCGTGTGCGGCAGTTTCACAGGAGAAGAAACCGCTGGTCAACGGACAAATCGCTAGAGAGAAGCCGTCGGACCGCAGGGCGGAAGAAGGGGTGGCGGGTAAAGGTTCAAGCAACACGCGCCTGAGCTTGTCATTCAATCATCGATCCCTTCGCGATTTTTAAGCGGGCCTTTGATATAGATGCCTGAGAATGTGACCCCTTGACCGCCACAACGGTCATTATCGTCTATTACCAGATAGTGGGTCAGGGAACGGATGCGAACACGGCACCCTCCCGAAAGCTCTGCGGGATCACTGGCGGCTTTTTCACCATCGTAATGCTCCTCCTCGTATCCGGCGGTCATGCCTTCAGAACTGATGAAGGCGGGGCCGGAAATCGACCCGCTGTTATAAGTGGGTGGTCCTCGCGTTGCATCGCCATCGATTGTGATGAATCCGCTGTCTCCTTTGGACAGGGAGACCTCTGAAGCGTCTGAGCTCCACGTGCCCAACATCTCCTTGCTATCGAGTTTTGCAAAGAAGTTCGTTTCAAAATCGAGCCTCGGAGCAGGAAGAAGACCCATCTTGCTCGACCCTTTGGACGAGACATAGGTAACGCAGGCCAGAGTGCCCGAACCTGCAGACACGATAACCCTGTCTCCCGGCACAAGATAGGCTTCTTGCACGCAAGACGCGGATTCAGAAGGACATGTGCTGTCCTCCGCTTTTGTCTTGATGAAATGGACCTTTTCCGCTCCATCCTTGTTGATCGTCGCGGTGTAAAGCTCAGCCGCGTTGATCACGTCATATTCGCCTGAGCACGGCAGCGATTGATCGCCGAACTCTATCCATCCCGCCCAGGCGTTCGTCGACGTCAGTGTCATGAGAGTAAAACAAATCGGCAAAAGGCGCATCGTGTTCCAACCTCGCTCTGGCTGACGCCGACATGGTCATACGTCACACGACTTATTGCTCAGCCGGCCAAATTCAACCTTCAGTTCCCGACCTTCTTTTGATGAGAAGTCCCATGCATGGGCTTGGAGACGCTGAGGGCCTCAAGGAGGGCCTGACAGAAATCTTGCGCGCCAGTTTCGCTATAGGGCGTTGCAGAACCATGGCCCCAGATCGGTCCCGGCCAGTTCGGATCGCCCTCGTTGCGGGCAACGATATGAACATGCAGCTGCGACACAACATTGCCGAGCGCACCGATGTTGATTTTCTTGGCGCCCGTCACCGCCTTCAAAGCCACAGCGACCCTGTTGGTCTCCTGGCTGAGCAGCGCCTGATCCGCCAGCGACAGCTCGAAAATCTCGGCGATGCCGCCGCGTTGCGGCACCAGCATCACCCAGGGCCAGCGGCTATCCTTCAGCATGCGCAACTGGCAGAGCTCAAGCTCAGCCATTAGATCGGAATCACGCGCCAGGCGATCATCGAGCACGAATGGGCTCATGCTATCCTCCTCAGTGTTTTTTCAAATGTTTAGCAGTTTTTTTGTGGGTGTGCTTGCATTTGATGACCAGATTGCCGATATGTCGCTCCGGGAGGTTGGTGGTGGACGAGCCACTCGCCAACCGGGTCAGGTCCGGAAGGAAGCAGCCCCAACGAGCCAGGCACGGGTCATCGTGCCAGCCTCCCACCCTTTTCTCATAGCGATGTCCGGCTTGCCCGGCGACAAGCAGGGCGATGAGCGAAATCGAGCGACCAGCAAATTCAGCCGTTTCGGCAGGCACAGGCTACCGGGTGCTGGCCCGCAAGTATCGCCCCAAGGATTTTTCGGACCTGATGGTCGGCCAGGAGCCGATGGTCCGCACCCTCACCAACGCCTTCGAGACCGGCCGCATCGCCCAGGCCTACATGCTGACCGGCGTGCGCGGCGTCGGCAAGACGACGACGGCGCGTATCCTTGCCCGTGCCTTGAACTACAAGACCGCCGAAATCGACACGCCCACAATCGACCTCAGGATGCTCGGCGAAAACTGCCAGGCCATCATGGACGGCCGCCATGTCGACGTGATCGAGATGGACGCCGCCTCGCACACCGGCATCGACGATATCCGGGAGATCATCGAGCAGGTCCGCTACCGCCCGGTTTCGGCGCGCTACAAGGTCTATATCATCGACGAAGTGCACATGCTGTCGACGGCCGCCTTCAACGGCCTGCTGAAGACGCTGGAAGAGCCGCCGGAGCATGTGAAGTTCATCTTCGCGACGACGGAAATCCGCAAGGTGCCGATCACCGTCCTGTCGCGCTGCCAGCGTTTTGACCTCCGCCGCATCAGCGCCTCCGATCTCGTCGGCCTGTTCACCACCATATCAGCCAAGGAAGGCATCGAGGCCGAAGCGGAAGCCCTGGCAATGATCGCCCGTGCTGCCGAGGGCTCCGCCCGTGACGGCCTGTCGCTGCTCGACCAGGCGATTGCCCATGGCGGCGGCGTGGTCGAGGCCAACACTGTGCGTTCGATGCTCGGCCTTGCCGATCGCGCCCGCATCGTCGACCTGTTCGAGCATGTCGTCAAAGGCGATGTCGCAGCCGCCCTTGCCGAATTCAACGGCCAGTACGAAGCCGGCGCCAACCCGGTGGTCGTGCTGACAGATCTTGCCGATTTCACCCATCTGGTGACGCGGCTGAAATATGTGCCCGATTCGGCCAATGATCCGTCCCTGAGCGAGATCGAGCGGATCCGTGGCCTCGAATTCTCGAAGACCATCGCCGTCACCACCCTGTCGCGGATCTGGCAGATGCTGCTGAAGGGCATTCCGGAAACGGAAAACTCCTCGCGCACGGCCGGTGCCGCCGAAATGGTGCTGATTCGTCTGGCGCACGCCGGATCTCTGCCATCTCCGGAAGACGCCGCACGGCGACTGGCCGAACTCGGCAGCGATGGCGGCGGCAATGCGCGGCCGGTTCCATCGGGAAACGGTAACGGCAACGGCGCTGGCGCCCCCGTTGCCTACCAGCCAGCCATCACCAGCCGCACTGCCGATATGGCGCCGCGTCCGACCAGCGGCGGCGCCACCATGCTGCGCGCCGTTCCGGATGCCGCACCACAGCCGCTTGCCGCCGGCCGTACGGAGACAAAGCCTGCGGACGCGCCAAAACCGACTGTCGCGATCCGATCGATTGCCGATATCGTCGACCTCTGCGGCGCCAAGCGCGATCCCAAGCTCAAGGCCATGTCGCGCACCTTCCTGCGCCTGGTGAAGCTGGAACCTGGCCATCTCGACGTCAGCCTGGCCCCCGGCGCCCCAAATACGCTGCTCAACGAGCTGGCGCTGAAGCTCAAGGAATGGACCGGCATTCACTGGGTCGTCAGCCTCAGCCGCGACGGCGGCGCGCCGACCGAGGTCGAGGCCGAGACAAAGGCGCAGGCGCAGCGCATGGTCGATGCCAGCCTGGACCCCGATGTCGCTGCCATACTTGCACAGTTTCCCGGCGCCAAGATCATCGACGTCAGGGTCCGCGCCGATGCGGACGATGATGCCGGCGACGAAACGCTTCCGGCGCCGGCCGTTGCCGAATCCGACGAAGGCGATATCTTGCCGGGCGACGACATAGAATTCTGATCGATTTCAAGACGACAGCAGCAGAAAAGGAGCCACGACGATGCGCGACATCATGGGTATGATGGGCAAGGTCAAGGAAATGCAGTCCAAGATGGAGAAGATGCAGGCGGAAATGTCTGACATCCATGCGGAAGGCAAGTCTGGCGGCGGTCTCGTGACCGTGACGCTGAACGGCAAGGGCGAAATGGTCTCGCTGAAGATCGATCCTTCGCTGTTCGAGGAAGACGACGTCGAGATCCTCGAAGACCTCGTTGTCGCCGCCCACACCGATGCCAAGGGCAAGGCCGAAGCCATCGTCGCCGAAAAGACCAAGGAACTGACCGCCGGCCTGCCGATCCCTCCCGGCTTCAAGATGCCTTTCTGAGACGAGAAACCGTCCAGTAAGACGGTTGATTGAGGCAAGCGGGTTGCAGGCAGCCTGGAATGTTGTTTTGCCGGCTAATAAGCTGCCGTTCACACGCGCCTGGCGCTGCGCTTTACGCTTGCGCTTCTAGCGCCGCCTTGAGCTGGAAATGCAGCGGCGTCGCCAGATAGCGCTCGCGGTCCTCCGGTGACAGTTTGCGGCCGTAGGTCTTCATCATCTCGGGCATGGTGACCCGCGCACCTGCAAACGGCTGGTACTCCACCTCTGCTCCGGCCGACAATGTGGCCGCCTGCAGCACCCGGCAATAGATGCCGGGCAGCCCCGACTTGGTGTAGCGCTTGACGAATTTCGGATCCCCCATCTTGGCCGCGAAGGTGGCGCAGGGAATGCGCGCCGAGGTGACTTCGAGCAGCAGGTCGCCGACAACAAACCGGTCGCCGACGGCCACGGTGGCATTGTCTAGACCTTCGATGACGATGTTTTCGCCGAACGCGCCCGGCGCCAGTTCCTGGCCGAGTTCGCGGGCCCACCAGTCGAGCGTCACCGATCCCTCGACATAAACGGCCTGGTCGAGGCCGCCATGGTGCTTGAGATTGCAGACGGCATCCCCAACTAAGCCGTTGGCATCGACCATGACAGTCCCCGACACCGCGTGCTTGTTGATGCCGGTCTTGTAGCTCTTGCCCGGCAATTTTTCGGGGTTGCCGACGCAAACAGCGAGAATTTTCATGGGATGGTGGCTCCTGACGCGATTCCGTTTCTCTTACATATGGTCTAAGAACGCCCCATGGCAAAGCGAGTCACCGGCCCGGAAATCGAAAAACTGATCCAGCTTCTGGCCAAGGTGCCGGGTCTCGGGCCGCGCTCGGCGCGCCGCGCGGCGCTGCACCTGATCAAGAAGAAGGACCAACTGCTGGGCCCGCTGTCGAACGCGATGGGCGAGGCCTATGACAAGGTCAAGATCTGCTCCCATTGCGGCAATGTCGACACCGTCGATCCCTGCACCGTCTGCACCGACGACCGCCGCGACCAGGCGGTGATCATCGTCGTCGAGGATGTTGCCGATCTCTGGGCGCTGGAGCGGGCCGCCGCAATGAACACAGCCTACCATGTCCTCGGCGGCACGCTCTCGCCGCTCGATGGCGTCGGGCCGGACGATCTCAACATTCGTGGCCTGGTGGCGCGCGTCGCCGAAGGCGGCATCCGCGAGATCATCATCGCCGTCAACGCCACGGTCGAGGGCCAGACGACAGCCCACTACATCACCGACCAGCTCTCCGGCCTCGAGGTGCGGATAACCCGGCTGGCCCATGGTGTGCCGGTGGGTGGCGAGCTCGACTATCTCGACGAAGGCACGCTGACGGCAGCATTGAGGGCGAGGACGCTGATATGATGGATAGATCGACGATGCGGATGCATACCCCCCTCTGTCACTGCGTGACATCTCCCCCACAAGGGGGGAGATCGGGAGCCCTGGGCGACCCCTTCCAATCTTTGGGCACTGTTTCAGGCTTGGCGAGATCCATCCGCTATTGGTTTGGCAAAGAGCCCGCCGCCAATCTCCCCCCTTGTGGGGGAGATGTCACCGGAGGTGACAGAGGGGGGTACTCCCGGCAGCTTCTGAGCCTTGCCGCCCTCCTCCTCACCCTCGTCCCCCTTCCCGCCTTCGCCGCACCATCGAAGGCCGATGTCGAAGCGCAATTCCAGACCTGGGTGAAGACACAGATCTTCCCCGAGGCGAAGAAGGCAGGCGTGTCCGAGAAGACGCTGAATGCCGCCTTCGCCGGCGTCCAGTTGAACTGGAACCTGCCCGATCTCACGCCCCCCGGCTTCCCGCCGGTCAAGCAGCGGCCGCAGAGCCAGGCGGAGTTCTCCTCGCCCGCTCCCTATTTCAACAATGACCGCCTGCAGCGGCTGGCCGTCACGGGCCGTGGCTTTGCCTCGCAATATGCGTCGACCCTGAAGCGCATCGAGAAGACCTACGGCGTGCCTGGTTCAATCGTGCTCGCCATCTGGGGCCGCGAGACCGGCTTCGGCGCTGCGACCCTGAAGAATTCGGCGATTGCCATTCTTGCCACCGACGCCTTCATGTCGACCCGCAAGGAGATGTTCCGTAGCGAGCTCATCACCGCGCTCGGCATTCTCGAGCATGGCGACATCGGCCCCGACCAATTCAAGGGCTCCTACGCCGGCGCGCTCGGACAACCGCAGTTCATGCCGTCGAGCTACATCAAATACGCCGTCGATTTCGACGGCGACGGCCGTCGCAACATCTGGACGTCGGTGCCGGACACCCTCGCCTCGATTGCCAACTATCTCGTGCAGAAGGGCTGGCAGCGCGGCCGTGGCTGGGGTTACGAGGCGAGCATTCCCGCAGCGGTCTCCTGCGCCCAGGAAGGCCCCGATCTCGCACGCCCGATCTCGAAGTGGGCCGCCGATGGCATCACCCGCGTGAACGGCAGCGCCTTCCCGTCAGCCGAGCTGAAGGCGTCGGGCATGATGCTGGTTCCGGCCGGCCGCGATGGCCCGGCCTTCATCGTCACCCCTAATTTCTACGTCATCAAGGAGTACAACAACTCCGATCTCTATGCGCTGTACATCGGCGATCTCGCCGACCGCATCGCCGACAACGCGGGTCCGTTCAAGGGGCCGTGGGGCGATGTCGGCAAGATGCTGCGCTCGGATGTCGCCGCCATGCAGAAGGCGCTGCAGCACAAGGGCTACGACGTCGGCGGCACCGACGGGTTGCCCGGCTACAAGACCAGGCGCTCGATCGGCCAGTGGCAGGCAAAAGCGGGCGAGCAACCCACCTGCTATCCCGAGGCAAGAATGATGGGTGTGCTTAAATAGCCGGCGATGATTGCAGACCTTGCAATTTGGTAAAAACGGGGCTATATCGCATTCAAATTCTTGATCGTCTGATGAAGGGTGGGCCGCGAGGACCCGCTCTTTTTTATTAGCTCGAGCATGGAATACCAAATTTTCCAGGAGCGCATGCTTGTCGGACCTGACACCAGCAGAAGACCCCAACGAACCCCGCCTGATCGTCGAAACCGGTTTGGACCAGCGCGTCGCCGCGATCATTGAACCTGTTATCGTCGACCTCGGCTACCGCCTCGTGCGCGTCCGGCTGATGAACCAGAACGGCGCGACGCTGCAGATCATGGCCGAGCGGCCTGATGGCACGATGAACGTTCAGGATTGCGAAGCCGTATCCCAGGCCGTTTCTCCCGCTTTGGATGTGGATGATCCGATCGATAAGGCGTATCATCTGGAAGTGTCGTCGCCGGGTATCGATCGCCCCATGGTGCGCAAGTCGGATTTCAGCCGCTGGCAGGGCAACCTCGTCAAGGTGGAAACCTCGATCCTGGTCGACAACCGCAAGCGCTTCCGCGGCAAGATCATTGCTGTGGATGCCGATGGCTTTACCATCGAACGTGACCAGCCGGCCTATGGCGAAGATCCCAAGGTCGTCATTCCGTTCACCACGCTGGCCGAAGCAAAGCTTATTCTGACGGACGATCTCATTCGTGATGCGCTGAAGGCCGACAAGATGGCCAAGGCAGCGAACCAGAACGAACAAGAAGAAGACGAAGATACTTCACCGATAGACTAACCGCCCACGGGACGGGAACCCGGGCAGGAAGACGGAGAAATTAATATGGCAGTCAGTGCGAACCGCCTGGAACTTCTGCAGATCGCAGATGCCGTGGCGCGCGAAAAGGTCATCGATCGCGAGATCGTTCTTGCCGCAATGGCAGACGCGATCCAGAAGGCCGCGCGCTCCCGTTACGGTTCGGAATCGAACATTCGCGCAGACATCAACCCGAAGACCGGCGAGATCCGTCTGCAGCGCCTGCTCGAAGTGGTCGAAGTGGCCGAAGACTACGCGATCCACATCCCGCTGGAACTCGCCCGCGACCGCAACCCGGATGCAGCCCTCGGCGACTTCATTGCCGATCCGCTGCCACCGATGGATTTCGGCCGTATCGCAGCCCAGTCTGCCAAGCAGGTCATCGTCCAGAAGGTCCGCGAAGCCGAGCGTGATCGCCAGTACGACGAGTTCAAGGAACGCGTCGGCGAAATCATCAACGGCACCGTCAAGCGTGTCGAGTATGGCAACGTCATCGTCGATCTCGGCCGTGGCGAAGGCATCATCCGTCGCGACGAGATGATCCCGCGCGAAAACTTCCGCTACGGCGACCGCGTCCGCGCCTTCGTCTACGATGTGCGCCGCGAACAGCGCGGTCCGCAGATCTTCCTGTCGCGTACCCATCCGCAGTTCATGGTGAAGCTGTTCACCATGGAAGTGCCGGAAATCTACGACGGCATCATCCAGGTGAAGTCGGTTGCCCGCGATCCGGGCTCGCGCGCCAAGATCGCCGTCATCTCGAACGATTCGTCGATCGATCCGGTCGGCGCTTGCGTCGGTATGCGCGGTTCGCGCGTCCAGGCGGTGGTTGCCGAACTTCAGGGCGAAAAGATCGACATCATTCCGTGGAGCCAGGAGCCTGCGACCTTCGTCGTCAACGCCCTGCAGCCAGCCGAAGTCACCAAGGTCGTGCTCGATGAAGATGCCGAGCGCATCGAAGTCGTGGTGCCGGACGAACAGCTGTCGCTGGCCATCGGCCGCCGCGGCCAGAACGTTCGCCTTGCCTCGCAGCTGACCGGCTGGGACATCGACATCATGACGGAAGCCGAGGAATCGGAGCGCCGCCAGAAGGAATTCAACGAGCGCACCACCCTGTTCATGGATGCGCTCGACGTCGACGAGATGGTCGGCCAGGTGCTTGCCTCCGAAGGCTTTGCCCAGGTCGAGGAACTTGCTTTCGTCGACCTCGAGGAAATCGCCTCGATCGACGGCTTCGACGAAGAAACGGCCCAGGAAATCCAGCAGCGTGCGCGCGAATTCATCGAGCGCAACGAAGCCGAGATGGACGAGAAGCGCAAGACGCTCGGCGTTGCCGACGAACTGCTGCAGATCAACGGCATGACCGCGCCGATGATGGTGGCTCTGGGCGAAGACGGCATCAAGACGCTGGAAGACTTCGCCGGCTGCGCATCGGACGATCTGGTCGGCTGGACGGAACGCAAGAACGGCGAGACCAAGAAATTCGAAGGCCTGTTCTCCAAGCTGGAAGTGTCGCGCGTCGAAGCAGAACATATGGTCATCCAGGCACGCCTCGCCGTCGGCTGGATCACCGAAGACGAAGCAACTGTCCAGCTTGCAGAAGTCGCTGAAGCCGAGCCTGAAGCAGAGGCAGAAGCCGACGCCGAGCAGGGAGCATGACCTCCGCAGTCCAACAGGATGTTGCGCTGGACGACGACGATGTACCGACCGAAGAAAAAAACGGCCGGATGTGCATCGTCACCCGCGAAAGCGGTGACTTGGACGACCTGATCCGGTTCGTCGCCGCGCCTGACGGCACGGTCGTACCGGATCTGAAGCGGCAATTGCCGGGACGCGGCTGCTGGGTCAAGCTTGACCGGGCGACGGTCGACAAGGCGGTGGCAAAGAAGCTCTTTGCCCGCGCCCTGAAGGCAGACGTAAAGGCGTCGGACGATCTCGGCGCAACGGTCGAGCGGCTGCTGAAAATGCAGCTTGCCGGCATGATGCACATGGCCCGCAAGGCCAGCCAGTTTATCAACGGCTCGTCGAAGGTCGACGGGGCGATCAGATCAGGCGGCGCAATTGCCGTCTACCACGCCGCGGACGCAGCCGATGATGGCGTCCGGAAAATCGACCAGGCCCGCAAGGCCTGGCACCTCGGAATGGAAACCGAGAGTGAAATACCATCTTCCCGTCCCTTTACGGAGGCGGAAATGGACGAACTGATGGGCCAGAACGCTTTTATCCATGCCTGCGCGCTTGCAGGGCAGGCGGGTGAAGGTGTAGTGAAACGCGCAAACCTGCTCGAACGGTACCGCAACGGCGGTCAGTCCCGGGCAACGGGCGCCGCTGGCCAGCTAAAACAATGACGCGGACATCGGTGAACGCCGGACGCATCGTTAAGGTACATCGAATTAAAGACAGGGTCTGATGGTAGTCATCCGCCCTGTCCGAAGGAACAGGACCGGAATGACTGACAACAACGACGACAAGACACTGAACGCATCGGCTAAGAAGACCCTCACGCTGAAACCATCGGGCGTGAACCAGGGTACCGTGCGTCAGGATATGGGTCGAGGTCGCACCAAAGCGGTTGTGGTCGAAACCCGCAAACGCCGCCCGCTTCGCCCGGAAGACGACAAGCAGGTGATCACGCCAGTTACGGCCCCTGCCCCGGCCGCCGCCGCGCGCGTCGAGGCTGCCCCGCAGCCTGCAGCTCGTCCTGCCCAGCCGCAGATACAGACTCGCGTCAACCAGCCGAGCGGCATCGCACCGCGCGCCCAGCCCGCAGCCCCGGCTTACCAGCCGCGTCCGCAGCAGGATCGCCCTTCGCGCCCGGTCGTGCTCAACCACCTGTCGCCGGATGAAATGGATGCTCGTCGTCGTGCGCTTGCCGATGCGCAGGCCCGTGACGCCGCAGACGCCATCCGCCGTGCCGAAGAAGAAGCACGCCGCAAGATCGAAGACGAAAAGCGCCGCATCGAAGACGAAGCGGAAGCCGTTCGCCGCGCTGCAGACCTCGCCGCACGCGGTCCGGAAATTGCAGCCGCCGAAGCCGCAGCTGCTGCTGCTGCTGAGGAAGCTGCTCGCGTCGAGGCTGCCAAGCCGCAGCCTGTCGCAGCACCGCTGGTTCGCCGCGCCGATGCCGGTGCACCGGCTGCCCGTCCTGCTGCCGGCGACGTTGCCGGCCGCCGCAAGCCGCTTGGCGAAGAAGAAGAGAACCGCGGACCGCCGCGCACTGCCGTTATCCGCGGCAAGGTCGTTCGCGTCGAGCCGCCGAAGACACCGGCTCGTCCGAAGACCGAGGAAGAACGCCGTCGCGGCAAGCTGACGGTCACGACCGCCAATGTCGACGACGATGGCACGGGTCGCGGTCGTTCGCTGTCGGCCATGCGCCGCCGCCAGGAAAAATTCCGTCGCGGCCAGATGCAGGAAACCCGTGAAAAGGTCCTGCGCGAAGTGATCCTGCCGGAAACCATCACAATCCAGGAACTCGCACAGCGCATGTCTGAGCGCGCCGTCGACGTCATCAAGTTCCTGATGAAGGAAGGCCAGATGATGAAGCCGGGCGACGTCATCGACGCCGATCTGGCTGAACTGATCGCGGTCGAATTCGGCCACACCGTCAAGCGCGTGTCGGAGTCCGACGTCGAACTAGGCCTGTTCAACGGCGCCCAGGAAGACGAAGAGATGGTCTCGCGTCCGCCGGTCGTCACCATCATGGGTCACGTCGACCACGGCAAGACCTCGCTGCTCGATGCTATCAGAAAGACCAGCGTTGTGTCTGGCGAAGCTGGCGGCATCACTCAGCATATCGGTGCCTACCAGGTCGAACAGAATGGCCAGAAGATCACCTTCATCGACACCCCGGGCCACGCGGCGTTCACCGCCATGCGTGCCCGTGGCGCCCAGGCCACCGACATCGCCATCCTGGTGGTCGCGGCCGACGACAGCGTCATGCCGCAGACGATCGAATCCATCGCCCATGCGAAAGCTGCCGGCGTGCCGATCATCGTTGCCATCAACAAGGTCGACAAGCACGAGGCCGATCCGCAGAAGGTTCGCAACCAGCTGCTGCAGCATGACGTGTTCGTGGAAACCATGGGCGGTGAAGTGCTCGACGTCGAAGTTTCGGCCAAGACCGGCCTCAACCTCGACAAGCTGCTCGAAGCCGTGCTGCTGCAGTCGGAAATTCTCGACCTCAAGGCAAACCCGTCGCGTCCCGCCGAAGGTACGGTCATCGAAGCCCAGCTCGACCGTGGTCGCGGCTCAGTTGCGACCGTTCTCGTCCAGAAGGGCACGCTGCGCCCCGGCCAGATCATCGTTGCCGGCGATCAGTGGGGCCGCGTCCGCGCGCTCGTCAACGACAAGGGCGAGCAGGTCAAGGAAGCCGGTCCGGCAACCCCGGTCGAAGTCCTCGGCCTCTCCGGTACGCCGTCTGCCGGTGATCGCTTCGCGATCGTCGACAGCGAAAGCCGTGCCCGCGAGATCTCCGAATACCGTCAGCGCCTCACCCGCGACAAGGCCGCTGCCCGTCAGTCCGGTCAGCGCGGCTCGCTGGAACAGATGATGACGTTGCTTCAGAACAACGTACTCAAGGAATTCCCGCTGGTCATCAAGGGCGACGTGCAGGGTTCGATCGAAGCCATCAACGGCGCGCTCGACAAGCTCGGCACCGAGGAAGTCAGGGCTCGCATCGTCCATTCGGGCGCTGGTGCCATCACGGAATCGGATGTCTCGCTGGCTGAAGCCTCGGGTGCTGCGATCATCGGCTTCAATGTCCGTGCCAATGCCCAGGCCCGTGCGTTCGCCGAGCGCGAAGGCATCGAGATCCGCTACTACAGCATCATCTACGATCTCGTCGACGACGTGAAGCAGGCGATGTCCGGCCTCCTGTCGCCGGAACGCCGCGAAACCTTCATCGGCAACGCCGAGATCCTCGAGGTGTTCAACATCACCAAGACGGGCAAGGTCGCGGGTTGCCGCGTCACCGAAGGCAAGGTCGAGCGTGGAGCTGGCGTCCGCCTTATCCGCGACAACGTCGTTGTCCACGAAGGCAAGCTCAAGACGCTCAAGCGCTTCAAGGACGAAGTCTCCGACGTGCCGATGGGCCAGGAGTGCGGCATGGCCTTCGAGAACTACGAAGACATGCGTGCCGGCGACGTCATCGAGTGCTTCCGCGTCGAGCACATCACGCGCACGCTCTGATCCTTCGCCGGATCACATCACGATATCCAAACCGCCGGAGCAATCCGGCGGTTTTTTGTTGATATTAAACGGCGAACAGTCGAAAGCTGCGCGACATCGTCTTCAAGGCTTCTGATATGCTCGCATCACCGCTGTCGCAGGACGACCGTTTCACCCTGTCCTACATCCGCCAGCCCGTTGAAGAGGCCGAAGTCATCCATGGCTCGGTCGCAAGACTGGGTCGGCCGCTGGACAGAACCGGCGGCATGGCCGGCTGGTACCTGATGATCGGCATCCTCGGCGGCGCCGCACTTTCGCTTTTTCTCAACATCTACCGCAGCCTCATCCTGGTGCCGACCTTCGGCCTGACGCCGCTGATCGATGTCTCCAACCTGATGCTCATCTGCTCCATCCCCTGCCTCGGGGTCTATGTGATGGTGAGCCTTTCGCTTCGTCGCGAGGCCTATGCCCAGCGCGTCGCCATGGCCCGGCGCGTCCGACCAGATGCCACAGTGACGGTCACCGTTTCGCCCGAGGCGATTGCCTGGGAGCGGCCGGGTGCCGTCACGCGACTTGCTTGGTCGGAGGTGACCGATATCGCGGAGCACGAAGGCCGCATCGAGTTCGACAGCGATGCCACGGTCCACTACATCCCGGCCCACGCCTTCCACAATAAGCAGGAACAGGCGGCCGTGCTTGGTCGCATTCGCAACCTCTGGCAGCCGCCTGCCCCAGCCAAGCCTTGACCTTTTGCTGATATCAGGGCATTGGAACCGCTTTATAGCGTCCCTTTGGACGCGCTGATGGAAACACCATGACCAGACCCACTACATCCGCGCCCTCGCAGCGCATGCTTCGCGTTGGCGAACAGGTCCGCGGCGCCATCACCCAGGTGCTGCAGCGCGGCGAAGTGCGCGAGCCCGTTCTCGAGCGTACCGTGATTGCCATTTCGGAAGTGCGCATGTCGCCGGACCTGAAGGTGGCCACCGCCTATGTGTCGCCGCTCGGCGTCGCCGACCACGACACGATCATCGAACTGCTCAACAAGCATGCCAAATATATACGCGGCCGCGTCGGACCTTTGCTGCGCCAGCTGAAGTACATGCCGGAAATCCGCTTCAAGGACGATACCAGCTTCGACAATTACAAGAAGATCGACGATCTCTTGAAGTCGCCGGAAGTCCAGCGCGACCTCGGCCCCGATTCTGACGACACCCAATCATAGTAGAGACCGATGTCCAGACCTAGAAAACCCAAGGGCCGCCCGGTTTCCGGCTGGCTGATCCTCGACAAGCCGATCGACTTCGGTTCGACCGAGGCTGTCTCGAAGATCAAGTGGCTGTTCAACGCCCAGAAGGCCGGACACGCCGGAACCTTGGATCCACTGGCCTCGGGCATGCTGCCGATCGCGCTCGGCGACGCCACCAAGACCGTGCCCTACGTCATGGACGGCCGCAAGATCTATGAGTTCACGGTCACCTGGGGCGAAGAGCGAGCCACCGACGATCTCGAGGGCGAAGTCACCCAGAGCTCGGACAGCCGTCCCACCGAGGAGGCCATCCGCGCCCTGCTGCCGAACTACACCGGCGTCATCAACCAGATCCCGCCACAGTTCTCGGCCATCAAGATATCAGGCGAACGCGCCTACGATCTTGCCCGCGAAGGCGAAACCGTCGACATTCCGTCGCGCGAAGTCGAGATCTTCCGGCTGACGCTGCTCGACTGCTCGGACGCCGACACCGCCCATTTCGAAGTCGAATGCGGCAAGGGCACCTATGTCCGGGCGCTTGCCCGCGACTTCGGCCGCGATCTCGGCTGCTACGGCCACGTCTCCGGCCTGCGCCGCACCTTCGTGGCGCCTTTTGCCGAAGAAACGATGGTGCCGCTGGCAGAGCTGGTGGCGCTGGAAGCGATCGAGGACCAGGACGAGCGGCTGGCCGCACTGGATGCCTTCATGATCGACACCGCCGAGGCCCTCTCCTCGCTGCCGCATCTAGCCATCACCGACGACCAGGCCCACCGCCTGAAGATGGGCAATCCCATCCTCGTCCGCGGTCGCGATGCACCAGTTGCCGAGAGCGAGGCCTATGCCACCGCGCGCGGGAAACTCATCGCCATCGGCGAGATCGGCGAAGGCGAATTCCGGCCGAAGCGGGTCTTTGTATAGCCATTGCCATAAACGGCTGTGACCACGTCGTCGCCGGGCTCCAAGGGCCCGCCGGCAAAGCCGCATTCTACCCTGCGACAAGCAATTTTTAAGAGCCAGCCCGCCGAGAGCAATTCTCCGCAGGCTGGCGGAGCACTAAATCAGACCCTGTTTCGCCCATGAGGGCCCTTGACTGTGCCGACGCAAGTCTTACCCCAAAACATGTCCAGAAATGAGCGCGCCCGGTGCCGCCAGGCTGGGCCAAATTGCATTGCAAATACTCTGTGCATCAGTTTACCTGTTGGCCGGCAGAGGGCCAATTTTGGGGAAAAACATGAAGACTATTGTACGGACGGGCATTGCAGCCGTGATCTTCTCGGCGGCGTTCATCGCATCGAACAGCGCGGCCTTTGCATGGGGCTGCATCGCTGTCTCCGAGGAAGGCAGCTATGGATACAGCTATAGCTACAACAACGAATCCTCGGCTCGTGAAAAGGCGCTCAACGAATGCGCCAAGCACACGACCACGGAATCCACCTGCGAAATCACCTCGTGCGACGACGACTCCTGATAGCGAAAATCCCGGCGTCCGTTGGCGACAGCCGGCGGACCCGGCCTTTGGGGCGACGGCTTGATCGCAGGGCGGTAGTTGAAGTCCGTCCGCCTCGCTCAGCAGCTTTTTGAGGCAGTTCTTCCCTGCCCTCGCTAGACATCATTCGGGGGCTCAGACTTAAGGTGCTCGCCGCCTAGCGCACCCTATTGACGGCTAAGGTCATTGCTCGGCATCTGCGTGCCTTTTCAGGCGCATGCTACCCAAGATCGCACTTGTCAACCTCCCGTTAACTGTCGCAAAGGTAGAGTGCCGACGGGCATGACGCCTCCTTGGATTTCAGGTCACCCACGTCCTTCGGTTGGCCGGTCACGCAGTTCTCGGGGGAGAGCGTCGCCTTGGCAACCATTTCAAGCAGTTCAACGGCGCTGTCTCTTCTTCAACTGGCAGCAGGAACACCAGTAACCGCGACGACAATTGCGGTGCAGCGCGCAGCTGACACGATCGCCTCTCTTGCGAGCGGTCACGCTCAGATTGGCAAGGTCACCGTCAACCGCCAGCCAAGTCCTGGCGAGTCAAAAGTCGCCGAGGCGATGTTCGGCGTCAACCATCCCAGTATCACCAAGCAGAAGCTGGATATCATCGACAAGACAGCCAAGGCGCTAGGCGTCAACCAGGACGATTACGCCTCAAGAGAAGACTTCGTTGATGCCTTGCAAAAAGCATTCGGACGGCTAAAGATCGATGGGGGAGACGCCGCCGTCCATGGCCTGGAGAAAGAACTCGGTCTCGACAAGCTCGGCGTTTCGCTGCAGGACGTCATCGACAGCGCCAGGGATCCCGAAGCCAACGACAAGCTGACGAAAGCCCTGAAGAAGAAGGCTGGCGTGTTTGGCGACGATACCGATGGCAATGACATGTCGCCATCGCTTCCGGGTGCCGGCGGCGACATCGGGTTTTACGGTCGAGCCAGCCGGTAACGCATGCCAGCGGCGAGACGCCAGATACCCATCGAGCCAGCATCCACCTCCCTCTTCCCTTCCCCCCCCAAATAGTCTATAGGCACCGGCAGCATTGGGCTTGCCCATTTGCTTTCGCGGCCAAAGCTGGACGACATCCCGGCTTTTGGCGACTTCTTCCTCTTCATCGAAAGGACCATCCGATGTCGATTACTGCTGAGCGCAAAGCCGCTCTCATCAAGGAATACGCAACTGTTGAAGGCGACACCGGTTCTCCGGAAGTCCAGGTTGCGATCCTGACCGAACGGATCAACAATCTGACCGGCCATTTCAAGGACCACAAGAAGGATAACCATTCCCGCCGTGGTCTGCTGACGATGGTTTCGAGCCGCCGTTCGCTGCTCGACTATCTGAAGAAGAAGGACGTATCCCGCTACAGCAAGCTGATTGCTGCTCTCGGCATCCGTCGTTAACATTGCACGGCGGGCGTTCCTGACGGGACGCCCGCCGGACTTTTATGACCGGGTCGCACTGACCCACATCCCTCTCCTGCCGCGCCACGATACGATCCGTGCGACAGGCTAGGGCGGCGAACCGGATGGGCCGGCTTCGCCAAGACATAAACCGTTGACCTGTCATGGGGCAGGATTGCCGGACGCTTTCGCCAGGACCCTTGGTCCCGGCCGTCTTCAAGGCCCAAGGCCTGAAGACGCAATGCCGGACATGATCGTTTCAGTCGCCGCAAGGCGGAACGGAACGCCGGAAAAAGCCTCCCGCTGTCTTGCCCGTGATCTGTCACACAATGCGGTCGACGATGCGCCTTGCCGAAACCGGCGACGGCGCGTTTTCCCGCATCAGGCAAGGACTATAATATGTTCGATACGCACACAGTGGAAATCGAGTGGGCAGGCCGCCCGCTGAAGCTCGAAACCGGCAAGATCGCCCGTCAGGCTGACGGCGCAGTTCTCGCCACCTACGGCGAAACAGTGGTTCTCGCCACCGTCGTTTCGGCCAAGTCGCCGAAGCCGGGCCAGGACTTCTTCCCGCTGACCGTCAACTACCAGGAAAAGACCTACGCAGCCGGCAAGATCCCCGGCGGCTATTTCAAACGCGAAGGTCGTCCGTCCGAGAAGGAAACGCTGGTTTCCCGCCTCATCGACCGCCCGATCCGCCCGCTGTTTCCTGAAGGCTACAAGAACGACACCCAGGTCGTCGTAACCGTCGTCCAGCACGACCTCGAGAACGATCCCGATATCCTCGCCATGGTCGCCACCTCCGCTGCCCTGACGCTGTCCGGCGTTCCCTTCATGGGCCCGATCGGCGGCGCGCGCGTCGGCTACATCAACGGCGAATACGTTCTGAACCCGCATCTCGACGAGATGGACGAGTCGGTTCTCGACCTCGTCGTTGCCGGCACCCAGGAAGCCGTGCTGATGGTCGAATCGGAAGCCAAGGAACTCTCCGAAGAAATCATGCTCGGCGCCGTCATGTTCGGCCACCGCGGTTTCCAGCCGGTCATCGACGCGATCATCAAGCTCGCTGAAGTCGCCGCCAAGGAAGCCCGCGATTTCCACCCGGAAGACCATTCGGAACTCGAAGCCGAAATGCTGAAGCATTTCGAAGCCGAGCTTCGCGAAGGCTACAAGATCACCCAGAAGGCTGATCGCTACGCCGCCGTCGACGCCGTCAAGGCCAAGGTCAAGGCTCACTACTTCCCTGAGGGCGTTGAGCCGAAGTATTCCGCCGAAGTCATCGGCGCCGTCTTCAAGCACCTGCAGGCGAAGATCGTCCGTTGGAACATCCTCGACACCAAGAGCCGCATCGACGGCCGCGATCTGTCGACCGTTCGTCCGATCGTCTCGGAAGTCGGCCTGCTGCCGCGCACCCACGGTTCTGCCCTGTTCACCCGCGGCGAAACCCAGGCGATCGTCGTTGCCACGCTCGGCACCGGTGAAGACGAACAGTATGTCGACAGCCTGACCGGCATGTACAAGGAACGCTTCCTTCTGCATTACAACTTCCCTCCCTACTCGGTTGGCGAAACCGGCCGCATGGGTTCGCCTGGCCGCCGCGAAATCGGCCACGGCAAGCTTGCATGGCGCGCCATTCGTCCGATGCTGCCGACGGCTGAGCAGTTCCCCTACACGCTGCGCGTCGTCTCCGAGATCACCGAGTCCAACGGCTCGTCCTCGATGGCAACCGTCTGCGGCACTTCGCTGGCGCTGATGGATGCCGGCGTTCCGCTCGGCCGCCCCGTTGCCGGTATCGCCATGGGCCTGATCAAGGAAGATGACCGCTTTGCCGTCCTCTCCGACATCCTCGGCGACGAAGATCATCTCGGCGACATGGACTTCAAGGTAGCCGGCACGGAAGGTGGCATCACCGCCCTGCAGATGGACATCAAGATCGAAGGCATCACCGAAGAGATCATGAACGTCGCGCTGAACCAGGCGAAGGACGGTCGTCTCCACATCCTCGGCGAAATGTCCAACGCCATCTCCGAAGGCCGCGGCCAGCTCGGCGAATTCGCTCCGCGCATCGAAGTCATGCAGATCCCGGTCGACAAGATCCGTGAAGTCATCGGCTCCGGCGGCAAGGTCATCCGCGAAATCGTCGAAAAGACCGGCGCCAAGATCAACATCGAAGACGATGGCACGATCAAGATCGCGTCTTCTTCCGGCAAGGAAATCGAAGCGGCCCGCAAGTGGATCCACTCGATCGTTGCCGAGCCTGAAATCAACCAGATCTACGAAGGCACGGTCGTCAAGACCGCCGACTTCGGCGCTTTCGTCAACTTCTTCGGCGCACGCGACGGCCTGGTGCATATTTCGCAGCTCGCCGGCGACCGCGTTGCCAAGACGACCGACGTCGTCAAGGAAGGCCAGAAGGTCTGGGTCAAGCTGCTCGGCTTCGACGAGCGCGGCAAGGTCCGCCTGTCGATGAAGGTCGTCGACCAGGCCACCGGCCAGGAAATCGTTGGCGAAAAGAAGGATGCAGCAGCCGAATAAGCTGCGCCTTCGCATGCATCTCCGGGGCGCGGGACAAGTTCCGCGCCCCTTTTCTATCCGCCTTTGACACGAGATAAGCCATGAGCCGCGACGCCCTGAAGACCCTGTTCCATCCCTTTGCATTCGCCACCGTGGCAGCACCCGGCGAAGGCGAACGCTTATTGTTTCTCGGCGCCGAGGCCGGCTTCGCGCTACCGCCCGAGTTTCTGGCAACGCTGACCGCAGTCCAGGGCTTCCGCCCGCTCTATCGCCAGCTGCAGGCGGCCCGCATCGAAGCGACGCCCGACATCGAAGGCACCGATTACGACGGCGCGCTCGTCCTCTGCACCAAGCACAAGGGCGAGAACGAGGCCAACATCGCCGAAGCGCTGGCCCGCGTGAAGCTCGGCGGCCTGATCCTGGTTGCCGGCGGCAAGGAAGACGGCATCGCCTCGCTGCGCAAGCGCATCGAGGGCCTCGGCCTCGCGCTCGACCACATGCCGAAATATCATGGCGTCGCCTTCTGGTTCGGCCGCCCGGAAGAGACTGCCCCGATGCTTGCCAAGCTGCAAAAGCCCGCCACGCGCATCGACGGACGCTTCACCACCGCGCCGGGGATGTTCTCGCATGAGCGCATCGACGCCGGCTCAGAGCTCCTGGCTTCCCGCCTGCCCACCGACTTCACCGGCGATGTCGCAGATTTCGGCGCGGGCTGGGGATATCTTGCCGTCGAAATGGGAACCCGCTCGCCCCGTCTCGGCCGGATCGACCTCTACGAGGCCGACCACGCCGCCCTCGAAGCGGCCAAAGCCAATCTCGCCGCCAACATCCCGAACATCGCCGCTCGCTTCTTCTGGCACGATCTTGTCGGAGAATCCGTTCGCGACAAATACGACCTGGTCATCATGAACCCGCCCTTCCACGAGGGCCACGCCGCCGAACCTTCGCTCGGACAGGCCCTGATCAAGACGGCGGCGACCGCCATCCGCAGTGGTGGACGGCTGCTGCTGGTCGCCAACCGCGGCCTGCCCTATGAACCGGTCTTGGCGGGATTGTTCAAGCACAGCGGCGAGACCTGCCGCAATGCGCGCTTCAAGGTTTTGTGGGCAAGCAAATAGGCTTCGTTAGCGCACAATCTGTTACTAAAGTTGAAGTAGCTAATTATAAGCTCGACAACTGTTGATACCGAAGACTATCTTTTGGCGACAAAAATTTAACGCCTAACGCCAGAAGATAAATGTCTAATGAAAGAATCAACGATGAGTTGATGACCGTTGCCGGTGTGGGCTCCACACTGGCATCTTTCGCCGAGGGCTATGGTATCGATATAATTCCGATCTGCAGGGCGCTCCACATCCACCCGGACGACCTGCAGAGCCTCACAGCCCGCATCAGCCTCGATCGAATGTGCCGGCTGTTCGAGACCTGTGCCTTGATGGCCGATGACGAAAGCTTAGCCCTCAAATACGCGGCGACATTCACCCTCGGCTCAAGCGGCCCGTTCGGCTATGGGATGATGACCGCGCCGACGGTGCGCCATTTCTTGCAGTTTCTCGCGGACCATCTGGCCTTCGCGTCGCAGGCCCGCAGCGTCCGGCTCGACATCGGCGAGATTGACGCGGTCCTGTCCTGGACCCTGTCTCCGCTGGTGGCCAAGCGTGACCAGTATGTCGACCTCATCGTCGCGCTCCACCTGCGCCACCTGCGCGCCATAATCGGCACGGTAGAGGCAACGGTGGCTGTCGGCCTGCAGCGACCACGCCCGCGGCATACAGCCCTCTTCCGCCAGCAGATCAGCCGCCAGATTTCGTTTGGCATGCCCGTCAACAGCCTGCACGTGCCAGCGCGGCTGCTTGACCACCCCAATCCGCAGGGAGACGAGACGCTGTTCAAGCTGATGGACATTCAGCTTCGCGCCCTCCAGTCCGACATGGCGATCGATGAGGAGGCATTCGTCGACCAGGTGCGCCGGTACATCCGGCAGCGGATCGCCGAGCCGACGCTGGCGCTTGATCGAATCTCCGCCTATTTCGGGCTGTCCGAACGGACCTTCCAACGCCGACTTGCCGACCACGGGACGACGCTCAACGAACTGCGAGACGAGGAACGACGGCGGCTTGGACTGGCATTGCTTCGCGATAGCAGCCTGTCGATCGCCGCCATCGCCTATCGTCTGGGCTATTCGGCGCCGAGTGCTTTCACCCGATCGGTTTACCGCTGGTATGGCGCCGCGCCCAAGGCCGTTCGCCAGGGCCCGCAGGGTGACGCGGAGCGCTCTGCGCAACGTCTCAATGAGAAATCTTGACGCTTTTCTGTAAAACGGCAAATGATAGGCCGCTAAGGGGCTGGCGAGGAACGGCACGCCGCGCCTGAAGATAAATTTATGGCGTGCAGCGTTAAAGACAGCTACCGACGACCGTAGTAGGCAACGGTCTCAGCATTGGTTGTCACGTGCACCTTTTCTAGCGGCATCTGAACAGCCTGTCTTCCTGCACCCTTGATTAGCGATCCGCCATGCACAAGCTTAAGATATCGACGGACGGCAAACGTCCGGCGATAGAGTTGTCTTCCCTGGAAAAAGATGTGCTTCAGTTGATCTCGGAAGGTTGCCGCGGCGAGGACATTTGCGAAACGCTTGGGCTGTCCCATAGGGAAGTCGACAAGCTCATGAAGGACGTCGAAGAGAGGCTGGGGGCGAAAAACCGGCTTCACGCCGTCACGATCGCGGTCCTCAACGGCCACATAACGATCGGGCCAGAGAACCCTGTTTACGGGTGACCTCGTCCATGAAAGCTGCGGCAGCTCTGGAAAGAAGATAAGGCTCTGAAAAAATCGGGGCCGATGCAAAACCGCGCCGGCCCCTTGGAGGATGTCAGTCGATTTCCGCACGTGTCAGCGTTTCGAGCGTCGGCATCGAGGTAATGTTGTAGCCGGAATCGACGTGGTGGATTTCACCCGTGACGCCAGCCGAAAGATCGGACAGCAGATAGAGTGCCGAACTACCGACATTGTCGATGGTGACGGTCTTGCGCAGCGGTGAGTTGTGCTGGTTCCACGACAGGATAGCCCGGGCGTCTGCAATGCCGGCACCGGCAAGCGTGCGGATCGGGCCCGCCGAGATGGCGTTGACGCGAATGCCGCGTGGACCGTAATCAGCAGCCAAATAGCGCACCGAAGCCTCAAGCGCGGCCTTGGCGACGCCCATGACGTTGTAGTTCGGAATAACGCGCGAGGAGCCGTTATAGGTTAGCGTCAGCATGCTGCCGCCTTCGGTCATCAGCCCGGCAATGCGCTTGGCGATTTCCGTGAAGGAGAAGCAGGAGATCACCATGGTGCGCGAGAAATTTTCGCGCGTGGTGTTGGCGTAGAGACCCTTGAGCTCGTTCTTGTCGGAAAAGCCGATGGCGTGGACGACGAAGTCGACGCTGCCCCAGCGGCTCTTGAGGGCATCGATGACACCATCGACCGATGCGACATCCTCAACATCGCAGGGCAGAACGAAATCGGACCCCAGTTCGGCGGCCAGCGGCTTGACCCGCTTGCCCAGCGCATCTCCCTGGTAGGTGAAGGCCAGTTCCGCGCCTTGGGCCGCCAGCGCCTTGGAAATACCCCAGGCGATGGAGTGATTGTTTGCGACACCCATGATGAGGCCGCGCTTACCCTGCATAATTCCGGTCATTGATTTATCCGTTATGGCGCTGGAACACGAGCGTAGCGTTGGTCCCGCCGAAGCCGAAGGAGTTGGAAAGCACCGTATCCATCCGGGCGTTGTCGATGCGCTTGCGCACGATCGGCACACCGGCAAATTCCGGGTCGAGTTCAGTGATATGGGCACTCTCGCCGATGAAGCGCTCCTGCATCATCAGGATCGAATAGATCGATTCCTGGACGCCGGCAGCGCCCAGCGAATGGCCGGTCTGCGACTTGGTGGACTGGATCGGCGGGATCTTGTCGCCGAACACTTCGCGGATGGCGCCGATTTCCTTGCTGTCGCCGACCGGTGTCGATGTGCCGTGGGTATTGATGTAGTCGACGTCGCCGTCAACCGTCTTCAACGCCTGGCGCATGCAGCGGATAGCGCCCTCGCCCGACGGTGCGACCATGTCGTAGCCGTCAGAAGTGGCACCATAGCCGGTGATTTCGCAATAGATCTTGGCGCCGCGCGCCTTGGCATGCTCCAGCTCTTCGAGCACCAGCACACCAGCACCGCCGGCAATGACGAAGCCGTCGCGGCTGACGTCGTAGGCGCGCGAGGCGGTCGACGGGGTGTCGTTGTACTTCGATGACATGGCGCCCATAGCATCGAACAGGTTCGACATCGTCCAGTCGAGATCCTCATGGCCACCGGCGAACATCACGTCCTGCTTGCCCCACTGGATCATTTCCATGGCATTGCCGATGCAATGGGCCGAGGTCGAGCAGGCGGACGAGATCGAGTAGTTGACGCCGTGGATCTTGAACCAGGTGGCAAGCGTCGCCGACGCCGTCGACGACATGGCCTTCGGAACGGCAAATGGGCCGATGCGCTTCGGGCTGTTGTTCTTGATGGTGATGTCGGCAGCCTCGATCAGCGTGCGGGTCGATGGTCCGCCCGAACCCATGATGATGCCGGTGCGCTCGTTGCCGCCGATATCGGACTCCTCGAGGCCTGAATCGGCGATCGCCTGCTTCATCGCGACATGATTCCACGCACCGCCCTGGCTGAGGAAGCGCATGGCGCGGCGATCGACCAGCTCGGTCGGATCGAGCGACGGCTTGCCCCAGACATGGCATTTGAAGCCATGTTCGGCAAAGTCCGGCGAAAACGAAATGCCGGACTTGGTCTCGCGCAGCGAGGCGGTGACTTCGGCGGCATCGTTTCCGATGGAAGAGACAATACCAAGACCTGTGACTACGACCCGTCTCATGTGTTGGACCTTTTCGTTGATGTCGAATTGCGTGGATGCATAGAGGATCTGCGCCTAAACGCCAATCACTCAGCTTTGTCCTTGGAAAGGCCGACCCGAAGGTCGCTTGCCCTGTAAATTTCCTCGCCGTCGGCCTTCATCCAGCCATCGGCTGTGCCGAGCACCATCCGCCCGCGCATGACGCGCTTGAAATCGATGCCATACTCCAGCAGCTTGGTGGTCGGCCGAACCATTCCCTTGAATTTTACTTCTCCCGTGGACAGCGCCATGCCGCGTCCGGGCTCGCCGAGCCAGCCGAGGAAGAAGCCCGTCAACTGCCACATGCCATCAAGGCCGAGGCAGCCGGGCATGATCGGATTGCCGGCGAAGTGGCACGGGAAATACCAGTCATCCGGGCGCACGTCATATTCGGCGCGCACATAACCCTTGTCGAAGGCGCCGCCTGTCTCTGAGATGTCGGTTATGCGATGCACCATCAGCATCGGCGGCAGCGGCAATTGCGCATTGCCCGGACCGAACAGCTCGCCGCGCGCGCAGCTCAGGATTTCCTCGTAGTTGAAGCTGGATGGTTTCGTCGTCATAAAAATCCGTTTCCCCCGCATGAATGCCGATGGAGAGTGAGGTTAGTGTAAGATCGGCGGAAAATGAAGCGTTAGCATTGCCTACTGCATTCCGGCCACCGATAGGGCACGTTTCACCTTTATGTGGTGGTCGCATACAGGAACCCCAAGGCCGCTGAAAGAGGCAAATGGCGTAAAAGCCCGACAATGCGGCTTTTTGCCCGTCATTGTCCCCACCGAAACTATTGAAAGCGCGCAACGCAAAAGATATATGATACAGTCAAGAATAGTCGGAAGAACGGCTTTGGAGTTTTGAATGGCTGATACAGCCGAGTTGGCGATAGAGACCAGACTGCGCATGGCGGGCCTCAGGCCGACACGGCAGCGCGTAGCCTTGGGCGACCTGCTGTTTGCCAAGGGCGACCGCCATCTGACGGTCGAGGAACTGCACGAGGAAGCCGTCGCCGCCAAGGTGCCGGTGTCTCTGGCCACAGTGTACAACACCCTGCATCAGTTTACCGAAGCCGGCCTGATCCGCGTGCTGGCAGTCGAGAGCGCTCGCACCTATTTCGACACCAACGTCTCCGATCACCACCACTTCTTCGTCGAAGGCCATAACGAAGTGCTGGATATACCGATCAACAATCTGCTGATCGACAATCTGCCGGAACCGCCTGAAGGCATGGAAATTGCCCATGTCGACGTCGTCATCCGCCTGCGGCCCATGCAGCGCTAGGCGCTGGGCAACCAATCACATGACGTCATCCGGATGGCGACCCGGCCTCGGCCGGTATCCAGGAATGGTCCAGCCGAACCAGAGCGCACCGCCACGCACCACGAAGGCGGCCGTTACCCCAAGCGCCGAAGCCAAAAATAGCGGCATCGCCGTGGCATTGGCGGCGACGAAGACGCAGGCACCGATCAGCGCCGCTGTCACATAGATTTCCGGCCGCAGCAGCACCGATGGTTCATTGCTGATCATATCGCGCAGGATGCCGCCGAAAGTGGCGGTCAGCGTGCCGGTCACGATGGCAACCGTTGGCGAGCCCGTGGCCGCCAGGCCCTTGGCAGCCCCCATGACACAATAGGCAGCCAGCCCCACCGCATCGAGCCAGATCAGCAGCCGGTAGCGCGATTCGAACAGATGCGCGGTAAAATAGACGATGACGCCGATCACGCAGCAAACCAGGATGTAGGTCGGGTTGAGCACCCAGAACACCGGCAGCCGGCCGAGCACGATGTCGCGAAGCGTTCCGCCGCCGATCCCGGTGACGGCTGCCAGGAACAGGAAGCCAATGATGTCAAGCTGCTTGCGGGAGGCGGACAGCGCGCCGGTGGCGGCAAAGACGGCAACGCCGGCATAATCGAGGAACGACAGTAGCGACATGAATGGCCCCACGAAAAGATCGGCTGCAAAGCCGCAATGGATCATGGAGGCAAGGGCGGCGCAAGCGGGGAGGCCTAACTGTAGCGCATGCGCCGCGACGGAGTGACGTCGGCGGCCGTTTTTGCGAGGTCTATTCGGTGAAATTGCTTTTTACTGTGCTTTTGAACATCGTGGCTTTCATCGTCGCGCCCGCTATCGCCAATGCCCAGCAGGCCTTGCTGACAGATCCCGTTGCCTTCGAGAAGGAACACTTCACCAAGCGTTGCGGACCCGACGTCAGCTTCGGCGAGGGTTTCGTGACCCAGCAGGACATCAACAACGACAAGCGTGGCGATATCGTCATCAACGAGGGCGAGATCACCTGCAAGGGTGAAAAAGGCCCCGACTGCACCGACGATGGATGCCCGCACAATTTCTACATCCAGGTCGATACCGGCGGCTATCTGATGATCGCCACGGCGCAGATCTACAGCTACGATTTCATCATGCGTTTTGGAAACATGGTGCTGGTCATGAAGATGCACCCCCGGTTCTGCGACCGCACCGACAGCGAACCCTGCCTGATCACCGTCCGGGTGCGCGGCACGAAATTCACGACCATCTCCAAGAAATAGAGACGGCCGCGCTTCTTAATCCGCGCCGCAAGGCCAGTCGGAAGGCTTGTTCAGCCCCTGGGGCAGCTTGGTCTTGTCGTCGCCGCAGGCAAGGTCGATCTGCGGCTGTAGCAACCCTTTCGCATTGGAAAGGTCCAGCCCGGCGATATTGGTGAGAAACATGAAGGCGCGATCGAAATTCATCGGCGCCTCGAAGGTCACACCGCTAAAATTGGCACGGGAAAGATTGGCGAGCTTGAAGTTCGCGCCCGTTACCACCGCCTTTTCGAAATTCGCCCGCCCCAGCTCGGCCTTCTGGAAGTCCACGCCCGTCAGGTGAGCGCCGGCAAAATTGGCGCGTTGCAATTCGGCGCTGGCAAAGGTGGAGCCATCAGCCGTCACCTTGGCAAAGCCGCTGCGGTAGGCGAGCACACGGTCGAGATCGGCCTTTTTCATGCTCGACCCTGTAAACCAGGCGCGGGTGAGGTTTGCCTTTTCCAGATGCGCGCCGTCTAGATTGGAATCGGAGAGCCCCGTAACGGACAGGTTAGTCCCCGCCAGATTGGCACCCTTGAGATCGCTGTGCTCCAGCATGAGGTTGTTCTTGCTGCACTCGCTCCAGTCGAGCCCTGCCTCGGGCGAAGTCCCGCAATCCGCTGCCCGGGATACCGTCGGGGCCGCGCAGGCTAGACCCACGGCAAGAGCCGCCATTGCAATCGGTGTCGCGCCGCGGCGATGTTCATCGCCGGCGTGCGCGGCACCCCTCGTCCTGTTTCTCAAAGCAAACCGCATCCCGACAGCCATGTTGCACCCATGCCCTTCGATATCGGCGCGGCAGCCATCTGCTGCGCCCTGGCGCTGCTATCTGCTGCGCCCTTGTGGTCAGCCGTCGTCTTCGACGTCGGCTTCCGGACGGTCGCCACCGCTGGCCGATTCGGTCTTCCAGCTGCCATCGGCGGTCTGGTAGCTGATCTCCGCGTCCTGGCCGCCGATCTGCTGACGCTTGGCCGCGTCCTTAGCGGCGTTCAGCGCCTGGGCATGATCCGGAAAGGTTTCCGACCAGACGTCGCCCAGCCGATAGCCCCAGCCTTCGTCGTGTTCGGCAACATGATACGTAACGTGCATGACAACTTCCCTAATTTATTCCACACGCAGCCAGTTCGACATCTAACCGTGGGCGACATTAACTCGCCACCGCACCCGTAGAACCCTGCACCCGGATGGAAATAGGGCTGTCACTGCCAACCTGCAATGGTAGGTGAAGAGTGAGAAGCCTCTGACGTCAGTCGCTACTCGACGAGCAGCCCATCGAACACTTCCAGCATGGCATCAGCGATAGCCTTGCCGAGTGCGGCGCCGTTCTGCTGCAGCCCAGCCTCATCCATGTCGCGGGCCGACAAGGCCAGGGCGGAGCCCTCGTTGCGAACGATTTCTTGCGCGCGTTGGATGGCCCAGAGCGCGAATTCGCTACGGCTATTGATTTCGACGTTGTCCATCTTGGCTCCGATTCGAGACGTCTTGGCTATTGCGTACCGCAGGCGACCTACCCCGGCAACGCCCCCTATCAACAGCCGCCTGGCTGATCAAGGGCAAGGGGGATGCGCCAATTGGTCGAACATCGCGTCCGTCACCTGCCGGAAATAATGGGAATGGGCCGGGATTCAATGCTGTGTCGACTGACCGTGTCAAACTGACCCGTGGCGATCCAGCGCTGTTTACGCGCCAAGGCCACTAGACGAGCCACCCAGAACGTTACATACCTATCGGTACGTAACTCCGACGGAGATCGACAGCTATCATGGCACGTCCCAAGGAATTCGATGCCGACGAGGCCCTGTCCCGCGCAGTTCGTCTGTTCTGGGAAAAGGGCTATGATGGCACCTCGGTCACTGAGCTGACCGAGGCGATGGGCATAACACGGCCCAGCCTTTACGGTACCTTCGGCAACAAGGAAGAGCTTTTCCGCCGCGCTCTGCATTTTTACGATGCGGAATATATGGGCTTCATCTCCGATTCGCTGGCCGAGCCCTCGGCCAGACTGGCCGTCGAGAAATTGCTGCTCGGCTATGTAGACGCCCAGACCCACGGCGAAACGCCGACCGGCTGCCTTGCTCTTAACGGTGCAGTGGCCTGCTCGGACGAAGCCGAGCCGATTCGCAAGACGTTGGTCGATCGGCGCATCGGCATCGAGATCGCCCTTTGCGCGCGCCTGCTGGTTGCCCAGGAGGCCGGCGATTTTCCTAAGGATGCCGACGCCGCCGATGCCGCACGTTTCGTAGTAACGCTGGCGCTCGGCACCGCCTGCCAGGCAAAATCCGGTCGCAGCCGCGCCGACCTCAGGCGGGTCGTTGAAATCGCCCTTACCGCCCACCCCTTTGCCGCCATGCCTACCGTCGGGAGGTGCCAATGACCTTGGCGCCGCCCCGCCCGACGTTCATCCCCGACGACCTCATATGTCGCCCTGACAAATGGAGTTTCCCCATGACATCAAGCTCATATTGTCCCCGACCCGGCTCGAACGATGCCGGACTTTCGATCACCCTCTCTTTCCTCACCGGCTAGCCGCCTTCCTGCGGACGCAGCGCCCGCAGCCTTTCGCAAATTCCCATATTTTTCTTGCGTCGCATTTCGACGGCACCTCCAGCCCTCATAATTTTCGAGGTGGGAAATAGCGGCGGACCATATTCAAAAAGATAGGTCAGGCTCATGCTTTTAGAGGCAGCACTCACACATCTCATCAAGGTCGGCACGTTAACCGTGACCTTTCCAAACGGCAGCGTTCGCGCCTTCGGCACCGGCGGCGAACCCAAGGCGGCCATGACAATACGAACCCGGCGCGCCGCGCGCCGCCTGTTCCTGAACCCGGCTCTGGCGCTGGGTGAGGCTTATATGGACGGCGACCTCGAGCCGGCTGAAGGCAGTCTCTTCGCCACGCTCGATTTCCTGGTGATGAATACGATGCAGGGCGGCAACCATCCGCTCGACAAGCTGATGGAAAAGGTCCGCTGGCTGCGCCGCCACTTCGACCAGTGGAACTTCGCCAGCCGCTCCCGCCGAAACGTCGCCCATCACTATGATCTCGATGCCCGGCTCTATTCGTTGATGCTCGACGAAGACCGGCAATATTCCTGCGCCTATTTCCCGGAGGGCAACGAGACGCTGGAAGAAGCGCAGCTGAAGAAGAAGCTGCATATCGCCGCCAAGCTCCGGCTCGATCGGCCAGGCCTCGAGATCGTCGACATCGGCTGCGGCTGGGGAGGCATGGCGCTCTATCTCGCCCGCGAGTTCGGCGCCAAGGTCACGGGCCTCACGCTCTCCACCGAGCAGCTGCAGGCAGCCCGGGCTCGCGCCAGGGAGGCAGGCCTCGAGGACCGGGTCCGCTTCGAGCTGATGGACTATCGCAACTGGACCAGGCCGGTGGATCGCGTCGTTTCGGTCGGCATGTTCGAACATGTCGGCATCAACCACTTCAAGACCTTTTTCGACACCGTGCGCGGCATGCTGAAAGAGGATGGCGTCGCGCTGATCCATGCGATCGGACGCGCCGATGGTCCCGGCAGCACCAATCCCTGGATCGCCAAGTACATCTTTCCCGGCGGCTATTCGCCTGCTCTGTCGGAGGTCCTCTCGGTGGTCGAGAAATCCGGCCTCTGGGCAACCGACATCGAGGTCCTGCGCCTGCACTATGCCAAGACGCTGGAGCATTGGCGTCAGCGCTTTGCAAGGCATCGGGCAACCCTTGCCAAGCTCTACGACGAGCGCTTTTGCCGGATGTTCGAATTCTACCTCGTCGGCTCCGAACTCGCCTTCCGCCGCATGGGCCATATGAACTGGCAGCTGCAATTGACCAAGCACGTCTCCGCCCTGCCGCTGGCGCGCGACTATATGGTGAGGACCGAAGAGGCGAGGACCGGCCTTCGCGAGCCAGTGGGCATTCCCATGCCGGCCATGACCATGAGGGCGTCACCGGAGGCCGTTCCACGCTGACGGCGAACCGAGGTTTCCGGCCGGAAAATGGACGGAAACCGCCGGGCATTGGGCAATGCCGGTCGATCACTGCGATAGGGCAGCGGCCTCATCCGTTCACCTTTTACGGAGGACGGTTGAAATCCGCAGCCTGGCTATATCTTCCTGAGGACCAGCCCACGGCCCGGCCGCGCGGCAGAACAATCGTCAACGCACGAAATTCGGAGCATCTCCATGGCAACCCAATCCCCCGTTCAGGCTGAAAAAACAGTCCCGGCCCCTCGCGACCAGCACCTGCGCGATATGGCCGATTGCATCCGCTTCCTGTCGATGGACGCCGTGCAGAAGGCAAAGAGCGGCCATCCCGGCATGCCGATGGGCATGGCCGATATCGCCACGGTCCTGTTTTCCGAATTCATGAAGTTCGATGCCGCCGACCCGCACTGGTTCGACCGCGACCGATTCCTGATCTCCAACGGCCACGGCTCGATGCTGCTCTACAGCCTGTTGTACCTGACCGGCGTCAAGGAAATGACCATCGACGAGATCAAGAACTTTCGCCAGATCGACAGTCGTACGCCGGGCCATCCCGAATACCACCATGCCCCCGGCATCGAGACCACCACGGGCCCGCTCGGCCAGGGACTGGCGAATTCTGTCGGCCTTGCCTTTGCCGAGCGCATCATGAACGCCAAATTCGGCGACGCGCTCGTCGACCATTTCACCTATGTGTTCATGGGTGACGGCTGCCTGATGGAGGGCATCAGCCATGAGGCCGTCTCGCTCGCCGGCCACCGCAAGCTTGGCCGGCTGATCGCCTTCTTCGACAACAATTCGATCACCATCGACGGCGCCGTCAATCTGTCCGAATCCGACGACCAGGTGGCCCGCTTCCGCGCCTCCAACTGGCATGTGCAGGAAATCGACGGTCACGACACCGACGCCATCCGCGCCGCCATCATCGAGGCCCAGAAAGTCACCGACAAGCCGTCGATGATCTCCTGCAAGACGGTCATCGGCTTCGGCTTCCCGACCAAGGCCGGCACCCAGAAGGCGCATAGCGACGCACCGGGCGAGGAAGAGATCGCCGGCGCCCGCCGCCTGCTCAAGTGGGACGCCGCGCCTTTTGAAATCCCGCAGCCGCTGCTCGATGCCTGGCGCGCGATCGGCGCCAAGGGACGCGACGCCCGCATGGCCTGGGCCGATCGCGTGAAGAATGCGCCAAACGGCCAAGGCGACGATTTCGACCGCCGGATGAAGGGCGAATTGCCGGCCGATTGGAAAAAGGCGGTGACGGCGGCAAAGACCGAATTGCTCGGCAGCGAAAAGGATCTGGCCACCCGCCAGGCGAGCGGCATCGTCCTCAATCATCTGTTCGACGCCATCCCCGAGATGCTCGGCGGCTCGGCCGACCTCACCCCGTCGAACAACACCAAGGCAAAGAACCAGATCGAGATCCCGGCCGGAGAGTTCGAGGGCTCCTATATCCACTACGGCGTGCGCGAGCACGGCATGGCAGCGGCGATGAACGGCATCGCCTTGCATGGCGGCCTCGTTCCCTATGGCGGCACCTTCCTGACCTTCTCGGACTATTGCCGCCCCTCGATCCGCCTGGCTGCCATGATGGACGTGCGCACCATTTTCGTCATGACCCATGATTCCATCGGCCTCGGCGAAGATGGGCCGACCCACCAGCCGGTCGAGCATCTCAGCGCATTGCGCGCCATTCCGAAGCTCGCCGTCTACCGCCCCGGCGATTCGATCGAAACCGCGGAGTGCTGGGAATCCATTCTCAATCAACCCCGCCAGGCGGCGCTGATCGCCCTCTCCCGCCAGCCGATGCCGCTGCTCCGGCGTGATCCCGGCACGGAAAACCTCTCGGCCAAGGGCGGCTATGTGCTGCTCGAGGCGGAAGGCGGCCCCCGCAAGCTGACGATCCTCGCAACAGGCTCCGAACTGCACCTGGCCGTGCAGGCGAGAGACATGCTGCAGGGCGAAGGCATTCCGACGGCTGTCGTCTCCATGCCTTGCAGACTGTTGTTCGAGAAGCAGGATGCCGCCTACAAGGCGTCCGTGCTGGGCGAAACGCGCGCCCGCGTCGCCGTCGAGGCGGCCGTTCAGGACAGCTGGGACCGCTACATCGGCCTCGACGGAAAGTTCGTCGGCATGCATGACTTCGGCGCATCCGGCAAGATCGACGACGTCTACCGGAAGTTCGACATCAACGCCGAAGCCGTTGCCCGGGCCGGCCGCGAAGTCGTGAGCAGCCTCGGAGCGTAATAGCGCCTTGGCAGCAGCCCATCGCAAAACAAATGCCGCCGTAATGGCGGCATTTTTATTGACATAATAGGGTCGGACGATCGACCGACGCCGATATCAGAGATAGGGCGAGTAGGTGCCAGCGGAATCGAAGCTGGATCGGCGGGCTGCCGCCGCAGCGTTGCTCTCCCGTCGCTCGGCCACCCGCACGGATTCCTGGAACAGATCGTCGAGACGGGTCCGTTCGGCGGCCATCAGGGCAAAAGCGCGATCGATGCGGGCGATCTGGTGCCGATGCTTCTGCATCAATGCCTGGAGCGCCTCCTCCGACATCGACGCTTCAGTGCCTGCCGGCCGTATCGTCATGCGCTCGCCGACATTCTCCTGGTAGGCCGCCAGCGACAGGCCAACCTTGCGCAGTTGCTGTCGCGTCGTCTGCGAGTTCTCGTTGGCGATCAACAACCTTATAGCGCTGACCAGCAGAGGCTTTCGAAATGGCAGATCGCCGATGTCGACCACGTCGAGGCCGAGATGGGCGAGCTTCAGGTATCGCAGGAACTGATCGACGAGATCGCGGGCCTCCCGCAATACCTCGGCGTCGCCCTGTGAATTGGCGCTTGCGTGAAAATTCTGTCTCTGCTGGGTCGGGTTCATCTATGTCACCATCCTCATCGATGGCTTTAACGTGGTGTCAACCATAAGGTTTCCCGCAATCGCGCGGTTTTCCCTGAGCATCTGAATTTAAGAACGCTGCAACGCCATTTCTTTGCCCAGCGAGCCATGGACGGAAGAAATCTGGCCCCGCCATTGCCCACCGGCATCTCCTCATCGAACGAGCACGAACACTCATGACGCGCTTTTCGCGACGGCGCGTGGAACAACTCATCCGCGTACTGGTTTAGAAGGTGGCACCAACGATCAACAAAAATTTTAAACGAGGAAACACCAGATGAAGAAGATTTTGCTGACGTCGATCGCAGCCCTGATGACCACATCGGTGGCCTTCGCACAGAGCCAGACGCCGACGACATCGCAGGACACCCCGGCCGTCGCAACGCCCGCGACCACCAATGCCGGCGCGCCTGTTCAGGGCAAGAACAGCTTCACTGAGAGCCAGGCAAAGTCGCGCATTGAAGCCGCAGGCTTCGCCGACGTCATGGACCTCAAGCTCGATGACCAGGGCATCTGGCGTGCGACCGCCAACAAGGATGCCAAGCCTGTTCAGGTAGCGCTCGACTACCAGGGCAATGTCGTCCAGGCCAAGTGAATTCATCAAGAACAACAATTTAGGAAGGAAATACAATGAGAAACGTCACAGGTCTGTTTGACAATTACGATGACGCCAAGGCTGCTGTTGGACAGCTCGAAGCTGCCGGCATTGCCTCCAAGGACATCAGCATCGTCTCCAACAACGGCAACGGCCGCACGGTTGAAGAGCATGGCAACCACGCAGCCGAAGGCGCAGGAACCGGTGTTGGCATCGGCGCCGTTGCCGGCGGCGCGGGCGGCCTGCTGACCGGCCTCGGCATGCTTGCCATCCCGGGCGTTGGCCCTGTCGTGGCCGCCGGTTGGCTGGTCGCAACGCTTACCGGCGCAGTGGCCGGTGCCGTGGTCGGCGGTGCCGCAGGCGGCGTCGTGGGAGCTTTGGTGAGCTCCGGCGTGCCTGAAGAAGACGCCCATGTCTACGCTGAAGGCGTTCGCCGTGGCGGCACCCTGGTAACCGCTCAGGTTGAAGAAGATCAGGCCATTTCCGCAGAAGCCATCCTCGACCGCTCGCGCCGCGTCAACGTCACCGACCGTCGCACAGCCTATACCGCTGACGGCTGGAACAAGTTCGACGACACGCTCGACCCCTATACGCCGACCCAGGTCGACGCCGAGCGCAATCGCTACGGCACCAATAATCCTCGCATCTAATCTGCGACGGGTGAAATAGAGAGCCGGCCCTTTGCGGCCGGCTTTTTTTGCATCAGGCTGATTGCCGGTGGAATGGTCGGGAACGAAACCGCGACGTCTTGGTTTGGATAGGAGTATCCCCCATGACCGGAGCGCCCGATGGCCAAGAAACCGACGAACAGCTTTGTTTCCGACAAGGTGACCATTCACGACCAGACCCTCAGCCGTGGCAACGGCGGTGAGCTGCATCAGATCGCGGAAGGCGATACGCCTGTTCTTACCACCTCGCAGGGCGGCCCTGTGTCCGACGACCAGAACACGCTGAAGGTCGGCGCCCGTGGCCCTGCCCTGATCGACGATTTCCATTTTCGCGAGAAGATGTTCCACTTCGATCACGAGCGAATCCCGGAACGCGTCGTTCACGCGCGTGGCTATGGCGCGCACGGCTATTTCGAGACCTATGAATCGCTTGCCGATTACACGCGCGCCGATCTCTTCCAGAGGCCTGGTGAAAAGACCCCCGCCTTCGTCCGCTTTTCGACCGTTGCTGGTAGCAAGGGCTCCTTCGACCTTGCTCGCGACGTGCGCGGCTTTGCCGTCAAGATCTATACCAAGGAAGGCAACTGGGACCTGGTGGGCAACAATATCCCGGTCTTCTTCATTCAGGACGCAATCAAGTTCCCTGACGTCATCCATGCGGTCAAGCCGGAGCCCGACAAGGGTTTCCCGCAGGCCCAGTCCGCCCATGACAATTTCTGGGACTTCATCAGCCTGACGCCGGAAAGCATGCACATGATCATGTGGGTGATGTCCGACCGCGCCCTCCCCCGCTCCTTCCGCTTCATGGAAGGCTTCGGCGTCCACACTTTCCGTCTCGTCAACGCGGCGAACGAATCGACCTTCGTCAAATTCCACTGGAAGCCAAAACTCGGCCTGCAGTCGGTTGCCTGGAACGAGGCCGTCAAGATCAACGGCGCCGATCCGGACTTCCACCGCCGCGACCTCTATCAGGCGATCCAGTCGGGCAACTTCCCGGAATGGGAACTCCAGGTGCAGCTTTTCGACCAGGACTTCGCCGACAAGTTCGATTTCGACGTGCTCGACGCGACCAAGCTCATCCCGGAGGAAATCTTGAAGCCCGTTCCGGTCGGCCGGCTGGTGCTTGACCGTATGCCGGACAATTTCTTTGCGGAAACCGAGCAGGTCGCCTTCATGACCCAGAACGTTCCCCCCGGCATCGACTTCAGCAACGACCCGCTGCTCCAGGGCCGCAACTTCTCCTATCTCGACACCCAGCTGAAGCGCCTCGGCGGCCCTAACTTCGCCCATATCCCGATCAACGCGCCAAAATGTCCGTTCCACAATTTCCAGCAGGATGGCCATATGGCCATGCACAACCCGACTGGACGCGCCAACTACCAGCCGAATTCCTGGGGCGAAGGTCCGCGTGAATCGCCGACGGCCGGCTACCGCCACTTTCCATCCGAGGAACAGGGCCAGAAGGTGCGCCTGCGCCCGGAAAGCTTCGCCGACCACTACAGCCAGGCGCGGCAGTTCTACATCAGCCAGACGCCGCCGGAGCAGCGCCACATCGCCGCTGCGATCACCTTCGAGCTCAGCAAGGTGCTGACCCCGGTGATCCGCGAGCGGGTGGTCTCTCATCTTCTCAATATTGATGAGACGCTGGCGACGACCGTTGCGCGCAAGCTCGGGCTGCAGACAATGCCGAAGCCGGCCGATGCCGCTGTCGCTCCCCGCCAGGATCTGGATGAATCGGAGGCACTCAGCATTGCCAAGAACGGGCCGATGCGTTTCGAAGGTCGCAAGCTCGGCATTCTCGTGACCGATGGCGCCGATGCGGCAATGGTCAAGGCAGTCGTCGATGCCGTGGTTGCTGCCAAGGCCGATTTCGAGGTCATCGCCCCGAAGGTCGGCGGCGTTACCGTCTCCGACGGCAAGTGGCTCCAGGCCCATCAGATGATCGATGGCGGCCCCTCGGTTCTCTACGATGCCGTGGTGCTGTTGACTTCGCCTGAAGGCACCGAGGAACTGGTACAGGAGGCGACTGCCCGCGATTTCGTGGCCGACGCTTTCTCCCACTGCAAGTATATCGGGTACGTAGAGGCCGCTCTGCCTCTCCTGCAGAAGGCTGGAATTGCCGATACGCTGGACGAGGGCACCATCAGCCTCTCCGGCAGCAAGGACGTGGCGAGCTTCTTCGAGGAGATCGGCAAGCTTCGCGTCTGGGCCCGTGAACCATCGGTGAAGCTGTCATAGGCTTTCAGCTTCCGTCTTGAAGAGGCCACGCAGATTGTTTTGCGTGGCCTTTTTTCTGCGCGATATTTGCGAAATGCTGCGATTGTTTACATATATGAGCCATATTGCGGCACGATCGGAGATTAGGCGCAAAATTCGAACAGTGCGTTTATATATCCGGCCTTCAACTGCTGTGCGCGCATCCATACATGCCGTCCAGCAGGCGCCCCGCCGCGCGAAGCACGCTTCGTCGCCGAGTAACGGGGAGCCTGTCACCGAAGCCTGACTATCGGAGATATTGACATGGCATGTTGCGATTATTTTGAGCAGTCCCAAAGGGACGACACGATCGGCGAAGGCGAAAAGGATTACCGCGAACATGTTGCCGCCCAGAAGATCTCGTTCGGCGAAATCTTCGTGGTCGTCGCGGCGGTCGTCATGCTTGCCGGCATGAGCATGATGCACCAGACCCCGACGGCCGATGGCCGCATAACGGGATCTATCTCGTCGAGTTACAGCACGGCACCGCTTGGCGGCTCCGACAGGTGCGACAGCGATCGCCACTTGCTGACGCAAAGCTGCGAGCGGTAATCGGAAGCTGTGGCCCTAGAAAGGATCGAGCGTCCCGAACACCGACACCAGCCCGACAGCCGCAAGGCCGAGCAGGATTTCGACGACGCTGGCCAAGCGGATCGCCCGAATGGCGGCCGCAGGATTGCGGGCGATGATTGGCACGAAGACATAGCGGTTGACGACGGCAAGACCGGTCATGACCATAACGGCGGCGATCTTGAGGCTCAACATCAGCTGATAGGGTGCTGACCAGTCTGTCGGCCAGCGCCCGAGCACCATCCAGCTATTGACAACCCCGGTCGCAACGACCAGCACCACGGCACCGTGACCCGCACTTGAAAAGCGTCGAAGCGCCAGTTGTGCCGGTCCATGCAGTTCGGCGACATCGAGCATTTTCATGACGACGAGAAAGGGCAGCAGGGCCCCCAGCCAGGCTCCACCGCTGAGCAGATGAACGATGTCGTTGCTCCGCTGCGCAATCCGCTGCCACCCCTCCCCCATCGAGGCATGACCGGTAAGCGACAGCGTCGCAATTGCCATTGCTGCACAGACGGCAACGGCTGCCATCCGATGCTTCCGCCCGACGGCGAAGGCCAGCAACAGGGCGACGCCGGCGGCGGCTTGTGCCTGCCAGGCGGCGCCAACGCTGCTGTCGAACAGCACCGCGCCAAGCGTCTCCCAATCGACGGCATCGCCCCAGCCGCTGCCGATCGAGGCTGCCTGCAGCGGCAGCGTCACGACCGTGGTCGCCAGCGACAGGACGGCAGCGCCAACCGGCAGTGATCTTAGCCGGCTTACTGTCTCTGCCTGAAGCGAACGGGGCAGAAGGAAACCAATGAAGGCTGCCGTCCCCCACAGCACCAGCAAGGCGCTGTCGTGAAGGAAGCGGCAGATCTCGATCGCCGTGGTCGGCGCGATCAAGGCTTGACGACGAAACCGAAGGAGCCGCTCGTCTTGTGCCCGTCTGTCGACAGCACATGCCATTTGACGGTGTAATCGCCTGCCGGCAGCGCTCCTAGAACCGGGACTGTCAAGCCGGTATCCTTGTCCGACAACGCTGCCTCACCGGTCTTGACCACGGCCTTGTCCGGGCCGGTAACTTCCACGCCCGAAAATTTCAGGTTGAGGGTTTCGGTGAAGCTCAGGTTCAGCGTCTTTGGAGCCGCAGCGACCATGCTCTTGTCGGCAGGCATCGATGCCTTGAGATGAGCGTGAGCAAAGGCATCGCCGGCGATGGCAACGGTGGACAAGACGATGAAGGCGGATGTTACGACGCGATTGAACATGACGGTTCCCTGCGGCACACTGGCGGTTCCGCGTAATGTAGCGCGGATGCTGGCCGATCAAGGTAGGAGCTATATCTAAAGCCCCGGGGATCGGCTAGCGTTCTCCTCATGCGCTTGGCATCTCGCCATGCCCTGGTGACGTTATGCCGCAAGGCATTGCGTCTCTCGGGATGATGCGCGAATGCTGCTGCAAGACAGGAACAGGCTGGCGCGGCACCGCCGAAGAATGAAGGCACTTATGGCAGGCAGGGAATACGACGAAAGGCGGCGGCGGGAATACCGCGATATCGGTGGCATTCCCACCTATGCGATCGGGGACATCCATGGCCGCTACGACCTGCTCGTCGCGCTCGAGACGGCGATCGCTGCCGACGCAGACCAATTTTCCGGACCGAAGTTGCTGATCACGCTCGGCGACTATGTCGACAGGGGTCCGGATTCCGCAAGGGTGATCAGCCACCTGATGGCGCCCGCCCCGGCCGGCTTCGAGAGAATCTGCCTGACAGGCAATCACGAGACAGCGATGCTGGACTACGTCGACGGAGAGATCACGCTGACGCAATGGCTGGCCATGGGCGCCGAGCCGACCATGCTTTCCTACGGCTTGGATTACAGCCACCTGGTCCGGCAATATCCGTCAGCCCGCAGGCTAGATGAATTCATTCGAGGCTCGCTTCCCGCCGAGCACATCGCCTTTCTAAGGGATATGCCGATCCTGCTGGACACTCCGAACGTGCTCTTCGTTCACGCCGGCATCAACCCGCATGCCTCGATCGCCGAGCAGAGCGACCAGGATTTGGTTTTCATCCGGAACCGCTTTCTGAAAAGTCGCGCGCCGTTGCCGAAGCTTATCGTCCATGGCCATACGCAGGTGAAGACGCCAGAGGCGCAGGGCAAGCGTCTGAATCTTGACACCGGGGCCTATCATTCCGGAAGCTTGTCAGCCGCCCGTTTTCATAACGGCACCGTTCACGTCCTATCGACGTGAACCATTTCAATTGCCCAGCGAACCCGGCTGGTTGAAGGGCGCGCCTGCCATGTGAGCGTGCTTGTCCTCGCCGCTGGCAGCGGGTTCGCCGACCATGATCGACACGCTACGCTTCGCCTGCTTCCACACGAGAAAGCCGACGCATAGAAAATACCCCAATTGCAGCAGTATCAACGCTGCGATCGATTCGAGAAGGGTTACGACGAGCGATCCCGTCATCCAGTACGTAACGATCGCAAAAACAATGATCGTTACGAACATGCCAGCGAACACGCGTGGCGCACTCATGATTGTCACCTTGAAATAAGTTTCGTTTCCGAGCCAATCGAATACAGTAACGTTATCTTTCCGCCGGCATTCGACTCTATTTGATCAAGCCGTAGAATTCAATGATACGGCCGTTCTGTTCGCCATGAAGATGCTCGGGAACGATAAATTTTTTGTTTAATCCCATCGCATAGCTTGGAAGAGCACGACGAAAAGTTGCGTCAATATTAATTAAGTCTCTACAACGGCGCCTTGTTATTGATCGCGAAGCTAACCCGTCGTAAACCATTCGCCTCCCCGTCCGGAGGAAATGGCACGGATTGCGACTGCCTCACGCCACAACCATCGATCAAATATTGTTACCAAGTGACGACCTCGCTACAGCAAGAGTGCGACGCAATAAGTACGGTGCAGCGCAGCAAAAATCGTTAAATTTTAACGCTGTCGGTAGCGGGCATGGCGTATTTCGTTGTATCATTCGGAATTTACAAAGTCTATTTGATGTAAATCTCACCGCATTGTCCGATGCATTACGTATATTTTTATTATATCGCTGCTTTTAGCACAAAATTAAGCAAACTTATGACGTATAAAAATTCCTAAATCGATTTGAAAAATATTTGTGCTTCGCTGACTCGCGGCGGATTTTTCGCAGGTCGTGCCTGTTATAAAAATTTGGCTTAAAAAAACCATTCTCGTCGATATACTCCCCCTCATGGAGCCCTATCTACCTCCCCAGACGCATCCGACCAATCGCCAACAAAAGTGGAGCAATCTATGAAGTATGCGACGCGATCGGCCAATTCGGCTTTTTTCAACGCCGCGAAATCCGGCACGTTTCCTCCGACCGGTGGCGCTATGAAGCGGGGATTCGATATCGCCCTGGCCTCTCTCGCTTTGCTTTTTCTCAGCCCTGTGTTTCTCATGCTGGTTGCATTGGTGAAATTCACGAACAAGGGACCGGCCCTCTACGGCCATTCTCGCATCGGCCACAACGGTCGCACCTTTCGCTGCCTGAAATTCCGCACCATGGTTGTCGATGGCGATCAGGTGCTGCGCAAGCACCTCGATTCGAACCCGGCGGCGCGCGAGGAGTGGCTGGCGACCCGCAAGCTGCAGGACGATCCGCGTGTCACGTCTGTCGGCACGGTTCTCCGCAAGCTGAGCCTGGATGAGCTTCCCCAGCTCATCAACATCATCCGCGGTGAGATGAGCATCGTTGGCCCTCGTCCGGTCGTGGAAGATGAGCTGATGCTCTATGAAGGCGCGGCTTCCTACTACCTCAAGGCCCGTCCCGGCCTGACGGGGCTTTGGCAGGTCAGCGGTCGCAACGACGTGTCTTATGCAGAACGCGTTGGCCTCGACACGCACTATGTCAAGAACTGGTCGCTGCGCAGCGACATGATGATCATCGCCAAGACGATCCCGGCCGTCTGCCTGTCGCGCGGCAGCTATTGAGTGCCATACCGATCCTGATGCTTGCGTCCACATGGGCCGCCATCAGGATCGGACCTAACCCTGGATGGTGCGTCGATCTCCACGTGCCAGCTGCCGGCTACCACCTAAAAGGTATCGTCGGCGGCGTCGCTGCGCTATAGCGGTTCACCGCTAGCACATCGAAGACGAGACTGGAGATTTCCCATGGCCGCGACCATCCGTTATCATGAGGGTGACATTCCCGCAGCCGACGCTGCGCGCTACACCGGCGCGATTGCCATCGATACGGAAACACTCGGCCTCGTCCCCCGCCGCGACCGCCTCTGTGTGGTACAGCTGTCGCCGGGTGACGGCAGTGCCGATGTGATCCGTATTGCCGCCGGCCAGACGCAGGCGCCAAACCTGGTTGCCATGCTGGCCGATCCCGCGCGCCAGAAAATCTTCCACTATGGCCGCTTCGACATCGCCGTGCTGTTTCACACCTTCGGCGTCACAACCGTTTCCATCTTCTGCACCAAGATCGCCTCCCGCCTGTGCCGGACCTATACCGACCGTCACGGCTTGAAGGACAATCTGAAGGAAATGCTGGAGGTCGACGTATCAAAGGCCCAGCAGCAGACCGATTGGGCGGCAGACAAGCTTTCGCAGGCGCAGCTGGAATATGCCGCCTCCGACGTCCTCTATCTGCATGCGCTGCGCGACAAGCTCACCCAGCGTCTGGTGCGTGACGGGCGAATCGATCACGCCGAAGCCTGCTTCACCTTCCTGCCCACCCGTGCAAAGCTCGACCTGCTTGGCTGGGACGAGACCGATATCTTCGCCCATAGCTGAGAAAACCCAAATTTTCTGGCCGACAAGCGGGTTGGATTGCGATGACGATCGCTTCCTTAACGGCTTGTTAATGATCGTCGGCATATTTTTATCCGTGACTCTCTGCATTCGACCAGCGCGATGATGCGCCATACGGCCGCTCTACGGCTTTGGAATGCGCTGGCTGTGTGCGCCAGCCCTGTATTCGCCCTGTGTCTTTTTTAGCCTGTCCGATAGGAGCATGCCATGTTGCCTCCGGTTTCAGTCATTGCCGCGTCCAGTTCCGCCGTCACGCCTCGCGAGGTTCTTGCAGCGACGGAAGCGCTGGCAAGCCAAACGACCGCACCCGACGGCGCTCTCGCCCTGTCGCTCGCCGTCAACTCCAGCGTCGAAGGCAAGCTCAACATGCTGCTGATCAATGCGCGGGAAAGAATGATCAACAGCCTTTTTGCCGTCATCGATGCGGTGAGCCGATCGCTGGCCTTGCCGCGCGACGCGGGGGAAACCAATGCCGCTTACGCGTTGCGGCTCGCCGACACCGTAAGCGGATTATCGCCAAAGGAGATGTCCGCCCTGCAGCAAAGTCTGGCGGCGCGCGGGCAGACTGCGCCGCTGGCATTGGTGGCAGCCGCCCTGCACGATCCCGCTGGCCCCCAAGCCGCGCAACTCGTCGCCTATCTAGAGGTGGTGCGCTACAAGGAAAAAGATCTGGCGACGAGAACGGTCGTTGCCTCCTATGGGCAGAACGACGGCAACGCCGAAACAGGCACCAAGACCCCTGCCGCGCCGGTGCGATCAGCCCCCGCCCAGGCGGCCATGCTGGCGGCACCGCCCGTAACGCTGCCGCCCCAGTCTGCTCTCCGCACGCAGCCCACAGATCCCGTTCCGCAGAGCGGTCGCGCGCCGGAACCGGTCGATGCCCCCGAACCTCCGGCAGCAGGGCAAGCCCGGCCCGATGCGGCCACTTATCCGCCGACCCCGCAGCCGGCAACCGCACGGATGCAGAGTGCCGCCGGCCCGACACCGCAGCCAGCGCCCCCCGAAGCCACCCCGGCTCAGATTGAGGCTTCAACCGACCCGGCGACAGCGCCTCGTGCAAACCAGCAGATCCAGGCCGATATCAAGGAGGGACTGAAGGTGGTCTTCGACCGCCTTGTCCAGGCAACCGGCACCCAGCTTCTGCAGACGCTGGACGAAGCCGCGCCTCTGGCCGACAAGGCCATCGCCCAGGCGCTGATTGCCGACATGATCGACGGTACCGAGCTCAGCAGCTTGCCGGCGCCGGACCTTGCAAGGACAGCAACGTCAGCCACCGCCGTTCCCAACGCGCCCGCGGCTCAGCCCATTGCGAACCGGCCCGAGACGCCGATTTTGGCGGCGGCTGCCGGCCAGGCGGCGGAAGACCGGCCGGAGCAAGCCCCATCCCTCGAACGCCAGGCGCCGGTCCTCCCGTCAGTCCTTCCGCCGGGCGTTGCCGTCGGCTTCGTCACCGCGCCCTACGCGCCGGCCATAGATGCGGTGAAAAGGAAGGACGCTGGACGCATCGACCGCGTCGATGCGGTGGATGACGATCAACAGGACGAACAGGGCCATCAGGCCAAGCAGGATGCCGAGCCCGAAGATGAGCCGGAAACACCTGCCGAGGAAGCGCTCGACATACTGGAGGCGCATGCCGATGAGGCACAGCAAGGAGCAACGGCAACGCGGTTCAACCGCTCCGAGCTTGCCGTTTTGCCACGTCCTGCACCGGCCGAACCGCCTGCAAGCCAAGGCTACGATCTCTACAGGCGCATGGGCGCCTGAACCGGCCAGGGCCGCGACTACGAAAAAACCCGCCGGATCGCTCCGGCGGGTTTCTCAATTCATGGGGCTTGCGAAGATTATTCGCCGCGGTTCTTCAGAGCCGCGCCGAGAATGTCGCCGAGCGACGCGCCAGAGTCGGACGAGCCGAACTGTGCGACGGCTTCCTTCTCTTCAGCGATTTCGAGCGCCTTGATGGACAGCATGATCTTGCGGTCCTTCTTGGAGAAGTTGGTGACGCGGGCGTCGAGGATCTGACCGACCGAGAAACGCTCAGGACGCTGCTCGTCACGATCGCGCGACAGGTCGGCGCGACGGATGAACGACGAAACGTCTTCATGCTCGACGAGCTTCACTTCAATGCCGCCTTCGTTGACTGCGGTCACTTCGCACGAGACAACCGCATTCTTGCGGAGTTCGCCCGAGGTGGCTGCGTCGCCGACTGCGTCCTTGCCGAGCTGCTTGATGCCGAGCGAGATACGCTCCTTCTCGATGTCGACGTCGAGAACCACGGCCTTGACCATGTCACCCTTGTTGTACTCCTCGATGACCTGTTCGCCTGGACGGTTCCAGTCGAGGTCGGAGAGGTGCACCATGCCGTCGACGTCGCCTTCGAGGCCGATGAACAGGCCGAATTCGGTCTTGTTCTTGACTTCGCCTTCGACTTCAGTGCCGGCCGGATGGCTATGGGCAAACGCCTGCCATGGGTTTTCGAGGGTCTGCTTGAGGCCAAGCGAGATACGACGCTTGGTCGGGTCGACTTCGAGAACGACCACTTCGACTTCCTGCGTCGTCGACAGGATCTTGCCGGGGTGTACGTTCTTCTTGGTCCAGGACATTTCCGAGATGTGGATCAGGCCTTCGATGCCGGGTTCCAGTTCAACGAATGCACCGTAGTCGGTGATGTTCGTGACGGTACCGGAGATCTTCTTGCCTTCAGGATACTTGGCCTGGATGCCATCCCAAGGATCAGACTCGAGCTGCTTCATGCCGAGCGAGATACGGTGGGTTTCCTGGTTGATGCGGATGATCTGAACCTTGACCTGCTGGCCGATGGACAGGATTTCCGACGGATGGTTGACGCGGCGCCATGCCATGTCGGTCACGTGCAGCAGACCATCGATACCGCCGAGGTCGACGAACGCACCGTAATCGGTGATGTTCTTGACGACGCCGTCGACAACCTGGCCTTCTTCGAGGTTCTGGACGATTTCCGAACGCTGTTCAGCGCGGGATTCTTCAAGAACGGTACGACGCGAGACAACGATGTTGCCGCGACGCTTGTCCATCTTGAGGATTTCGAAGGGCTGCGGGTTGTGCATCAGCGGCGTGACGTCGCGGATCGGACGGATGTCGACCTGCGAACGCGGCAGGAAGGCGATGGCACCGTCGAGATCGACCGTGAAGCCGCCCTTGACCTGGTTGAAGATCACGCCTTCGACGCGCTCTCCGGCTTCGAACTTGGCTTCGAGCTTGACCCAGCTCTCTTCGCGGCGAGCCTTCTCGCGCGACAGAACGGCTTCGCCCAGCGCATTTTCGATGCGTTCAACGTAAACTTCGACTTCGTCGCCGACCTTGAGTTCGCTACCCTTGGAGCGGGCGCCGAATTCCTTGAGGGCGATGCGACCTTCGACCTTCAGGCCGACGTCGACAACCGCAACATCCTTTTCGATGGCGGTGACGATACCCTTGGTAACGTAGCCTTCGGCCAGATCGTTCTTGGCAAAAGACTCTTCGAGCAGAGAGGCGAAATCCTCGTGCATGGCTACAGACATAAAATCTCCTGGCGTGTCTCGGATGGTCTCGGACACTAGGCGCCGGTGGGTTGTTTTGATGAACCTGGTTCTCATCCGCCCTCTCTGAGAGGACAATCCGGCGCGGGGACAAGAATTCAGGCTTTGCTTGATGCAACAGCGCCTCGTGCTGGGCACGCGACGCCGACTTTATTTAGGCATTTCGGTTCAGGGCGGCATCGATGATGATTTTAGCCGCTTGAAACGCCGCCTCTATACTCATTTCCGAGGTATCAAGCAAGTGCGCGTCTGCAGCCGGGCGCAAAGGGCTGTCGGCCCTCCCCATGTCCCGCTCGTCGCGCCGCTTTACGTCGTCGAAAATCGCCTGGTAATCGGCCGCCCCACCGTTTCCGGTGATCTCGTCGTAGCGGCGCCGGGCGCGGATTTCGGGCGAAGCGGTCACGTAGAATTTAACCGGCGCGTCGGGGCAGACGACGGTGCCGATGTCGCGGCCGTCGAGCACGGTGCCCGGCAGCATCCGCGAAAACTGCCGCTGCGCCTCCACCAGCGCGCGGCGCACCGACGGCATGACGGCAACCTTCGAGGCCGCTTCGCCGATCTCGTGGCGCGACAACACGGCGCGGTCGAGCCCGCCAAGATCAAGCTTTGCCGCCACGCCTTCCGCAACTGCCTCGTCGTCAAGCGGCAGGCCGGCATCGAGCAGCGCCTTGGCGGTGGCGCGGTAGGCGAGGCCGGTGTCGAGATGAGAAAAGCCGTAGGTCTCGGCAATCCTGCGCGACAGCGTGCCCTTGCCGGCAGCGGCCGGCCCGTCGATGGCGATGATCATGCCGTTCTCCTGCTCTCTGTTGCTCACGGCGCGTCGTGCTCGCGCACCAGGGCCGCCATGGCCGCCGCGTCGCTGGTGACGTCTGGTCCGGCCAAAAGCCCTTCCACCACACCGTTGCGATCGGCTTCGGAGCGGTTCTGGCTGACTTTCCACTTGCCGTCGATCGCGGCAATGTCGATTTCGATACCGACGATGCCCTTGATCTGCGACGCGACGAAGGCTTCTGGCGCGTCACCGACGGCCCAGGGCTCTGCGCGCCGATCTTCCTGGCCGCGGGTCAGCGCCTCGATCTGCGCGCGGATCCAGGCGGCGTCCTCGATAATGCGTGCCGGGCCGCGCACCTGCACGATGGCATAATTCCAGGTCGGCACGACCTTGCCGGTCTCCTGCTTGGTCCGATACCAGGAGGGGGTCACATAGGCGTGCGGCCCTTGGAAGACGACCAGCACCGGCGCGCCGTCGCGGATCTCCCGCCACTGGCCATTCGCACGTGCCACATGCGCCTGAAGCCGGCCCCTCTCGCCCAACGACGGATCGAGATGGAAGGGTATGGCATTGGCGACCGGACCGTCGGCGCCCGAGGAGATCAGCAGCCCGAGCGGATGGGCGCGGATCAGCCCATGCTGGAAATCGATGCGGTCTTCCCGGAAATGCGGCGGCTGGTACATGGCAACCTTCGACGAGGAACATGCCCGACCGGCAGGGCATGTGCGGCAGGCGTGGCGCGATTTATCACGACTTGGCCGCTTCCGACCAGTCGTCGAAGGCGGTTTTCTGACCGATATCAGTCGTTCCATCGGCGCGAATTGCACGCCTTTCCCGGCATTCCGGGCATCGCCGAGAGGCCCCTGGCGAAGTTAGGCTTTGACAGAAACGGCCATACCGACTATGGGGACCGGCTTAATAATTCCCTATGAAACGCCGGCTTGCACGGCACTGCCGATATTTCTTCGGCCATTCACGAGGCTATGACAGTGGCGAAAGCGGAACTTGGAACGAAGCGTACCGACCCGGACACCGGCAAGAAATTCTACGACCTGAACCGCGATCCCGTGGTTTCTCCCTATAGCGGCAAGTCCTGGCCGCTGTCCTTCTTCGAAGAAACCGCAGCTGCCGTGAAGGAAGTTCCGGAAGAGGAAGAGGTCGCGGAAGTCGACGCAGAAAACACCGAAGTCGAACTGGTATCGCTGGAAGAAGCCGATGAAGCGGCATCCGGCGACGACATCCCGGATATCGGCGACGACGAAGTCGAAATCGACGGCGACGACGATGACGACGACACCTTCCTGGCGCCTGATGAAGACGACGATGACGACGATATGAGCGACATCATCGGCGTCACCGGCGATGACGACGAAGTCTGACCTGCGCTTTTCGGCCCGCGCAAAGAAAATTGCGCGGGCTCTGATTTTTCGGCTTGCTATCTGAAATTACCAGACGTAATAAGCCGCCACCCCGACGAACGAAGCGTTCGACGGGGACCCAGGCCGGACAATCCGGACCATTTCGATGGGGCTATAGCTCAGCTGGGAGAGCGCTTGCATGGCATGCAAGAGGTCAGCGGTTCGATCCCGCTTAGCTCCACCAAATCTTGCTTATAAATCGGTATCTTCCACGTGCGCAAGCGCTTAGCGCCTGCACATCCGTCTTCGGGTACCCCCAGTATCCATATGGAGTACACTTTGGGGACTTTATGTTCTGCACGCGGGCTGCCTCCCCACGTCGTCTTGATCGAAAAGTGTCTGACATATGGTACGTTGGAGTCTTGATTGCCGCATTGTTTACCTCCGCAAGAGGCTATAGCTTAGTCAGCTCAAAGACCGGCTGGGGTGGAACTGATCTATGGAATATGAGCTTATCTCCGACGAAGATTATTATCATCTTCCACCCGAAGCGACGAAACGCTTTCTGGCGATTGAGCAAGTGTGTCGGAGGAATATGACAGCAATAGTCAGCAACGAGACATCTCAAAGCTACAATGCGCTCATCCGCACGCAATATATGACTATAGTGAGCGCAACAGCCGAGGAGCTCGGGGTGGAAGGCGTGAACTACATCGATAATTATGACAGCATAGATCAAGACCTTGCTGAATTCATGCGACGTGTTAGCGGGGTTACGGCAAAGCTAAGGCTCAGACACTCCCCCCAGGCTGACGAATTGTCTGTACGGCTAGCCAACAAGACGAAGGGCCTCATCGAGCACGAACTGACAAGCTTCGGGATGCTATCGCCGATAGTCAACTTTCCGATGAAAAAAAGAAAAATCTAATAGCCAAAATCGAGGATTTCCGTACGGAGCTTCATAAGGATCGACTTCGCTTTGGTTTTTCAATGGCTGTTCTTGCGACGCTAGGAGCAAGCCTTGTAGGTGGCACTTCATTTCTCGCCGATGCACCAAACGCAATTGCCACGATAACGCACCTTATAGGCGTTGATAAGGAACATGAGGTTGCTGAGGTTTTCAGACTTCAAGGCCCACCGGGGCCAAAAGCTATAACTCACCAATCCGCCACTAATAACAACCGTTCCCCGACTGAACTAAACGATGATATTCCGTTTTGAGCACTATCTATGAGCAGGCTTACCTATCATCTTGGTAAGTACCATCACGAACCTCCCCTAACGCCTGACTTAACAGCGAATGCAGCGCCCTTCATACTCCTAAGCAACCTAGGAGAAGGAGGAGGCTGACGAAGCCGGGGGGTGTCGTCAGCCTCTAGCGAGATAAGGCTCTCGCTGTTCGCCTATGTGGGGCAGAGGCGAGATTTGCAAATGCCACGCGAAAATGAGCCAAAGCTGACGGGCAGGCAGGTGACGGCGAAAAAAGTCGACCGGACGGTCACCAAGCATATCACATTGTCTTGAACCGGCTTGGCCGGGGGTGCGCGCCTTCGTCGTCAGCGGAACAGCGACAGCAGCCTTTGCGGCGCCTGATTGGCGATCGACAGCGATTGCACGGCCAGTTGCTGCTGGGTCTGCTGGGCCGCCAGCTTCGACGATTCGCTTTCCATATCCGCATCGACCAGGCGGCCGACACCCCTGTCGATGGTGTCCATCAGGGAACTGGCGAAGTTCGACTGCATGCCAATGCGCGACTGCAGCGAACCGAGCGTCGCGGCGGCGGCGGTCACCCGGCTCTGCATCAGGTCGAGCCCGCTGATATAGTAGTCGATATCGGTACCCGCGGCGGTAATATCGATATCGGCGAAATTGAAATCGACCGCGCCGCCGGTGTTCTTGGTCGCTGCCGACAGGCTCATGCCGACGCCCGCCTTGGGATAGCGGTTGTTGTCGGCCGTGAGCGTCACTGCACCGCCGCTCGCCGTGGCTTGCAGACCCACCCGCTGCCCGGCGGCATTCAGCACGCTGGCCATGTCGTCGGCCGAGGCGATGATGCCATTGGCACCCGCACCGAGCGCCGCATCGACCGTGCCGCGATCGACGGTCACGGTTGCCTGCGCGCTGCCGCCGACGGCAAAATCGAAGGAAAACGATTGGCCCTCCGGCACCGCGAAACGACTGCCGAAGGTGTAGGATGTGTCCGCATAGACATTGGCGACGGAGGCCGTCGGGGCGTCCGCCAGTCCCAGGGCGGAGCTTCCGACTGTGGATACCACGTTGCTCGTCGCCACGCTGGAGCCGGTGAGCCCCGTCCCCTGCTGCGTCGCGATCGCAAAGCCGCCACCGCCACCAGAGGCCGTGGCCGGCGCTCCCGCCGCCTGAAAGGCCCTATTGAGAACGTCGGCCATATTCTGGCTGGTGCTGATCCTGCCGTTCGACGCAGCACCAAGCGCCGAAATGACGACGCTGCGATCAATGGTGATGGAATAGGACCTGCCGGACGACTGGCTGTCGGCATCGAGTGTCAGGTCGAAGGAGATCGAATCGCTGGCGCCGAAGGTTTGCGCGCCCGTGAAGGCATGGTCCTGATGGCCCGCCTGGCCGGAGGTAGTGGAGCCGGTAAAGCCACCGAGATTGCCGAGGCCGAGCGCATCGTTGTCGGTCTGCAACAGGCCGCCGCCGCCCGTGTTGAAGAGAATGGTCTTCGTCATGTCGATGGCGCTGTCTTCGACGGACACCGAACCATTCGCCGAGCGCACGAAGGCCGATGGCACCGCCGTGGTGACGGCATCGGTGGTCTTCAGATTTTCCGACTGCCCGTAGCTCAGCATGTTGACGCCGTTGAAGCTGGCGCTCGAAGCGATATTCGTCACCTGCTGCTTCAGCTGGTCGAGCTCGCCCTGGATTTTCCATCTGTCGACGCTGCCTTCCTTGGCGGCGATCAGCTTGGCCTTGAAGGCGGACAGCGTGTCGATCACCGAGGTCATGCCGGCATAAGCCGTGTCGACGGTCGCCGCCCCCAGCCCGAGCGCATCGTAGACGGCGGATGTCGCGCCCTTGTCGGAGCGCATCGTGGTGGCAATCGACCAATAGGTGGCGTTGTCGGAGGCCTTGGCGACCTTCAGACCGGAGGAAACATGCTGCTGGGTTGTGGTCAGCTTGCTGTTGACGCTGGCCAGCATCTTCAGCGCCGCCATCGCAGACAGATTCGTCTTGATAGACGACATGCAACCCCCTGGAACTCACACCAAACAAAGCATTTTTTGGAATGGGAGCGTCATGCATCCTAGGGAAGCAGAATCACCAACTTGTCTTAAGTTACAATGAAGTCGTTGGGTAAATTGGACATATACCACAACGAAATCGGATCCCGCGAGTGGCTGGGTCGGCATGTCCCACAACCCGGGAGGCTGCAACCCTGCTGGCAAGCGTGGGGTCTTCACGCCGCCTTAAGGCAGGACAGGTCGGCCTTGTAGGCGTAGATCGTCTTGCCGCGATAGGCCCCCGCCTGGGGTCGCCAGGTCGCAACCGGCAATACCTGTCCGGAGGGGCAGGAGAAGGGACGGAGGGAGACGAACAGCACCGGTTCGTTCAAGCCTTTCGGCACCGCGAACATCTGGTCGTAGTAGCTCTTGGGTGCTCCCGTGCCGACACGCGAATAGAGACCGAACCCCTCGCCCCGCAGCGTGAAGAACATGTCCGCGAGGATATCCCGGTCGTTACTGACGATATCCTTGAGCGACAGCCCCTGCGCCAGTCTTGCCGCGTCCCTGCTCAATTCGCTGCGGCCGATGTAGCGGTCCATCACCGTCGGCCCGGCGGCCGCGCTGATTTCATGGGCAAACACCGGCGACAAAGCCACCAGCACGGAGACCGTCCCATTCAGCAGCAGCGACCATCGCAGCCCCTGCGGCCAGGCGTTCCGCAGCGTGTGAACCGCCAGTGGCATGCCAGCCACATAGGCCGCAACCGCCCAATTCGCATAGGCCTTGGCAACCGTCGCCTGCAGGCAGATCAGTCCGATGACCGGGATCGACAGTAGGAGCAGCAGCTGCGTCCGCCAGTCGCTACCCTCCTTCACGGCCTGATAGAGCGCCACCAGCAATGCCGCGAAGACGATCGGGCCGACGACGCCGAACTGGGCGCCGAAGAATTCCAGCCCGCCCAATAGGCGCAGCTTCAAGTCGCTCCAGTGGGCAATGGTCTCCGTGTGCGTCACGGTAATCATCTGGTTGTTGAGGTTCCACCACAGATTGGGCAGGCTGGCCACCGCCGCCACGGCAATGGCGATGCAAAGGTCACGCCAGGACAGCCGCGCCTTGGGCAGGCAGACGAGACAAACCACCGCGCCCGGCAACAGAAACAGGATGGCATATTTCGACAAGAAAGCTGCCCCGACTGAAAGACCGAAAACAATGGCCACGGGGACGGATGGCTTCTCGGTCAGCACAAGATAGGCCCAAAGCGCAACGGAGAGGAAGAACAGCAGGATAACGTCCGTCGAGAAGAACACCGACGAGAGTGCGACGCCGGGAAGGGTGACATAGGTAAGGCCTGTCCAGGCCGCGACCGAGCGGTCGAACAGACGTTTCGAGACCTGTGTCAGCACAAGCCCGGTGCCCAGGTGAAACAGCGGCCCGCAGACGCGGAGCGCGAAAATGCCGTTCGAACCGGTCACCTCCGCCATCGCGCGAATGATCCAGGCGATCATCGGCGGCTTGGAGTAGTAGCCGAAGGCGAGATGGCGCGACCAAAGCCAGTATTGCGCTTCGTCGACGAAAAGATCGGTGGTGTCGAACGAGAGGGTGATGATTCGCCAGAGCGTCAACGCCACCATGACCGCAACAGCCAGCCGCAGCGAAAGCCTTTGCGGCAGGACCGATCGTAACCTTCGGATGACCCGCTGCGCTTCCCCCGCACCGCTTTCCCACTGGGAGCGGTCCTCCGCGAAGGCGCTTGCGTCTGTGCGGTCACCCGCCGGCGAAATAAGCTGAGAAGACATTGAGAGAAACCGCTGCGAGAACCTGGCTGCGGCTCCTCCTAGCAACGCAATGTTACAACCAGACGGCGCCCCCGCCCGGCGCCACAAAATCATCCCCGCGCCCTGTTGGCAAGATGGTGCTCGATATCCCACCAGCTGCGCTCCATCGCGAAGGCGCCGGAGATGTAGGGGACGCCGATATGACCGAACAGGAAGGACAGCTGCCACTGGGCTTCCTCCTCAGGCAGACCGGCAACCTCCCGGCTATAGATCAGCGAGAACAACCCGGTTCTGTCGGCGCCCGACATGCAATGCACCAGGATCGGCCGCGGCGCGGATTTCATGATGTCGATCAGGTCCATAGCCTTGTCCACGGACAGGATTTTCGTCGCCGACATGCCGAAATCGATATGCTGAACGCCAAGACGCTCCGCAACGGCCGTTTCTTCCGCATACCACCGGGCTTCGTTGCGGCCGCGCAGATTGACGATGGTCTTTATCCCGTATTGCCGAACGTAGTCCTCCAACTGTGCGCGGGAGGGCTGGGCCGAGCGGTAGAGTTGGCCAGGGATGACGGCATGGAAATTACCCGTCAACTGGAGCATTGCGAGATAGGAGCAACAAAAAGTAGCAATGAGCAGGAAGAAAAGCCCGAAATATCGATAATTCGGAACCATCTGCCTGACTATAAGCATTGCTATCCCCCACCGCGTTCTTAAACAAAGCTTGCGGTGAGGCTATATTCGTATTTCTACAGCAATATAAATTTTATACGAATTTTTTATGTACTGCTGCGGATACGGGAAGAGACAGATTTCCCGCGCAGGCCGAGTAGATTTCCGCATACCGATGCAATAGACATGCTCCCACAGAGGGAGAAATTCATGAAGTCGTTCGCAACATCGCTGCTGATCGCCACCGCATTGGCGCTGCCCGCCATGGCCCAGTCCTCCATTTCCAGCGACAGCGGTCGTCTGATCGAAAGCTACAGAGCCTATATCAGCCAGGTCGACATCATGAATTCGAACGGCGAAACGCTGACGGAGGCATGGCAGATCATCCGCCAGGACCGTGCCAACTATCATCGTTTCCACCTGATGGACGCCGGTGACGAAAGCGATTCCTTCTTCGCCAGCGCCGCCAACCGGCAGCGCATGGAGGCGATGCTGGCGCAAGGATCGATCGAGGGCGAGGCCGCCGAGCGAATCCTCTCTGGCGACGCCCACATCCGCGTCGACATCTATGGCCACGGCAATGTCGGCGAACGCATCGACGTCCGCGTCGAGGACTGACGGCGCGGCCGAAGACCGCTGTGGGAGGAGATGCCCACAGGGCCGGCTGGTAAAGCGCCGCCGGGCGCCGCAGTTTTTTCTGGCGTCGCACCGGTCGCCAGCATAGCATGCGACGACCTGCAGCCGTAGAAAACCTCATGACATACCATCGCCGCCGCCTAATCAAGATACGCCGGAAAACGACGGGGCTTGCCCTTGTCGGTCTGATTTCCTTCATTGCCGGCATGACCGATGCGGTTGGCCTCGTGCTCAGCGGCGATTTCGTCTCGTTCATGACCGGCAACACGACACGCGCTGCGATCGCCATTGGCAATGGCGACCACAATCACGCCCTGGTGCTGCTGGCGGCGATCCTGATTTTCGTCTGCGGCAATGCGCTGGGCGTCGTGCTCGCCCATGCCGCCAGCCGGCCGGCCTTCGTCGTGCTCGGTTGGGTCAGCGTCCTTTTGTCGATTGCCTCGACCTTCTCCGCGCCAGACACCGTCACCGTGCAATTCTATCTGGTGGCACTCGCCATGGGCATGGTCAACGCGACGGTCGAGCATATCGAGGGCCTGCCGATCGGGCTGACCTACGTGACCGGGGCACTGTCGCGCTTCGGGCGCGGGATCGGTCGGCTCATCGTCGGCGACCGCGATTTCGCCTGGACGATGCAGATCGTCCCCTGGGTCGGCATGCTGCTCGGCGCCATCGTCGGCGCGCTGCTGGTGCACCACTTTGCCGCCAAGGCGCTGCTTTTCGTCGCCGTCCTGGCGCTGACCGCTGCCTTCCTCACCCTCCTCATCCCGCCGGCCCTGCAACACCGCTACCGCCAGCGCGTGGCCCGCCAGGCACTGCTGTCCCAGCCCTCGCGGTAAAAGCCCGCCCCTCCAGGGCGTATCGGTACCATCTGGCGCGGTTTTGCAGGAACGGCGCCAGCAAGACCCCATTACCGCCGGAGCCACCGCATGTTCGTACTTTCAAAACTCATCTGGATCTTCTTCCAGCCCCTGTCGCTGGCCTTCCTTTTCGGGCTGATCGGATTGATCGCAGCGACGTTGCGCAGACGCCGGCTTGGGCTGGTCTCCGCGGGCATCTCCGTCGCCATTCTGTTTGTCTCCCTCTACACATCGCTGGGGTCGGTCCTGATAGAGCAGCTTGAGGACCGGTTTCCACGGCCGGCCGCAGATCCCACCGCGCTCACATGCATGATCGTCCTTGGCGGCGGCTTCGCCACAGAGGTGACCACCGGTCGAGGCGGCTACGATCTCAACGCCGCCGGCGACCGCTTCGTCGAGGCTCTGCGCCTGGCTAACAAATACCCCCAGTCGCGGATCGTCATTTCAGGTGGCGACGGCACAATCGCCGGCAATCTCGAAGGCGACGCCTTGATCGCCGAACGGATGTTCCTGAGTTTCGGCATCGACAAGAAACGCCTGTTCGAAGACCGCACATCCCGGACGACCTACGAGAACGCCGTCAACACCAAGCCTATTCTCGCCGACAACGGCCTCGGCGATTGCCTGCTGATCACCTCAGGCTTTCACATGCCTCGCGCAATGGGCATCTTCCGCAAGCTCGACATCCCGGTCACGCCATGGCCGGTCGACTACCGCTCCGGCGGCCATGAGACGCTCGGTCTCGACCTCACCCAGCCCTCGCTCAACACCGAGTTGCTCGGCATAGCGCTCCGCGAATGGATCGGCCTCGTCGGCTACTATGCCACCGGTCGCACCGCCGCGCTCTATCCCGGGCCGTAAGCCGCCAGGGCTCAGCGGCGCGACCACCGAGTGGCAAATAGGGCCCAACCATGATCGCGTCAGTTGTCTCCGGGTCAGCTGGGCATCTTCCTCGACGCCTGGATCCCGGCGATGGAAGCGGCCATCAACGCCGAAGCCTGCGGCCTGTCTGCCGATCAGATGTGGCGCAAGATTGTCGAGGCGGCGGATGCAGGCGCGCAGGCCACAGCATCCATGATCGCCGCCCGCGGTCGCTCGGCGCGGCTTGGCGAGCGATCGCTCGGTCATATCGACCCCGGCGCGGCTTCTGCCGCCATCATTCTCCACGCAATGAAGAGAAGTTTCGTCAATGGTGAGGAAGGGTGAGCTGGCAACATCACCGCACGGCTTCGCAGAGGCCAGCCACCGCCCATAAACGCAAAAATCCCGCAGCGTTGGCTACGGGATTGTGTGATTGATTTGGTTGCGGGGGCAGGATTTGAACCTGCGGCCTTCAGGTTATGAGCCTGACGAGCTACCGGGCTGCTCCACCCCGCGCCAATGACTGGCCTTTTGCCGGTCGTGTGTTTGCCAATTGGCAAATCATTAAAAGCAAGAAAGCCGCGTGAGCGGCTTTTGGTACCGACTGCGTGTCGGTTATGATGTGTGAATGAGATTATGTTGTGTTTAGCAGACCTGGCAGCGACCGACTCTCCCGCGTCTTAAGACGGAGTACCATAGGCGCAGGGGCATTTCACGGCCGTGTTCGGAATGGGAACGGGTGCAGCTGCCCC